>CAVVGF010000107.1:0-11549 GCA_963747705.1 uncultured Actinomycetes bacterium | reverse complement strand
GGACCGGCGGCTGCGCGCGGCCAACCCGGGCTGGGGCCCGCGGCCCGGGCAGCTCAACCCGGACGGTGACACCGTGCTGCCCGACGGGGCCGAGGCCCGGTTCCAGGTGGTGGACTGCACCAGCTGCGGCGGCGTGCTCAAGCCGGATGTGATCTTCTTCGGCGAGAACGTGCCCCGGGCCCGGGTGGATTCTTGCTACGAAATGGTCGGCGGGTCCCGGGCGCTGGTCGTCCTGGGCTCCTCGCTGACCGTGATGTCCGGCTACCGGTTCGTCCGGCGCGCGGCCCAGGCCGGCATCCCGGTAGCCATCGTCAACCAGGGACCGACCCGGGGCGACCCGGAAGCGACGTGCACGGTGGATGCCCCGCTCGGCCGCACGCTGAGCGCGCTGGTCGCGGCCTAGCCCAGTCAGTTCGGGCTGTACGGCGAGTTGCGCAGCTCCGGCGCGGGGGTGGCGGTCAGCGAGCGCAGCATGGTGATCTCCCGGGCCAGCAGCGCCTGCTCGCTGGTGAGCCGGCTGAGCGCATCGGGTTCGGCCAGCAGCGCCTGCCGCACCGCCAGGTCCAGGATCATCGATCCCGCGACCAGGTACGACAGCAGGATCGGCTCGTCCGGCAGTTCCGGCGTGCGGCCCACGATTCCCTCCCGTTGCCGCAGCGCATCAACATATTTTCCGAACGCCAGCTGGACCGACCCGGCCGCCAGCGCTGCCGCGGCCCCGTCCCCAGTGCTCTCCTCGAGCAGCTCCGCCTCGGCCTGCAGATACGGCCGGGAGTCATCCAGCCCAGTGAGCCGGAACCGCTGGCTGCCCACCGTGACGATGTCGAACCGGCCGTCCTCGTACGTGGCGACCTGGCGCAGCGTGGCCGTGCAGCCGATCTCGTACAGCGCGGAGACCCCGTCCACCCCGGTCTCGCGGCCCTTGCGGATGGCGATGACGCCGAACCGGCCCGGCTGCGGCCCGTCCAGCAGTTCCCGGATCAGCTGCCGGTACCGCGGCTCGAAGATGTGCAGCGGCAGCGGAAGCCCCGGATAGAGCACCGTGCCCAGCGGGAACAAGGGCAGCATCTCGGTCATGGTCAGGCTCCGCTCACCGGGCGTCAGTGCACCTGCTCTGCCCAGCCCGACCAGCATCAATCACTTAGCGCCACAGGGCAAGCTCCGATCCGTGCAAGGGGCACCGCAGAGCATGGATGAAGGATTGCATGCAGTCCCCACTACAGGAATTTTTCACCCACGTAGACGGCAGGCCCGGGTGGATGCCGATGCGGTCAGGTGGCGCCGAGGGCGGTGAGCAGGGCCAGCAGGATGGTGGCCGACGCCAGCAGGCCGTGGCCGATCGGGATGATCACGGTCAGCCAGCGGGACGGCTGCGCGGCGGGCGACGGCGCGCCGGCGGCCGTGGCCGGCGGGCTGCTGGGCGCGCGCCTCGGCCAGCTGCACCTTCCCCGGCGCACCGGCCGTGGTCACGGGGCCGGGCGCCGCCGGGGACGGCTCAGCGCCGGGCAAGGACGGCTTGGCATCAGGGAGGGACGGCTCCGCGGACGCTGAGGACGTCCCGGACGGCTCGGTGGACGCCGGGGACGGCTCGGCGTCACGGAGGGACGGCTCGGCGTCAGGGAGGGACGGCTCGGCCGACGCTGAGGACGTCCCGGGCGTCCTGGGCTGAGGCGGCGGCCCGGGACCGGGATGACCCGATGGTCCAGACGATGAGGGTGGCCATGCCGAACCCGATCACCGGCAGCAGCAGCCCCACCGCGGCCCAGGCCAGCGGGAGCCAGCTGGTCGCCAGGTAAACGGCCCACAGCAGCAGCCCAGCAGACGCCAGGCCGAAATGGGTGAGCACCACGGCCGGGCTGGCGCGGTCCCCGGCGGCGCGCTGCCGGCGCAACCCGCCGCCGATCACGAACGGCAGCAGCATGTACCCACCGGCGGCCATGGTCAGCAGCCAGGCGATGAGCGTGGCCACGCCGAGCGGGCGGCGGTCCACCGGGCCGGCCCGGCCCCCCGCACCCGCACCGGCCGCCGTCCCTGGAGCACCAGATGACTGGGCCATCGCGGTGGTGATCAGGCGAGCCAGCCGAGTACCCGCGACGGCCGCGTCGTGGCGCCAGGCGACCTTGTGGTGCCCGGTCCCGGCCACCAGGTAGATGGACCGGCCGAGGGCGAAATTGACCTCGGCCCGGCTCAGACCCCGGCACGCCGCCGGTACCTGGGTCACCGTCCGGTGAGCTTCGATGGCCTGGACGCCGAATGTGATGCAGGCCTGCACTGACCCGCGCTGCGGGGCCGCGGCGCGGGCGGCGCAGCCCGCGGCGGCCAGCCCAGTGATACCGACCGCAGCGGCCGCCACGGCGGCCTTGACCAGCACGTTCATCGCATCTCCAGGCGAGCCCGGCCGGTCACCAGGACCCGGCGCCGTGACCATCAACCGGTACCCGCAGCGTAAGCCGGGACCGCCGCCGCCGCACTTCCCCGCTTGATATAGGTATGCCACGATGTAACCGAACGAGATTCTAGTTGCCGAGCTGCCCACCCCGAGGTGGTCTCCCGTGGTCTCAGCTGAGCCTCCCGGCATGACCGGCATAGATCTGTCCGACACTGCCTTCTGGGGCCTGCCGCTCCCCCAGCGGGACGCCGCGTTCGCCGAGCTGCGCCGACGGCCGGCGCCGCCGTTCTTCCGCGAACCGGAGACCCCGTTCCCGAACCCGGGCCCGGGCTACTACGCGCTGGTCCGGCACGCGGACGTGGTCGAGGCGAGCCGGAACCCGGCCGTGTTCTGCTCCGGCCAGGGGGCAACCAGCCTGGTTAACCTGCCCGCCGAGTTCAACGAGTTCTTCGGCAGCATGATCAACATGGACGACCCGCGGCACACCCGGCTGCGCCGGATCGTGTCCCGGGCGTTCACCCCGAGGATGATCAAGAAGTTCGAGGACGACGTGCAGCGCGTCGGCGGCCCAGATCGTGGCCGACCTGGTGGAGACCGGCCCGTGCGACTTCGTGGAGCACGTCGCGGCCCGGCTGCCGCTCACCATCATCTGCCAGATGATGGGCATCCCGGACAGCCACTACGACATGGCGCTGCGGGATACCAACATCATCCTGTCCGGCGCCGACCCGGACTTCCTCAGCGAGGACCCGGACGAGGCGGTGCTGCAGCTGCTCACCGCGGGCCAGGAACTGGCCGACCTGGTCACCGAGCTGGGCAACTCCCGGCTGGAACGGCCGGCCGATGACCTGATCACCGCGCTGGTCACGGCCAACATCGACGGCGAGCAGCTGACCAGCGCGGAACTCGCGTCGTTCTTCATCCTGCTCGTGGTGGCCGGGAACGAGACCACCCGTACGGCCATCTCACACGCGCTCGTGCTGCTCACCGGCCACCCGGAGCAGCGCGCCCTGCTGCTGGCCGACTTCGAGGGCCGGATCGCCGGCGCGGTCGAGGAGATCGTCCGGGTCGCCTCGCCGGTGATGTTCATGCGCCGCACGCTGACCCAGGACTACACGATGAACGGCCAGGACTACCGGGCTGGCGACAAGGTGGGGCTGTTCTACTGGTCGGCCAACCGGGACGAGGCGGTGTTCACGCAGCCGGCCCGGTTCGACATCACCCGCTCCCCCAACCCGCAGGTCGGGTTCGGCGCGGCCGGCCCGCACTTCTGCCTGGGCGCGCACCTGGCCCGGCGGGAGATCACTGTGGCGCTCCGCGAGCTGCTCGGCCGCGTGCCGGATATCCGCGCAGCGGGCCCGCCGGACCAGCTGCTCTCCAGCTTCATCAACGGCATCAAGCATCTGGACTGCGACTTCACCGGCTGAGCCAGGACCAGCCAAAACGGCACCTCACACCGCACAGCCGGCCTCAATCTGATAACGAACAGTGATCGCTAGAACGCAGAGTGTATAACTAGAACTCCCGGCTTTACGGGGGGATCGCGCGTCGAGGAGGGGGTCGCCGCCCGGTCCAGCCAGGCCAGCCGGCACGCGCCCCGGGCGGTGCGGCCGGCGGCCACGGCTGGGCCGGGCCGGTGCAGGCGCGAGCGAGCCGAGGGGGACCTTCGTCCTTTGGGCGGCGCTACCCGGGGGCGTGGCGCCGCCCAGGACGAAGGTATAGACCCGGTATCAGCGCAGTGCGCTGATACCGCGGGCCAGGGCGAAATCAGCCTGGGTCAGGCCGCCGGCCGAGTGGGTGGACAGGGTCAGCGTCACCCGGTTCCACTGGATCAGGATGTCCGGGTGATGATTCGCCTGTTCCGCCAGGTAGGCCACCGCGCCGGTGTAGAGCATGGCGGCCTTGAAATCGGCCAGCTTGACCTCGCAGGTGATGCTGCCCCCGGCCCGTGTCCAGGCCGCAGGCTGGCGAGTTCCGCACTGATGTCGGTGTCCGAGAGCAGGTCCATGTCCGCCGAGCCTAATCCCGTGCTCACGGCAGCCACCAGACACGGGAGCTGACCTGGCTGCACGAGCCCACGTTGAGCGGCGTGCCCACCACGTTCGTCCCGCCCGGGTCGCGCAGGCACCGCCCGGCCAGCGCACTGCGCAGCAGGCCGGTGCCGGTCGCGGTCCACTGCTGGTACTTCGAGCCGTTGCAGCGGCGCAGCCGGACGCCCGCCGTGGCGTCGGCCGACGCCACCGCCAGGCAGAACTTGCCGTCCTTCACGGCCTGGCCGGCGACCCGCCAGTCCATCCGCCGGGCCCCGCTGCCGCACCGGGCGATGACCGCGTCCGCGTTGACCGCGTACTTCACCCGGGACAGGCACACCCCGGCCACCCCGCCCGGCACCGTGCCGTGCCGCAGCGCGGTCACCGCGGCCACGCCTCGGCCAGGTAGTTTCCGTACACCCCGCTGGTGTAGGTGGCCCAGGGGCTGAAGCTCAGCCCGCCCTGGCTGATCCCGTACGCCCCGTCCGCGTTGCACTCCGGCGTGAACGCGCACGTGTTGCTGATCGCCGCCCAGGCCTGGCTGTCCAGCTGCCAGAGCCCACGGTCATACATGCCGGCGCAGTTCACCGGCGGGTAGTAACCGTCTGTCTTGGTCGGGTTGCAGTAGTACACGGTGGCCTGCCCGCCCGACTCCGCGACGCAGATGGCGCTGGCTACCACCAGCGTGCTGGCCGACCCCGCGGTATTGGCCCAGCCCGCCGAGGTCGCGTAGCGGGCACAGGTCTGTGCCGCCGTGACCGCCCGGGCCGCACTGAGAATCCGGCCGAACGCCCCGCGCGGGCTGACCGACGCCGGCCGCATCCCGGGTGGCAGGTGGCTGGTGTGGCCGGCCGGCCGTGAGCCTGAGTGGCTGGTCTGCCCAGCCGCTGAGACGCTACCGAGTGTGATGGCAAAGATGACGACGGCCGCGACGGTGCACAGGCGGCGAACCGTCGCCCGGGCGCTGAGCGCCATGGTCGAACCCCCTCGGTTCCGGACGGGACACCAGGTCCCGCCAACCGGGCCCGCCCGGTTAAGGGCGGGCCACTAGGGGTTCGATGCCGGCCGTGGCCGGCGCCGTGATGCTAGCAAAAGTGCATACCCAGGCTAAACGGCTGCGGAACGCGCCGACGCTGACAATGCGCTATCCCGGGTATAAACCTGTCACTCTGAGTGACATAACCCACAGCCGGGCGCGCCGCGGCCGGCCGCCCGGGGGCGGCCCGGCCGGCCGCAGCCGGTATTCTGGCCGGGCCCTATCCGGGCCGGCCCTGGAGCGCACGCCAATGACCACGCCTGAGCCCGCCAAGCCGCGGGAGACGCCGCTGCGCGGCGTGCACGACCGCCTGGGCGCGTCGATGACCGATTTCGCCGGGTGGCTGATGCCGCTGCGCTACCGCAGTGAGACCGCGGAACACCGGGCGGTGCGGTCCGCGGCCGGCCTGTTCGATCTGTCGCATATGGGGGAAATCAGCGTCCGCGGGCCCGGCGCGGCCGCCGCCCTGGACTACGCGCTGACCGGTGAGCTGTCCGCGGTGCCGCCCGGCCGGGCCCGGTACACGATGATCACCACGGCCGGCGGCGGCATCCTGGACGACCTGATCGTGTACCGGCTGGCCGACGGCGAGTTCCTGGTGGTGGCCAACGCGGCCAACACCGGGGTGGTGCTGGCCGCGCTCACCGAGCGGGCCGCCGGGCACGACGCGCAGGTCACCGACGAGACGGCCGGGTATGCGCTGATCGCCATCCAGGGACCGGCCGCAGCGGGCATCCTCGGCCCGCTGGCCAGCGTCCCGCTGGACGGGATCCGGTACTACGCCGGCCAGCCGGCCACGGTGGCCGGCCGGGACATCCTGCTGGCACGGACCGGGTACACCGGCGAAGATGGTTTCGAGTTGTTCACCAGCCCGCCGGACGCGGAGCACATCTGGTCCGTGCTGGCTGAGGCGGGGGCCGGGGCGGGCCTGGTGCCCGCCGGGCTGGCGGCGCGGGACACCCTCCGGCTGGAGGCGGGCATGCCGCTGTACGGCAACGAGCTGAACCCGGATATCACGCCGTTCGACGCAGGCCTGGGCCGGGTGGTGAAGCTCGGCAAGCCCGGGGATTTCGTCGGCCGGGACGCGCTGGCCGCGGCCGCCCAGGCCGGGCCGCGCCGGGTGCTGGTCGGCCTGCTGGGCGGCACCCGCCGGGTGCCCAGGCACGGTTACCCGGTGCTGTGGGACGGCCAGCCGCGTGGCGAGGTGACCAGTGGCGCTCCCTCCCCCACGCTCGGCGTGCCGATCGCCATGGCCTACCTGGAGCCCGCGGCGGCCAGCGCGGCCGAGTCCGCGGGCAGCGGGCTGGCCGTGGACGTCCGAGGTCGCGCCGAGCCCGCCCGGCTGACCCCGCTGCCCTTCTACCATCGGACCAGCCGGACATGACCTGCCGCCGGGCGGCCTGGACAGCCCCGGGCCCGGGGGACCACTAACGCACAGGAGCCACTTCGATGAGCATCCCGGAAAATCTGATGTACACGGCGGAGCACGAGTGGGTGGCCATCGAGGGCACCGTCGCGTCCGTCGGGATCACCGACTTCGCCCAGCAGGCCCTGGGCGACGTGGTGTACGTCTCGGTGCCCGCCGCGGGATCCGAGGTGACCGCGGGTGAGCCGTGCGGCGAGGTGGAATCGACCAAGTCGGTCTCGGACATCTACGCCCCGGTGGACGGCGAGGTGATCGAATCCAACCCGGAGATCGACGAGGACCCGGGCCTGGTCAACACCGACCCGTACGGCGCGGGCTGGCTGCTGCGGATCAGGCTGGCCGACGACGCCGAGCCCGCCGGGCTGCTCACCGCCGAGGAGTACACCGCCCTGACCAAAGAGGCTGAATGAGCCCTGCCGGCGGGCCGCCGGCCCAGCCCGGGCCGGACAACCTGCAGCGCTATAACGCTGCGACCGCGCACCTGGAGCCCCCGTTCGCCGTCGTGGACCTGGCCGCGCTGCGCGCCAACGCGGCGGACATGACCCGCCGGGCCGCGGGCAAGCCGATCCGGCTGGCCAGCAAGTCAGTCCGGTGCCGCGCGGTGATCGGGCAGGTGCTGGCGCTGGACGGATTCCACGGGATCCTGGCGTTCAGCCTGCCGGAGGCGCTCTGGCTGGCCGATCAGGGGGTCAGCGACGACATCGTGGTCGCCTACCCAACGTCCGACCGGGCCGCGCTGGCCCGGCTGGCCAGTTACCCGGCGGCGGCCAGCGCGATCACTCTCATGGTGGACAGCCCGGACCATCTGGACCTGATCGAGAAGGCGGCCGCGACCGTGCCCGGCCCGGCCCCGGTGCAGGTGTGCATCGACATCGACACGTCCTACCACGGCCTGGGCGGGCTGCTGCGGGCGGGAGCGCGCCGCTCCCCGGTGCGCGCCCCGGCCGACGCGGTGGCGCTGGCCCAGGACATCGCGGCCCGGCCCGGGCTGCGGCTGGCCGGCCTGATGGCCTACGAGGCGCAGATCGCCGGGGTGGGTGACAAACCGGCCGGGCGGCCGCTGTATGGCATGGCCATCCGGCTCATGCAGGGCCGGTCCGCGGCCGAGCTGGCGGTGCGCCGCGCGGCCATCGTCAGCGCGGTGCGCGCGGTGACCCCGCTGCGGTTCGTCAACGGCGGCGGCACCGGTTCCATCGAGCGCACCGCGGCCGAGCCGGCCATCACCGAGATCGGCGCGGGCTCCGGCCTGTACCAGCCCAGCCTGTTCGACAGCTACCGGGCGTTCTCCGGCCGCCCGGCGGCGCTGTTCGCGCTGCCTGTGGTGCGCCGGCCCGGGCGCGGCACGGTCACCGCGTTCAGTGGCGGGTTCGTCGCGTCCGGCCCGGCCCAGCCGAGCCGGCTGCCACGCCCGTTCTGGCCGGCCGGGCTGCGGCTGGACGCCCAGGAGGGCGCGGGCGAGGTGCAGACCCCGCTGCTCGGCGCGGCCGCCGACGGGCTGCGCATCGGTGACCGGGTCTGGTTCCGCCACGCCAAGGCCGGGGAGCTCTGCGAACGCTTCAACGAGCTGCACCTGATCGACGGCGCCGCGGTCACCGCCACCGTGCCGACGTACCGCGGTGAGGGAATGGCGTTCGGCTAAAAAGGGGTTGGGTTAGCGGAGCCGGCGGCGGACCAGGTAAGCGATGCCTCCCACGGCCACCACCGCGGCGGCGATGCCCCCATACATCCGCACCTCCGGGCGGTCCAGCTGCTCGCGGGCGCGGGCGGCCGCCCGGCGCGCGATGTTGGCCGGGCTGGCCCGCTCGGTCAGCGCGTCGATGGTGCGGGCCAGGTTCTCCCGGGTCGCCTCGATCTCCTTGAGCAGCGCGTCCGGGTCGCGAACCGCCACCGTGCCGTTCGGCTCGGCCATTGCTGGTATCCCTTCTCGGCACGGATCCGTTGCCGGTAAGTCAACCAGGCAACTGGGCGTAACGCACGCCTGGCCCGCCTGGGTGTCGCAATTGTCCGCACCTGCCCTCCTCGCCCCACCGCAATCGCCGTGGGCAGCGGAAACTTGAGGCTACCGGCGAGTAGCCCAGCAGCGTAGGGTCGGGGCAGTCGGCGGAAAGGATCACGCATGCCGTCCCCCGTGGTAGATGATCTTGAGCTGCCGGTTTTCGACTACACCGAGCCCGGGCTGACCGGCGAGGTGTACCACCAGCGGCTGGCCGCGGTGCGGCAGCAGGGCTGGCTGGCCCGCTCCCCGCTGAGCTACGTGGTGCTGGACCGGGAGTCGGGTGAGTTCTTCCTGCGCGCACGGCAGACCGCGTTTCCCGGCCGGGAGATCGCCGACCTGTTCGGGATCACCGGCGGCCGGCTGCGCGAGATGGTTAACGCCAACATCCTGAACCAGACCGGTGAGCGGCACCGCCGGCTGCGCGGGCTGGTCAGCCCGGCGTTCACGCCGCGGGCCGCGGACAGGTGGCGGCCGGCCATGCGCGGCTTCCTGGCCGGGCTGTGGCAGGACCTGGGCGGCGCGGCGGACTGCGAGTTCGTGGCCGCGTTCGCCAAGCCGTACCCCTCGCTAACCATCGCGGCGGTGCTCGGCGCCCCGGCCGCGGTCGCACCGCAGCTGCACGAGTGGTCCAGTTGGGCGCAGCGCCAGTTCGACATCCGCGCGCTGGCCAGCGAGCCGGACCGGATCCGGATCGAGCGGTCCGTCCGGGAGCTGTACGACTACGTCGAGGCACTGCTGGAGAAACGGCGCAGCGAGCCGTCCGATGACCTGATCAGCACGCTGCTGGCGGCGGAAGCTGAGGGCGACCGGCTGTCCCACAGCGAGTGCGTCAACCTGGTGCTCGACGTGGTGGCCGGCGGGGTGGACACCACGCAGGCCCAGCTGTCGCACGCGATGCGGCTGTTCGCCAGCCATCCAGAGCAGTGGGCCGCGCTGGCCGGCGATCCGGGCCTGGTGCCCGCGGCGGTCAGCGAGGTGCTCCGGTTCGAGCCGATCACCCCGTTCACCGCGCGGATCTGCCTGGAGCCGATCGAGCACCGTGGCGTGACGTTCCCGGCCGGCTCGATCGTGGCCATCTGCGCCGAGCGGGCCAACCGCGACGGGGCCGGCGGCGATGAGTTCGGCATCAGCCGGGACCCGGCCGACCGGATGCTCACGTTCGGCGCCGGGCCGCACTTCTGCCTGGGCTCCAACCTGGCCCGGGCCGAGCTGGAGGAGGCACTCACGTTCCTGCCCGGGCGGATGCCCGACCTGCACCCGGCCGGCCCGGTCCAGCTCGGCAACGTCGAAGGCATCTACGGCGTCGACTCCCTCCCGCTCGCCTGGACCGCCGGCGAATAGCCTGGCATTTGCCGCGATAATTATGATGCGCTGGAACACGGGGCGCATTATCCTGGAACCTCTTATCGGGGCGGCACGGGAGATCAGCCGTGGAGCGGCTTAACAAGAAGTTGATGAACTGGGCGTCAATCCTCGACGACCAAACCCGCCAGCAGGCACTGAATACGGCTCAGCTGCCGTTCATTCACCCCTGGGTGGCCCTGATGCCCGACGCTCACCTGGGCAAAGGCGCTACCGTCGGGTCGGTAATTCCGACTCTCGGCGCCATAATTCCGGCCGCGGTTGGGGTTGACATCGGCTGCGGGATGATGGCGGTGCGGAGCCAGTTCACGGCGGAGGATATGCGCGAGCGCGGTGAGCTGCGGGCATTGCGGGAGTCCATCGAGAGCATCATTCCGCTGTCGGCTGGGCAGTACAACACCGCCATTTTCGGCCAGCACACCGCGGACCGGGTCACCGAGCTGGAGCAGAAGGAGAGCGCGGACAGCGCCGAGCAGACCAGCCCGAACTGGCGGATGCAGCTGGGCAGCCTGGGCTCGGGGAACCACTTCATCGAGGTCAGCCTGGACGAGGAGGACCGGGTCTGGCTGTTCCTGCATTCCGGCTCGCGCGGGGTCGGGAACCGGCTGGCCACCAAGCACATCAAGGTCGCCAAGGGGCTGGCCAAGAAGTGGTGGATCCCACTGGCCGACCCGGACCTGGCCTACCTGGTCGAGGACACCGGCGAGTTCTGGGCCTACCTGCGCGACCTGCGCTGGGCGCAGCACTTCGCGCTGCTGAACCGGGACGAGATGATGGACCGGGTCATCGGCTGCCTGGCCGGCTGGCTGGGCCAGGACGTCGAGGCGAGCGAGACCGTCAACACCCACCACAACTACACCGAGCAGGAGAAGCACTTCGGCAAGGAGGTGTGGCTGTCGCGCAAGGGCGCCATCGACGCGTCCCTGGGCAAGCCCGGCCTCATCCCGGGTCGATGGGCACCCGGTCGTACGTGGTGACCGGCAAGGGCAACCGGCTGTCGCTGAACTCCTCGCCGCACGGCGCCGGCCGCGAGTACAGCCGGAACGCGGCCCGCAAGACGTTCAGCCGGCCGAGCTTGACGCCGCGATGCAGGGCATCGAGTTGCGGCGGACCAGCGCGTTCCTGGACGAGATCCCGGCGGCTTACAAGGACATCGACGTGGTCATGGAAGACGCCAAGGACCTGGTGGAGGTGCGGCACACGCTGCGCCAGATCGTCAACGTCAAGGGCGACTGACCCGCGGGCCACCACATGGATGGTTCAACCATGCGGTCCTGACCGCGTGAATGCTTCATTCACGCGGTC
Organism: uncultured Actinomycetes bacterium; assembly: GCA_963747705.1. GTDB lineage: Bacteria > Actinomycetota > Actinomycetes > Streptosporangiales > Streptosporangiaceae > RYN-230. The sequence continues at coordinate 5 of CAVVGF010000107.1, read as the reverse complement.
AGGAC
>CAVVGF010000106.1:0-17561 GCA_963747705.1 uncultured Actinomycetes bacterium | reverse complement strand
GTTGAGCTCGCGGACGGAGCGGTGGGTGCCGCGCTGCAGCTTTTTGGCTGGTCAGCTCGGCGAACCAGCGTTCGACGAGGTTGAGCCAGGACGAGCCGGTCGGGGTGAAGTGCAGGTGGAAGCGGGGGTGGGCGGCCAGCCAGCGCTGATCGCGGGGGTCTTGTGGGTGGCGTAGTTGTCGAGGATCAGGTGGACGTCGAGTTCGGCGGGACCTCCTGGTCGATGGTGGCAGGAACTTCTTGAACTCGATCGCGCGGTGCCGCGAATGCAGCGAGCCGATCACCTTGCCGGTCGTCGAGGTTCGAGGCGGCGAACAGGCTGGTGGTGCCGTGGCGCTTGTAGTCGTGGCTGGCGCGCGCGGGACTCCCGGGCAGCATCGGCAGCATCGGCTCGGTGCGGTCGAGCGCCTGGATCTGGCTCTTCTCGTCGACGCAAGCACCATTGCCCGCTCGGGCGGGTCGAGATACAGCCCGACGATGTCTCGGACCTTTTCGACGAACAACGGATCCTTGGAGAGCTTCCAGTGCTCCACCCGATGCGGCTGCAGCCCGAACGCCCGCCAGATCCGGAGACGTCGACTGCGAGAGCCCAGCTCGGCGGCCATCTGGCCGGGTCGACCAGTGCGTCCCGTCGTCGGGCGGTGCCGACTCCAACGTCCTGACGATCACCGTCCTCGACCTGCTCATCGCTGACGTCCGGGCAGCCCCGGCCGCGGCTCGTCCACCAGCCCGTCCAGCCGCTCGCAGCAAACGCCCCCGCCACCCGCACCGTCGGCACCGCGACACCCAGCCGCTCGGCGACCGCCGTATTCGTCCGCCCCATCCGCGCACGCCAACACGATCCGCGACCGCAACGCCAACGCCTGCGCGCTCTTCGGCCGCCGCGCCCACCGCTCCAACGTCGCCCGCTCGTCATCAGTCAGCGCCACGGGAGCAGCAAATGGGCTCGGCATGCGCCAAGCCTAGAACACTAGATACGAATTATTGACTCATGACACTAGCCACCTGGCGCGAGGAAATCGCCCGCGCCCGCAAGCATGGCGCCGACCGGGCCCTAAGCGACACGGGCCGGTTCATGGAGCAGGACGTTAGCCTTCGCTGGATCTACGTCCACATGATCGAGGAGTACGCCCGCCACAACGGCCACGCCGACCTCCTACGGGAGCGCATCGACGGCACCACCGGCGTATAGGGATCCGGGTGCAGTCCCGCCGCCCGGCCGGCCGCCTCGCCTGCCACCATGTGGGCATCCTCGCACCGGGCACCGACAGTCCCGGATGGCATCCTGGGCGGATGAGCGGCAACACCGGCACCGGACCAGGCGACATCACCCCCGACGGCTGCGCGGTGGACTTCTACGCGCTGCTGCCCACGTTCGGCGAGCCGGAGATCGTGCACGCGGCGCTGCCCTACGGGGCGTCGATCCTGGAGCTGGGCTGCGGGACCGGCCGGATCCTGCGGCCGCTGGCCCAGCTCGGCCACCCCGTGCTCGGGGCGGATGAGTCCCCGGCCATGCTGGAACGGATCCCGGACCTGCCCACGGTCTGCTCGCCGATCGAGACGCTGCGGCTGAGCCGGACGTTCGACGCCGTGCTGCTGGCCAGCACGATGATCAACGTGCCGCCGGCCCAGCGGCACGCGTTCCTGGCCACCGTCCGGCACCATCTCCGCCCGGGCGGCACCGCCATCTTCCAGCAGAACCCGCTGAGCTGGTTCGAGACGTTCGCGCAGGCGCCCAGGGAGCGCGAGGACCCGGGCGGCATCCGCCGGGTGGTCCGCACCGCCCGCCGGGAACCACCGCTCCTGCACGTCGAGGTCGAGTACCAGGTGGCCGGCCAGGTGTGGACGCACGCCTGGGCCAGCTCCGAGATCAGCGCGGACGAGCTCCGGGCCGGCCTGGCCGAGGCCGGGCTGAGCTTCGGCCAGGCGCTCACCGAGGATCAGGCCTGGTTCACCGCAAAGCCCGAACTTACTTAACGGCCAGCGCCCGCGGCTGTTACCGCCCTGGCTGGATGCCCGCCACGGCCATGTCCACGACGTCGCGCACGAAGCGGTCGTTGAGCGGTGCGTGGCCGTGCAGCAGCCGGTGATAAAGCGGTCCGTAGACCATGTCGACGGCGACCTCGATCTTGGTGTCCGCCGGTATCTCGCCGCGTTCGATGGCCCGGCGGAAGATGGCCCGGGCCTGGTCGCGGCGCGGCTCGACGACCCGCCGCAGGTATTCGGCGGCAAACGCCGGGTCGGTCTGCGCCTCCGTGACCAGCGCGCCGATCACCCGCCCGTACGGCTTGCTGGTGGCCAGCCGGGCCCACGGCCGCAGCAGGGCCAGCAGGTCGCCGCGCAGCGTGCCGGTGTCCCGCAGGCGCGGCTCCACGGCCGCCCACTCGGTGAACAGCGCGTCCAGGGCCAGCGACTCCTTGGTCGGCCACCAGCGGTAGATGGTGGCCTTGCTGACCCCGGCCCGCTCGGCCACCGCGTCCATGCTGACCGCGGACAGGCCACGGGCCAGCAGGAGGTCGCCGGCCGCGGCCAGGATGGCCTGGTGCGCCTTCTCGCTGCGCGGCCTGCCCCGCGCCGGGGCGCTCGCGGTCCCGGAGGCGCTGGGCGGCTCGCCGCGCGGCCCGGTCTCGGTGGTCATCCTGGTCACGCTGCCTTCGTGCGGGGGCCGTCCGCTGCCGTCTGGGCCAGCACCTGGAACAGGCCGGCGATGTCCCGGTGCCCGTAGCCCAGCTGCTCGGCCCGGCTCAGCATCTGTCGGCGGCCGCGGCGGCGGGCAGCGGGACGGCGGACTCGCGGGCGGCGTCCAGCGCGAGGCGGATGTCCTTGTGCATCAGCTGCATATCGAACCACGCCTGCTCGGGCAGGTCGAGCAGAGCGGGGCGCGTGCCTTGCAGCATCGGCGAGCCGATGGCGCTCTCGCGTCATCGACGCGGACGGCCAGCTCCGGGTCGATCCCGCCGCGTTCGGCCAGCAGCAGCGCCCTCGCTGAACGCGAGCATCTGCGCAGCCAGGCTGATGTTGATCGCGAGCTTGAGCACCAGCCCCTGGCCGTTCCCGCCGACGTAGGTGACGGCGTGCCCGAGCTGGCGCAGGACCGGCTCGACGCGCGCGGAAGCCGTGCTCGTCTCCGCCGACCATGATCGTCAGCGTGCCGGTCTGCGCCGCCGGGACGCTGCCGGAGACCGGCGCGTCGAGCATGCTCGCGCCCGGCCGCGCTGCACCGCGCGCGGCGAGCGCCCGGCTGGCCCGCGGGCTGACCGTGCTCATGTCGACGTAGATGCTGCCCGGCCGCAGGCCGGCCAGGATCCCGTCCGGGCCCGCGGTGATCGCGGCCAGCGCGGCGTCGTCGGTGACCATGCTGAACACCATGTCCGCGGCCGCGGCGACCTCGCGCGGCGTGTCCCGCCAGTCAGCCCCTGCTCGATCAGCGTGCCCGCCTTGCGCCCGGTGCGGTTCGTCGCCGTAGACCTGGTTGCCCGGCAGCAGCCGGGCGGCGATGCGGCGCACCCATCGAGCCCAGGCCCACGAACCCGACTCCCGTCGTCATGGTGCTGTCGTCGCTCACTTCAGCGCTCCCTTCGATCTCGGCGAGGTCCTGGTCGGTGAGTTCCAGGCTCGCTGCGGTCGACGATCGGGTCCACCTGGTCGGGCCGGCGGAAGCCGGTGATCGCGCCGTCGACCGCCGGGTTGCGCAGCGTCCAGGCCACCGCGACCGCACCGGGCGTGACGTCGATGCCGGTCGCCGATCGCCTGCAGCCGGTCGACCAGCGCGAGGTGCCGCGACAGCTGCGGCTCGGTGAAGCGCGCGTCGGTCTTGCGCCAGTCGTCGTCGGGCAGGCGCGCGATCCGCTCGCGGGTCATCGCCCCGGTCAGCAGGCCGGAGCCCATCGGCGAGTAGACGATCACGCCGATCCCCTCGCGCTCGGCGAACGGCAGCATCTCCTCCTCGACTCCCGCGTCGACCAGCGAGTAGGGCGGCTGCAGCGTCTCGACCGGCGCGATCTGCTGGATGCGGCGCAGCTGCTCGGCGTTGAAGTTGGACACGCCGATGTGCCGGACGAGTCCCTGCTCCTTCAGCTCGGCCAGGGCCGCCCAGCCCTCCTCGATGTCCTCCTCGGGGATGGGCCAGTGGATCTGGTAGAGGTCGATCGCGTCCACGCCGAGCCGCTGCAGGCTGGCCTCGGCCTCGCGCAGGATCGAGTCGCGCTTGAGGACTGTGCCGCACATGCCGGGTGCCGTCGTCCAGCAGCGAGCCTTGGTGAACACGTAGGGCCGCTCGGTCGCAGTCCGCGCAGGGCGCGGCCGACGACCTGCTCGGAGCGGCCGAAGCCGTAGGCGGCGGCGGTGTCGATCCAGTTGACGCCCAGTTCCAGCGCCCGGTGGATCGCAGCGATCGACTCGTCGTCCTCCTGCGGCCCCCAGCCGAACTCCCAGCCGCCGCCGCCGATCGCCCAGGCGCCGAAGCCGACGCGGGTGATCTCCAGGCCGGTCCGGCCCAGCTGGCTGGTCCTGAGCTGTGTCTGCTGCATGACTCTCTCCCGTCAACAGAAACTGTACTGTTAGTTTCGGATAGCATCCGGGCTGCCCGAACTATTCCCGGTCCGTCGGAATAGTTCAGGCAGCGCCCTGGTTCCTGCAAATACGAAACGAGAAGTTCAGTATTGGATCAGCAGAGGGAGCCGGCACATGGCCATCCAATCTCCGCTCAGCGCCCGGCCGACCGTGGCCGCGCTGCTCACCCTGACCGCTGTGACCGGCCTGGTTGACGCGGTCAGCTACCTGCGGCTGGGCCGGGTGTTCGTCGCGAACATGACCGGCAACGTGGTGTTCCTCGGGTTCAGCGCGGACCCGCACTCCGGGCTGTCCGCGGCCGCCTCGGCCATTGCCATCGCCGGGTTCGTGCTCGGCGCGCTGGCCGGTGGCCGGGCCGCGCACACGCTGGCCGCCGCCCGGCCCGCGCACTGGCTGGCGGCCGCGTTCGGCGCCGAAGCGTTCATCCTGGGCACGGTGGCCGTGCTGGCCGGGCCGGCCTGCTGCCCTGGTCCGGCACCGGGCGGTTCGCGACCATCGCCATCCTGGCCGCCGCGCTCGGCGTGCAGAACAGCACCGTGCGCCATCTCGGCGCGCCCGACCTGACCACGACCGTGCTGACGCTGACCCTCACCGGGCTGACCGCCGACAGCGCGCTGGCGCACGGGCCGGGGGCCCGGCCGCACCGCCGGCTCGGCTCGGTAGCTGCCATGCTGGCGGGCGCCGCCGCGGGGGCCGGCCTATGCAGTGGTCCCCGGACGCGGTCCTCGCGCTGGCCGCCGCCCTGGTCGCCGTCGTGGCCGGCACGTTCCTGGCCGCCGCCCGGCCGCACCGCACTCTGCCGCCCCATGCCCGGGCGGCCCGGCCTGCCCCGCGGGCCGAGGTCCCGGCCCACGCCTGACCGTAGGCCCCGGCTACCGGGTCGTCACCGCCGGGCCGGGTCGCTCAGCCGGAACGACGTCTCGCCCAGGTACCGGCCGAGCTGGGTGACCCGTGGGTCGGGCCAGAACCCGGAGTGGTAGTGGACCGGCGGCGGGGTCGGGTCCACGTCCGCGCTCAGGCTGACTGGGTCCCAGCACGGCTGATCGATGGTCGGCTGGATCTGCACCGGGTCCGGTATCCCGGGCGCCGGGTTCCCGAAGATCCAGGAACCGACGTAGTCGGTGCGCCGGACCAGGTTCTTCCACTTGGTGACCGGCGGGCCACCATCGGGGGTTTCCAGCAGCCGGACCAGCGTGCGGCGCTGCTCCAGGCCGAAATACGCCGGGAACGCCCGGCCGTACAGCCGCCGCAGCGGGCAGGCCAGGGTGAGCAGGGCGGCCTGCCCGAGCGTGTCCGCGGGCAACTGCGCCACCACGGCCGGGGCGATGACTGAACCCTGGCTGTACCCGGTGAGCAGCACCGGCCCGGGCGGCAGCGACAGCTGCGGCGAGTCCAGCGTGTCCGCATCGCGCAGATGCGCCGCGATCTGCTGCCAGGCCGGGTCGGCCGGGTCCTCGTCCACCGTCCCGGTCAGGATGCGCACCCGGTTGACCAGTTCGGGCACGGCCCGCTCGGCGTAACACGGCGGGGCGAACGGGTGCGTGGCCCGCGGCCAGAACGTGCCGACATCCCAGATCGCGCCGATCGTCTTGCGCTTCGCCGGGTCGCTGTAGTCCTGCCGTAGCAGGCCCACCAGCAGGCCGGCCAGGAACAGGCCGAGCAGGCTCTCGATCGCCGCGAACCCGTGCAGCTGCTGGTTGACGACGGCGTGCCCGGAGGTCACCGCGGCGTAGATCGCGGCCCAGGCGGTCGCGGCCACCATGCCCAGCGCCACCCACAGCACCACCACGGCGGCCTGGTTGACGAGCAGGCCGGTGGCCCAGGCCCGGGCGATCCGGGTCCGGGCGCCGTGCAACCCCTCGGCGTCGGCGTCGCCGAAGTGGCGGCCGTAGAACCGGGCCACCTGGCTGCCGCCGTCACCAGGCGCGGCGAACGCGGCAGCATGCTTCAGCCAGGTGTAGCCGGCCCACGCGACCCCGATGAGCGCCCCGGCCACCAGCCCGATCGGCGCGGCGGCGAACGCGTAGATGGGCCACGGCACCTGCAGCGCGTTCGCGGGCGGCGGGCGGAACGCGATCCCGCTGGGCACCGGGGTGCCCAGCACCCGGGTCGCGAACAACGTGGCCAGCGCCCCGAACACGCCGCCGAGCAGCACCGCGAGCAGGGCGAACAACGCGGCCAGGTGACCGCCGGCGAACGGCCGGGTGTCCGGGTCCTGGATGGGGGCGGACCGGGCCAGCTTCCAGCCGGTCAGCGCCACCACGATCAGCAGCACCACCTGGGCCAGCAGCAGGAACGCGCAGACGTTGGTGAACCCTGGCACGGTGCGGTGGCTGATCCGGTCCTCGGCCGGCCAGCCGCTGGTGAAGAACGCCCCGGCGAACACGCCCGCCCCGCAGGCCAGCATCAGCCGGGACCACAGCGTGCCCCGGGTCGCCTCGCCCGGCGCACCTCCGACCCGTGCCGTCCGGTCCGCCAGCGTCACGTTGTGCCGGTCGGCCAGCGGCAGGCACAGGCTGATCGTGATCAGGCCCAGCACCAGCGCGGACAGCACCAGCAGGGCCAGCCCGCCGCCGCCCATGTGCGGACCCGGCCGGGACACGATCAGCGCGGTGAACGCCAGCGCGCCGCCGAGGTGCAGGCCACGCTGCCGCTGCACCAGTTCCGCGCCCTTCCAGAACCGGGTCTGGGTCAGCGGCCACTGCTGGTTCACATCCGGCCGGGCCACGCTGGCCCGGGCTTCGTAGCGGTGCGCGGTCTTGACGCTGATCAGCCACATCAGCGCCAGCACCAGTGCGACGGCGCCCAGCGCCAGGGCCACCCGGCCGCCCGCTGGCCAGCCCTGATACCAGGCCAGCCAGGTCCACAGATGCGCGTTGGGCGCCTGCAACGCGGCGCTGCTGACCAGGATGGCCACGATGACGCTGGTGAACTGCAGGGTGGCCGAGAACGCGAGCAGCCGGAGCAGCGCCGCCGCGACGCCGTGCCAGGCGTCCCGGTTCAGCAGCAGCGCCGGGGCGGGGCCGTCTGGCCCGCTGCCGTCCGCCGCCACGGCCCGCTCCTCGTCCAGGATGGCCTCGGCGACCTCCTCCGCGATCTCCTGCACCAAGGTCGTCTCGGCGACGGCCGCGTCAGCCGGGAGCCCCGGAGTGGGCCGCGTCTCCACCCCGGGCGGCGCCACCAGCGTGACCAGCGTCTCCGCGTCAGGTGGCGCGGTGGCGTCCGGGGCCGCGGCCCGCGGCCGCACCCGGATCAGCCGGTGCGACCGCTGCGGGGGCAACGCGAAATGGGCCACGTTGTACAGCATGAACGGGGCGAACAGCAGCCAGCACGCGGAGGCCAGCGGGGACTCGGTCAGCCCGCCCCACGAGTAGGCCTCCAGCTTCCACGGCACCCCGGCCCCGCCGAGCCCGCCGGCGTCCAGCGCCGGTAGAACATCGTGGTGCTGTCCCCGGCTACCTGCAGCGCGGCGGGATGCTCCAGCATGACCGGGCCGGTGGAGCCGGACACGCCGTGCACCCGCAGCTCGGTGAAGTCCGGCGCGTCCTCCGGCAGCGTGCAGTCGGCCAGTGATCCGGCGCCGGCGGCCCGGGCCGGGCTGGTCAGATCCTTCGGCGCGAAGCCCCACGCGCCGCCCAAACCGAAAACGATTCTGTCTCCGGGCATAACGACCCCCAGGGCCGGCAGTGTCAGTCAGGACAGTATTGCTTTGCGCCTCCGGGGGCGCTATACCCGCCGAGCTTCCCTCGTCGCTCGGTCGCTCGTTCCTCGCTCCCGGGCTCCTCAGTCCAGGTCGGCGGCGCGCCCCCTTCGGCGCGGCGACTTCCCCTCCTCGCTCGTTCCTCGCTCGTCAGTCCAGTCGGGGGCGCTGCCGGGCGAGCGCGGCGGCCACGCGGCCGATCAGCTGACACGGGACGGGCTGGCCGAGCGGGAATTTAAGCGTGCCCCTGGCGGCCAGGTAGGGCGCGAGTTCCCCGGTCAGGTCGGCATCCCCGGTCGGCACCGGGTACACCGAGACGTGCTTCTTCCAGCCGGCGAAGTAGACCAGGTCCCGGCCACCCAGGGTGAACGCCGCTATCCCGTAGCTGATCCGCTCGCCCGCCTCCGGCACCGCGCCCTGGATGGTGCTCCGCACCTCGCGCAGGATGCCCTGCACGGCCACGGGGAACGACCCGATGTACTCCTCGACCGTCGCGAACTGCGCCGCCATGCGACTCCCCTGCCCAGGTCAGCGGCCCGGCAACCAGCCGTCAGCGGCCCTGCAGGCCCTGCTCCGCGTACTCGGCCAGCAGGTCGCTGACCGACAGGCCGCGCCGCTCCGCCTCGGCCGCCAGCCGCTCGGCCAGGTCCACCGGCAGCATCACGGTGCGCCGCACGCAATCGTCGTTCTCCCACGCCTCGCCCGGGGTCTCAGACATGCTCGCTCCGTTCCGGTGCGGCCTGCGCGGGCTCGTCCAGCCGAACGTACCGGCGCAGAATGCGGTCGCTGAGCAGGCCGAGGCAGCTCAGGTTGGGGAAGCCAGGACCCTGGGCCAGCCCGGCCAGCACCGGCAGGTGCAGCGGCGGGTCCAGCCCGGCCACCGACAGGTCCACGTCGATCCGCCGGTCCAGCTCGTCGCCGTCAAGCGCGGCCGCCAGCCGGGCCTGCGCCCGCGGGCCGAGCAGTTCGGTAAACCAGCGCGCGCGGAAGCCGATGGCCACCACGACCAGGTCGTAGGCCACCCGCTCCCGCTCCTGGCCGTACTGGATGGTCACCACCACCTGCTGCTCCCCCGTGCCGATATGCACCGCGCGGCCGGCCAGCGTGCGGAACCCGGGTGAGGCGTTCAGCGTCGCCTCGGCCTGCTGGGAGAACACGCCGCGGTCGGTGCGCTCCAGGAACTCCCGGCGGTGCGCCTCGGCCAGCCGCGGCCAGTCACCGGGATCGGAGAAGAGCCGGTTCTCCTCGAAGCTCTCACCGCGCGAGTAGAGCACGCCGCGGCTGGTCAGCACGTCCACCGTGGACCGTTTGTGGGCCATCTTGAGCAGGCCGATGACGACCGAGGCGGCGGTCTCACCGCCACCAATGACACACACGCTCTGCGCCACCTTCGGGGCGGCCATCCGCGACCGCAGCCAGAACGTCCGGCCGTCCAGCACCCGCGGGTGCTGCGCAGGCTGGCCCGGCACGGTGACCGGCGGCCCGGTGCCGGTGCACACCACCCCGTCGGCCCACAGCACGCCCCCGGGCTGCAGGGCCAGCCGCCACCGCTGCCCCTCGGCCTCCAGCCCCACGACCTCGGCCTGGACGACCTCCGCGCCGGCCCGGCTGGCCACCTCACGCAGGTAGCTGCTCCACCGCCGGTGCGTCGGGCGCAGCCGGCCCGGTCCACCCAGTCGGCGTAGCCGCTGTGCCGCATCAGGTGCTGCGCCCAGGAGTAGCCGGCCATCGCCTCGTTGACCGCGGCCGACGCGCCGCCCCAGCTGGCCGCGTAGGGGAACCCGATGTCCTTCTCGGGCGGCGTGCCCAGCGGCAGCAGCCCGCTGGTGTAGCCCTGCCGCCCGGTCCAGTTCCCGGCGACCGGGCCCGGGTCCACCAGCACCACCTGCGGCGCGTCCAGGCCGGCCGCGGCCAGCGCGCGCGCCTTGGCCGCGATCGCGATCCCCTTCGGCCCGGCGCCCAGCACGGCCATTGTCGGCATGATCGCGAGGATAACCGGCCTGTCAGCCTTGTGCGCCTGCCGATCACGGGCACGATGGCAGCATGACCGATGCCGACCTGCTGGCCGAGGCGGCGGCGGAACTCTACGCCGGCGACCCGGCCGGGTTCACCGAGCGGCGCGGGGCGCTGGCCGCCGAGGCCCGCGCGGCGGGTCAGGCCGCGGCGGCCAAGCAGATCACCGCGCTGCGCAAGCCGACCTACTCGGCCTGGCTGGTCAACCAGCTGGTCCGGGCCGACCCGGAGGTGGCGGACCAGCTCAGCGAGCTGGGCCAGGAGCTGCGCTCGGCCGGGGCGGCGCTGGACGGGGCGCGGCTGCGCGAGCTGTCACAGCAGCGCCGCCGGCTGGTCAACGGCCTGGTCCGCCAGGCGCTGCGGCTGCCCGGCGCGGGCCCGCCGACGGCCGCGGTGCGCGAGGAGCTGACCGCCACGTTTGGCGCCGCGCTGGCCGACCCGCAGGTGGCCGGCCAGCTGGCCGCGGGCACGCTGGTCCGCGCCGTGCACCGGGCCGACTTCGCCCCGGCCGGTTCCGGGCTGACGCTCGTTCCCCCGCTGCCCGACCGCCCCCCAACCACTTCCCGCAGCCGAACGCCAGCGCCCCCCACTGGCGATACCAGGACCCGGCCGCGCGGGGCCGGTCAAGCCGCTGCTGGCGCAGCGGCCCCGGCCCGCCCGGGGCGGGGCCGCTCGCGCGCGGCCCCCGCGTCCGGGGGGAACGGGCCGGGCGCGGTCCCCGCGGCGGGGCCGGGCCGGTCCCGCGCGGGCGACGCGGCGGAGCGGGACCGGCAGCGCGCGGCCGCCGCCGCCGAACGCGAGCGCCAGCGCGCCGAGCGGGAACGCCAGCGGCAGCAAGCGGAACAGGAACGGCAGCGCGCCATCGCCGAGGCCGAGCAGGCCGTGGCCGAGGCGGCCCAGGCCGAGACGGCCGCGGCCGCCGCCGAGCGGGACCAGCGCGCCGTGGTCCGCCACCTCGAAGACCAGCTGTCCGAGGCGCGGCAGCAGCTCACCGAGGCGCGGCGCAAGTCCCGCCAGGCCGCGGACGCCGAGCGGGCGGCCCGCCGGGCCCTCGGCCGCCTGCGCGGCTGAGCAGGCCTGCGGGTCAGGCGCCGCTGGTGTCGATAAGGGCACCCAGGCCGTCGAGGACGCGCTGCAGGCCGAAGGTGTAGGCGTGGTCGGGGTCGTAGGCCGCGCCATGGGCGGCGCCCGCAGCGGCGCCGACGCGAGCGGCCGTGGGGTACTTCGTCTCGTCGAAGACCCGGGCGAGCAAGGGGGCGCTGGCGGCCCACCATTGCTCTTCGCTCATTGCGCTGGCCTGCCGGGCGGCGCCCGCCTCGGCGGCCGAGCGCGCGGCGGCCTGGACGAAGCCGAGCAGGAAGGTCAGGGCGGCGTCCATCTCGACATCATCGAGCCCGAGGCCCTCGAACGCCTGCAGCTCGTGCTCGTATTTGGCCATGAGCCCGGGCCCGAGCGGGGCCGGCTGGTGGAGACCCCGGCGACCCAGGGGTGCAGGGTGAACAGGTCCCGGTTCTCCTGGGCGACGGCGGCCAGGCGCTCGCGCCACGGCAGGCCGGACAGGTCACCGCGGGGCATCTGGCGGTAGACCGTGTCGAGCATCAGGTCGAGTAGCTCGGCCTTGCCCGGCACGTAGGTGTACAGCGACATCGGCACCACGCCGAGGGCGTGAGCGACCGCCCGCATGGTGACTGAGCCCAGACCGTCGCTGTCAGCCAGGGCGATCGCGGCCGCAGCGACCCGGCCGGCGCTGAGGCCCTGGCGCGGTCCGCGCCGGGAGTCCGCAGGGCCGGGCTCACGCCAGAGCAGCTCGAGGGTGCGGCCCGGGTCACCGGCGCTGCTGTGTTCGGCAGGCATGAGAGCATCCTCCCGTACGGTTTCTTTGTACGCAGTACATTATACGATGTACACTATTGATTTACCGTCCTGCACACGGAGAGGCACGTTATGGACGAGCGGACCACCAGGCGCTGGCCCGGTCTCAAGCACATCCGGCGGCCCAGGACCCGGCGAGGCTGGCTGATCACCATCGCTGTCAGCGGCGTGATCCTCGCACTCAAGCTCACCGTGGGCATCGGCGTTCTCGCCCTGGTCGTGCACCTGCTGACGCACTGACCAAAATCTTGGCATCAAGCAGCTAGGCCGCACTGGTCTCTGGCGGTGACCGGTGTCTGCGGTAGCGCATCCAGAACGCGCCGTAGGCAACTGGCCCGGCCAGCAGTGGCACCCAGTACGAGGCGAGCCGGTAGGTGAGCGTGGCCAGCACGGCCTGGCTGGAATCGACCTGCGCCAGCACCAGCAGGCCGGTCAGGCTCGCTTCCACCAGCCCGAGACCGCCGGGGGTGATCGGGATCAGCCCGATGATGCCCGCCACGGCGTAGGCGACCAGGATCAGCGAGGGCCGTGGGCGGCTCCCGGTGGCCAGCAGCGCGGCCAGCAGGCAGAGGTAGTCGAAGGCCAGGCGGCCCGCGGAGAGCAGCAGCGCCTGCCACCACTGCTGGCCGAGCACCGCCCGGATCTCGTCGCGCTGGGCCAGCAGGGTCTCAGCCAGCCCGTGCAGCGGTGGGCGCTTGCGCAACGCCCAGTTCCTGACGCGCTGCACCGCCCGGCCAGCCCAGCGCAGCGGCCAGTCGTAGGCCAGGATGACCGCGCCGAACGCGGCGAAGACCACGAACCCGGCCGCGCCCAGAACGGCCGCGGTGATCAGGCTGCGGCTGGCCGGCGCCCCGGCCAGGATGACGGGCAGCGCGAGAACCGGCAGGGCCAGCAGGCCGCCCACGCCCAGCAGGGAGAACGCCGCCAGCCCGCCCACGGTGGAACTGGTATCCAGCTCGCTCTCGGCCAGCATCCGGAACTGCACGGCCGCGCCGACCGCCGCACCGCCCGGCATGATGAGGGTGATCGCGTTGCCCGCCAGCTGGGAGGTGACGACGGGAAACCATGACCTGGTCCGCAGGGCCAGCCGCTGCAGTGCGATGGTGCAGCCAAAGTGGGCCACCTCGGCGCCGAAGGCCAGCGCGAACCACCGGGGGTCCAGGGTGGACAGGCGCGGCCAGGACGCGAAGACCTCGGTGATCGCGGGAAACACGAGGTAGATGGCGATCCCGGCGATAGCCACCGCCGCCGCCCGCTTGACCACCGCCTGCCACGCCAGCCGGTGCCCCTTCTCGCTGTCGATCTTGACAGCGAGGGATGGCTCGGTCACAGGTATTCCCGTTTGCGCATCCAGACCAGGGTGGCCCAGCCCCAGATGGGCGGCAGGTACGAGGTGAACAGCCGCTGGATGAACACGGCCGCGGTGGCGTCGGCCTCCGAGACGCCCGCCGCGGTCAGGCCGAGGATCAGGCCCGCTTCCACCACCCCCATCCCGCCGGGCGACGGCGACACACCGCCGATCATCGCGGCCAGCGTGATGACCACGATGAGGATGGGCAGCCGCAGATGATCGTCGAAAGCCCGCAGCGAGACCGACAGCGCCATCGCCACCAGCAGTTCCTGCGCGAACGAGCCGCCCACCAGCAGGATCAGTTTCCGCGGCGAACTGGCCACCTGCCGCAGGTTGCCCCAGATGTCCCGTATCCGGGGCCGCAGCTTCGCCGCGGCCAGCCTGCGGATCCGGGGCACCGCCAGCACCAGGCCCGCCAGCAGGCCGGCCAGCAGCACCACGGCCAGGATGATCCAGACCAGCTTGGAATCGCCGCCGGACTCGGGCGTGATCTCCAGGTCGAGGGACCCCCAGGCGAACGGCAGCGACACCAGGAACAGCACCCCGGTGGCGATCCAGCTGGACGTGGCCATGATGGCGCCCGAGCTGAGCGCCACCGACGAGTCGTAGCCCTGCTGCTGGAAGAAGCGCACCCGGGTGGCGAACACGGCCGCCGTCCCACCGGCCAGCGCGCTGAACGAGTTGGCGAACTCGACCGCCACCACCCGGCCGAACGGCAGCACCCCGGACACGCTGCCGATGCCCTCGACCGCCGACGCCACGAAGGCCAGCTGGGCCAGCACCAGCGCCATGATGACCCAGAGCCAGTCGGCCCCGATCACGGTGTCGAACGACCTGGACACGTCGATGAGCACCCCGATGAGGGCCCAGCCGCCGATCAGCGTGCCCGCCAGCATGATCAGTGTCGGCCAGCTCACCCGGCGCGGCTGGACCAGCTTGGGCACCTCGATCGAGGCGGCCTGGGCGGCCCGCTGGCGGACCTCGGCCAGCAGCCCGCGCTGGCCGCGCAGGTCCCGGCCGAGCGCCGGGTCGAGCGCGGCCTGATGCAGATGCTGGAGGGCCGCGCCGAGCACCCCGGGGTCCAGGCAGCGCGCCGCGGCGCCGGCGGCGCGGCCGGCGCCGGCCGCCACGGCCAGCGCCGCGATGCCCCCGGCCAGGTCCCGGTCGAGCTGATACGGCGTGGCGTTGGCGATCGCGTTCCGGAAGTCGGTCAGCACCACGGTCTGCGTGGCCGAGGCGACCAGGATGGTGTCACCGCTGATCGCGCCGTGCGCGATCCCGGCCCGGCGCAGCGCCAGCAGCTGGCGGCAAACGTCATCGAGGGTCGCGTCCGTCACCTCGCCGGCGGGCAGCCCGGACAGCGTCAGCCCGGCCGGCAGCCGGGACACCAGCAGCGCATCGCTGGCCGGCCCGGCCGTCCCCGCCTCGGCGATCCCGGGCACCGCCACCCCGGCCGCGCCCGCCCGCAGGGTGAGGAACGCTTCGTGCTCGACCTGCTGGAGGCGGGTGATAGTGAGGCTCGGCCCGGAGTCGCGGTAGAACAGGAACCGGCCGGCCTTGGTGAGCAGGCGGGCGTCGGCCGCGTCCCGGCCGTAGACCGAGACGGCCAGCGGCTGGCCGGCCGGATCCGCCGGGCTGGTCTCGGTCGCCTGGTATTTGGCCACGCCCCAGGCCTGCCGCGGCAGCGCGCGCACGTCGCTGGCGCGGATGCCGAGCTCGCCGAGCAGCCGCTGCACGTCGGCGGCCGACGGCAGGCCGAGCGGCGAGCCGAAGGCGAGCCGGACGATCAGGGCCGCCGCCCAGCCGACGGCCATGCTGCCCAGCACGTTGAGCGGCAGCCCGTGCCCACCGACCGCCGCGGCCAGCGTGACCAGCCCGATGAACACCTCGACCAGGCGCTGCAGGCCACGGGCCAGGTAGGGCAGCGCGGCCGTGCTGACCGCCAGGAACAGGGCGATCTGGAGCACCGGAAAGCTCAGGTGGTAGCCGCCGATGACGACTCCGCTGGGCCGTCCGCCATCCCGGCCGAGCAGCAGCACGAGGATCCCGCTGAGCGCGGCCGCGGCGGCCGCGCTCAGCGCGATGTCGCGGGCCATGACCCAGCGCCGTGCCACCAGCGCGACCAGCAGCGCCGCGGCCGCGACGCCGTACGCGCCGAGGTCGTAGACCACCGTCACCAGCCAGGTGATGCTCCATGGCGGTGGATGGATGACCTGGACGATGGCCCGGTCGATGCGCGAGTTGTACCGGATGATGAGCAGGCAGCAGAGCAAGGCGAGGACGGCGCCGGCCAGCCGCGCTCCGTCGGTGCCGCGGCGGCGGCGCTGGCCGTCCCCGGCCGGGGCGAACACAATCGAGCGCCAGCCACGCAGGAGGTCCGGCGCGGGGGCCTCGGGCACGCTCCGCACCGGAGCTTCAGCCATGTCCGGTCAACTGCCCTTCCGCCGTCCGGCGCTGAGGAATGCGGTAACCACAACGTTCCTTCCAGCGTCTAGCAACAGAATCACCCGTCACGGGTGGGTAATTGCCCCGCTGAGCTTCCTCAGGCCGGGTGGATGTACCGGCGGTCGTACTTCCGCCAGTCGCTCTGCCCGTCCGGCCAGCGGATGTGCAGGTACCACTGGCCCCGCGCGCCCAGCCAGCCCAGGATCTGGCAGGTACGCCACACCCCGTCGCTGTACAGCGCGTGCGCCCGGGGCCGCCGCACCGGGTGCGACCAGCCACGCGGGTCGCCCGTGAGAGGCAGCAACGGCTCCGGCTTCGCGGCCATCCCAGCAGTATTGCGAACATATTTTCGAGTTACCGCACTGGGACGGAGCGCAGCCGGGCGGGGGTGGCGGGCAGTGGCGTTAGGCAGCGAAACGGGACGGCCGGTAAGGCCGCAGCTCATCGGGAGCGGTACCGGTGACCAGCTCAGTGCCCATGAGCCCGGCCAGGTGCGCGGCCAGCGTCACCCCACTGTGCGTGACGGCCAGGTAGACGCCGCGCGGGCCGGGCAGCCAGCCCACGATGGACTGGCCGTCGGCGGGCATCGGCCGCACACAGACCTGGTATCCGGTGACCGCGGCCTGATCCAGGCCGCGGCTCACCTGGCGGGCCCGGCCGAGCAGCTCGGCCGCCCAGCGCTCCCGCTCGGCGCCGGGGGTGTGCAGGTCCACGGCCACGTCCAGCGCCTCCAGGTGGACCTGCCCGCCGGTGTGCGGCCGCAGGCTGATCCCGGGCGCGTGCAGCATCCGCTCCGGGCCGTCCGCGGCCGGGCCTGCCGGACCACCAGCCCCGGCGCTTCCGCACCCGGGGTCTGCCACGGGACCAGCGGCACCGGGGCGGTCGCGCCGGCCAGCCGGGCCAGCTCCGGGGTCCACCGCCCGGCGCAGCAGGCCACCACGTCGGCCGGGACCTGCTGGCCGTCCGCGGTGCGCACCGCCCGGACCGCGCCGCCGTCCAGCACGAACCCGGTGACCTGGCCCGGCGGGCCGGTCCGCACGCTGACCCCGCGCTGGCCGGCGGCGTCGATGAGCTGGCTGATCAGCGGCCCGGTCAGCAGGTAGCCCTCGTGGGGGAACCAGCCGATGCCGGGCATGGCCGGGGGCAGCCGCAGCGCGGGCTCCAGTTCGGCCGCCTCGGCCGCGCTGATCATGCGGGCCGGGTAGCCCCAGCTGGCCAGCCGGTCCACCCGGGCGGCCAGGGCGGCGTGCCCGGCGGGTGTCACGGCCCACTCGATGTTGCCGGCCGGGCGGTACCACGCCGCGCCGTCCAGCTGCCCGGCCAGGGTGGCCCACGCCCGCAGCCCGGCGTGGTTGAGCTCGTGGTAGGCGCGCGGCGCTTTGTCGTTGGAGTTCAGCCAGGCGAAGCTCCACCGGCTGGTGGCCTGCCCCGGCTCGTCCTGGTCCAGCAGGGTCACCTCGGCGCCGGCCTCGGCCAGCCGCAGCGCCAGGCAGGCGCCGATCACCCCAGCCCCGATCACCGCGTACCGCCGTGGCATCCGTCCTCCGCTCAGCGCCGGGTGAGCACTCGGGCCGCGCCCGCGGCCACCGTGCTGACCAGTACCCAGCCG
>CAVVGF010000105.1:0-60540 GCA_963747705.1 uncultured Actinomycetes bacterium | reverse complement strand
GAGCACACCGGCCACGGTCGGGATGACCTCCTGCTCCAGCGCATCGGCGAACGGCAGCGGAACGCACGCCCCCGCTACCCGCCGCACCGGCGCGTCGGGGAACTCGAACCCCTCGTCGGCCACGATCGACGCCACCGTGCTGCCCCAGCCGGCCGCCCGCCTAGCCGTTCAGGCGTCATGGCGGGTGAGCGCCCAGGCCCCGGCCGCGAGGGCGGCCAGCGCATACCCGCACAGCAGGCCGAAGGTCAGCCCGGGCGGCAGCGTGTGCGGGAGGCGCTTGACCGCGGTCAGCGAGTTCGCCGCCATCGGGTGCGGCAGGAAGTTCTGCGCCGTGGTCTGCAGCGACGGGCTGATGAACACCAGCGGCAGCACGAACAGCAGGCCAGCCAGGGCGCAGATGGCGCCCGCCGTGTGCCGGACGAGCGCACCGATGCCCAGGCCGATCAGCGCGATCAGGGCCGGGTAGGCGCCTGCGATCAGCACCGCGCGGAGCACGCCGGGCTGGCCGAGCGCGGCGCGGGGGGCCGGGGCCTGCAGCACCGCCTGCCCGGCGAAGAACGCCGCGAAACGCAGATCTCCCCCGCCGCCAGCGTGACCGCGCCCAGCACCATCGCCTTCGCGGCCAGCACCAGCGGGCGCCTGGGCACCGCGGCGAAGGTGGCGCGGATCATACCGGAGGAGAACTCGGTGGTGATCGCGAGCACCCCGAGGGTGCCGAGCAGCAACTGGCCGAGCACGAGCCCGATGAAGCAGTCGTGGGCCGGGTCGAAGAACGCCCGGCCTGCCGTGGGCAGCTGTGCGTAGCCCTCATGGCTCAGCACCAGCACGGCCAGGCCGATCATGCTGCCCGCGAACAGGGCCACGATGTACCAGGTGGAGCGGACCGTGCGGAGCTTGTGCCACTCCATCCGGGCCACGGTGCGGAAACCGTAGCCGCCGCCGGCCGGGCCGCTGACGCGCTGGCTGAGCGGCGCGGCGGTCATGACAGCTCCCCTGAGTAGTCGGTAACGCCCCCAGTCAGCTGGAAGAAAGCTTCTTCCAGCGAGCCGCCGCGGGCGGACAGCCGGGCCACCGTGGTCTGGGCGAGCAGCCTGCCTCGGCCGATCACGATGAGCGCGTCCGCGGTGTGCGCGATCTCGCTGATCAGGTGGGCTGGAGACCAGCACCGTCCGGCCCTGGGCGGCCAGGCCGCGCAGCAGGTTGCGGATCCAGCGGATGCCCTCCGGGTCCAGGCCGTTGACCGGTTCGTCGAGCAGCAGCACCCCGGGATCGCCGAGCAGGGCGGCGGCGATGCCCAGGCGCTGGGACATGCCCAGCGAGAACTTCCCCGCGCGGCGGTCCGCGGCCTGCTCGATGCCGGTGAGGGCGAGCACCTCGTGACCCGCCGCCGGGCGATCGCGTTGCTGGCGGCGAGCGCGGTCAGGTGGGCGCGGGCGGTCCGGCCCGGGTGGAACGCCTTGGCCTCCAGCAGCGCGCCCACCTCGCGGAGCGGCCAGCGCAGGTCGGCATACCTCCGCCCGCCGACCGTGACCTGTCCCGCGTCCGGCCGGTCCAGGCCCATGATCATGCGCATCGTGGTCGACTTGCCCGCGCCGTTCGGGCCGAGGAAGCCGGTCACCGTACCGGGGCGGACATCGAAGCTCAGGTCGTCCACCGCGAGGGTGGACCGGTAGCGCTTGACGAGGCCGCGTGCCTCAATCATCGGAATCTCCAGTGGTCATGCCGACCACTGTTCCACCTCCGCGGCGCCCCCGGGTCACCGGAGGGCACCGGACACTTGGGGGGTGTGGCAGGCCCTACCCCGGCGAGGTAGCTGGCGCCCGGGGACGGCCGGGCCGCTGTCAGGCTCTGAGGTAGGCGAGGACGGCCAGCACCCGGCGGTGCTGGGCTTGTTGGGCGGCAGGCCGAGTTGGCGAAGACGTTGCCGATGTGCTTTCCCACCGCGCTGGCCGAGAGCACCAGCCGCTGGGCGATGGCCGTGTTGGAATGACCCTCGGCCATCAGGGCCAGGAGTTCGCGCTCGCGGCCGGTGAGCGCGGCCAGTGGGTCATCCCGGCGCTGCCTGGCCAGCAGCTGGGCAATGACCTGCGGGTCAAGCACCGTAGCGCCACGGGCGACCCGGTCCAGGGCGTCCAGAAACTCCTCGACCCGGGCGACCCGGTCCTTGAGCAGGTAGCCGACCGCACCGGCGCCGTCGGCGAGCAGATCGGCCGCGTAGGACACCTCCACGTACTGGCTGAGCACCAGCATGGGAGCGCCAGGCAGCTGCTCGCGGACCCTGCTGGCGGCTGGGCTGCCGCCGCTGCCCGCCAACATCACCAACGCGGTCGCGTTCGTGGCAGCATCATCGGGCCGGCCCTGACCAGGCGCCTGCCCGGGCACATCGTCCGCGTCCTGGCCGCGCTGGCTGGATTGGGGCTCGCCGCCTATCTCTGGATCAGGCCGTAGTCACCACGGTGCTGTGCTGGAGACTGAAGGGCAAACCAGTGCGGGCGAGATCGGGGGCGCAACGGATGCGTGCAGTGCTGATGACGGCGGTGGGCGGGCCGGACGTGCTCAAGCTGGCCGAGGTGCCGGAACCGGAGATCACCGGCGAGCACGACGTTAAGGTGCGGCTGCACGCGGCCGGGATCAACCCGGTCGACTACAAGCTCCGGGCCGGCGGGACGATCGGCGGCATGCTGCCCGCCGTCCTCGGCTGGGACGGCGCCGGGGTGGTGGAGAGCACGGGGACCGCGGTGACCCGGTTCCGCCCGGGCGACGCGGTGTACTTCTGCGAAGGCGGCTTCGGGCCCACGCCGGGCACCTACCAGGAAGTAAAGATCGTTGACGAGCGCTATCTGGCCCGCAAGCCGGAGCGGCTGTCGTTCGCGGAGGCCGCGGCCGCGCCGCTGGTCACCATCACCGCCTGGGAGGCGCAGCGGGAACGGGCCCGGGTCACCGACGGGCAGCTGGTGCTGGTCCAGGCTGGTGCGGGTGGTGTCGGCCACATGTCGGTGCAGATCGCCCGGCTGGCCGGGGCCCGGGTGGCCACCACGGTCACCCCGGGCCTGAAGACCGACCTGGCCCGCGACCTCGGCGCGGAACTGTGCATTGACTACCGGCACGAGGACGTTGGTGCCCGCCTGCGGGCCTGGACCGGCATGGACGGCGCCGACGTGGTGCACGACACGGTCGGCGGCAAGACGTTCACCGCCTGCTTCTCGCTCACCCGCCCCTACGGCGACCTGGTGTCCAACGTGGAGAGCCGGTGGGAGGACGAGGCCGTCACCGCCATGCAGCAGCGGAACCTGCGGGTCTCCTTCACCTGGATGCCGGCGCCATCGGTGCTCGGCTGGCCGGAGCAGCGGGAACGGCAGCGCCGGATCCTCGACCAGGCCGCCACCCACTTCGACGCCGGCGAGCTGCACGTCGTGGTCGGCGCGACGTATCCGCTGGCCCAGGCGGCCGACGCGCACCGCGCCCTGGAAGCCGGCCAGATCACCGGCAAAGCCGTGCTCACAATGTCGTAGCCCGGTGCGAGGATCAGGCTCAAGCGAAGGGGGCGGCATGACTGACGGGCCCACGGCTGACCTGATCCCGACCAGCGACCCGGCCGCGGTCGAGCTGCTGCTGGCCATCCGCGGCGGCGACACCGGCACGATCCGGCGGCTCATCGGCGAGCACCCGGGCCTGCCCCGGTGGCGGATCGGGGACCAGAAGGGCACCCGGACCCCGCTGCACATGGTCACGGACTGGCCCGGCTACTTCCCGTGCGGCCCGGAGATCGTCCGGCTGCTCATCGACGCGGGCGCGGATCCCAACGGGGGCCCGCCCGGCCCCCGCAGTCCGGACGACCCCGCGCCGGAGACCCCGCTGCACTGGGCGGCGAGCAGCGACGACGTGGCCGTGGCGGCCGCGCTGATCGACGGCGGGGCCGATATCGAGGCGGCCAGCTCCGGCCCGATCGCCGGGCCGCCGCTGGTCAACGCGGTGGCCTACGGCTGCTGGCAGGTGGCCCGGCTGCTGGTCGCCCGGGGCGCGATCATCGGCGGCCTGTGGCAGGCGGCGGCGCTCGGCGACCAGGCCCGGGTGGACGAGTTCCTCGCCGCCGATCCCGCGCCCAGCCAGCAAGACCTGGACGAGGCGTTCTGGCAGGCCTGCCACGGTGGCCAGCGGCGGATGGCCGAGCACCTGCTGGACCGGGGCGCGAACATCGACGCCACGCCCGATTACTCGGACAGCCTGCCGGTCCAGGTGGCCGGCGAGCCGGACACGATGCGCTCGGCGCTGGTCACCTGGCTGAAAGAGCGCGGCGCCCGCGAGGAGTGACGGCTACCGCGCCTCGGCCTCCTGGGCCGCCTCGGCCAGCGCGGCATAGTCGTAGGCGGCCTCGGGCTTAGCGCGTACCGCCCGGTCCACCCCGATGGCGTCCTGGCCGACCAGGATCCGCCAGTGCCCGGCGCGCACCCCGTCCAGGATGATGGTGGCCGCCTCGGCCGCGCTGAGCGGCGCGCTGTCCTTGAACTGGTTTTCCAGCTTGACCACCGCCTCGCGCAGCTCCGCCACGGAGGCGTCCTGGACCGGCAGGCCGAGCCGGATCAGCGCCGGCCGGGCCTCCTCCAGCTCGTCCTCGCTCACCTGCTCCGGCCCGGGGTAGCCGAGGATGCGGCGGGAGTTCCTGAGAATGTCCGTGCCCACGTGCCCGGGCATCACCACGGCCACGGTGACCTGGGGCGCGTTGGTCCGCAGATCCTCGATGAGCGCCTCGGTGAAGCCCTTGATGGCGAACTTGGCCGTGCTGTACGCGGTGTTCGGCATGCCCGGGCCCAGCGTCGCCCAGAACCCGTTCACGCTGCTGGTGTTGACCAGGATCCCGTCGCCGCTCGCGATCAGCAGCGGCAGGAACGCACGCGCGCAGTAGTACGTGCCCCAGAAGTCGATGGCGAATGTGCGCTCCCAGTCCTCCCGCTTGTCGCAGACGAAACTGCCCCCGCCGCCGATGCCCGCGTTGCAGAACACCAGGTCGACATGATCCGTCTCGTGCGCCTCCAGCAGCGCGTCGCGGAACCGCAGCACCTGCGCCTCGTCTGCGACGTTGCAGGCGTGGCTGGTGACCACGACGCGCTCGTCGGCGGCCGCCCGGGCCAGGGCCGCGGTGTCCACCGCCGAATCCGCGTCGATGTCGCACGCCGCGACCGAGCAGCCCTGCACGGCCAGCTGCCGGACCAGCTCGCGCCCCATGCCAGAGCCACCTCCGGTCACCACGGCGAGCTTCCCGGTGAACGAATCCATCTCCGGACGCCTCCCTCTCGATTGACTCCAACGATACCACGTGCTTATCATTCTGATATCTATTTTTTCTTAACGCCAGTGCCGGGCCAGTCAAGCCGGGCCGGGCTCGCGGACCAGGAGGCAGCCATGAAAAGAGCGGGATACGCGGCAGCCGGGTTGTCCCTGGCCGTGCTGGCCAGCCTGGCCGCCGCGGGCTGCAGCGGGAGCAGCGGCACGAGCAGTGCGGCGGCGCCGCCGTGTTTCGGCAAGCACGCCGTCACAGGTACCACAACCCCGGCCGGGACAGGCAGCGCACCCGCCCCGGCCAAGGCGGCGGCCGCGGCCGGCTGGACGCTGCCCGGCGGCAACCTGCAGAACACCCGCGACGTGGCCAGCCCGATCACCAGCCACAACGTGTCGAAGCTGGGGGTGGCCTGGACCGTCTCCATCAAGGCGCCTGGCTACGCGACCACCCCGGTCGTGGTCAACGGCGTGCTGTACGCCCAGGACGTGGAATCGAACGTGATGGCCATCGAGCTGGCCACCGGCAAGGTGCTCTGGACGCACACCTACAACTCGGAGAACGGCGGCCCGGACGGCGTCAACGTGGCCAACGGCGTCGTGTACGCGGCCACCAGCCACGCCGCGGTCGCGCTGGACGCCGCGACCGGCCGGCAGCTGTGGATGCGGACGCTGACCGGCAACGATCACGAGGGCATCGATATGGCCCCGGGCTACCGCGACGGCACCGTGTACGTGTCCACCGTGCCGGTCAACCCGACCGTGGGCGAGTATCTGGGCGGCGGCAAGGGCATCCTGTGGGCACTGAACGCGCAGACCGGCGCGCCCGAGTGGAGCTGGGACGAAGTCCAGGACCTGTGGGGCAAGCCGGCCATCAACTCCGGCGGCGGCCTGTGGGACCCGCCGTCCTTCGACGCCCAGGGCAACATCTACCTGGGCATCGCCAACCCCGGCCCGATCGTCTACCCGGCCAGGTACCCGTGGGCCACCAGCCGCCCGGCCCCAACCTGTACACCGACTCGGTGGTCAAGCTGAGCCCGCGGGGCAAACTGCTCTGGTACTACCAGCTCACCCCGCACGACCTGTACGACTGGGATCTGCAGGACTCGCCGGTGCTGACCACCGCGCACGGCCAGCCGGTGGTGGTGGACGGCGGCAAGGCCGGCATCCTGATCGAGCTGAACGCGCAGACCGGCAAGCTGCTCTGGCGCCTACCGGTGGGCGTGCACAGCGGGCACGACAACGACGGGCTGCGCACCGAGTACGCCAAGCCGGCCGGGCCGATCAGCCTGCCGGCCAAGTTCTGCCTGGAGCCTGGCCCGTTCGGCGGCATCGAGACCCAGCTGGCCAGCAACGGCTCGACCACGTTCGCCGCGGTCAACAACATGCCGGTGCTGATGACCAAGGCGCACGGCTACGACGAGTCGAGCGCCGCCTTCCAGGCGGCCATCAACCAGGGCACCGGCGAGATGGTCGCGGTCAACCAGGACACCGGCAAGGTCGAATGGGACGACAAGCTCCCGTCCACGCCCTATGGGGCGGCGGCGGTGACCAACGACGTGGTGTTCACCACGACCTGGCACGGCGACCTGTACGCGTTCGACACGGCCACCGGCGCGCTGCTGCACACGTTCGCGCTGTCGAACCGGACGAACACGCCGGTCACCATCGACGGCGACTACGTGATCACCGCGGCCAGCGTGCTGCGCTCGCTCAGCCAGCACGTGCAGATCATCGCCTACAAGCTGGGCGCCACCGGCAAACTCCCCCACCCAGTCACCGCCCAGCCACTCGGCTGACGGCCACACCGAGGCCCGCCCGGCTCTGGCCCCGACCGGGGCCGGGACCAGAGCCGGGGCCGGGCCGGGCGGCCGGGGGGGCGGGGCGGCGGGGTCAGGCGGTTAGGTCGCGGATCTGCTCGATGAGGCAGACCCGGTCGGCGTGGGTGGCGGCCAGCGGGGTGACGTTGAGCGTGCTGACCCCGGACTCCTTCATCGCCGCGACCCGCTCGGCGACCAGGCTGGCCGGCCCGATCAGCGAGGTGCCCTCGAGTAGTTCCGCCGGTACCAGGCCGGCCGCCTCGTCCTTGCGGCCGGCCAGGTAGGCGTCCTGGATCCGGGCCGCCACGTCGGCATAGCCGAACCGCACCGCCAGCTCGTAGTAGAAGTTGTGCCCCTTGTCCCGGTGCGGGCCCATGCCGCCGATGTACAGCGCGAAGAACGGCCGGGCCAGGTCCAGGTAGCCGGACACGTCGTCGCCGATGGCCAGCGGGGCGGCCGCCATCACGTCCAGCGGGCCGAGCGAGGGATCCCGCCTGGCCCGGCCCGCGGCCAGCGGCTCGGCCCAGGCCACGGCGGCCTTCTCCGGGTAGTAGAAGATCGGCTGCCAGCCCTCGGCCAGCTCGGCGGCCAGCGCGACGTTCTTCGGCCCGAGCGCCGCCACCATGACCGGGATCCGCTCCCGCACCGGATGGTTGATCAGCTTGAGCGGCTTGCCCAGACCGGTGCCCTGATCCGGCGGCAGCGGGATCGTGTAGTACTTCCCGGCGTACTCCAGCCGCTCGCGCCGCCACACCTTGCGGCAGATCTCGATCAGCTCCCGGGTCCGGCCGACCGGCGCGTCGTACGGCACGCCGTGCCAGCCCTCGATCACCTGCGGCCCGGACGCCCCGATGCCCAGGATGAACCGGCCGCCGGACACGTAGTCGAGCCCGGCCGCGGTCATCGCGGTGAGCGCCGGGGTCCGCGAGTACAGCTGGAAGATCCCCGACGCGATCTGCAGCCGCTCGGTCCGGGCCGCGATGAAACCGAGCTGGCTGACCGCGTCGAAGCTGTACGCCTCGGGCACCGACACGATGTCCAGCCCGGCCTTCTCGTAGTCAGCCAGCTCGGTGACGGTCTCGGCGAACCCGCCGGCGTAGCTGAGGTGCATTCCGATCCGCATACTCCGGGCCCTTCCTACGGCAGCCAGCACCGAATCGCGTTCGGTAAAAGTGTTCTAGAGCCTAGCGCGGTGACGTCCGGCAGCGGTCAGCCGGTCAGGTAGCTGACCACGAGATCGCCCACCATCTGCCGGTACCGGCCGCGGAGCGCGCCGTCCAGCGGGTCGCTGCCGAAGAGAGCCCGCCAGGTGTACCGGTTGGCCGCCCGGAAGAAGCAGAACGAGCTGATGATCAGGTGCACGTCCAGCGGGTCGGCCTGCCGGCGGAACACGCCCTCGGCGTAGCCCTTGTCCAGGATCCTGCCGGTCATCGTGACGGCCGTGGTGTTCAGCTTGGCCAGCGCGGGTGACTTGGCCATGAACTGGCCCTGGTGCACGTTCTCGATGCTGACCAGCCGGATGAAATCGGGATGCGACTGGTGGTGGTCGAACGTCAGCTCGGCCAGCTGCCGGATCGCGGTCACCGGGTCCAGGCGGTCCACGTCGACCTCCTGTTCGGCCGCCCGGGCCTGGGCGTAGGCCCGCTCCAGGACTGCGATGTACAGCTTCTCCTTGCCACCGAAGTAGTAGTAGATCATCCGCTTGGTGGTCCTGGTCTGCGCGGCGATCTCGTCAACCCGGGCCCCGGTGTAGCCCATCTGCGCGAACTCACTGGTCGCGACGTCCAGGATCTCCCGGCGGGTGCGCTCCGGGTCCCGCCGCCGCTCCGGGTCCCGCCGCTCGGGCACTCCCGCCGGGGTCGGCGTGGTCACCATGGGACTCCCCTCCGGTCCAGGCCGTGCGCCGGGCGGCGGATCCACTGCGTCCGCAATACGCACATATGACTTTTAGCACGCCCTTTACAACGCATGTGACGACTGCCACACTAACGAACTAACCAGTTCGTACATAACCCTTCAGAGGTACGACGATGTTCCTCCGCCGATGGCCGCGCCGCACCCGCCGGTGACCCCGGAGGGCCACCGCGAGGTGTCCCTCGAGCACCTGACGCTGCTCGACGTGGCACCGCCCGACCTGGTCAGCCTGGCCGCTGACGCCGGGTTCGACGCGGTGAGCCTGCGTATCTCCCCCGCCACCGACGGGGAGCAGCCCTGGCCGGTCAGCCCGGGGTCACGGATGCTGGCCGAAACGCGGCGGCGGCTGGACGGTACCGGGCTGCGGGTACTGGGCGCCGAGGCCATCCGCCTGGACGGGGCCCGGGCCGGCTGGGAACCGGTGTTAGCCGCCGCGGCCGAGCTGGGCGCCCGCTATCTCAACGCGATCAGCAACGACGGCAGCCTGACCCGGCTGGCCGACCGGTTCGCCGAGCTGACCCAGCTCGCCCTGCCCTACGGCGTCCGGCCGGTGATCGAGTTCATGTCCTACAAGCCGGTGCACACGCTGGCCGCCGCGCTGAACATCGCGGCGCTCTCCGCCGACGGCCGGGTGCTGGTCGACGCCCTGCACGTCCAGCGCTGCGGGGTCAGCCTGGACGACCTGGCCGCGGCCGACCCGGCGCTGCTCAGCTACGTGCAGCTGTGTGACGCGCCGCGCGAGCCGCCTGCCGGGCAGCCGCCGCCGCGCGCGCTGCCCCGCGGCCAGCCGCTCTCCGGCGGCGACCTGGCCCTGGAGGCCCGGGCCCGGCGGCTGCTGCCCGGCCAGGGCGAGCTGCCGCTGACCGGGCTGCTCGGCGCGCTGCCGGCCGGCCTCCCGGTGGGCGTGGAAGCCCCGTCGCTGCGGCTGAGCCGGGAGCTGACCGGGCCACAGTTCGCGGCCCGTGCGCGTGCCGCGGCCGGCCAGGTACTGGCCCAGGCGGCCGCGCCCGGCCAGCAGACGGCGCACTAACCCAGAAAGGACACGGCCCCATGCCTGCTCGGCTGGCGGTTCGGGATATCAGCAAGCACTACCGGGGGGTCGAGGCGCTGCGCGGCGTCAGCCTGCACGTGGACGCGGGCGAGGTGCTCGGCATCGTGGGCGACAACGGCGCGGGCAAGTCAACGCTGCTGAAGATCCTGGCCGGGGCCATCGCGCCGTCCGGCGGCGACATCCTCATCGACGGCCAGCCGGTGCAGTTCGCCAGCCCGTCCGCGGCGCAGCAGGCCGGCATCGCCACCGTCTACCAGGATCTGTCGCTGGCCGCGCAGCGGGACGTGGTGGCCAACTTCTTCCTCGGCCGGGAGACCATCTCCCGGGGCTGGCTGGCCCGGCGCATCGGCTGGCTGGACACCAGGCAGATGTCCGCGCACACGGCCAGCGAGCTGGCCCGGCTGCACACCCGGATCCCGGACGTGCACGCCGCCGCCCAGGACCTGTCCGGCGGCCAGCGCCAGGCCCTGGCCATCGCCCGGGCCTGCGCCTGGACCAGCCGGATCCTGCTGCTGGACGAGCCGACCAGCGCGCTCGGCGTGGAACAGCAGCAGCAGGTGCTCGACCTGGTCCGCCGGGTCAGGCAGGACGGCATCGCGGTCATCTTCGTCAGCCACCAGATGCCCGACGTGCTGGCCGTGTGCGACCGGGTGGTGGTCCTACGCCTCGGCGCGCTGGCCTCCATCCTGGCCGGCGACGAGCTGAACGCCGAGAACCTGGTCGGCTACATCACCGGCGCCAAGACCGGGAATGGCGGGCCGGACCCGGCCGGGACCGAGGGAGCCGGTGCGGAGGTGAACCGGCCGTGACCGCGACCAAGCCGGCCCCGGCGCCAGAGCGGGTGCCGCCCGCGGCCGCCGCCGCGCTCCGTTACCTGCACCGGGTGCCCGGCGCCGCCCGCGACCTGTGGATCGGCGGCGTGCTGGTGGCCATCTGCGTGGTGTTCGCCATCAGCTCGCCCTACTTCCTGACCCGGGCCAACTGGCTGAATACGTCCAGCACCGCGACCGAGGTGCTGCTGCTCGCGGTCGGTGAGACGTTCGTGATCTGCTCCGGCGGCATCGACCTGTCGGTCGGCGCCGTGCTGGGCTGCGCCGGGACGGCCGGCGCGTGGGTGATGGCGCACTGGTTCGCCACCGCGACCGGCGCGGCCCCGCTCGCGCTGGCCGTCGGCTTCCTGGCCACGCTGCTGGTGGGCGGCTTGTTCGGCGCGCTGAACGGGTTCCTGGTCACCCGGGCCGCGGTGCCACCGTTCGTGGTCACCCTGGGCACCCTGGGCATCGCCACCGGGCTTGGCTACCTGCTGAACAACGGCCAGGAGATCTCGAACATCCCGGCCTCGGTCACCACGGTGGGCAACACCAACCTGGGCGGCTGGATCCCGGTCCCGGTCGCGGTGACCGCCGTGATCACCGTCTGGTACGGGCTGGTGCTGGCCAAGACCCGGTTCGGCGCCTACACGCTGAGCATCGGGGACAGCCGGGAGGCGGTGGTCCGGGCCGGCATCAACGACCGGCGGCACCTGTTCAAGGTGTACCTGCTGGCCGGGTTCCTGGCCGGCGCGGCCGGCGTCCTGGTCATGGCGCGGCTCGGCGCGGGCTCACCGGACTCCGGTGCCACCGACAACCTGAACGCGATCGCCGCCGTGGTCATCGGCGGGGCCAGCCTGTTCGGCGGGCGCGGCACCATCGCCGGAACGGTCATCGGCACCGGCATCATCGCGGTCCTGCTCACCGGCCTCGTGCTGGTCAACGTGCCGCCGTTCTGGCAGGAAGTCCTGGTCGGGGCGGTGCTCATCCTCGCTGTCTACATCGATCAGCTGCGCGGCCGGCGGCAGCGCAGCTAGCCATCGTCCTGCCCAACACCTCCACCTTCCTCCATTCTCCTCACCTAGGAGGAAAGGTGTCCCGTCACAGATCGAGCCGTTCCTGGCCACGGGCGCTGGCCCTGGCCCCCATCGCCGGGCTGGCCGTGGCCCTGGCCGCCTGCTCGTCGAGCGGCGCCAGCTCGTCCGGCAGCTCGCCGTCCAGCAGCTCCAGCAAGCACTTCACCATCGCCTACGTCCCGGGCGCGACCGGGGTGTCCTTCTACGACACGCTGGTCGCGGGCATGCGCACCGAGGCCAGGAAGCTCGGCATGACCGTGCTGTACCAGGGCTCGCCGGACTTCGCGCCGAGCGCGCAGACCCCGGTCGTGGACGCGATGTGCAGCCGCCACCCGAGCGCGCTGGTCGTCTCCCCCACCGACCCGAAGGCCATGGCGCCCGCCATCGACACCTGCCTGAACGCCGGGATCCCGGTCATCACGGTGGACACCGCGCTGGCCGACCCGTCCAAGCTGACCAGCCAGATCAGCACGGACAACATCCAGGGCGGCAAGGTCGCCGCGGCCTACATCGGCCAGCAGCTGCACGGCAAGGGGCAGATCGCGGTGCTCAGCCTGTCCCCCACCGCGACCACCCAGGTGCAGCGGGTGCAGGGCCTGGAGAACGCGCTGAAAGCCAGCTACCCGGGCATCAAGGTGGTCACCCTGCAGTACACCGCCCAGCCGGTCACCTCCAGCCAGACCGTGGTGCGGTCCATCCTGGCCGCGCACCCGGGCATCAAGGCCATCTTCGGCGCGGCCGAGCCGAACGCGGAGGGCGCCGCGGCCGCGCTGGCCGCTGACGGGATGACCGGCAAGGTGCTCGTGGTCGGCTTCGACGCCAGCCCCACCGAGGTCGCGCTGCTGAAAAAGGGCCAGGTCAGCGCGCTGGTCGCGCAGCAGGCCGGGACCGAGGGCGCGGACGCCGCGCAGTTCGCCTACGACAAGCTGACCGGCAAGTCCAGCGCCATCCAGGCGTCCGTGCAGCTGCCCGACGTGCTGCTGACCAAGAGCAACGTCAGCGAGCCGAGTTTCGCCAAGTACGCCTACATCCCCTGAGCTGCCTCCACCTTCATGGAGTGACCTAGTGCGAGCCGTTGTCCTGGAAGAGTTCCCAGGGCCACTGCGCGTCGTGGACGACTGGCCGGAGCCGCAGCCGGGTTCCGGCCAGGTCGTCGTCCAGGTGCGCGGGGTCGGGATCTGCGGGTCAGATCTGGCCTTGCTGGGCGGCCGCCGGCCGCCGCCCGCGCTGCCCTGGGTACCGGGGCACGAATCCACCGGGGAGATCGTCGGCGCCGGGCCGGGCGCCGACGCCGGCCGGATCGGCCAGCGAGTGATCATCGAGCCCAACTTCCCGTGCCTGAGCTGCCCGGCCTGCCAGGCCGGGCGCACCTCGGCCTGCCCGCACCGGGTCAGCCTCGGCTTCAACGCCCCCGGCGTGCTGGCCGAGCGGATCGCGGTGCCCGCCCAGTTCGCCTGGCCGGTCCCGGCGCCGTGGCGGGACGCCGACGCGGTCTGCGCCGAGCCGTTCACCGTGGCCCGGGCGGCCATCCGCCGGTCCGGGGTGCGGCCGGGCAGCCGGTGCCTGGTGATCGGGGCCGGCTCGCAGGGCAGCCTGCTCTGCCTGGCCCTGCTGGACCAGGGCATCGTGCCGGACGTGCTGGAACCGCACCCGGGGCGGCGGTCGCTGGCCGCGGACCTGGGCGCACAGCTGGCGGCGGAGACCGCGGGCGGCTACGACGCGGTCTTCGAGACGTCCGGCGTGCCCGCCGCCCTGCCCGAGGCGGTCAGCCGGGCCGGCCGCGGCGGCGTGCTGCTGATCATCGGGCAGAACAGCGAACCCGCCAGCCTGGTCACCAGGACCGTGGTGCAGCGCCAGCTCACCTTGCACGGCTCGCTGATCTACGACCACCCGGACGACTTCGCCACCACCCTGGCCCGGGCCGGCCAGGTGGCGCCCCCGGGTGCTAGGTGCCTGCTACCCGCTGGCCGACGCGGCGGCCGCGTTCCAGGCCGCCCGCCAGGTCCCGGGCAAGACCTGGATCCAGCTGACGGCCGCTCAGGGACTGACGGCCAGGTCGGCCAGCACCGCGGCCAGGCTGTCCTCGTCGGCCGGCACCCCGGCCTCGGGGCGGCCCAGCCCGTTCAGCACCACGAAGCGCACGCCGTCCTGGTACTTCTTGTCCCGCAGCCAGGCGTCGCGCAGCCCGGCCAGCGCGAACTCGCCGCTGACCGGCAGTCCATGGCTGCGAGCAGCCGCCGGTGCAGGCCGACCAGGTCGTCGCCGATCCGGCCCTGCCGCCGGGCCAGGTAAGCGGCGGCCATCATGCCGACCGCGACCGCCGACCCGTCGTCGGCCCGCTCCAGCCCGCGCACCTGGTCGATGGCGTGGCCGAACGTGTGCCCGTAGTTCAGGTGCAGCCGGCTGCCGCGCTCCCGCTCGTCCGTGCTGACGATGGCCGCCTTCACCGTGACGCTGCGGGTCACCGCGTCGGCCAGCGCCCCGACCTCGCCCTTGGTCAGCTCGGCCGCCCGGTCCTCGATCATCGGGACCAGGTCCCCGCCGCTGATCAGCGCGTGCTTGACCATCTCGGCCAGGCCGGCCTGGTACTCCCGGGCCGGCTGGTCGGCCGCCTCGGCCACGTCCGCGACCACCGCGACCGGCTGATGCACCGTGCCGACCAGGTTGCGGCCCTGCGGCAGGTTCAGCGAGGCCTTGCCGCCCACCGCGGCGTCGGCCTGGGCCAGCAGCGTGGTCGGGAACAGCGCCAGCGGCATGCCCCGGTTGTAGGTGCTGGCCACGAAGCCCGCGATGTCGCACAGCACCTCGCCGCCCACCCCGACGATCAGGTCGTCCTTGTGCACCGCCAGGTCGGCCAGGTCTTCGGCCACCTGGGCCACGGTGGCCAGGTTCTTGTGCTGCTGCCCGTCCGGCACGTCGAACGCGCTGACCGCCAGCCCGCGCCGCTCCAGCGCCCGGCTGACCAGCGCCGCCGCCGCCCGGTCCGCCGGGCTGGCCAGCATGACCGCCGACCGGGCCCGGGGCAGCGCGGGCAGCAGCCGGTCCGCGTCGGCCAGCAGCCCGGGCCCGACATGCACGTTGTAGGTGCCGCCGGTGCAGGACACCAGCACGGTGGCGGTCGGCCGGGGCGCCCGGCACCTCGGCCAGCCGGGCCACGAGGTCCAGGCAGATCGTCTCCGGGCGCCGCCCGTCGGTGACCACGGTCAGCGTGGCCACCGCGTGGTAGCTGGCCAGCCGGCGCTGGAAGATGCCTTCCAGGTCAGGGTCGCGCAGCAGCGGCCGGTACTCGTCGTGCGCCACCCGGAGCATCGACTCGTCGTAGCCGACCTTCAGGTACACCACCTGTGGCCGCCCAGCACGCGCTGCGTCTCCGGATGCAGCACCGCCCCGCCGCCCAGCGCGAGCACCGCGTCCGGGCCGGCCAGCAGTTCCGCGGTGACGGTGTGCTCCAGCTGGCGGAACGCGGGCTCGCCGTCGGTGGCGAAGATGTCCCGCACGCTGCGCCGGGTGCGCTGCTCGATGACCAGGTCGGTGTCCATGAACGGCAGGCCGAGCCGCTCCGCGAGCAGGTGCCCGACGGTGGTCTTGCCCGCGCCCATGAACCCGATCAGCACGATCATGGCTAGCCGTCCGAGACCGTGTCCTCGCCGGCCGCCTCCTGGACCGCGGCCAGCTCGGCGATGGCCTGCAGCGCCAGCTGGTAGGACATCAGGCCGAACCCGGCGATCGTGCCGGTGGCCACGCCGGACACCACCGAGTTGTGCCGGAACCGCTCCCGGGTAGCCGGGTTGCTCAGGTGCACCTCGACCAGCGGCGCGGCCAGCATGGCCAGTGCGTCGCGCAGCGCGTAGGAGTAGTGCGTGAACGCGGCCGGGTTGAGCACCACCGGCAGCCGGGCCGAGGCCGCCTCGTGCACCCAGCCGATCAGTTCCGCCTCGTCGTTGGTCTGCCTGACCTCGACGTGCAGGTCCAGCGTCCGCCCGGTCTGCCGGCACGTCTCGACCAGGTCCTCGAACGTCTGCGAGCCGTACACGTCCGGCTCGCGGGAGCCGAGCTGGGCCAGGTTCGGCCCGTTCAGCACCAGCACCTGCTTCATGGCCTGCACACCTCCCGGTAGGCACTGGACAGCAGCGCTTCCGGCGGGGTGTCCACGGCCGGCTGGGCCAGGCCGTCCAGCAGCACCATCCGTAGCCGGGCGCCGCGCGCCTTCTTATCTACTGTCATCGCGTCCCGCAGCTCGGGCCACAGCCCGGTCCTGTAGGCAGTGGGCAGCCCGACCGCCTGCAGCACCCGGCGGTGCCGGCCCACCGTGACCTGGTCCAGCCGCCCCATCAGCCGGGCCACCTCGGCCGCGTAGACCATCCCGATGGCCACCGCCTCACCGTGCCGCAGCTGGTAGCCCTCGACCCGCTCGATGGCGTGGCCCAGCGTGTGCCCGTAGTTGAGGATCTCCCGCCGCCCGGACTCGCGCAGGTCGGCCGAGACCACGTCGGCCTTCATCCGCACCGCGCGCTCCACCAGCTCCCGCGCGTGCTGGCCGTGCGGCACCTGGGCGCCCGCCGGGTCGGCCTCGATCAGCTCCAGGATCACCGGGTCGGCGATGAACCCGGCCTTGACCACCTCGGCCAGCCCGCTCACGTACTCGGCCTGGGGCAGCGTCTCCAGCACGGACAGGTCGGCCAGCACCCCGGCCGGCGGGTGGAACGCGCCGACCAGGTTCTTGCCCTCCGGGATGTCCACCGCGGTCTTGCCGCCCACGGCGGCGTCGATCATGGCCAGCAGCGTGGTCGGCACCAGCACCAGCCGCACCCCGCGCAGCCAGGTGGCGGCCACGAACCCGGCCAGGTCGGTGGCGGCCCCGCCGCCGACGCCGACGACGCAGTCGCTCCGGGTGATCCGGCTCGCGGCCAGCTGGGACCACAGCGCCGCGGCCACGCTGATGTCCTTGGCCGCCTCACCGGCCGGCACCTCGGCCGTGTGCACCTGGTACCCGGCGTCCTGCAGCGCCCGGCTGACCGGCCAGGAGATCTCGTCAAGCCCCTTGGGCGCGATCACCATGACCGACGTCACCTGCGGGCCGACCAGGGCGGGCAGCTCACCGAGCACGCCCGTGCCGACCACGACGTCGTACGGGTGCTCACCGCGGACACCGATCCTGGTCGCGGTCACGGCTGCTGCGCTCCGAGTTCGGCGGCGAGGAACCCGGCCAGGTCCTCGGGGTCACGGTCGTCGGTGGCCACCGTGCGCCAGGCCAGCCCGGCGTACACCGGGTGCCGCTCGTCGAGCATCTGCTTCAGCCGCCCGCGCGGGTTGCCCGGCATCGGCGGGTGCGGCCCGTCCAGGCCCGACCGGTGCACCACCGCGCGGAACCCGGTCTCCAGGTAGATGACCCGCTGCCCGGCCAGCATCTGCCGGGTGGCCGGGGCGAGCGGAGCACCGCCGCCCAGTGCGAGCACCCCGGGCTGGCCGCCGATCAGCCGGGCCGCGGTGGCCTGCTCCAGGGCGCGGAACGCGGCCTCACCATCCTGCACGAAGATGTCGCTGACCGGCTTGCCCGCCGTCTCCTCGATCACGCTGTCCGCGTCGGTGAACGGCACGCCGAGCTTGCCCGCGAGCAGCGGGCCCACGGTGGACTTGCCCGCGCCCGGCGGCCCGATGAGGACCGCTACGCGGTGGCCCGCTCACGTGATCACCAGTGAATCCAGGTAGCCGCGCAGGTTGCGGCGCGCCTCGGCCACCGAGTCGCCGCCGAACTTCTCCGCCGCCGCGTCGGCCAGCACCAGCGCGACCATGGCCTCGGCCACCACGCCGGCCGCGGGCACCGCGGTCACGTCGCTGCGCTGGTTGATGGCCTTGGCCGGCTCGCCGGTGGCCACATCCACCGTGGCCAGCGCGCGCGGCACGGTGGAGATCGGCTTCATCGCCGCGCGCACCCGGATCACTTCGCCGGTGCTCATGCCGCCCTCGATCCCGCCGGCCCGGTTGGTCCGCCGCCGGACGCCGCCGGCCGCGGGCTCGATCTCGTCGTGCGCCTGCGAACCACGGCGGCGGGCCGTCGTGAACCCGTCGCCCACCTCGACACCCTTGATGGCCTGGATGCTCATCAGCGCGGCGGCCAGCCGCCCGTCCAGCCGCCGGTCCCAGTGCACATGGCTGCCCAGCCCGGGCGGCAGGCCGTAGCCGACCACCTCGACCACGCCGCCGAGGGTGTCGCCGTCGCTGCGGGCCGCGTCGATCTCCTCCTGCATGGCCAGGCTGGCCTTGGCGTCCAGGCAGCGCACCGGGTCCGCGTCGACCCGCGCCCGGTCGCCCGGCTCCGGCTGCGCGCCGGCGGCGCGGCCACCGAACCGATCTCCACCACGTGACTCAAGACCTCTATACCGAACGCCTGTACCAGGAACTGCCGTGCCACCTCGCCCAGTGCGACCCGGGCGGCGGTCTCGCGTGCGCTCGCTCGTTCCAGGACGGGCCGGGCGTCGTCGTGACCGTACTTCTGCATCCCGGCCAGATCGGCATGGCCGGGCCGGGGCCGGGTCAGCGGCGCGTTGCGGGCCAGGTCGGCCAGGTCCTCGGCGGGCACCGGGTCGGGCGACATCACCGTCTCCCACTTGGGCCACTCGGTGTTGCCGACCCGGATGGCCACCGGGCTGCCCAGCGTGCGGCCGTGCCGGGTGCCGCCGGTGATCTCCACCTCGTCCTGCTCGAACTTCATCCGCGCGCCGCGGCCGTACCCGGCCCGCCGACGGGCCAGCGCGGCCGCGATGTCCGCGCTGGTGATCTCGACCCCGGCCGGGATCCCCTCGCAGATGGCGACCAGAGCGCGGCCATGCGACTCACCCGCGGTCAGCCAGCGCACCATGTCCTGATCCTCCCACCCGCGGTGACTCCGCAGGTCATGTCGTCCAACTGCGTGAGCGAGCCGCGCGTCACCGGGCGCGCGCTGGCGCCACCGATACTTCCATGCCGCGGCGCAGCCGGCCGCCGGTCGCGGTGAGCAGGGCCTCGGCCACCCGGCGCACCGCCGCGGTGGCCGCCGCCGGGTCGCACCCGTCGGCCAGCGTCACCTGCAGCGCCAAATCGGCGGTGTCCTCCCCGGTGCCGTCCGCGCCGCGCTGCCCGCGCCGCGCCAGCCCTGGCAGCACCGGTTCGCGGCACTAGTTCCGGCAGCGCGGTCGCCCACGCCCGCACCCTCAATCCCAGCAGCACTAGTTCCGGTAGCGCCGTCGGCCGCCGCGCTGTCCTGGTGGTTGGCGCTGCCCCCCCCCCCCTCCCTCCCCGGCCGGTGCCGTTCTGGCTTGGGCTGTCTAGGCCGGGCAGGTCCAGGCCGAGCGCGCTCAGGTCGGCGCCGCTCCGCGCGGCCAGGTCGGGCAGGTCTTCCGGCCGGGGCCCGTACTCCCAGCCCGCCCGCTGGTCCGGGGTGGTCAGCGAGGCCTGCACGATCAGCGGCTCGTCGCCCAGCGCCACGTGCAGCGCGGCCAGCACGTCCGGGTCCTGGTGCGGCAGGGGCGCGGGACGGCCCGCCGCCAGCGCGGCCAGCCGGGCTCCTTCCACGGTGACCGGGACCGGCCCGGCCACGTCGATGACCACCGCGCTGGCCTCCGCGGCCCCGGCCTGCCAGGCCCGGGCCGCGGGCACCGCCACCGGACGCGCGTCCGGCCGCCACCGGGTCAGCGCGTCCAGGCTGGTGAACGCCAGGACGGCGGCCCGGCCGTCCCGCCCGACCAAGGTGGGCAGGGCCATCTCCGTGCTCTTCTCTTGGCGCAGTCCGCTGCCGGGGCCGTCAGCGGACGCCTCAGTCTCACTGTCCCCGGCAGTCTCACTGTCCGCCGCAGCCTTGCTTTCCCCGCTGGCCTCTTCGGTCAGTACAGCCACCACCGGCACCAGGAGCCGGGAACCGGCCAGCGCGTTCAGCGCGGCGTGCTCGCTGCCCTGGCCCGCCGCGTATGCGCCCAGCGCGGCGAGCACCGCCGGGTCGGCGGCCCCGTCATCGCCTGGGAACTGCGGCCCGGCTGTGTTGAGGCTGCGCACGGCTCAACCCTAGCCGGGGCACCGGGCTGGCCGGCCCGCCCCGGGCGCCGCGGCCGGGTGGCCCGTCCCGGCCGGCACCCACGGAACACCCGCATATCCTGCACGTTCGCGCTGATCGGTGCCCGCGGCCGGGTCCGCCGCGGGCCACCGGGCGCGGCCCGGGGCAATGCCCCTGACGTTGCCCCAGCACACCGGCTGACGGGTTACGGTCAATTACATCCGGATGAGGCGGGCACTGCTGGCGAAGCAGTTGAGGGGAAAATCCCCGTGTGAGAGTCTTTTGAACTCGCCCAGGCCAACCGTGAGGGGAGCGTGTGACTCAGGCTGAGCCCATGGTCAGGATCATCGAACCCGGAACCCAGATGCAGAAGGTCATTCCGCCTCGCCTGGTGGAGCCCTATCTCACCGGGCGGCGATCTGTGATCGCCGGGTACGTGTACCGGGCCAGGGACTGCGCGCTGCGCAGCCCGGCCGATTTTTATAATGTCCTGAACCTTGGCTATGACGGGTCTGACTTCACCGCCGAACTGGCGGAGATTTACGTCATGCGCTGGCGTGCCCTGGACCTGG
Source organism: uncultured Actinomycetes bacterium (assembly GCA_963747705.1). GTDB lineage: Bacteria > Actinomycetota > Actinomycetes > Streptosporangiales > Streptosporangiaceae > RYN-230. The sequence goes on along the minus strand of CAVVGF010000105.1, from coordinate 39,998 downwards.
ACGTGTCGCTGGCACCGCCGCCGGCCGATGGCCCGGCCGGGCCGCCGCCCAGCTCCATTCCTGAGTTCTACACGCTGCCGATCCCGGTGCCGGTGGGTGCGGAGATCCACCGGATCGTGCCCGGCGGCGAAGAACTCATCGCCCGGTTCGACGGGCAAGCCTGGCTTCGCCCGTCCAAGGGGCTGTGAGCCATGCGCCTCCGTCAGATGGCCACGTACCGCGGGGTCCCCTACGAGGTAGGGGTGGGACCGTCCGAATCCGATGTCGTCTTGTTTGCCGCGTGCCCTCCCCCGGAGGAACTGGGCTTCGAGCCCGCTCCCGGGCACTGGCGCAAGCGCGTGATCAGGGCGGAGGTCGACGTGCTCTGGGAGTCCCGGCCCATTGGCACCTTCCATGGCGAAGCCTGCCTAGTGCTGGATGACCTCGGCGACCGGCTGCACATCGTCTACCTGGGCAAGGATGCCCGGCGGGCCAGGGAACTCGGCTACTGGCAGGTGGACCGCGGCGTGTTCGAGCTGCTCACCCCCCGGGATGAGGTCACCAGCCTGACCGAGGAGAAGGTGGAGAAGAACCTGCCCCGAGCCCGGCCGGAGCCCACCGCGCCACCGCAGCCCTCCTATCCGTACGGCGCGCAGCCCTGGTCGGCCGCGCCGCTGGCCGCCCCGCTGGCCGCCCCGCCTGCGGCCGACACCCGCGGCCGTGGTTACCCGGCCGAGCCGGCCCTGGCCCCCGCAGTCGCCTGGGCCGGGAACGGCGCGCCGCCGCAGTGGAACGGCCAGGGCACCGGCGGGCACCCCGCCGCGGGTTACGGCGCCCCGGGCGGCCAGGACGGCTGGACCGGCCAGGGCACCGGCCCGCAGCCCCCGGTGAACGGCTACGGCGCACCGCCCAACTGGAACGGCAACGGCGCCCCCGGAACCTGGAACGGCCAGGCACCGGCCCGCAGCCCCCGGTAAACGGCTACGGCACCGGGCCGCAGCCCCCGGTAAACGGCTACGGCACCCCCGCCAACTGGACCGGGAACGGCGCCCCGGTGCCCCCGGCAGGCTACGGCAACGGCGCCCAGCCGCCCGCGGGCTGGAACGGCAACGGCGCGCCGCCGCCGCCTGGCAACTGGACCGGCCAGGGCACCGGCCCGCAGCCCCCGGTGAACGGCTACGGCGCACCGCCCAACTGGAACGGCAACGGCGGCCCCCCGCCCAACTGGACCGGCAACGGGGCACCCGGGATGAACGGGCACGGCCCGGTCAACGGCAACGGCAACGGTCAGTGGAACGGCGCGGCCACCGCGATGCAGGCCCCGCCCTCCGGGCCGAACGGCATCCTGGAGGGCACCCCGCTGGCCGGCCCGTCCCGCCGGGCCCAGCCCCCGTCCGGCCGCCGGTCCGCCCGCAAGCAGCGGGTGCAGACCCGGTCGATCTTCTCCGAACTCGCCGACCTGGCCGCCATCCCGCGGTCTGCCTACGCGCTGGAGCAGGAGGCCGACGGCGCCATGTGCCTGCTCCGCACCGACGAGGGCTTCGAGGTGTTCAGCGCGGCCGACGGGTCCCGGCACGAGGTCCGCACGTTCGAGGACGAAGAGGCGGCCTACTTCTACCTGTTCGGCGTGCTGGCCGCCGAAGCAGTGCGCAACGGCGGCCTAACCCCGCCCCGATAACCCACCCCGCCCCGCTTACAGTGTCCACCCCGATCCGGCGCATGGGTGAAAATTTGATGCGCACCGGGCGCATCAAAGCTTCAACCATGTGGTGCCAGAGGCTGGCTGAAGCGGCGGGACTCGGGGCAGGCGGGACATACGGGGCGCGCGGGGTGGTGGGGTGAGTGGGACGGAGGCCGGGTGGGTCAGCCGCGGCCGAGGGATGCCATCACCTCGGTGACCGCGTCGGGCAGGTTGCCGATCAGGCGGCAGCCCTCGGGCAGGCCATCCTGCGGCCAACCGGGGCCGCCGAGCAGCAGCCGGGCCCCGGGCCGCCGCCGGCGCAGGTCGGGCAGCGTGGCCGGGTCCCCGGTGTCCGGGACCTGTGACCACAGGAACACCGCGGCCGGCCCGGTGCGCCGCACCGCGGCGGCCAGCGAGAGGTACGGCAGCGCGGCGCCCAGCATCCGGGCGCTGACCGCACACTCGGCCAGCGCCGCGGCCAGCGCGTACAGCGGCAGGCTGTGCTGCTCCCCCGCCGCACAGGCGAGCAGCACGGGGCGGTCATCGGCCCGGCCACTGGCATAGGGATGCCGGGTGGCCAGCGCGGCCAGCGTCACCGAGGACAGCAGGTGCTCGGCCTCGACGCAGCCGCCGGTCTGCTCGTAGCGGGTGCCGATCCCGGACAGCACCGGGACGAGCAGGGCCTGCCAGGTGGGGATCACCCCGTCCCGGGCCAGCGCCGCCCGGATGATCTCGTCCATCAGCGCGTCGTCCATGGCCAGCGCGGCGCGGGCCAGCCCGCGGGCCGCGGGTGAGGCGCCGGGCAGCGCGAGCCGCTGGCCGCCGGCCCCGTGACCGGGCCCGGCCCGGGCCGCCGGGACATCCACGGCCGGGGCGCGCACCGGCAGTGCCTGGCTGGTCAGCGCCACCTGGGCCGCGTCGGCCGGCGCCGCGCCGCGCAGGATCAGCCGCTGCATGTGTTCCAGCCGGGTGATGTCCTCGGCCGTGTACCGCCGGTGCCGGCCTGGGCTGAGTTCCTGCGCGCCGATGCCGTACCGCCGGTTCCAGGTGCGCAGCGTGGACGGCGCGACGCCGAGCCGGCGGGCGACCGCACCCACACTGAACCCGACCTCGTCCGCCATGGCCCTTCCCCGGATGTGATGCTGCGCCGCTGCGCGGCCGGAAGTCCCGGGACGGGTCCCGGTACACCCCCCTGGCAACGACATTCAACCTGCCTTGCGGGGCCGCCGACAAGCGGGCCTGCCCACCATGCGGGCCACCGCCCGGTGCGCGCGCGCACACCCCGCCTGCTCACGGCCCTGCGCCTGCCTGGTTGCATGAAACTAGCCGGCCGGCCGCTGGCCGGCCGGGCCGCCCGGCTGGCCCGTGGGCGCGGTGGGATACCCTCGTCCCACTATCCCCCCGGCCGCTTCAGCCCAGGCCATCAGCACCCCGGTCTGGATGCTCTGGGTGTCCGGAAGATAACTCAAAGTCGCAAGAGGTTACAGGTGTCTGCACGATCGCCCGGCTTGAAGACTTTCGCCCTTATCCGCGCCCGGGGCCGCTATGGTTCAAGAGCCGGCGGGGCTGACGGTCCCCCGCTCCCCAAGCAGCCCCGCCGGCACTCGCAAATTCCCCGCCCGCCGGTGCCGCTATGGCACGCGATGTCTGGGCCCGCGAACACGCAGGGAAGCTGATCATGGTTTCGCTCACCGGCGCCCAGGTTCCGCTCAGCGGCGCGCAATACGACATCTCGGCCGGGGATTACCAGGCCACGGTCACCGAGCTGGGCGCCGGGCTGCGCCTGCTGCGGCACCGCGGCCAGCCGGTCATCACCGAGTATGAGGCCGACGTGCTGCCGCCGGCCGGGGCGGGCCAGTTGCTCTGCCCGTGGCCCAACCGGGTGGACGGCGGCCGCTACGCCACCGATGGCGCGCAGCACCAGCTGGCCCTGTCCGAGCCGGCCAACCAGAACGCGATCCACGGGCTGACCCGGTGGGCGGGCTGGACCACCGGGCAGCACACCAGCCAGCAGGTCAGCCTGCGGCACGTGCTGCTGGGCCACCAGGGCTACCCGTTCTGCCTGGAGCTGGAGGCCAGCTACCAGCTGGAAGCCGACCGCGGCCTGCAGGTCAGCATTACCGCCCGGAACGTCGGCTCGGCACCTGCCCCTTACGGCACCGGCTCGCACCCCTACCTGACCACGGGCGCGGGCAGCATCGATGGCTGCGACCTGACGCTGCCTGCCGGCCTACGGCTGCCCAACGGCGACCGGGGCATCCCGGCCGGGCCGCCCGCGGACGTGACCGGCACCGAGTTCGACTTCCGCGTCACCCGGCCCGTCGGCAGCGTGCAACTGGACCACGCGTTCACCGGGCTGGCCCGTGATGACCAGGGCCGCGCCTGGGCCCGGCTGCGCCAGGCCGGCACCGAGGTGGCGCTGTGGGCGGGCCCCGGATATGAGTGGCTGCAGGCGTTCACCGGGGATGCCCTGGAGCCGGGGCAGCGCCGCCGGGCCGTGGCCATCGAGCCGATGACCTGCCCGCCCAACGCGTTCGTCTCCGGGACCGACCTGCTCATGCTGGAGCCCGGCGACAGCGTGACGCACACCTGGGGCATCCAGGTCAGCGCGGTCTAGCTGGGCAGCATCCGGGTGAGGCGGGCCAGGTCGGCCGGGGTGTCCAGGTCGTCCGGCTGGCCGGTGTCCGCGCACTCGACTAGCGTGACCAGGTCTGGGTGGGCGCGCAGGAACGGGCGCGCGCCCACGTCACCCGCGGCCAGCGAGATCACTTCCGGCCAGTGCTCGCGGGCCAGCAGCACCGGGTTGCGCGGCTGGCCCTGGTAGCACGCGACGGCCACCGTCGCCCCGGCGGCGTGTGCGGCGATCAGCCGCTGCACCGCGGCCGCCCCGATCAGCGGCTGGTTGACCAGGGCGATGACGGCGGCCGCGCAGCCGTCCGGCACCGCACCCAGGCCCACGGCCAGCGAGGAGCCCATGCCGCTGGCCCAGCCGGGGTTGTGCACCATGATCACCCCGGGCAGGCTCAGGGCGGCCGCCCCGGAGACCACCACGAGCGGGCCGGCGCCGCCCGCCCGCAGTAGGTCGGCCCCGCGGTCCACCAGCCGGGTGCCGCCCAGCTCCACCAGTGCCTTCGGCCGCCCCAGCCGCGACCCGCTTCCGGCAGCCAGCAACACCCCGGCAACCGGCTCAAGCATCGGCAGCGGGGTCAACTCGCGTGGTGGATCCGGCCGGAGGTCAGCGTCAGCGGCCGGCCCGAGCCGCCCCAGCGGAGCTGGATGAGCTCGGCCGCGACCGAGACCGCGGTCTCCTCCGGCGTCCGTGCGCCCAGGTCCAGCCCGATCGGTGAGCGCAGCCGGGCCAGCTCGTCCTCGGTCAGTCCGGCCTCGCGCAGCCGGTCCAGCCGGTCCTCGTGGGTGCGGCGGCTGCCCATGGCGCCGATGTACCCGGCCGGGGTGCGCAGCGCCACTTCGAGGACCGGCACGTCGAACTTGGGATCGTGGGTGAGCACGCAGATCACCGTGCGCGAGTCCACCGGGGTCTTGGCCAGGTACCGGTGCGGCCAGTCCACTACCACCTCGTCGGCGTCCGGGAACCGCGCCTGGGTGGCGAAGATGGGCCGCGCGTCGCACACGGTGACCCGGTAGCCGAGGAACTTGCCCGCCCGGGCCACGGCCGCGGCGAAGTCGATCGCGCCGAACACCAGCATCCGTGGCGGCGGCGCGAACGAGTGCACGAACACGGCCAGCTCGTCGCCGCGCCGCTCGCCGTGCTCACCGTAGCGGCGGACCCCGGTCAGGCCCTGGGCCAGCATGCCGCGGGCGTCGTCGTCCACCGCCTGGTCCAGCCGGTCCCCGGCACCCAGGGTGCCGCGGGCCCGGTCCCCGTCGGCCCAGATCACCCGGCGCGCGCCGACCTGGCCCGGGCCCTCGATGACGGTGGCCACCGCCACCGGCTGGCCGGCCCGGATGGCCGCGGTCACCTCGCCCAGCTCGGGAAAGGTCTGCGGGCTGACCGGCTCGACGAACACGTGCAGGATCCCGCCGCAGGTCAGCCCCACCGCGAGCGCGTCGTTGTCACTGACCCCGTAGGTCTCCAGCACGGCCTGCCCGGTCTCGCAGACCTCACGGGCCACCTCGTACACGGCGCCCTCGACGCAGCCGCCGGACACGCTGCCGGTAACCTCGCCGTCAGCTGACACCGCCATCGCGGCGCCCGGCTCCCGTGGCGCGCTGCGGAAGGTCCGGACCACGGTGGCCAGGCCGAATACCTCGCCCGCGTCCCACCACTTGGCGATGGGGTCCAGGATGTCTCGCAACCGGTTCACCTCGGTACGTGTCGCAACTGCGGCCCCGGGCAGTGTGCCGTGGGCGGCCGGGCCGGGCCACCCCGGAGCATTACCACAGGGTACGTTCACGTTCCCGGCCTGCGCCATGACCGCGACCACCAGGCACGGTCATACGACCCAGTCACCAGGGCACGTGACCCGAATCACGCGCACCAGCCCCCGGCCGCGCTGGCCGATATTAGTTAGGTTAGCCTAAGCTTCCTAACGGCCAGGCGGGGACGTCCCAGACCGACAGGAAGGTGACCGGTGACAGCACGGCGGCGGGGTACTACTCGACTGATCACCCTGGCCGCGCTGGCCATCGCGGCCTGCCTGCTGGCGGGCTGCGGAAACGCGCTCTCGGTCTCGTCGGCCGGCAGCGCCCAGTCCATCACGCTCTATAGCGGCCAGCACCCGCAGACCACCGACAAGCTGGTCGCGGCGTTCGAGAAGCAGACCGGCATCACGGTCCGGACGCGCAGCGACGACGAGGACGTGCTGGCCCAGCAGATCGTGGCCGAGGGCAGCAGGTCACCGGCCGACGTGATCTACACCGAGAACTCCCCGGCGCTGGAGTTCCTGCAGGACAAGGGCCTGCTGTCCGCGGTGGACCAGGCCACGCTGGGCCAGACCCCGGCCCGGTTCAACTCGCCGCAGGGCGACTGGGTCGGCGTGTCAGCCCGGGTCAGCGTGATCATTTACAACCCCAGCCTGATCAAGGCGAGCCAGCTGCCCACGTCGGTCATGCAGCTCGCCGACGCCAAATACCAGGGCAAGCTGGCGCTGGCCGCCGGCGAGACCGACTTCCAGCCGATCGTCACCTCGGTGCTGCACGCGCACGGCCAGGCGGCCACGGTCCACTGGCTGCAGGCCATCAAGGCCAACGCGGCCGGGCACATCTACCCGGACAACGAGACGATCACCAGCCAGGTCAACCGCGGCGCCGCGGCGCTGGGCATCATCAACGAGTACTACTGGTACCGGCTGCGCGCGGAGATCGGCGCGGGCAGCATGCACTCCAAGATCACACATTTCGCGCCGCGCGATCCCGGGTACGTGATCGACGTGTCCGGCGCGGCGGTGCTGAAGTCATCCACCCATCAGGCCGCCGCCCAGCGGTTCCTGGCCTTCCTGGTCAGCAAGCAGGCACAGGAGATCATCGGCCGCGACTCGCTCAGCTACGAGTACCCGATCGCGTCCGGGGTGACCACCGCCGCGCCGGAAACGCCCTTCGGTGACCTGCAGCCCAACCCGATCACGATCGCCGACCTGGGGGACGGCTCGGCCGCCATCGCGCTACTACGCCAGGCAGGATTGCTGTGACCGCGCCGGCTGCCCCGGCCGCACCGGCCGTGGCGGCCGGGCCCACGGCCAGCCGGGCCCGCCGGCCCAGCCGGCCCGTCGCGCTCATGGCCACGGCCACGGTCATCGCGGCCATCCTCACCCTGCCGCTGATCTTCCTGCTGATCGAGGCGAGCGGCAGCGGGCTCAGCGAGGACAGCAGGCTGATCTTCCGCGAGCTGACCGTGACCCTGCTGTGGAACACGATCCGGCTCACCGTCGTGGTCACCGCGCTGTGCGCCGTCATCGGCACCGCCGCGGCCTGGTGCGTGGAGCGGACCGACCTGCCCGGCCGGCGGATCTGGGCCGTGCTGGTGGTGGTGCCGCTGGCCATCCCGGACTTCGTGGTCAGCTTCGGCTGGGCGTCACTGTCCTCCTGGATCGCTGGCTTCCGCGGCGCCGTGATCGTGATGACGCTGGCCGTCTACCCGCTGGTCTACCTGCCGGTCGCGGCCAGTCTGCGCAGCGCCGACCCGGGCCAGGAGGAAGTGGCCCGCAGCCTGGGCATCGGCCGGGCGCGCACGTTCCTGCGCATCACGCTGGGCCAGGCCCGCGGCGCCATCCTGGGCGGCTGCCTGCTGGTCGCGATGGTGCTGCTGGCCGAGTACGGCGCGTTCGAGATCGTCGGCTACCAGACGTTCACCACCGAGATCTTCACCGAGATCGGCGCCGCGTTCAGCCTGCCTGCCGCGTGCGCGCTGGCCTTGGTGCTGGTCCTGCTCAGCCTGGTCGTACTGGCCGGTGAGGGACTGAGCCGGGGCCGGGGACGGGTCAGCCGGTCGGGTCCGCTGGCCCAGCGGGTCAGCCCGCCCCAGCGGCTCGGCCGGGCCCGCCTCCCGGTGCTGGCCGGCTTCGTGCTGCTCACCGGCCTGGCCCTGGGCGTGCCCATCGCGGCCAGCGTGTACTGGATGACCAGCGGCGTGCGGCCCTCGCTGACCGGCGTCCCGCTGCTGACCGCGGCCGGCTACACCGCGCTGTACGGCGCGCTGGCCGGGCTGCTGGCCACGCTGCTGGCGCTGCCGGTGGCGCTGCTGGCGGTCCGGCATCCCGGCGGGCTGGCCCGCCGCCTGCTGGAACGCAGCACCTACCTGGTGCTGGCCATCCCCGGCGTGGTCATCGCGCTGGCCCTGTCCTACTTCACCCAGCGCTACCTGGGCGGCTTCGCCTACCAGACCGGGCCGCTGCTGATCCTGGCCTACGCGATCATGTTCTTCCCGCTGGCCCTGGTCGGCGTCAAGGCCTCGCTGGCCCGGGCGCCGGTCAGCCTGGACGAGGTGGCCCGGTCGCTGGGCCAGAGCCGGCTGGCGGTAGCCCTCCGGGTCACCTTGCGGCTCACCGGGCCCGGCCTGGTTGCCGCGTTCTGCCTGGTGTTCCTGTCGGTCATCACCGAACTCACCGCGACCCTTATCCTGATCCCGATCGGCGTGCAGACCCTGGCCACCCAGTTCTGGGCCTACGAGACGAACCTGTCCTACGCGCAGGCCGCCCCGTTTGCCCTGGTGATGATCGCGGTGGCTACGCTCCCGAGCATCGTGCTCGGCCGGTTCTTCAACCGTTCGGCGGATCCGAGGATGGTGACATGACCGAGCTGGCCATCACCGGGCTGGCCAAGGCGTTCGGCCGCCACCAGGTGCTGGATGGCCTCGACCTGGACGTGCCCGCGGGCTCGCTGACCGCGATCCTGGGCCCGTCCGGTAGCGGCAAGACCACGCTGCTGCGCATCCTGGCCGGCTTCGAGCGGGCCGACGCGGGAACCGTCCGGATCGGCACCGCCATCGCCGACGGGCCGGGTACGTACCTGCCGCCGGAACGCCGCCGCATCGGCTATGTCCCGCAGGAGGGCAGCCTCTTCCCGCACCTCACGGTGGCCGCCAACATCGCGTTCGGGCTCAGCCACAAGGAGCGGCACCGTCCCGGCCGGGGTGGGCAGCGCGCCGCCGAGCTGCTGGACGCGGTCGGCCTGGCCGCGTTCGCCAAGCACTACCCGCACCAGCTGTCCGGTGGCCAGCAGCAGCGGATCGCGCTGGCCCGGGCGCTGGCCATCAAGCCCGAGGTCGTGCTGCTCGACGAGCCGTTCGCGTCGCTGGACGCGCACCTGCGGGCCAGCGTCCGGGCCGACGTGCAGCGGCTGCTCAGCGAGGCGGGCGCGACCACGGTGCTGGTTACCCACGATCAGGACGAGGCGCTGTCCACCGCGGACCGGGTGGCCGTGCTGCGGCACGGCCGGATCGCCCAGTGCGCCGCGCCGCAGCAGCTGTACTCCAGCCCGGTGGACGCGGACATGGCCCGGTTCATCGGCGACGCGAACCTCATCCCCGGCCGGCTGAACGGCTCCTCGGTGCAGACCCTGTTCGGCAAGCTGGCGGTGACGCACCCCGACCTCTCGGTGGCCACGCACTGCCCGGCCACCGTGCTGGTCCGCCCGGAGCAGGTGGAACTGCTTCCGGGTACGGACGAGATGGACGGTGCCGTGGCGGCCCGGGTCACCGGCTACGGCTACCACGGCCACGACGCCGTGGTGACGGTCCAGCCTGAAGCAGCGCGGCCCGGCGAGGACCCGGCGGTCTCGCCACTGATCGTGCGCACCCTGGGCGGGGACGCGCTGCCGCTCGGCGCGCCGGTCATGCTGCGCGCCCGCGGCCCGGTGCTGGCCTGGCCGGACCAGGCACCGGCCAGCTGGCCGGCCAGCTGAGCTGGCCAGCTAACCAGCGCCTACTCGACGATCTTGGAGATCGGGATCTCCAGGATGTCCCGTGCGCCCGCCGCGCGAAGCGCCGGGATCAGCGTGTTGACCCCGCGCTTGGGCACCACGGTCTCCACCGCGTTCATCCCGCCGCGGGCCAGCGCGGTGATCGTGGGCGAGGACAGCGCCGGCAGCATCGCGGTCACCTCGTCCAGCTGTTCGGCGGGCACGTTGAGCTTGAGCAGCACGTTGCCGCGCGCCCGGATCGCCCCGGACAGCAGCAGCATGATGTCCTCCATCGCGCCGCGCTTGTCCGCGTCCGCGTACGTGTCGGTATTCGCGATCAGCTCGGTGTAGCTGGTCAGCAGCGTGTCCAGGATGCGCAGCCCGTTGCGGCGCAGCGAGGACCCGGTCTCGGTCAGGTCCACGATGGCGTCCACGATGTCCGGCACCTTGGCCTCGGTCGCCCCGTGCGACGGGATGACCATCGCCTTGACCCCGTGCGCGTCCAGGTACTGCGCGGTCAGCGCGGGCAGCTCGGTGGAGATGCGCACCCCTTCCGGCAGGTCGGTGACCGACTGCCAGGGCGAGCTCTGCGGGACGGCCAGCACCACCCGGATCGGCTGCGCGGTGGCCTTGGAGTAGTGCAGCTCGCCCAGCGAGGCGACCAGCGCGCCGGTCTCGGTGATCCAGTCCCGGCCGGTGATGCCCAGGTCGAACAGGCCGCGCTCGATGTAGGACGGGATCTCCTGCGGGCGCAGGAAGCGCACCCGCTCGATCCGCGGGTCGTCGATGGACGCGTGGTAGTCGCGGTCCGAGGACCGGCGGACGGTCAGGTCGGCCGCGTCGAACAGCTCAAGCGTGGCCTTTTCCAGCGAGCCCTTGGGCAGGACCAGGGATAGCACAGCAGAAACCTTTCATGCTCAACGACTAGTACCCGGCTCATGCACCCGCCTGGGTCAATGTCGGGCCTGGTCGCTTACCCTGCTGCGCAGGGACTGCTTACTTTCCTTGCTCCGCAGACTCTGCTGGCTTTTCCTGCTCCGCAGGCTCTGCTTACCTTCCTTGCTCCGCAAGGTCTGGAGTACGAGCGCGGTCTCCAGTGCGGCCACGACCGCCTCCCATCCTTTGTCCTCGGCGCTGCCGTCCTGCCCGCTCCGGTCACGGGCCTGCTCCAGGGTGTCACAGGTCAGCACGCCGTTGCCAACCGGATTCCCGGAGTCAAGGGCGACCCGGGCCAGGCCGTAGGTCACCGCGTCGCAGACGTACTCGAAGTGCGGGGTGCCGCCGCGGATCACCGCGCCCAGGCAGACCACCGCGTCGTGGCCGCGGGCCAGCTCGGCCGCGACCACCGGCAGTTCCACCGCGCCTGGCACCCGGACCAGCAGCGGGTCGTCGATGCCGCACTCCTTGGCCGCGGCCACCGCCCGGTCCACCAGGCTGTCGGTGATCTCGGCGTGCCACTTGGTGGCCACGATGGCCAGGGTGACCCCGGCCGCGTCCACCGTCGCCGCGTCCGGCCGCCCTGCCCCGCTCACCGGGTACCAGCCAGGCCGTCCGCGGCGTGCGCGTCCCCGTTCAGGGTGGTGGGCAGGCCGTCGATCTGGTGCCCGAGCCGGTCCCGTTTCACCGTGAGGTAGTGCAGGTTCTCCGGGGTGGCCGCGGCCGGCAGTGCGACCCGGCCGGTCACCTTGACGCCGAACCCGGACAGCCCGCTGATCTTGGCCGGGTTGTTGGTCAGCAGCCGCACCGAGTGCACTCCCAGGTCGGCCAGGATCTGCACGCCGGTCGAGTACTCTCGGGCGTCGGCGGGCAGCCCGAGCGCCAGGTTCGCGTCCACGGTGTCCGCGCCCGCGTCCTGCAGCTGGTAGGCGCGCAGCTTGCTGAGCAGCCCGATGCCCCGGCCCTCGTGACCGCGCAGGTACAGCACCACTCCGCGGCCCTCGGCCGCGATGGCGGCCATCGACGCGTCGAGCTGTGCCCCGCAGTCACACCGCCGGGAGCCGAACGCGTCGCCGGTCAGGCACTCGGAATGGGCCCGGACCAGGACGTCGGAGCCATCGCCCAGGTCACCGAGCACCAGGACCAGGTGTTCGGTCGCGTCCATCGAGTTCAGGTAGCCGAACGCCCGCCAGTTGCCGTGGGCGTTCGGCAGCCTGGTCTCCACCACCCGGCGGACCATCCGCTCGGTGTGCCGCCGGTGCTCGATGAGCTGCGCGATGGAAATCAGCGCCAGCCCGTGCTCGTCGGCGAACGCCCGCAGCTGGGGCAGCCGGGCCATGGTGCCGTCGTCGTTGACCACCTCGGCCAGCACCCCGGCCGGGGTCAGCCCGGCCAGCCGGGCCAGGTCCACGGCGGCCTCGGTGTGCCCGGGCCGGCGCAGCACACCGCCCTCCGCGTAGCGCAGCGGGAAGATGTGCCCCGGGCGGACGATCTCGAACGGCTCGGTGGCCGAATCGACCAGGGTGCGCACGGTGCGGGCCCGGTCCTCGGCCGAGATGCCGGTGGTCACCCCGTCCCGGGCGTCCACGCTGACCGTGAACGCGGTGCGCATCCGCTCCGAGTTGTGCGGGGTCATCAGCGGCAGCTGCAGCCGGTCCAGCTCCTGGCCGGGCAGCGGGACGCAGATCACTCCGCTGGTGTACCGGATCATGAACGCCATCAGCTCCGGGGTCATCTTGCTGGCCGCGATGATGATGTCGCCCTCGTTCTCCCGGTCGGCGTCGTCCACCACCACGACCGGCCGGCCCGCCGCGATGTCGGCGATGGCCCGCGCGACATCGTCCAGCTGGACGTCCCCGTCCCGCTCCGAACTGATCGTCATGACCGCGCTCCCTTTCCCTCAGCGGCGTTCCCGCCGGGGAACAGGCTCTCCACGTATTTGGCGATCACGTCCACCTCCAAGTTGACCTGGCTGCCTGGTTGCAGCCGGCCCAGCGTGGTCAGCTCCAGCGTGGTCGGGATCAGGCTGACCTCGAACCACGGCTCCGGCCCGTCCGCCCCGCTCAGCCCGGACACGGTCAGGCTGACGCCGTCCACGGTGACCGAGCCCTTGAGCACCACGTACCGGCGCAGCCCAGCGGGCAGCGCGATGCGGACCACGTCGCTGTGCTGGCCCGGGGAGACGACCCCCGGATCCCCCCGGGATGAGAGGCGGGGGCCCGGGACAAGATCACGCCGGTCCCGTCGGCATGCCCCTGCACCAGATGACCGCCCAGCCGGCCGCCGAGCTGGACCGGCCGTTCCAGGTTGACCGGGGAACCAGGCGCGAGCGCGCCGAGCCCGGTGCGGTGCAGGGTTTCCGCCATCACGTCGGCGGTGAACGTCTTGTCGCTGCTGTCGGTCACCGTGAGACAGACACCGTTGACCGCGATCGAGTCGCCACGGCGGGCCTCGGCCGTCACCCGCGGGCCGCGGACGGTGAGCCGGGCCGCGTCAGCCAGCCGCTCGACAGCGACGATCTCGCCGAGTTCTTCCACTATCCCGGTGAACATCCGCGGTGTCCTCTCCTCGGAGCCGTTCTGCCGTCGGCTCCGGGGGACGCGCGGACGCGCGAGCGCGGCCGGCCGCATGGGACACTGCCGCCGCGCGCGTGCTGCCTCCCATCCGGACTTTGACCGTCGGTCCCGGAATTCCACCGGGTCAGCCAGCCGCTGGCGGTTGATCGCCTTGGCCGGGTCGCGGACTATAACCGCCGGTTCGGAATTTCACCGACCCCGGAGCACGCTTAACTGCTGAAACCAGTGTGCCACGGGAGGTATTCCGCAGGCCAACCGCTATCCCGCCACGCTAGGCATCGCGCCGCCTCAGCACCCAGAACGCGACGCCCAGCAAGACGGCCGCCAGCACCACGAAGATGCCGGTCTCGATGCCCTGGAAGGCCCAGAACCGGCTGGCCGGCTGGTAGGCCAGGTACCCCCGGTAGCCGTGCGCCGCCATGCAGGGCGCGGGATTCTGGATGGCCTTCGCGCAGACGGCCGGGACCGGTGTGCCGTTGAAGATGTAGCTACCGGAGCCGACCGGGGGCTGGCCGTTCGGGCCCACGATGCCCTGGCTGACGCTCAGGTAGGAACCTTTGGGCGCGTAGGACCCCATGAGCTTGTAGTACACGGTGACCGGGGTCATGTAGTGCCCCCGCAGCCACTGCGCGATCAGCACCCGCAGCCCGGCGAAGCCGGCCAGCGTGACGGCCATCGCGGGCAGCGTTCGCCGCAGCAGCACGCCGGCGCAGATGCCCAGGGCCATCGCAAAGATCGCGTAGCCGACCGGCACGATATTGGTGATGTCAAACCGGTTGGCCTCGAAGGCGTCCGCGGTCAGCGCGTTGTTCGGCCCCAGCCACCAGGTGACCAGGGCCGAGACCACTCCGGCCAGGACGGCCGAGGCGAGCAGCAGCCAGGCGGCCCGGACCGCCAGCCACCGCCGCTTGGTGATGCTCTGCGACCAGGCGAACTGATTCGTTCCGCTCTCCAGTTCGTGCGCCACCGTGGGCGCGCCCCAGAACAGGCCGGGCAGCAGCGGCACCGCGGACGTCGCGACGACGAGCGTCATGAGGGCGGGGTTACTGAGGGACGGGCTGCCGCAACCGTGGTCCGTCCCGCAGTCGGCCAGCGCGGCGTGCCACACCTGCGCCTCGTGCAAGCCAGTGATCAGCAGCACGACGGCCAGCGCGGCCAGCAGCGCGGCGGCGAGTGCGCCCTGGTAACGGTACTGGCGCCAGGTGACCCAGGTCATCGGTCTTCTCCTACCGCCGACAGGCGGGCGGCCGCGGGACCGCCGCCATCCCCGGCGCCGTCCTGGCGCATGTAGCCGAGCACGATCTCCTCCAGGTTCGGTTCCTCGACGGCCCAGGCCGGATCGATCAGCGGACCGCTGCGCCGGACCAGCAGCGTGGTCTGCCGCGCGGTGCTGTCCTCCCACACGATGGTGTGCGTCCGCGCGATCGCCGCGGTGTCCTGGCGCGGACCGACCAGGATCCGGTGCTCCTCGAGCAGCGCCTCGATGTCACCGCACCACTGCACCCGGGAGCTGGCCAGCAGGACCACATGGTCGCAGACCCGGTCGATGTCCGCGATCAGATGCGAGGACAGCATGATGGTGAGCCCCCCACCCACCTCCCCATCCCGCTTCACTGCCGACACGGCTGCCGCCTCGGCCAGCGCCCCGAGGAAGTTCTGCCGGGCCAGCGGGTCGAGCGCGGCGAGCGGCTCGTCCAGCAGCAGCACCCGGGGCCGCTTGGCCAGGGTGAGCGCCAGCGCGACCTGGGCCCGCTGGCCGCCGGACAGCGTGCCCACCGGCCGGTCCAGCGGTATCTTCAGGCCCGCCAGCCGGGCCCGCACCAGCTCGCCGTCCCAGCGCGGGTTGAGGTGCGCGCCGATGCCGATGTGGTCCTGCACGGTGAACCGCCGGTACAGCGGGATGTCCTGGGCCAGGAAGCCGATCTCGGCCAGGTAGGCGGGCTCCTGGCGGGGCGTGCCGCCGAGCACGGTGACCCGGCCCGCGGTCGGCGCGGCCAGCCCGGTAAGCAGCCGCAGCAGCGTGGTCTTGCCCGCGCCGTTCGGCCCGACCAGCGCGGATATCCGCCCCTCGGGAACGCTGATCGTGCAGTCGCTCAGCGCGGTGACCCGGCGGTACCGCTTGGCCAGGCCAGTGGTTTGTATCGCGGCCATTATGCGATGTCCTCCTCGGCGGGTGCCTGCAGCGTGACCCGCAGCAGCGACTCGATGGCCTCGTCGTCCAGTCCGGCCGTGCGGGCCTCGCGCACCCACGCGGCCAGCCCGCGGCCCAGCCGCGAGTGCGTGCCAGGCGGGGGGCCCGGCGGCCGGGCCCGGACGAACGTGCCGTGCCCGGCCCGCGCCTCGACCAGGCCCTCGTGCTCCAGGTCGCGGTAGGCCTTCAGCACCGTGTTGGGGTTGATCGCCGTCGCCGCGACCACCTCCCGCACGCTCGGCAGCTGGTCGCCCACGGCGAGCACCCCCATCCGCAGCGCCTGCCGCACCTGGCGTGCGATCTGCTGGTAGGGCGGCACTCCGGACCGCCCGTCCACCCGGAATCTGATCATGCCGATGCTCCAGTGTCTTAGATATCTAAGACACTAGGACACCGCCGCGGCCCGCGTCAACCGGTCCGGAGGCTGCCGCGCGCCGGTCAGGTGGCCGGGGATTGCGCTCCCTCGCCGGCACCGGCGCGCGGGTCGCGCCGGACGCGAAGCCAGCCGATCAGCGCGGCCGCCGCGGCCAGCCCCAGCGCGAGGTACGGGAAGGCGCTGTACGGGGCGGGCTGCCCAGGCTGGCACAGCTCGGCGAACGGGACGATCAGCGTGATAGAGCCAAGCACCGGGATAGCCACATGCCGGAGGAGGGAAAACGAGTCCCGGTGACGGTGCCACATGAAGAACGGAAGAGACAGCATCGTGAGGAAGTAGACGAACAGGATCACGATCGTCGCCAGGGTCGAGCACTCGGCATACAGGCCCACCGGGTTCATAGCTCCGGCGTCCCCGGTGATGAGGTGAGACAGCCACCAGACCCCAATGATCCCCAGCCCGGCCACCGTCATGACCAGCAGCGCGTTCACCGGCGTGCCGGACCGCGGGTGGAGCTGGCCCAGCCTGGCCGGCAGCAGCCCGGTCCGGCCGGCGTCGAAGAGCATGCGCGACTGGGCATCCGCCCCGGCGACCAGGGTGGCCAGCGCGGAGACGATTCCGGCGATCCACGCCAGGACGCCCAGCCGGCCGAGGTAGTGATCGGCCACGGTCAGGAACGGGATCGAGGAGCGGCCGATGGACGAGACGTTGTAGCGGAATCCGGTAACCGTCGCATAGGCGAACAGGACCAGCAGGGCCGCGGCGACCGCGACCGAGATGTACAGCGCCGCGGGTATGGTGCGCCGCGGATTGCGGGCCTCCTCGGCCAGGGCAGGACCGTTTTCCCAGCCGATGAACATGAACAGGGCCAGCGGGAAGCCCGCGGACAGGCCCGCCAGGCCCCCGGTGAGGTGCGCCCAGGAGAACGGTATGCCAGACAGCGCGGCCCGCTGATCGACGAGGACCAGCAGGCAGACCGCGAGCATGATCATCACCTGGACGAGCACGGCCGCGCCCACCGCACCGGTTAACAGCTTGACCCCGCGTGCGGTAAGCCAGATCCCGCCCGCGGTCAGGATGAGGGTAAATGGCCCCCACGGGGGATGCCACGCCGTGAACTGCGCGAGGGTCATCGCGACCAGCCCACCCGACAGGGTGAACACCGCCGCGATGGCGACGGTGTAGCCGACGGCGACCAGGACGGCGGTGGCGACACCGGCCCTGGCCCCCAGCCCGGTTTCCACATAGGTGATGAAGCTTCCCGCCGAAGGTTCCGCCCGGGTGAACTCGGCTACCGTGAAAGCCAGCAGGGCGACGGCCACGGTAGCGGCCAGGATCGTCAGCGGCGCGGCGACACCAGCGGTTGCCGCGATCACTCCGAACCCGAAGTAGAAGTCGATCCCCGGCCCGATGTTCGCCACCGTCGAGGCGGTCACGCTGGGGATGCCGAGCTGGCCGGACTTGAGATGGTCTGCGCTCTCGCTCGCCACGCCTACGGATTCTGCCAGCCCTAACCCCCGGACCCCGGCCGGGCGGCTCCCCGCCCCGCCTAATCCCCCCGCACCCCGGCCAGGCGACTCCCCCGCCACCCACCTAATCCCCCCGCACCCCGGCCAGGCGGCTCCCCGCCCCGGCCTCATCCCCCCGCACCCCGGCCAGGCGGCTCCCGGCCCCGGCCTAATCCCCCCGCACCTGGGCGAGGCGGCTGGCCAGGAACTGGCGTTCGGCATGATTGCTGGTCAGCTCTAGGGCGGCCCGGTACGCTTCCACGGCCTCGTCCGCGCGGCCCAGCCGGCGGAGCAGGTCGGCCCGGGCGGCGGGCAGGTACCGGTAACCGGCCAGCCTGCCGTCGCGCTCCAGGTCGTCCAGTTCGGCCAGGCCGGCGGCGGCCCGTCCGCCATGGCCACCGCGACCGCCCGGTTGAGCGCCACCACCGGGGACGGCCAGGCCCGGCCGAGCAGGTCGTACAGGCGGACGATCTTGGGCCAGTCGGTGGCCTGGTAGCTCGGCGCCTGGGCGTGCAGCGCGGCGATCGCGGCCTGCAGCGCGAACCGGCCCGGGCAGCCGCGCAGCGCCCCGCGGACCAGCCTGATGCCCTCGTCGATGGTGGGCCGGTCCCACTGCGACCGGTCCTGTTCGTCGAGCAGCAGCAGCCGGCCGTCGGGCGCACACCGGGTCATCCGCCGCGCGTCGGTGAGCAGGATCAGCGCGAGCAGGCCGCGGACCTCCGGCTCGTCCGGCATCAGCGCGCCCAGCATCCGGGCCAGGCTGACCGCCCGGTCCACCAGATCCGGGCGGACCAGGCCGTCCCCGTCCGGCGCGGTGTGCCCGGTGGTGTACAGCAGGTGCACCACGGTGAGCACGGCATCCAGCCGGTCCGGCAGCTCGGCCGGCTCCGGCACCCGGTAGGCGATCCGGGCGGCGGAGATCTTCTTCTTGGCCCGGGTCACCCGGGCCGCCATGGTCGGCTCGGGCACCAGGAAGGCCTGGGCGATCTCGGCCGTGGACAGCCCGCAGACCAGCCGAAGGGTGAGCGCCACCTGCGCCTCCCGTGCCAGCGCCGGGTGGCAGCAGGTGAAGACCAGGCGCAGCCGGTCGTCCGGGATCACGCCGCTCCCCTCCTGCTCGGCTGGCTCGTCCGGCTCCACCAGCAGCGGCAGCTTGCGGCGCAGCGTGGTGTCGCGGCGCAGCAGGTCGATGGCCCGGCGCCGGGCGGCCGTGGTCAGCCAGGCGCCGGGGTTGCGCGGCACACCCTGCTGGGACCAGGCCTCCAGCGCCGACACGTACGCGTCCTGCACGCACTCCTCGGCCAGGTCCAGGTCCCCGGCGACGCGCGCCGTCGCGGCGAGCACGAACGCCCACTCGCGACGGTGCGCGTCGGCCACGGCTGCCGCCGCGGCTGGACGGTCCCTCCCGGCCCCCGATCCGGTGCTGGGCCCAGGGTCAGCGGGAGGGCCGTCCGCGGTGGGACGGGTCACCCGTCGTCGAACACCATGATCGGCCGGACCTCGACCCCGCCGAACCGGGCCGGGGTGAGCTTGGCGATCTCCAGCGCGTGGTCCAGGTCCCGGGCCTCGATGAGGTAGTAGCCACCGAGGGCTTCCTTGGTCTCCGCGAACGGGCCGTCGGTCACCACGTCGTTGCGGATGGTGGTGGCGGTGCTGGTCGGCTGCAGCGCCCGGCCTTCGACGATCTTGCCGCCCTTCTCCCCCACCTGCCCGGCGAACCGGTTGTGCGCGTCCATCACCTGCTGAAACACATCAGGCGTGGCGGTCGCGTACGCGTTCTCGTCCTCGAAGATGAGGATCAGGTACTCAGCCATAACGGCATCTCCTTCGGTGTCTCGACTCGTCCGTCACCTAACCCGACGAACGACCCTCCCCAGAATCGACAGCCCTTACTGAGCCAAGCATGGCCGGCCAGCATGAACGCTGCGTGACGGGCCGGCCGGTCAGCCAGCCCAGCCCGCCGCGGCGGTGGCCCGCTCGGCCTGGGCCCGGAGGGCCTGCACGGCCTTGGCCGGGTCATCTGAGCTGTAGACGGCCGAGCCGGCCACGAACACGTCCGCACCCGCGTCGGCGCAGCGCTCGATGGTGTGCTCGCTCACCCCGCCGTCCACCTGCAGCCACACCGCACCGCCGTGCCTCGCGACCATGGCCCGGGCGCGGCGCAGCTTAGGCAGCACCATGTCCAGGAACGGCTGCCCGCCGAAGCCCGGCTCCACCGTCATCAGCAGCAGCATGTCGAACTCGGGCAGCAGGTCCTCGTACGGTTCCACCGGGGTGGCCGGGTTGACCGCCAGCCCGGCGCGGGCCCCGGCCGCCCGGATCATCCGCAGCGTGCGCACCGGTGCGGTGACGGCCTCGGCGTGGATGGTCACGTTCCGCGCCCCGGCCTCCGCGTACGCGGGCGCCCAGCGGTCCGGGTCCTCGATCATCAGATGGCAGTCCAGCGGCAGCCCGGCGTGCTTGAGCAGCGCCTGGACCACCGGCAGGCCGAGGGTGAGGTTGGGCACGAAGTGGTTGTCCATGACGTCCACGTGCAGCCAGTCGGCCACGCCGGTGACCGCGGCCGCTTCGTCGGCCAGCCGGGCGAAGTCGGCGGACAGGATGCTGGGGGCCATCTGCACGGGCATGTGCCCGAGTCTAGGCGGCGGCGCTGCTCCCCCGCGGGTGAGCAACCAGGTGAAGCTGGGTTCACCAGTTCGGTGAAACCGCGCTGCAAGGCGCAGGACGGTAGGGTGCGGCGAGTGGCCGCGCACCGGCATTCTGTCGCCACCGCCGGATACGGTTTTCGAGCACACGTTCGATTACCGGTCCGGACAGGAGGAGCTTCGTGACTCAGCAGACCGCGTTCAGCTACCCCGAGGACGGCTACCCACCGGGCGGGACGCCCAGTGACGGCGGGCCCCGCGGACGGCACGCGGCACAGACGGCGCGGGCGCTGGGCCGGAGGCGGCGGCCGCGCTGCTGGCCCGGGTGCGCAAGCTGCTGGCCAAGGCGGAAGCCGAAGGGGTCACCCCCGACGAGGCGCAGGCGCTGACGGCCAAGGCCGCCGAGCTGATGGCGAAATACGGCATCGACCGGGCGCTGCTGGCCGCGCGGCGGCCGGAGACCGACCGCCCGGCCGACCGGAAGGTGGATATCGACAACCCGTGGGCCCGGGTCCAGGCACACCTGCTCTGCGGCCTGGCCTCGGCGCTGCGCTGCCAGTGCGTGATACTGCCGCGGCCCGGGCCGGGCAGCCGCATCCACATCTTCGGGTTCGCCTCGGACATCGAGCGCACCGACGTGCTGTACACCTCGCTGCTGCTGCAGATGTGGCACGGCCTGGCCGCCGCCCAGGTACCCGGCTGGAGCCGGAGCCCGCGGGCCTGGCGGCGCAGCTGGCTGCTCGGCTTCACCTCGGCGGTGGTGTCCCGGGTGCGCGCGGCGGAGCACCAGGTGATCAGCCAGGCCACCGCGCCGGGGACGGGCGGCGAGCGGACCGCCCTGGTACTGGCCGACCGGTCGCAGGTGATCACGCGGAACATCGAGCACGCTTACCCGGTCACCAGGAAGACCCGGGTCACCTACTCCGGCAACGGGTACGGGGCCGGCTACACCGAGGGACAGAAGGCGGATATCGGCTCGGCCCGGCTGCGCACCGGGACCGGCCGCGCGCTCAGCCGCGCCCGTTAGCCCAGCCGGCGCCCGGCTCGGCGCTGCCCGCCGGGCGGCACGCCCGAAGAGTTCACCCGGCGACTCACCAGCCATTCTCTGAATGGCCTCTGAATGGCTTCATATGGCGCTCACCGTTGTCCCGGCATTTAGTGATCCCTTTCGGACGGGAGTGCGCCCCAATGCCCGAGATAACCCGACGCCGTCTGCTGGCCACCGCCGGCACGGCCGCCGCAGCCGCCTTCGCCGCAGAGTTCCTGCCCGTTAACGTGCGCCGTGCGCTGGCCGCCGGGCCGCCCACCGGTAAGGGCAGCCTGCGCGACATCAAGCACGTGGTGATCCTCATGCAGGAGAACCGGTCGTTCGACCACTACTTCGGCACGCTGCCCGGCGTGCGCGGCTTCGCCGACCCGGCGGCGCTGACGCTGAGCACCGGGAAGTCGGTGTTCTACCAGCCCGACCCGAACAACCCGGACGGCTACCTGCTGCCGTTCCACCTGGACACCCAGACCACCAGCGCCCAGGCGATCCCGTCCACCAGCCACGCCTGGACGGTCCAGCACTCGGCCTGGGACAGCGGCAAGATGGACAACTGGCTGCCCGCCCACCTGGCGGCGGACGGCAAGAACGGCCCGTTCACCATGGGCTACTACGAGCGCGAGGACATCCCGTTCCAGTTCGCGCTGGCCGAGACGTTCACCATCTGCGACAACTACCACTGCTCGGTGCTGGGCCCGACCTGGCCGAACCGGCTGTACCACATCAGCGCCAGCATCGACCCGCTCGGCGCAGCACGGCGGGCCGATCATCAGCAACGTCGATCCCACCCCGTACACCTGGCAGACCTACCCGGAGGCGCTCACCAGCGCGGGCGTGAGCTGGCAGGTCTACCAGGAGGTGGACAACTACGAGTGCAACCTGCTGGAGATGTTCGCCAGCTTCCAGAACGCGCCGGTCAGCTCCACGCTGTACCGCAGCGGCGTGCGCACGTTCGCACCCGGCCAGTTCGAGTACGACGCGGCGCACGACCGGCTGCCCACGGTGTCCTGGCTCGTCCCGACCAGCTACCAGTCCGAGCACCCGGACTACATCCCGGCGGCCGGCGCCGACTTCGTGGCCAGCAAGATCGACGCCATCGCGGCCAACCCGGACGTGTGGGCCAAGACCGTCTTCATCCTCAACTACGACGAGAACGACGGCCTGTTCGACCACGTGCCGCCGCCCACCGCGCCAGCCGGCACCGCGCTGGAGTACGTCGACGGGCTGCCCATCGGCGCCGGCTTCCGGGTGCCGTGCATCATCGTCTCGCCGTGGACGCAGGGCGGCTGGATCGCCAGCGAGACGTTCGACCACACCTCGGTGCTGCGCTTCCTGGAGCAGCTCACCGGCGTCACGGTGCCCAACATCAGCGCCTGGCGGCGGGCCACCTTCGGCGACCTCACCTCCGCGTTCGGCTTCCCGGTGAACGCGCCGTTCCCCCGGCTGCCCGGCACCAAGGGCCAGCTGGCCCAGGCCGTACAGCAGGTCAACACGCTGCCCGCGCCGCAGATCCCGACGACCGACCAGACGCCGCCCACCCAGGAGACCGGGCCGCGGCCCCGGCCGCGCGGATCGGCCGCGTGATGGCGCCCGGCAAGCCCCGGACGCCCGCCCCCGACCCCTCCCGGAGCAGAGGAGATGCTGACGTGACCGAGCCCACTCCCGACCCCAGCCAGGGCGCCGGACCCGGCCCCGCCGCGGCCGCCGCGCGAGGCTGCGCGCAGGCCCCGCCGCCGGCTGGCCATCGCCGCCGGCGTCGCGGCGGCCGCGATCACCGTCATCGGCGTGCCCGCGGCCGCCTTCGGGCTGACCGGCGCACTGGGCCACGGGCCCGCGGCCAACGCGCCGATGAGCACGATCAAGTACCACACCGGCAACGCCGCCAAGATCACCGGATCCGCAGCCACGTCCGGGATCAAGTCGGCGGCCAGCGCGGCCAGCACGGACTATCACGCCTATGTCGCGCTGGCGGGCGGCTACTCGATCGCCGAGGTGGACGTGGCCAGCGACACGATCCTGGCCGACAGCATCTCGGCCGACTCGCCGGAAGGCGTGGCCGTCACGCCCGACGGCGCCACCGTGTACGTGGCGGAGACCGGGCAGTACCAGGTCATCGCCGTGAACGCCAGCACGGGCACGGAGACGCCGATCACCGTCGGCCCCTACCCGCAGGACGTCGCGGTGTCACCGGACGGCAGCCAGGTCTACGCCACCGTGACCGGCAGCGACAGCGGCCCGGGCAGCTCCGATGTGGTGGCCGTGATCAGCACGGCGACGAACAAGGTGACCGGGGACATCACGGTCGGCCCGGCCCCGCGCCAGGTGGTGTTCAGCCCGGACGGCAGCCGGGCCTACGTCACCACGGAGACCGGCGTGGCCGTGATCAGCACGGCCAGCGGCCAGGTGGTCCGGACGGTCCGGGACCCGGCCGGGCCGCAGGGCATCGCGGTCAGCCCGGACGGGAAGACGCTGTACGTCACGAACCCGAACGCCGATGGCCTGTGGGTGATCAACGCGGCTTCTGGGCAGGTCACCGCGCGGATCCCCGCGGGCGCGGAGCCCTACGCGGTCGCGGTCAGCCCGGATGGCAGCCGGGTCTACGTCACCGACATGAACTCCGACTCCGTGTCGGTGCTGGCCACCGCGACCCTGCACACCGTGGCCACCGTGCCGGTGGGCCGGCTGCCCGGTTCGGTGGCGGTCACCCCGGACGGGTCGCAGGTCTGGGTGGGCAACAACCTGACCGGCAACATCTCGGTCATCAACCCGGCCACGGACACCGTGTCGGCCACCATCTCCGGCGGCTCGGGGACCGCGACGCTGCTGGCGGCGCCGCTGGGCATCGCGTTCACCAAGGCCGGCTGACGCCGCGCCGCGGCTGGCGGGGCCGGTAGCAGGTCCCGCTAGTCGCGCCGTTAGCGGCCGGCGCAGCAGGGCCAGGAAGATCGCGTCGGTGCCGTGCCGGTGCGGCCAGAACTGCGCGTACCGGCTGCCCGGCTCCGGGCAGCGCAGGCCAGGTACCTCGGCCAGCACCGCGGGCGCGTCCAGCACGTCCACGTCATCCCGGTCGCGCAGCACGTCGGCCAGCACGCCCCGGGTCTCGGCCAGGTGCGGCGAGCAGGTGACGTAGCCGACCACCCCGCCCGGCCGGGCCGCGTCCAGCGCGCTGCGCAGCAGGCGCCGCTGCAGCCCGCCCAGGGCCTGGACGTTCTCGGCTGACTTGCGCCACCGGGCTTCCGGGCGGCGGCGCAGCGCCCCGATGCCGGTGCAGGGCACGTCGGCCAGCACCCGGTCGAACACCCCGGCCCGCCACGGCGGCTGGCCGCCGTCCGCCGCCACCGCGGCCGCTGCCCCGGTGACCTGCACCGCGTCGCGGGCCAGCCGGGCCCGGTGCGGCCGCGCGTCCGCCGCCAGCAGGTGCGCGCCACGCTGCGCGGCCAGCCCGGCCAGCAGCCGGGCCTTGCCGCCCGGCCCGGCGCACATGTCCAGCCACCGCCGGTCCGGCCCGGTCAGCTCCACCCGGGCGAGCGCGATCGCGGCTAGCTGGCTGGCCTCGTCCTGGACCGCCGCGCGCTGCTCCCGTACCGCCGCGATCCCGCCCGGGTCCCCACCATCGAGATAGGCACCGAACGGCGACCACTGGGCCGGTGCCACTCCGCCTTCGCTCAGTTCTGCCTGGTCGGCCAGGCCGGGTACGGCGCACAGAGTGACCCTCGGCCGGATGCCGTCTGCGGCCAGCGCGGCCTCGGTCTCGGCCAGCTCGCCGCGGGTGTCTTCGCCGAGCGCGTCGGCCAGCGCGGCCGCCAGCCACCGCGGGTGGCTGTACCGGACCGCGAGGTGGCCAAGCGGATCGGTCTCACGGGACGGCGCGGCCACCCCGATCCAGGTCTCCAGGTCCCGGGTGGCCACCCGGCGCAGCACCGCGTTGACGAAGCCGGCCGAGCGCTGGCCAGCCAGGTCCCGGGCCAGGTCGACCGAGGTGGCCACGGCCGCGTGCGAGCGGACCCGGGTGGCCAGCAGCTGGTGGGTGCCGAGCCGGAGCACTTCGCGCAGCGGGGGGTCGATCCGGTCCAGGCTCCGGTCGCTGCACACGCCGAGGATCGCGTCGTAGGTGCCGCGGCCGCGCAGCGTGCCGTAGGTGAGTTCGGTGGTCAGCGCGGCGTCCCGGCCGTCCAGCCCGCGCTGCGCCAGCACCGACGGCAGTAGCAGGTTGGCGTACGCGTCCCGCTGCTCGACGGCGATCAGCACGTCATAGGCCGCGCGGCGGGCCGGGTCGGTGCGCCCGGCCCGGCCGGGCCGGGCCTGCTGGCCGGCCGGGGGCGGCGCACCCTGGCCTGGTGGCCGGCCACCGCGCTGCCCGCCGCCGCGCGGCCGGCCACCGCGCTGCTGGCCACTTCGCCGCTGGCCGCTGGGGGGCGGCCCGCTCTTGGCCGCCATCTCAGGTCAGCACCGCGGTGGCCTGGCGCAGCCCGCGGGCCCAGTCCGCGGCCTGCATCCGCCGCTTGCCCGGCGGCTGGACGTCACCCAGCTCGACCGGGCCGGTGGCCGTGCCGACCAGCACCGAGGTCCGCAGCACCCGCAGCTCACCGGGAGCGAGCGGGCCGCCCGCGTCCGCCGGGGCCGCCGCCGGGCCGTCGGTCCCGGCGGCGGCCGGTGACGCGGCCAGCGGCCAGAGTTTGATCCGGGCCTCGCCGAGCATGGTCCAGGCGCCCGGGCCGGGCGTGCAGGCCCGGATCCGCCGGTCCACCGCCAGCGCGGGCTCGTCCCAGCGCACCCGGGCATCCTCGATGGTGATCTTCGGTGCCAGGCTCACTCCCTCGGCCGGCTGCGGCCGCGCCTCCAGCTGCCCGGACTCGATCCCGTCCAGCGTCGCCACCAGCAGCCCGGCCCCGGACCCGGCCAGCCGGCCCAGCAGGTCACCGGCGGTGTCCCGGGGCTTGATCGGCTCGGTCAGCACGCCATACACCGGCCCGGCATCCAGCTCCCGGACGATCTGGAACGTGCTGGCGCCGGTGAGGTCGTCGCCGTGCAGGATGGCGTGCTGCACCGGCGCCGCGCCACGCCATGCCGGCAGTAGCGAGAAGTGCAGGTTGACCCAGCCATGCTTGGGGATGTCCAGCGCGATCTGCGGCAGGAGCGCGCCGTAGGCGGTCACCGGGCAGCAGTCCGGGGCGATGGCCCGCAGCCGGCTGAGGAATTCCTCGTCGCGTACCCGGGCCGGCTTGAGCACCTCGACCCCGGCCAAGGCCGCGCGCTCGGCGACCGGGCTCGGCGCCCGGTGCAGGCCCCGGCCCGCCGCCGCGTCCGGGCGGGTCACCACGGCCGCGACCTCGTGCCGGGATGCCAGCAGCGCATCCAGCGCGGGCACGGCGGCCTGCGGGGTGCCCGCGAACACCAGTCGCATCAGGCCGCCCTACAGGGCCTTCCCGCCGGTCGCGTGCGGCGAGACCCGGATCTCCGGGATGGGCTCACCCCACCATTCGGCCTCGCGGATCGCCTTGTTGGCCAGCTTGCGCTGCTGGGGATCGAGCCGGTCGATGAACAGCACCCCGTCGAGATGATCGGTCTCATGCTGCACGCAGCGGGCCAGCTGGCCGGTGCCCTCGATGGTGACCGGCTCGCCGTACATGTTGAAGCCCTTGGCCACCGCGCCGTACGCGCGCAGCGTCGGGAAGGCCAGGCCGGGGAAGGACAGGCAGCCCTCGTCGTCGGTCTCGGTCTCGTCCGACAGGTCCAGCGTCGGGTTGATCAGGTGCCCCAGCTCATCGTCCACGTAGTAGGTGAACACGCGGACGCCCACCCCGATCTGCGGCGCGGCCAGGCCGAGGCCCGGGGCGTCCAGCATCGTGTCGGTAAGGTCCTTGACCAGCTTGCGCAGCTCGGCATCGAAGTCGCGGACCGGCTCGGCCGGGGTGCGCAATACCGGGTCGCCGAAGATGCGGATCGGCTTGACGCTGATGGCGCACCATCCTTCTGCTCCGTGCCCTCACTCAGGGAGGTCACCTGGGTGTTACCTGATAAGTCTATGAACTTTCCCGGCCCGGGCTGGCCGCGACCGACCGGGCTTTGAACGCGGCCTTGCGCGCGGCCCGGGCCACGCTGGGATCAGGATGGTGATCGCTCAGCGCGGTGAGCAGGTCGGTCACCCCAGGATGCTGCACCCGCCACAGCCCGGCCACCAGTTCCGCCTGCGCGTCCGGCGGCACGTCGGGCAGCAGCTCCGCCACGACGTCCTGCGGGTCGGCCTCTTCGAGCAGCCCGGCGCCCAGGTCCACGAGCAGCCAGGCCCGGT
This sequence comes from uncultured Actinomycetes bacterium, assembly GCA_963747705.1. Lineage (GTDB taxonomy): Bacteria > Actinomycetota > Actinomycetes > Streptosporangiales > Streptosporangiaceae > RYN-230. The sequence goes on along the minus strand of CAVVGF010000105.1, from coordinate 12,414 downwards.
CCTCACGGCCCAGCGTGGCCGCCTCGCCGTGCTCGTGCAGCCACACCGCGGCGTGCGCGCGCAGTACCGGATCGGCCAGCGCGGCGCGCACCGCGGGCACCGCGTCCGCGCCGATCCGGTCCAGCACGGCGAACCCGGCGCCGCGCAGCCCAGGAGAGCCGTGGCTGGCCGCGGCGATCAGCTCACCGGCGGCCTGCGCGGGCGTCCGCCCGCCGAGCCAGCTGGCGATCTCGGCCTCGCCGTCCTCCACGTCGCAGTTGGCCAGCGTGCCAAGCAGCGCGGCCGCGTCACCGCGGGCGCCGCCGCCGACCACCGGGACATGCCAGCCCTGCGCGCGCAGCCGCCGGTGCACGCCCCACACGCCCAGCGGGGAGAGGGTGACGGTCAGCCCGCCGCCCGCCTCGTCCGCGCCCGACTCGTCGGCCCCCAGCTCGACCACGCCAAGATCGGCCAGCGCCTCCAGCGCGACCGACAGGGCCGCGCCTTCATCCGCGGCGGCACTGGCCTCCTGGGCCGCACGGGCCTCCTGGGCCGCACGGGCGTCCTGCGCGGTACGGGCGTCCTGGGCCGGGCTGGCGGCGTCCCGCCGGGTGCCGGCCGCGGCCACGTACGCGTCGAACAGGGCATCCATCCGGACTGGGCCGCCCACCGTGTACAGCGCGGTAGCCATGCCATCCAGGTCTTCCGCTTCGAGCATGACCGTGAGCCCGGCGTCCCAGGCGCCGAGCACGTCGTCGGCGGCCGGGCTGGACAGCACGTCGAGCCACTGCCCCGCCTCCGCGCGGCCCCCGGCCAGGACCAGCATCTGCGCGGCGACCGCGACCCGCCAGGCCGCCTCGAACTCGGCCGGGATCAGCTCCAGGTGGGTGGCCGCGGCGATCGCGTCCGGCTGCCGCAGCCGCCTGGCCTTGGTCACGGCGCGGCCCGGGCCGACCCATCTGGCCACGTCACGGGCGGCCCGCAGCAGCGGGGCCACCCGCGCCGCCGCGGCCAGCTCCTCCCGCGGCGCGAGCCGCACGGTGGGCAGCCGGGGCAGCCCTCCCCCGCCGGGCTGGGCCGGCTGGTCCCCGCCGGCCAGGCTGGCGCCGCCCACGTCGGCCGCGCTGCCAGCGACCAGGTCAACCGTGCTCAGTTCGATAGCTGGCTGGTCCGGCAGACCCGATGTGTCCCGGTCCCCGGCAGGCCCGTCCGGGCTGCCCGCCGACCCCGACGTGCCCCGGGTCCGCGAGTTCCGTCGTGAGGTGGCCACTCCAGCACCCTACGACCTTCCCGGCAGAAGTCAGATCAGCTCGGCAGGGTCAAGTTGCACCCGGACCGCTCCCGGCTCCTTCCGCGCGCTGCGTGCGGCTTGCGCCTGATGCAGCATCCGGGCCAGCGCGAGCCCGGCTGACCTGGGCACCCGCAGCAGCATCCGGATGCCGTCCGGCGGCACATCGACCGGACCGAGCAACTCGGCAGCGGGCGGCAGCTCGGCCGCGGACAGCAGCGCCTGGACGGCGTCAGCCGGCCCGGTGAGCGACGCCATCCGGACCGCCGGCGGGAACAGCAGCTCCGTCCGCTCGGCCAGCTCACGCTCGGCATGCGTCACCGGATCCCACCGGATCAGCGCCTGCACCGCGGGGATGGCCGAGTCCGCGACCACCACCACCCGCCCGCCGTCGGCGCCGGCCCGGACCAGGGCGGCGGCGTTCAGCCAGCGGCGCAGCGCTTCCTCGGCCGCCCGCAGGCTGGGCCGGCCGAGCAGCACCCAGCCGTCCAGCAGCAGCGCGGCCGCGTAGCCGCCGTCCGCCCGCGGCTCTGCCCCCGGCGTGGCGACGACCAGTGCCGGGGCGCCGTCGATGCCCGGGATCAGGCTGGCCCCACCGGAGGTGAGCAGCGAGAACCCGGGAAACGCCCGGCCCAGTTCCTCGGCCGTCCGGCCGGCCCCGGTGACCAGGGCGCGGACCGAGCCGTACCCGCAGCGCGGGCAGCTCCAGTCCGCCTCCGGCCGGCCACACCAGGCGCAGCGCAGCGCGGCGCCGGCTTCCGGCAGCCCGAGCGGCCCGCCACACTCGGTGCACCGGGCGCGCTCCCGGCACCGGCCGCAGCCGAGCGCGGCCAGGTAGCCGCGCCGCGGCACCTGCACCAGCACCGGCCCGCGGCTCAGCCCGTCGCGGGCGGCGCGCAGCGCCAGGCTGGGCAGCCGCGCGGTCTGCGCGGCTGCGTCCCGGGCCAGTTCCGCGTCGCTGCCCGCCGCGCGGACCTGCGGCGCGCGGTCGCCGTAGGACCGCGCGTTCCGCAGTGACCGGCTGGGCCCAGCCGGTGGCCAGCAGGCTGGTCGCCTCGGCTGTCCGGGCAAACCCGCCGATGAGCGCGGCCGCGCCGGTGCGGTGCGCGCGTAGCGCCAGCACCTCGCGGGCATGCGGATAGGGCGCCCGTGGCTCCGCGTGCAGGTCGTCGCCGTCATCCCAGATGACCACCAGGCCCAGGTCGCGGACCGGCGCGAACATCGCGGCCCGGGTGCCCGCGACGACCCGCACCGCGCCGCGCCGGACCGCCAGCCAGCGGCGGTAGCGTTCCGCGGGCCCCAGGCTGGCCGCCAGCGTCACGTGCTGGCCCGGGCCGAGCAGTTCGGCCAGGGCCGCGTCCACCAGGTCCAGGTCGCGGGCGTCCGGCAGCACGATCAGCGCGCCCCGGCCGGTCGCCGCCACCGTGCCCGCCGCCCGGGCGATCTCCTCCGGCCAGTGCGGGCCGGGCAGCGCGGACCAGACCGCACGCGGCGCCCGCCCGCTGGCCAGCGCGCCCAGGAACGCGGCCCCCGCGGTGTACCGGCCCCACGGCCCCGCTTCCGGCACCGCGGGCACAGCGGGCCGGCCAGCTGCGGCCTCAGCTGAATCGCTTGGCGCGGCGGCGCGGGCTCGGCCCGCGTGGCTGGCGTGGCCCCGGCTGGCTCGCTGGCTCGGCCCCGGCGGCTGGCCACGGCTCGGCCGTGGCCCCGGCTGGCTCGCTGGCGGGCACGGCTGGCTCGGCGGCCGCGGCCGCGGCCCCGGCTGAATCGGCTCGCTCGGCGCGGGCGTGCCGGGGCGGGATGGCCAGCCGCAGCACGTCGGCCATGGTCCCGGCGTACCGGTCGGCCACCTCCCGGGCCAGGGCCTGGATCTCCGGGCTGAGCACCGGCTCCGGCGAGACCACCCGGTCCAGCCGGGCCAGCTTGCCCGGGTGCTCGCTGGCCGGCACCCGGTCCAGCAGGTACCCGTTGACGAGCTGGCCGGCGAACCGGACCCGGACCCGGCAGCCGGGCACGGCCTGATCGGCCAGCCGCTCCGGGACCAGGTAGTCGAACGGCCGGTCCAGGTGGGCGAGCGGGATGTCCACCGCGACCCGGGCCACCGGCAGCACGGCCGCGTCCGGCCCAGGATCCCGCCGCCGCCGGGCAGGCCGGCTGCCGGGCTGGCTGCCGCCTTCCCGCGCGGGTGCCCGCTGCCTGGTTGCCCCTGCCACGCTCCTGTCCTACCAGACCCCCCGGACGCCCCAGCCCACCTCGCCACCCGCCCCCACCTCAGCACAACCGGTAGCAACCATTGGTGCAGATGTGACAGCTGCCCGGTTCCACGTTCGGGTTCAGTTCGTGATCATGACTTTGGTGTCGTTGGGACGCAACGCCGCTGACTTTAGCGGCGCGGAGATGTCGCCTCATGTTGTTGATGTTGAAGTAGCGGCCCCAACTGTGCCAGCGATACCGACTCAGACAGGACCAGTCGCGATGATGACCAGGTACCACTGGGCGGACGTGAGCCCTATTACTAACAGCGGCCCGGTGGCGCATGCCACCGGGGCTGGCGCTACTTTGCTCCAGCCAGGACTGGTGTTAAGTTCACCGGCGGTGCCAGGGGCGGCGACAGCCAGAAGACATCATGTCATGATCTGGGGCGGCGTGCGGCCCGCGCGGCGCGGGGGCGGGGAAGTGGTGCGCGGGGCGGCGAGGTGGGCGGGGCGGGCGGGTTAGACGGTGCCGCAGGCGTCGTCGGCGGTGTCGGTGTCCTTGTTCAGGATGAGCAGGACCTGGCGCGGCACGGTCCGCCCGGCCTGGATGTCGCCGAGCAGGGTGTGCAGCCCGCTGGACAGGGCGGCCAGCGACCGGGCGGCGGCGGGGTTCCGGCTGTCCCGCGCGGCCTGGCCGGTCTGCCGCACGGCGGCCGTCAGATCCCGGGCCAGCACGGCGCGGTCCGCGCCGTTGTTTACGTCGGCGACGACCCGGTTGTATGAGGTCAGGCCGTTGTTCTTGTAGGCCTCGCAGCCGGGATCGGCGGCGCGGATCAGGTGCGGCAGCAGGTAGCCGACGGCGGCGGCCCAGGCCAGGCTGAGCCCGATGGCCAGCCAGCAGCGCACCCGGCCCGGCCCGGGCGGCCCAGCATGGCTAGCCCGCCCAGCATCGCTGGCCCGCCCAGCAGGCTGGCCTGGCGGGCAGCCAGCAGTGGCCCGCCCAGCACCGCTGGCCCGCCCACGCTGGCTCGCCCAGCATGGCTGGCCTGGCTGGCGTGCCCGGGCGGCCCAGCTTGGGTGGCCTGCCCAGCCTGGCTGGCCCGGCGCAGGCCGAGCACGGCCAGCACCAGCCCGGCCGGGATGGTGATCAGGGCCCCGCCGAGGATGCCGCAGATGAGCGCGGCGGTGGCGAGCCAGTTGCCGCGGCGGCCGCTCGCGCCGCCGCCCGGTCTTTTCCGGGCGCGCCCTCCTCAGGCTGCGGCGGAGATGCCGCCTGCTCGGTGGATGAGGACAACGGCTCACCGGCTCTGGGTTCGGGGCAGGCCAAAACGCTCGTATCTGGGAATACGGAGCGTAATGAGCCTAAATTCGGAGCCCAGGTGATGTCTAGCGCCGGGCCGCAGCCCGGCTGAGGAGCTAGAGGCCAGCCGCCTTGCGCAGGTTCTCCGCGCGGTCGGTCCGCTCCCAGGAGAAGTCCGGCTCTTCCCGGCCGAAGTGGCCGTAGCTCGCGGTCTGCGCGTAGATCGGGCGGAGCAGGTCCAGATCCCGGATGATGGCGGCCGGGCGGAGGTCGAAGACCTCGAGCACCGCGTCCTGGATCCGCTCGATCGGGAGCTGCTCGGTGCCGAAGCACTCGACGAACAGGCCGACCGGCTTGGCCTTGCCGATGGCGTAGGCGACCTGCGCCTCGCAGCGGTCGGCCAGGCCCGCGGCGACCACGTTCTTGGCCACCCAGCGCATCGCGTAGGCGGCGCTGCGGTCCACCTTGGACGGGTCCTTGCCGGAGAACGCGCCACCGCCGTGCCGGGCCATCCCGCCGTACGTGTCGATGATGATCTTCCGGCCGGTCAGCCCGGCGTCACCCATCGGGCCGCCGATCTCGAACCGCCCGGTCGGGTTCACCAGCAGCCGGTAGCTGCTGGTGTCGATGTCCAGCGGCTCGACCACTGGGAGCACGACGAGGTCGCGGACGTTGGGGGCGAGCAGTTCCTTGAGGTCGATGTCCGGGGCGTGCTGGGCGGACACCACGACCGTGTCCAGCCGGACCGCCTTGTCGCCCGCGTACTCGATCGTCACCTGGGTCTTGCCGTCCGGGCGCAGATACGGCACCTCACCGTTGCGCCGCACCTCGGACAGGCGGCGGGCCAGCTTGTGCGCCAGCATGATGGGCAGCGGCATCAGTTCCGGGGTCTCACGGCACGCGTAGCCGAACATCAGGCCCTGGTCACCGGCGCCCTGCATGTCCAGCTCGGAGGAACCCTCACCCTCCCGGTGCTCGAACGCCTCCAGCACGCCCTGGGCGATGTCCGGGGACTGGGAGCCAATCGACACGGACACCCCGCAGGAGGCCCCGTCGTACCCCTTGGCCGAGGAGTCGTAGCCGATCTCCAGGATCTTCTCCCGGATGATCTCGGGGATGTCCACGTAGGTCTCGGTCGTCACCTCACCGGCGACGTGCACCTGACCCGTGGTGATCAAGGTTTCCACAGCCACATGGCTGCGCGGGTCATCCTTGATGATCGAGTCAAGGATGGCATCACTGATCTGATCTGCCATCTTGTCCGGATGACCCTCTGTCACAGACTCAGAGGTAAAGAGACGTCGGGCCACCTGAGACTCCCCGTCCTTGCGCAGCTGAAGACCTGGCCGAAGTTTAGCCCGGTTAGCTTACATGCTTGGTCATCCGGGATTAGCGGCTGAGCGTCCCATCTGTAGGGCCGGCCAACGGCGCCCAACTGCCCGCTGGCGGCCCGGTGAACGCAGGAGGCACCATGCCGCGCAGCACCGCCCGGGCGAGGATCAAGACCGTCACAGCGGCGGGGCTGAGCTGCTTACTGCTGGCCGCCGCGGCGGTCACCCTGCCCGCCGCGGCCGCCGCCCAGGCGCCGACCGTCCCGCAGCCGGGCAGCGGTTCCGAACTCCGCGCGGTGACGTGCACCTCGGCCAGCAACTGCTGGGCGGTCGGGGACTGGATCAACAACCCCGTCCAGGCCAGCGAGGCGCTGCACTGGGACGGGTCGGCCTGGACCCTGGTGGCCACCCCGAACCCGGCGGACGCATCCGGCGGACACGACATCCTGTATGCGGTCAGCTGCGTGTCCGCCACCGATTGCTGGGCCGTCGGCGAGTACGGCGCGAGCATCATCCAGCACCGGACCCTGGCGCTGCACTGGGACGGGTCGAGCTGGGCCCAGGTCGCCACGCCGAACCCAGGCGGCCCCCCGGGAGCGTGGTTCCTGGCCGCGGTGAGCTGCACCGCCGCCAGCAACTGCTGGGCCGTCGGGCACCACGCCCGGCCGCACGGCGACAACGTGAACATGGCCCTGCACTGGAACGGGACCAGCTGGTCCTGGGTCGCTACCCCGGAGCCGCACAAGGGCAGCGGCGGCTACATCCGGCAGCTCAACGCGATCCGCTGCGAGTACAGGACCTACTGCTGGGCGGTGGGATCCTGGGCCAGCCCGCCACACAATCAGGTGAGCGGGACCGAGGCCTTCCGGTGGACCGGGACGAGATGGACCAGTGTCAGCACCCCCAAGGTGGGCTCGGAGGTCGGCGTCGCGTGCACCGCCAAGGCCAACTGCTGGGCGGTGACGCCCGGCGACACCACCGTGCACTGGACCGGGACCCGCTGGTCCACGGTGGGCACCCCGCAGTCGGCTAGCAAGCAGAACAGGCTGCTGGGCGTGACCTGTGCCCGGGCCACCGAATGCTGGGCAGCCGGGATGCTGGACGCCACCGGGGCGGCCGGCGCCGCTCAGCTGACCGACATGCTGCGGTGGAACGGGACGAAATGGACCCGGGTGGCCACGCCCAACCCGGGCGGCAGCACCAAGCAGCTCGACAACGGCCCGCTCAACGAACTGGACGGCGTCGCCTGCGGCAGCCCGGATAGCTGCTGGGCGGTGGGCAACTACTGGGACTACTCGGCGGGGACGCGGCTGAGCATCGCGCAGCACTGGAACGGGACTACCTGGTCCAACGGCTAGAAGCCGGGCGGCGACCAGGTCCCAGACCACGTCGGCCAGCACTTCCTTGGGGCCGCGCGGGATCGGGGTCTGGCTGCCGTCCGCGGCCAGCACGATCGCCTCGTTGTCCGCAGTGCCGAACGCGAGCCCGCCGCCGACCTGGTTCACCACCAGCAGGTCGCAGCCCTTGGCGGCCAGCTTGGCCTGGCCGTTGCGCAGCAGATCCTCGGTTTCCGCGGCGAACCCGACCAGCACCTGGCCGGGCCGGGGCCGGCTGGCGGCCAGCCCGCGCAGGATGTCCGGGTTCTCCACCAGCCGCACCGGCTCCGGGCCGGCCCCGGCGCCTTCTTGACCTTGGACCCGCTCCGGGTCTCCGGCCGGTAGTCGGCCACCGCGGCCGCCATCACCACCGCGTCCGCGTCCACTGCGGCCGCGGTCACCGCCCCCTGCATGTCCCGGGCCGAGGTCACCCGGACCACCTTGGTCCCGGCCGGATCGTCCAGCGACACGTTGGCCGACACCAGCGTCACCTGCGCGCCCCGGGCGGCCGCGGTACGGGCCAGCGCGTAGCCCTGGCGGCCCGAGGACCAGTTGCCGAGGAACCGGACCGGGTCGAGTTCCTCCCTGGTCCCGCCGGCGGACACCACCACGTGCAGGCCGGCCAGGTCAGGACGCAGCCCGGCGCTGCCCCGGGCCAGCGCCCGGATGGCCACCTCGTACAGCTCGGCGGGCTCGGGCAGCCGTCCCGGGCCGCTGTCGGCCCCGGTGAGCCGCCCGGCGGCGGGGTCGAGCACCACGCCGCCCCGGCCGCGCAGCGTGGCCACGTTGGCCTGGGTAGCCGGATGCAGCCACATCTCGGTGTGCATGGCCGGGGCGAACAGCACCGGGCAGCGCGCGGTCAGCAGGACCGCGGTGAGCAGGTCATCGGCCCGCCCGGTGGCCGCACGGGCCAGCAGGTCGGCGGTGGCCGGCGCGACGACGACCAGGTCGGCTTGCTGGCCGAGCCGGACGTGCGGGACCTCCGGCACGTCGTCCCAGACGCTGGTGCTGACCGGCTGGCCGGAAAGCGCGGCCCAGGTGGCCGCGCCGACGAAGCGCAGCGCGTCTTCGGTGGGGACGACCCGGACCTGGTGGCCCGCCTCGGTCAGCCGCCGTAGCAGCTCGCAGGCCTTATAGGCGGCGATGCCCGCGCCGACGCCCAGGATGATCCGGGCCCCGGACACGGGCAGGACGCTATGAGTGCTGCCGTCGGCGGTCACGCCGGAGGTCAGCCAGTCGGCTCGGCCGTCTCCGCCGCGGACAGCAGGCCCTGGCGGATCTCCCGCAGGGCGATGGACAGCGGCTTCTCCTGGACCCGGGTCTCGACCAGGGGTCCGACGTACTCCAGCAGGCCCTCGCCGAGCTGGGCGTAGTACGCGTTGATTTGCCGCGCCCGCTTGGCCGCCATGATGACCAGGCGGTACTTGCTGTCCACGACCTCGAGCAGGTCGTCAATAGGCGGGTTGGTGATGCCTTCGGCGGCGGGATTCCCGGCCACTCTGTGCCTTCCGTTTGGGAGAAATAATGCTCATCAGCCAGCTAGGGCCATGGTCAAGGCTACCAGCTGGCGCCGCACGTCCCCGACAGACGTATTGATCAGCGTCACGTCGAACTCGTGCTCGGCGGCCAGTTCCACCTGGGCCGCGGCCAGCCTGCGCTCGATCACCTCAGGCGGCTCGGTGCCCCGGCCGGTCAGCCGGCGGACCAGCTCCGGCCAGCTGGGCGGGGCCAGGAAAACCAGCAGCGCGTCCGGCATCGCGCTGCGCACCTGCCGCGCCCCGGCAAGATCGATAACCAGCAGGGCGGGCTGCCCGGCGGCCAGTTTCCCGGCGAGTGGGCCGCGCGGCGTGCCATACCGGTGGCCGGCGAAAGCGGCCCATTCGAGGAGTTCTCCACCCGCCAGCATCCGGTCGAACTCGGCCTCGCTGACAAAGTGGTAGTCCCGGCCGTCAACTTCACCGGGCCGCGGGGCCCGTGTCGTCGCGGATACCGAGAGCCAGATTTCCGGACATTCCTTGCGAAGCCCGGTCACCACAGTGGTCTTGCCGACCCCGGAAGGGCCGGAAAGGACAGTCAGCCTGGCTGGCACCCCGCCCCCCCGGACAAGCGCGGTACCGCATGCGCGATCAGCGGACGTAACGGCCAACGGCCTTGGTCCCCCGCGCCCGCCCCTGGGGTTGCCAGACTGGATCAGATAGAGCTCCGGAACTCGTTTTCCAGTGCGGCCCGCTGGTTGGCACCAAGGCCACGCACGCGCCGTGATTCGGCGATGCCAAGCCGCTCCATGATCTGCCGGGCACGCACCTTGCCGATCCCAGGGACAGCCTCAAGCAACGCTGAGACTTTCATCTTCCCAAGGACATCATCGGTCTGGCCCTCCTTGAGGACATCAGACAACTTCAGTTCGTTCTTCTTCAGCCGGGCCTTGATCTCAGCCCGTTCCTTGCGCGCCCTTGCGGCCTTCTCAAGGGCGGCTGCACGCTGATCGGGAGTGAGGGGAGGAAGAGCCACTCCGGGTCACCTCGGGTTTCAGATTCGAAAACTGCGGACGGAAAGGGAAAGTAGCGAGTTCAGCCCGCGACGGCAACGCAAACACCCGTTTGTTACGTCATAAATTGGACGATATTACTCTCCGGAAGGTCCCGAATACTTAACGTAGCCAAACGTGGTGCTCCCATGCCACTATCATGGGCTCCGCGCGGGTGTGCTCCAAACATGCCCGTTGCCCTCATTCGGCGGCCGGCGCCAGCCGGCGCAGCGGCGCGGCGATGGCGGAAGCCGCCGCGCCGGGGTCCGGCGCCCCGGTGATCGGCCGGCCGATGACCAGAAGATCGGCCCCGGCGCGGAGCGCTTCCTCGGGGGTGGCCACCCGCGCCTGATCGTTCCGGTCCGACCCGGCCTGCCGGATGCCCGGGGTGATCAGCGCGATGTCCGGGCCGACCTCCGCCCGGACCGCGGCCACCTCGCGGGGCGAGCAGACCAGGGCCCCAGCTCCGGCCGCCACGGCCAGCACGGCCAGCCGGCGCACCGCGTCCGGCACCGGCCCGACCATGCCGATCGAGTCCAGGTCGTCCGGGCCGAGCGAGGTGAGCACGGTCACCGCGGCGATCGTGGTGTCCGGCGCGGACTGCACCGCCGCCCGGATGACCTCGGGCCCGGCCGTGGCGTGCACGGTGACCAGTTCCGGCCGCAGCCGGGCCACCGCCCGCACCGCGCCCGCCACCGTGGCCGGGATGTCGTGCAATTTCAGGTCGAGGAACACCTGCACGCCGCTGGCGCCCCGGATCGAGGCCACTACCCCCGGCCCGTACCTCAGGTAGAGCTCGAGCCCGATCTTCACGGTGCTGACGTGTGGCGTGACCAGACCGGCCCAGCGGGCGGCTGTTTCCAGGTCAGGGGCATCAAGCGCCACCGCGATGGGCGCTGGCTGGCTCAACTCTCCTCCTCGGGTGGGGGCGACAGCAGATTTTGCCGGGCTCATTACAGAACGCTACACAGCTGTTCCAGACAGCCGGCGCCGTGGTGTGCCGCGCGGCTCGTGGGCCCGGCCGATCACATCGGCGAGCCGCTCGATCCCGCGCCCGGCAAGCTCCTCGTCGAGCTCCCGGAGGATCCGCATGCACGCGGAGGGGTCATGGAAAATGGTCGTGCCCACGCTGACCATGGCCGCCCCGGCCAGGATCAGCTCCAGCGCGTCCCGGCCGGTGCGCACCCCGCCCATGCCGATGATCGGCACGTCCGGCAGGGCCTTGCGCACCTGCCAGATGCAGCGCACCGCGACCGGCCGGATCGCCAGCCCGGACAGCCCGCCGGTCACCCCGGCCAGCACCGGCCGCATGGTCTCGGTGTCGATCGTCATGCCGAGCAGGGTATTGATCATCGAGAGGCCGTCGGCCCCGGCCCCGACGCACGCGCGGGCGATCGTCACGATGTCGGTCACGTCCGGCGACAGTTTGGCGAAGACCGGAATGTCGTACCGCACCCGGCCGCGGACGGCCTCGATCACCGCCGCCGAGGCACTCGGATCGCAAGAGAAAACCAGCCCACGGTCCTCGACATTCGGACATGAAATATTCACCTCAATGGCAGTAACTCCGGCCGCGTCGGATAGCCGTGCGGCGAGTTCCGCGTATTCGTCCACGCTGCTGCCCGCGATGGACACCACCGCCCGGGCGCCCCGTGACAGCAGCCACGGCAGATCTCGCTGCAGGAACGCGTCGATGCCCGGGCCCTGCAGCCCGATCGAGTTGAGCATCCCGCTCGGCGTCTCGGCCATGCGCGGCGTCGGCCGGCCCGCCCGCGGCGCCAGCATCACCGACTTGGTGACCACCGCGCCGATCTTGGCCACGTCGAAGAACTGGGCCAGCTCACGGCCCGCGCCCGCGCAGCCCGAGGCGGTCAGGATGGGGTTGGGCAGCTCCACGTGGCCCAGCTTGGTGCGCAGGTCAACTGCCATGACGCTCCTTCCGCGCCGGGCCCGGGCCGGACACCGCGCCGCCCCCGCCGCCGGGGTTCGGTGAGCCGCTGCGGTTAGCGGGCCGGGAGGGGCTGTGCGTTCTGGCGTTTCCGCTGGACTGGCGGTTCTGCTGTTCTTGGTGGGGCCAGAGGTACCCGTGGTGTCCGGGGTGCCAGTGGGCTTGGTGGTGTTGGTGTTGCCCCGGGCGGCCGCCGACGGGCGCGGGTTCCAGCCCGGCGCGCCCAGCGCATCGAACGGGATCGTCCCGACGTTGTCCCAGCGCACGGTGTCGCCGCGGAACACCGGCCCAGCCACGCAGGACCGCACCATCCGGGTCACCCCGTCATCCCCGACGACCGGCAGCACACACGTCATGCAGACCCCGATACCGCAGGCCATGGACTCCTCGACCAGGGTCAGCACCGGGATCTCATACCGCTGGGCCAGCGCGGTGACCTGGCGCAGCATGCCCATCGGGCCGCAGGCGTA
>CAVVGF010000104.1:0-12583 GCA_963747705.1 uncultured Actinomycetes bacterium | reverse complement strand
ATCGGCATTCTCGCAGTGCCCGCTGCGACAGCCCACCTGGCCGGTACCCAGGTCACGTTTGTGGCTGGAACTGTCGCCGGGTGTTGCTAGCGTGACCGGGACGGGGCAGGCGGCCCCGGCGCCTGGCCGCCAGGGCCGCGAGGAGTGCTGCACATGCTGGTCATCCACGGGATCTGGGCGCGCGGTGCGCTCTGCCTGTGGGCGGAGGACGCGCGGCTGCCCGCCCGCACCCCGGAGCCTGCGGACGGGGCACCGGCCGGGCCCCGGGCGGGCCGCGGTCGCGTGCCCCCCGGCCGCACCCGTTCGCCGCCGACCCGGAGACCATCGCGGGTGCGCTGGCCGGCCTGGGGGAGTCCGTGACCGGCGCCGCCCGGCAGGCGGCCGCGGACGAGCTGACCGTGTGGCTGCCGTCCGCCCCGGACGGCCCGCAGGCCGCGCCGGAGCTGATCAGGCCGCCTGCCGACACGGACGCCGGCGGCAGGCGGCGCTTTCCCGCGCTCGGCTGCTGGCGGGTGCCCGCGCTGGCCGTCGAGCCGGTGGCCGCGCGGGACGTGCTGGCCGCGCTGGACCGGCTGGCCGCCCCCGGGGAGTCACTCGCGGCGGGCACCCTCGATGCGGCCGGTTCCGTAAGACCCGATGCGGTGGCAGAACTGGCCACCGGGGGATCGGTGGCCTACTGGGCAGCGGTGGCCTGGTTCGCGGATGACCTGGCCGGCCGGGGCCGGGTGCTGCCCGCGCTGGTGCCGCCGGGCGAGGACCCGCCGGCCGATGGCCCGCCCGCCGCTTGGACGGCGCGCTGGTATCCGGTGCTGACCGGGCATGACGCGCGGCGGGCGGCCGAGTTCGCCGAGGCCATGCCGCCGCTGTGCCGGGCCGCCGAACCGGGCGGTGAGCCGCCCGCCCCGATCCTGGCGGCCGCGCTGGCCGCGCTGGCCGACGCGGCGGCCCGGGACCGGCTGGCCGCCGGGCCGCCGGGCTGGGCCCTGCTGCCGCCGCGCCGCGGCCGCCGGCCGGCCCAGACTGTACTGGCCGAGCGCTGGGCGGCCGCGCTGACCAGCCCGGACCCGGATGTCCTGGTGGACGCCGCGGAGCAGGACACGGCCGTCGCGCTGGCCGTGGCGCTCGATGACTGGCGGGCGGTGGCCGAGACACCGGCCGGCCCGGTACGCACCTGCTTCCGGCTGGTCGAGCCGCCGGCCGAGCCCGGCGCGGAAGCTGAGCCCGCGGCCGGGCAGACTCCAGCGGATAGCCAGGACCCGGCGGGCGTGCCGTGGCGGGTCGAGTTCGCCCTGCAGTCCACCGAGGACCCCAGCCTGATGCTCGCGGCCGAGGACGTCTGGGCGGGCACCGGCGGCTGGTCGCCGGGCGGCATCACCCACCCCGACGAGGAACTGCTGGCCGGGCTGGGCGCGGCGACCCGGCTGTTCGGTGAGCTGGACACCGCGCTGCGGGCGCCCGCGCCGGCCGACGTCGAGCTGGACACGGCCGGGGCGTTCCGCTTCCTGACCGAGACCGGCCCGATGCTGGCCGGGGCGGGCTTCGGCGTGCTGCTGCCGGACTGGGCCCGCAAGGCCCGGCTCGGCCTCAAGCTCACCTCACGGACCCGGAGCAGCGCCGGCACCGGGGCGGACGGTGGGGTCAGCGCGGCCGGGTTCGGCCTGCACGACCTGGTCAAGTTCCGTTACGAGCTGGCCGTCGGCGACACCACCCTGGACCCGGGCGAGCTGGCCGAGCTGGCCCGGCTGAAGATCCCGCTGGTCCGGATCCGCGGCCAGTGGGTGGAACTGGACGAGCGCAACCTCAAGGCGGCGCTGAAGTTCCTGGAGAGCGACCGGTCGCGGAGAGCATGCCAGCCGGCGACGTCCTGCTGGCCGGCCTGCGCGGTCCCGACGAAGATCTGCCGGTCACGACGGTCGACGCCGACGGCTGGCTCGGCGACCTGCTCTCCGGCCAGACCGAGCAGAGCCTGACCGCATTGGCCACGCCCGCCTCGTTCCAGGGCAAGCTGCGGCCCTACCAGGAGCGTGGCCTGGCCTGGCTGTCCTTCCTCAGTAACCTCGGCTTGGGCGGAATCCTCGCGGATGACATGGGAATGGGAAAATCCCCCCAGACTCTATCTTTGCTCACATATGAGAAGGAAATCGGTAAAAGGGCCGGTCCGACCTTGCTGGTGTCTCCGATGTCGCTGGTCGGCAACTGGCAGAAGGAGGCGGAGCGGTTTACGCCGGAGCTGGTGGTCCATGTGCACCATGGTTCTGACCGGCTGGCCGGGGCCGAGCTGCGGGCCGCGCTGGACGCGGCTGACCTGGTCATCACCACGTACGCGATCGCGGCCCGTGATCGCGACGAGCTGGCCACGGTGGGCTGGCAGCGGGTGGTCTGCGACGAGGCGCAGAACATCAAGAACGCGGGCACCCGGCAGGCCCGCGCGGTGCGCAGCCTGCCCGCCGCGTCCCGGATCGCGCTGACCGGCACCCCGGTGGAGAACCGGCTCGGCGAGCTGTGGTCGATCATGGAGTTCACCAGCCCGGGGCTGCTCGGCGCGGCGGAGAAGTTCCGCACCAGCTTCGCGGTCCCGGTCGAGCGGCACGGCGACGAGGACGCGGCGGACCGGCTGAAGCGGCTGACCGGGCCGTTCATCCTGCGCCGGGTCAAGACCGACCGGTCGATCATCTCCGACCTGCCGGACAAGATCGAGATGAAGGTGTGGTGCAACCTCACCCCCGAGCAGGCGTCGCTGTATCAGGCCACGGTGGATGACATGCTGGCCCGGATCGAATCGGCCGAGCAGGACATCGAGCGCCGCGGCCTGGTGCTGGCCACCATGGCCAAGCTCAAGCAGGTCTGCAACCATCCGGCGCACCTGCTCGGCGATGGGTCGCGGCTGCCCGGCCGGTCCGGCAAGCTGGCCCGGCTGGAGGAGATCTGCGACGAGATCGTCGCGGCCGGAGACAAGGCGCTGTGCTTCACCCAGTACGCGGAGTTCGGCCGGGTGCTGCAGCCGTACCTGACCGCCCGGCTCGGCTGCCCGGTGCTGTACCTGCACGGCGGCACGGCCAAGAAGGCCCGGGACGCGATGGTGGCCAGCTTCCAGTCGCTCACCGAGCCCGCGGTGTTCCTGCTCTCGCTCAAGGCCGGCGGTACCGGGCTGAATCTGACCGGGGCCAATCACGTGATTCACTTCGACCGGTGGTGGAACCCGGCCGTGGAAGATCAGGCCACCGACCGTGCCTTCCGGATCGGGCAGCGCAAAGACGTGCAGGTGCGCAAGTTCGTCTGCGTGGGCACCCTGGAAGAGCGCATCGACTCGATGATCGAGGAGAAGAAGGCGCTGGCCGAGCGGATCGTCGGCACCGGGGAAGGCTGGCTCACCGAGCTGTCCACCGCCGACCTGCGCGGCGTGCTGGCCCTGTCGCCCGAGGCGGTGTCGGAGTGACCGAGCGGGATACCGGGTGGTGGGCCGAGGCGGGGCCGCCGATCCAGGTTGAGGGCGGCATCAAGGCGCGCAGCAAGCGGGGCGCCATCGGCGCGCAATGGTGGTCGCGGCGGTTCGTCGAGGTGCTGGAGTCGTTCGGGATGAGCGGCCGGCTGGCCCGCGGCCGGAACTACGCCCGGCGCGGCCAGGTGCTGGAGTTCGAGCTGGGTCACGGCGTGGTGCGGGCCCGGGTGCAGGGCTCCCTTCCGGTGCCCTACCAGGTGCGGATCGGGGTGCTGCCGCTGACCACCGCGCAGTGGCGGCGGGTCATCGAGGCGCTGCGCGGGCAGGCGCTGTTCCGGGCCAAACTGCTGGCCGGGGAGATGCCGCACGAGATTGAGCAGGTGTTCGCGGACTGCGGCACCCCGCTGTTCCCCCGGTCGGCGCGGGACCTCGACCTGTTCTGCTCCTGCCCGGACTGGGGCGTGCCGTGTAAGCACCTGGCCGCGGTCTGCTACGTGCTGGCGGAACGGTTCGACGACGACCCGTTCGGCATGCTGGCCTGGCGGGGCCGGGACCGGGCCGACCTGCTGGCCGCGCTGCGCGGCCCGGCCGCGGGCCGGGCCGGGACCGGCGGGACAGCGGCGCAGCCGGGGGCGGCCGCTGCCCCCGCCGCCCCGGCGGCCGCACCGCTGGCGCAGTGCCTGGACCGGTTCTGGTCGCCGGGCGTGAGCCGGGCCCGGCTGCGCGCGGCCCAGGCGACCCCGCCGGTACCCCCCGACCTGCTGCTGCGCTCGGCCGAACCGCCGGACGTGCAGATCCGTGGCGCCGGGCTGGCCGGCCTGCTCGGGCCCGCCTACCAGCGGCTGGCCGGCCAGGATGCGCCGCTGGGCCTGGACGAGCAGGTGCCTGAATGAGCAGATGGGGCAGGATTGACGCACATAAGCGTGTCCGGCACGACACAATGAGTTGATCGGCAGCAGATCGGGGAGGGTGCCAGCAATGAACCGGAGTGCAGCATGACGGCGGGCCCGGGCCAGCCGGCGCCAGGGCAGGTGCCCGCGGCGGAGGTGCCAGCGGATGCGCGGCTGGTGGACGTACGTGAGCCTGAGGAGTGGGCGGCCGGGCACGCGCCGGGCGCGGCGCACATCCCGCTGGGCGAACTCGGCGAGCGGTACGTGGAGATCCCGCAGGAGGGCACGGTCTATCTGATCTGCCGGAGCGGGGCCCGGTCGAACCGGGCCGCGCACGCGCTGGCCGGGGCGGGCTGGGACGCGGTGAACGTCAGCGACGGCATGCAGGGCTGGGCCGCGGCCGGGAGGCCGATGACCAACGACTCCGGCACTCCGCCCTACGTGGCCTGACGTTCAGAACGCGTGCAGGTCGGGGTGGCCGTCACGCCAGAAGAGCATGACCACCCGGCCGACGATGCTGCTGCCCTTGATCGGGCCCCAGAAGCGGCTGTCGCAGGAGATCGCCCGGTTGTCGCCCATCATGTAGAAGTCCCCGGCCGGGACGCGGAACGGGTGCGCCCGGCTGGCGTCTGGGATTGGCGGCCCGAGCGGGTCGATGCGCGGCAGGTACGGCTCGGCCAGTGGCCGCCCGTTCACGTACACCGTGTTGCCAGCCGAGTAAATGGTCTGCCCGGGCAGCGCGATCACTCGCTTGACCAGATCGCCGTCCCCGCCGCAGCGGTCGCGCGGCGGCTTGGCGAACACCACGATGTCGCCCCGGTGCAGGTCATGCCAGTTGAAGAACGCTTTCTGCACCAGGATCCGGTCACCCACCTGCAGCGTCGGCACCATGGACGTGCTGGGCACCCAGAACGTCTGGATCGCGAACGTCCGGACCCCCACCGCCAGTAGCACCGCCACGACCAGGGCTATCGCCCCTTCGGCCAGGGCCCGGCCGCGACTGGCCCGGCGTGCGGATTCTGGCGGCCGGCCGGGCGCGGCTTGTCCCGGCGGCCCGGCCTGGTCAGCAGTGCTCGCCATGACCATCCGCCAGGTGCGGGTGACGCCGGCCACGCCCACAGGCTGGCCGGCCGCTGGTGGGCCAGCGCGGGCCGGGCCAGCACGGGCCGGGCAAGCAGGCCGGCGCAGTGCGGCCTGGCGCCCGGGCTGGTGGGGTGCGCGTGAGCGGCGCTGGCGGCGCTGGCCGGCGCGGACGCGGACAGCAGGCCCAGCGGAACGCCGAGCGAGCCCGCCGCGATCAGCAGCGCGGCCGCCGCCGCGGCCAGCCGGTGGCCGGGCTGCGGGGTGACCCGCTCGCGGGCCGCGGCGCAGAGATAGCTGCAGGCGACCGAGCGGGCCGGCATGCCGTCCGCGATCAGCAGCGCGGCCAGTTCGGCGGCTTCGGCGCCGTGCCGCCGCCGCCACCGCCGCGGGTAGCAGCGCAGCGCGAGGCTGACGGCGCGGGCCGGCGGCAGGCCGGGCATCAGATGCCGCCCAGCCGCAGCCGGAGCCGGCCCACCGCGCTGACTCGTTCCAGCGAGTCGAGGTGCGCGCGCAGCGCC
This sequence comes from uncultured Actinomycetes bacterium, assembly GCA_963747705.1. Taxonomy (GTDB): domain Bacteria; phylum Actinomycetota; class Actinomycetes; order Streptosporangiales; family Streptosporangiaceae; genus RYN-230. The sequence continues at coordinate 6,653 of CAVVGF010000104.1, read as the reverse complement.
GCCGCCCCGGCCGGGGTGATTTGATAGGGGTGCCGCCGCTCGTCGGTGGGCAGCGCCTCGGCCAGGCCGAGCCGTTCCAGCCGGTCCAGCGCGCCGTACAGTGTGCCCGGGCCAAGCTGCAGCCCGGCGAAGTCCTTGATGTCCTGGATCAGCGCGTAGCCGTGCTTGGGCCCGTCGGCCAGGCTGGTCAGGATCAGCACCGACGCGTCCCCGGCCCGGCGCAGCACGTCCTGGCCGCCCGGATCGCCCGGACCCCGGTTTGCCGCTGGCATCCGGCCTCCCCTCTAGTACGACGGCCAATATATCAGTCAACGTACTAGTGGGCGACCCGGGTGCGGAGTTCCGCGGGGCTGGTGCTGGCCGCGCCCGCGCGCGGCCAGCACCACCGGTTCGTCAGCGGTCTGGGGCCGGGACCGGGTGGACCGGGACGCCGCCCGCCACCGTGCCCAGGTTGGCCAGCGTCACGCTGCCCAGCCCGCCGACCGTGCTGCCATCGGCCAGCACCGCGATGGCCAGCGTGTTCTCGCCGTGTGGCTCTAGCAGCCCGTTCGGCAGCACGAACGTCGTCTGCGGGCCGACGTTGTTGATGTACTGCCCGACGTTCCAGCCGTTGAGGAAGATCTGCGCCCGGTAGGACTTGGCCGCCGTGTCCGTGATGGTCAGGCCGAGCGAGGCGTCCACCCCGGGCGGCACGTCCAGCCGGAACCGGCTGCGGTACCAGGAGACGCCCGGCCGGGTATCCGCGTTCGGCAGCGTGACGCCGGTCCAGCCGCGGTCGTCGAACCCAGGCAGGTACCAGCAGGCCCGCTCGCCGTACAGGCCGCCGTTGTTCATCGGGCCACGAGCCTGGTCGCCACCGTCCGCGCCCTGGATCCGCCAGGTGACCTGCGGTGCCGCACCGGTGAAGGTGACCGCGGTCAGGCCGAGGGCCTGCTTGAAGGCCTGGTTGGCCCCGCCGTCCTCCTGGTGCGCCATGGATCGCATCAGAACGGCCAGTACGTGCGAGCTGCCGTCCTGCCCGGCCGCGGGGATGGCCAGCTCCACGGTGGCCGTCCAGACCTGGGTGGTGGACTGGCTGGATGTCGGCACCGGGATCTCCCCGGCGCCCAGGAACTGGCCATCCAGCCAGGCCAGGAACATGCCGACCTGGCCGGTCTGGTAGCTCAGGCTGACCGAGGTGGCGCCGGCCGTGCCGGACCACGAACCGCGGTACCACACGTCGCCGTAGTGGAAGCCGTAGTCGTCCACGAACAGCACCGGCTGCCCGGCCGGCACCGGCGTGGCGCTGGCCGAAGTGGTCTTGTCCGCGACGGTCCAGCCGCTGTCGTCGAAGCCCGGGTCGGCTTCCGGGTTCTCCGGCGCGTACTGCCACGCCGTGAGCGCGGGCAGCGTGACGGCCGGTGGCCCGTCCAGCGGGTTACGGCTGGCCAGGCTGCCGGACGTAGTCCGGGCCACCGGGACCGGCCGCCCGTTCCAGAGCACCACGGCAACCGGCCGGGGCGCCCACACCTCGAGCGGGGTGGCCGCCGCGGTGTCCCCGGTGAGTTCCAGCACGGCGCCCCGCACGGTCGCCGTGCGGACCAGCGCGGGCCCGCTGGCCAGCACCGGGCCGGCCGCGGTGTCCAGCCGCCAGAACGTACCGGCCGCGGTGTCGTCCACGGCCAGCAGCAGCAGCGGCCGGCCACCGGCCGGGGTGACCTGGATCCGGGTCACGCCCTGGTGCGGGTAGTCGAGCAGCAGGTCGCCGGGGCTGGCAGCCCAGGAACTGGTCACGCCGGTCCCGTCCAGCACGCGGACGGCCGGGCCGGACGCGGCGGCCGGGTAGCGCAGCACGGTCTCGCCGTCGTCACCGGGCCGGCTGGCCAGCAGCGCGACGTCCTGGCCGCCGATCGGGGCGTGCGTCATCAGGTGCGACGTGGTGTACACCAGGTGCGCCGAGTCCAGCTGGTACCCGGCCACGATGACCTTCATGTCCTTGCCGTTGAGCTGCAGCGTGCCGCTGCGCGGCACCGTGTAGTCACCGTCCGTGATGCTGATTGGCACGGTGAACGTCAGGTCGGGGGTGTGGTCGTTGCGCACGAAGAAGAAGTCCGTGCCGGTATCCGGGTTGGCCAGGTGGTACGTCTTGACCAGCGAGTTCGACGCGGTGACCGGGCTGGCCGTATCCAGCTTGGTGATGTCGGGGACGGCCTGGAGGAAGTAGCCCAGCTCCTTCATGGCCGGGATCTTGTCGGTCAGCTGGCGCGGCTCGCTGATGGCCGCGCCGTAGTCGTACGAGGTGTACACGACCGGCGCGGGCAGCCAGCCCCAGGACGTGCCGCCGAACGTCATGTACACGTTCTGCAGCTTGATCCCGTTGGCCACGTTGGTCAGGTAGAACTGGCGCTCGTAGGCCGGGCCGTCGAACCCGCGCTCGTAGGCGTAGCCCTGGCCCTGCCAGGGTGCCCCGCCCCACGGGTCGAAGTAACCGCCGCCGAACTCGGCCTCGAAGCCGGGCGTGGACGGGCTGGCGCTGGCGCCGCCCTTGGCCCCGCCGGTGCCGTAGTAGCCCCAGTCCGGCGGGGCGCCGCTGGCCGACGGGTAGCCGTCGAACGCGTACAGGTAGTTGCTGTCCGGCATCGGGAAGCTGCCCGGCACCCAGTAGCCGTTGCGGCCCTTGTCGTTGTGGTAGATCGGCACCGTGATGCCGTCCGCGCGGACCTTGGCGTACAGATGCGCCATGTAGTTGATGCCGGTCGCACTGGTCACGAACGACGCGTACTCGTTCTCGATCTGATACAGCAGCAGGGTGCCGCCGCCGTCGGTGAGCTGGTGCCGGGCCAGGACGCCGTCGATCGCGGTCAGCCACTCGTCCACGTAGCCCAGGTACACCGGGTCGTCGGTGCGGGCCACGGCCGCGGTGCTGGTCAGCCAGCCGGGGAAGCCGCCCGCGTTCAGCTCGCCGTTGATGTACGGGCCGGGCCGGGCCAGCACGTAGATGCCGGTGTCCGCGGCCATCCGCATGACCAGGTCCATGTCCCGTACGCCGGTGAAGTCGTAGCTGCCCGGCGCGGCGGAGTGGTAGCTCCAGTTGAAGTACATGCACACCGCGTTGTAGCCGCTGGCCTTCATCTTCTGCAGGATGTCCAGCCACAGCGACGGGCTAGGCAGCCGGAACGGGTGGAACTCCCCGGACCAGACGAACAGCCGGCTGCCGTTGACCATCAGTGAGTACGGATCGAACGCGATCGTGTGCCCGGACGGGCCGGCGCCCAGGCCAGCGCCGGCCCGTCCGGGAGCGGTGACCGCGGCCCGGGCGGCGGCCTGCGGGTGGCCAGGCCGGCCGCGGCGAGCGCGCTTACGGACAGTAATGCCCGCCGGGAGATCCCGGGCCGTGCCTGCTGCGAATGGTCCTCTGGTGTCGTCATCTGCACCTCGCCTGCCTCGCCCCACCAGCGGTAGATATGACCGCTTCACAGGTAACACCTATGTTCGCTTTTGTCCAGAGGTGTGCATTTTGTTCGGGCGGTGGCACGAAAGCTGCGCTGACGGCTGCGCGGGGCCGATGGCCCGGGGTGCAACTGGCCGTTGCGCTATATGTATGCTTGTATGTATAGTGACAGCGGTGCGGAAGGTTACGATGCCGGGATGCCGAACAAGACCATCTACGTCTCCGACGACGACCTGGAGCTCTACCAGCGGGCCCAGGAGCTGGCGGGCGGCAACCTGTCGGCGGCCATCGCCGCGGCACTGCGCCGCTACGTCGAGATCGAGGAGGGCCGCCAGGTGGGCTACGACGAGATCACCGTGTCGGTGGGGCATGGTGGCGTACGGCGCAAGCAGCGGTTCTCCGGTGTGCTGCTGGGCGAGTGGGAGCGGATGTCCGGCAGCCGGATGGAGCGGTACCGGGTGTACCGGACGCAGCGCGGCCGGTTCGTGCTGCACATGGACCGGTCGGCCGAATGGGCCTCCTCGGCCAGCTCGGACAACTGGGTCCGTGACCTGCTGGACTGGCGGACCATGCTCGGCGTCGGCGAGCGGAGCTGGGGGTTCGTCCCCGGCGAGGCCACCCTGGACGTGGCTGACGCGCTCGAGGCGCTGCGCGACAAGATCCCGGCCGAGTTCTACCAGCGGCTGGCCGGCACCGGCGCGGCGCAGCAGCCGGCCGTCGAAGACCTGGACATCTGAGCCGCCCGCCGGGCCAGGCGGGGCGGCGCTCCCAGCAACCCCCTACTGGCGAGGCGAGGCAGCATGAGCGGCCCGTCCCGGCCGGGCATCAGGTGACCCGGCTGCGCAAGACGTTCGGCGCGCAGGTAGTGCTCGATGACATCGACCTGACGGTGCCGGGCGGGACCGTCTTCGCGCTGCTCGGGCCCAACGGGGCGGGCAAGCCCATTACTGGATTGTGACGTTCCCGGCGGTGGCGCTGCGGCGTTCGAGGAGGGTGACGTCCCGCCAGCGGCCGTGATGACGGCCGATCCGCTGCCGGGCGCCGACGACGCGGAACCCGGCCTGCTGGTGGAGCCGCAGGCTGGCCTCGTTCTCGGGGAAGATGCCGGTCTGGATGGTCCAGATCCCATCGGCCTCGGCCGAGCCGATGAGGGCATGGAGCAGCGCGGCGCCGATGCCGCGGGCCGGGTGGCCTGGACGATGGCCGAGTGCAGGCCAGGGGCGGCGTCGCTGGTGGCGGTGATGGTGATGGCGGTGAATCCGGCGGCCAGTAGCAGGCGCCGGTACTCCGCGGCGGTGAGGGTCCCGGTGGTGCACCCGCTCTGGCGTTCGGCGTCGGTGCGCTGGGTGGGGTCGAGGTCTTCGTCGGCGATGATGTCGCTGACCCCGAGGCGGCCTCCGGGACGTAGCACCCGGAAGGCCTCGGCCAGCACGCGGGGCTTGGCCGGTGACAGGTTGATGACGCAGTTGGAGATGACCACGTCCACGCTGGCTTCGGGCAGCGGGATCGCTTCGATGCGGCCGTGCAGGAACTCGACGTTGGTCACGCCCGCCTGGGCGGCGTTCTCCTGGGCGAGGGCGATCATGTCGGGTGAGCCGTCCAGGCCGTAGGCCTTCCCGCCCGGGGCGACTCGCCTGGCGGACAGCAGTACATCGATGCCGCCGCCGGAGCCCAGGTCCAGCACGGTCTGGCCAGGGTGCAGCTGGGCGACGGCGACGGGGTTGCCGCAGCCCAGGCTGGCCCGCACGGCCCCATCGGGCAGCCCGCTGGTGTTGCCGTATCCGGCGGCGCCGAAGCAGCCGGCCTCGAACGCGTCCGGGCCGCAGTCGATGATCTGCTGTCCCGAGCGGGCAGCTCGCGCCAGGCTGGAATAGCGGGTGGTGACGGCCGCCCAGGTTTCTTCCGGGTCACCGAGGTCACTGGTAGGCGGCATAGCAGTCCTCCAGAAATGGTCAGCGGGCAGCCGTTGGCGGGGCGGGCGAGGGCTTGCCCATGACCAGGTCCGCGGCGGTGGGGAAGCACTCGACACAGTTCTCGTTGATCCGGTACAGCCGGGAGGTACCACGCTCCTCAGCGATCACGAACCCGACACTCACGAGCTGCTTGAGGTGCGCCGACACCGTGGACTGGCCCACTGGCACGGCCACGACGATCTCCCGCACCGTCACCGGCTTCCCGCTGCGGGCGAGCAGCGAGACGATCTGCACGCGCGTGCCATCAGCCAGCGCCCTAAACCACGTCGCGTAGGTGTCCGCAGCCTCGCGATCGAGCGTCTCCACGTCTTCCATCGTTAATCGACGATAGACGATCGAAACTGAAGGGACAACCCCTGGCCTGCCCGGAGCGCGGGTTAGCGGGATGGGGAGCCGATCAGAATGCCGAGGCTGGCCAGCGCCTCGGCCCGGGCCCGGTAGTACACCCATACGCCGCGCTTCTCCCGGTCGAGCAGCCCGGCGTCGTGCAGCACTTTGAGGTGGTGGCTGATGGTCGGCTGGGACAGGTCGAACGCGTCGGTCAGGTCGCAGACACAGGCCTCGCCGCCTTCATGCGACGCGACCAGGGACATCAGCCGCAGCCGCACTGGGTCGGCGAGCGCCTTCAGCAGCGGTGCGACCTGCTCGGCCTGCTCCAGGGAGAGCGCCACCTGGGACAGCGGCGCGCAGCACACGGACTCGCCACCGTGCTGGGACGGCAAGGTGAGCTGTGGCCCGGGAGGGCAGCACTCGTCCGTGCCGGGCTGGCTCAGCACGGTCAGAGACTTCGACATACGTCTATATTGACAGACGCCGATGTCTCGTGGCAAACTCGGCGGCGGAAGCAGACATAGACAATCATCAATATCTTCGGGAGGCCCTGTTATGTCCCGCCGTCTCCAGCTCGCCCTCAACGTCAACGACATCGGCGAAGCGATCGCGTTCTACACCAAGCTGTTCGGCACCGGGCCGGCCAAGACCCGGCCCGGGTACGCGAACTTCGCCATCGCCGAGCCGCCGCTCAAGCTGGTCCTGCTGGAAAACCCTGGCCAGGGCGGCAGCCTCAATCACCTCGGCGTCGAGGTGCCCGACACTGACACGGTCGAGGCCGAGCAGGCGCGGCTGGCCGAGGCGGGGCTCGCCGCGGTCGAGGAGAAGGACACCACCTGCTGCTACGCCAAGCAGGACAAGTTCTGGGTCCAGGGCACACCCGACGGAGAGTCCTGGGAGATCTACACCGTCCTGGCCGA
>CAVVGF010000103.1:0-28506 GCA_963747705.1 uncultured Actinomycetes bacterium | reverse complement strand
ATGTACTGCGCAACTCGGCCCGCCGCTGGCCAGCCGTGCAATTCCGGGTCGAACAGGTGGCCGTTCAGGGCCCCTACGCGGTCGCCGAAGTGGTGGACGCCCTGCACCGGCTGGATGCGGATCCGGACGTGGCCGTCATCATCATTACCCGGGGCGGCGGCTCGATCGAGGATCTGCTGCCCTTCTCCGACGAGACGCTGATCCGGGCGGTGGCCGACGTGCGCACACCGGTAGTCAGCGCGATCGGTCATGAGCAGGACTCACCCCTGCTCGACCTGGTCGCCGACGTGCGCGCGTCCACGCCCACCGACGCGGCCCGCCGGGTCGTGCCCGACGTGGCCGAGCAGCTGGCGCTGATCGGCCAGCTGCGCGGCCGGGCCCGCCGCTGCCTGGCTGGCCGCCTGGACCGGGAGCTGGGCTGGCTGGCCAGCATGCGGTCCCGGCCCGCGCTGGCCGCCCCGGACCGGGAGGTACAGCGCCGCCAGGAAGCCATCTCCGCCCTGGCCGAACGCGGCCGCCGCCGGCTGGAGGCCATGCTGGACCGGGCCGAGGATGGCATGGCGCACACCCGGGCCAGGCTGCTGGCCCTGTCGCCCGCGGCCACGCTGCGCCGCGGCTATGCCATCGTGCAGCGCGCGGATGGCACCGTGGTCCGGTCCGCGGACCAGGTGGCACCGGCCGAGCAGATCACCATCCGGCTGGCCGGGGACCAGCTCACCGCGGTGGTGGAAGAGCCCAATTCCGGCGCGGCCGGGCAGGGTAGCACACGGGACGCCTAGCAAATCTGTTCCTGCCCATTACCTGACCCGGCGTTTCCTCACCCAGCGCAGTGGCGAGGATCTGATCATTGCGGTTAGCCGGGGGGAACAGCGCAATGGTGACAGAACAGGCCAGTAACGGCACGCCGGACGGCGCGGGGGCAGCGCGGCTACCAGGGCTCGATGGGGTACGGGCGCTGGCCGTTATCGCCGTTATCGCCTTTCATGAGCAATTGACTGCGCTTCCGGGCGGATTTCTCGGTGTTGATGTCTTTTTCGTGCTGAGCGGGTACCTCATCACCGATCTGCTGGTAACGCAGTGGCACCGGCACGGCCGGCTCCGGCTGGCCGGGTTCTGGGCCCGCCGGGCCCGCCGGCTGCTGCCCGCCCTGGCCACCATGCTGGTGGTGGTGACCGCGGTCACCGCGGTCATCGCGCCGGGCCAGCTGGCCGCGCTGCGGCCCGCCCTGCTGGCCGCGGCCACCTACTCCAGCAACTGGTGGCAGGCGCTGCATCACCAGTCGTACTTCACCCAGTTCGGGCCGCCGCCCCCGCTGCAGCACCTGTGGTCGCTGGCCATCGAGGAGCAGTTCTACCTGGTCTGGCCGCTGCTGCTGATCGCGCTGCTGAGCTGGTGCCAGCGCAGCCGGATCCGGGCCAGCGTGGCCTGGCTGTGCGCGGCGCTGTCCGCCCTGGCCACGGCGCTGATTTACCTGCCCGGCGCGGATCCGTCCCGGGTCTACTACGGCACCGACACCCACTCGTCCGCGCTGCTCATCGGCTCCGCGCTGGCGCTCAGCTGGCCGCTGCGGCGGCTGCGCGCGCTGACCACGGATAAGGCGCGGGTGGCCGATGGGCTGGGACTGGCCGGGCTGGCCCTGCTGGGCTGGGCTATGGGGCATTACCACGGCGACGACCGGGCGCTGTACCCGGCCGGGCTGCTCATCGCCGCGCTGGCTGCCGGGGCCGTGGTCCTGGCCGCGGCCAGCCCGGGGCTGGTCAGCTGGGTGCTCGGCCTGCCGCCGCTGCGCTGGATCGGCGTCCGGTCCTACGGCATCTATCTCTGGCACTGGCCGGTCATCGCGCTGACCACGGCCGAGCTGGCCCGGTCCCAGTCCCGGCCCGGCCCGCTGATCTGGGCGGCCGAGGCCGCGCTGGCCACCGGCCTGGCCGCCGCGTCGTGGCGGTGGATCGAGCAGCCGATCATCCAGGCTGGCTTCCGCGGCACCGCGCGGGCCCGGCTGCACACGCTGACCAGGTCGCTGCGGGTGGTGCACCGGGCGCCCGCCCAGATCTTCCCCGCGGTCGGCGTGCTGGCCGCGGCCGCGGTGACCTTCACCGCGGGCTACGGGGTGCTGCACGCCCGGTCCTCGTCCGGGCTGGCCGAGCAGATCAGCCAGGGTGTCCGGGTCACCCAGCACGACCTGGCCCAGCCGCCCGCCACCACCCCAGCGGCGGCCACCACCCCGGCCGCCGCCACCGCCCCGACCGCGGCCACACCGTTCCCCGGAACATCGGCGCCAGGAACACTGGCCCCAGGCGCGACCACGGCCGCCGTGGCCCCGGCCCGGCTCGCCGGGGCCCAGGTCACCGCGATCGGCGACTCGGTGATGCTCGCCTCCGCGCCCCAGCTGCAGCACGCCCTGCGTGGCATCTCGATCGACGCTCAGGTCAGCCGCCAGGTCAGCGCCGGGCTCGGCGTGGTGCAAGAGCTGGCCAGGACCGGCCGGCTGCGGCACATCCTGGTGTTCGCGCTGGGCACCAACGGCTCGTTCACCGCCCCCCAGCTCCACCAGCTGCTGGCCATCATCGGGCCGGGCCGTGACCTGGTCCTGGTCAACACGTACGAGGCCAGATCATGGGAGACCGCGGACAACCGGCTCATCGGCTCGGCCGCGCACAGGTACCCGAACGTGTTCCTGGCCAACTGGTTCGCCACCATCGAGCACCGCACCAGCCTGCTCTGGCCCGACGAGATCCACCCCCAGCCCTCCGGCGCCCGGCTCTACGCCCGCATGGTGGCCGCCGCGGTCCGTTCCGCCCTGTCAGCCGGCCCGGCCGTCACCCCCACTGGCCCGGCCCTGGCCCACCACCTCAAGCCCATCTCAGGGGCCTGACCAGGCCAGATTCGGCCGCCAGCCAGATCTAGCCGCGCCACCCCAGCCGCGCCGGAAAGTGTTCGACAGGATGCCGCAGCACGGTACGGTGGGATCGATCCGGGACGGGGGGCGGGAATCTGGAGGTCAGCATGGCTCGGCCCAGCGCGGCACCACTCACCGGCAACGGCGCGGCGGATACCCGGCCGGCGGCGGACACCCGGCCGGCGGTGGACACCCGGCCGGCGGGGCAGCCGGATCGCGGCGAGGAACTGGTCCGGCTGCTGAAGCTGAACGAGCGCCGGGAGCCGCTGGTGGTGCAGGTCGCCACCTGGGTCGGGCTGGGTGTGATCGAAGGCCGGCTGCGCCCCGGCCAGGACCTGAACAGCGTGGACCTGTCCCATCGGTTCAACTCCAGCCGGACCCCGGTCCGCGAAGCCCTGATGCTGCTCGAACAGGAAGGCCTGGTGGAGATCCGGGCCCGGCGGCGGCCCCGGGTGGCCGCGTTCACGCCGGAGCGGGTCCGGCAGATCTACGAGGTGCGCGAGCACCTGCTGGAACTCGTGGGCCGCCTGGTCGCGGCCAAGGCCAGCGAAGAAGACCTGGCCGACCTGCGGCGGCGGGTGCAGCTCATGCGCCAGCAGGCCGACAGCGGCGACGTGGACGGCTACTTCTGGTCCCACGTGGCGCTGCAGGAACGGATGACGGTCATCGCCGGGAACGACACGCTCAAGGGGATCCTCGACTCGCTCGCGCTGCGCACGCTGATCCTGCGGCACGCCAGCCTGGAGAAGCCCGGCCGCCTGCCGGACAGCGTGGCCGCCCAGGAACAGATCCTGGAGGCGCTCGAGGAACACGACGCCGAGCTGGCCGCGATGCTGCTGTCCCGGGCCACCCGGGCCGCCTACGCGGCCATCGAGCAGAGCCCGTGGGCCGAGTGGGGCTGGCCAGGCACCGAGGACGACGACGCCGCGGTCACCGACGCCCACGCTCAGCCGGCACCGAAGACCACCGCCCGTAAGCGGTCCGCGCGCGCGGACAAACCCACGGCCGGCGCGCTCAGCTGAACCCGAAGAACTCGGCCGGGTTCTGCACCAGCATCCGGCGCAGTTCCTTGTCCCCCGGGGCGATGCTGGCCAGCAGGTTGACCAGCAGCCCGTCGTCGGGGGCCGGGCCGGTGATGTTGGGGTGCGGGTAGTCGGTGCCCCACAGCACCCGCTCCGGGTGGTTTGCGACCAGCCGCGCGGCCAGCGCGACGGCGTCCGGATAAGGCGGCCCGGCGCGCGACACCCGGTCCACCCCGCTCGTCTTCACCCAGACCCGGCCGGTGTCGAGCAGGCCGAGCAGGGCGGTCACCTCCGGGCCGGTACCGCCCGCCGCCAGGTCGAGCCGGGCCAGGTGGTCGATGACCACCGGGACGGGGAACCACCGGATCAGCCCGGCCAGCCGGGCGATGTCGGCGCTGTGCAGGTGGATCTCCGCGTGCCAGCCGAGATCGGCGGTGAGCCCGACCATGTCCTTGATCTCCGCCATGGTCGGCGGGGCGCCCAGGTGCGGCAGGAAGTGCAGCCGGAAGCCCCGCACCCCGGCCGCATGCAGCCGGGAGATCTCGGCCGGCGGCGTGGCCGGGTTGATCAGCGCGACCCCCCGGTACCGCCCGCCGCCCGCGGCCAGCGCGGCCAGCAGCGCCCGGTGGTCAGCTCCGTAGCAGGACGACTGCACGATGACGGCGCGGTCCAGGCCGAGCAGCCGGTGCAGCGCCATGAGCTGGCTGACCGGGGCGTCCACCGGGGTGAACGTACGGTCCGCGGCGTACGGGAACACCGCGGCGGGCCCGAACACGTGGCAGTGCGAGTCACAGCTGCCGGCCGGCAGCCGTAGCTGCGGGGTGCGCGGCGCCGGGTGCGGCGGCGGGCAGGACAGCGCCGGCCGGATGCCGCGGCGGCGCGCCAGCCTGGGCGTCAGTCACAGCGCGCGGTCATTCCGCCGTCGATGACGATCTCGGTCCCGGTGATGAACCGGGCCTCGTCCGAGGCCAGGAACAGGCTGGCGTACGCGGTATCCCGCCCATCCCCCATGAAGCCGAGCGGGATCCGGGCCTGCCGGTCGCGCAGCAGCCTGGCCACGTCGCCGCCGGCCCGCTGGCCCGCCAGCCGGGCCTCGACCATCGGCGTGTGCAGCTGCCCGGGCACCACGGTGTTCACCCGGATCCGGTCGGCGGCGTGCTGCACCGCGACCACCCGGGAGAACTGGATCACGCCCGCCTTGGCCGCCGCGTAGGCGACCTGAGCCGCGCCCGTCCAGCGCAGCCCGGACGCGGACGCGGTGTTCACGATCGACCCGCCGCCGTTGCCGCGCATGACCGGGATCACGTGCTTGCAGCCGAGGAACACGCTGGTCAGGTTGACCGCGAACTGTGCCTGCCAGTCGGCCAGGGCCAGCTCCACTGGCCCGCCGGGTAGGGAGCCCCCGACGTTGTTCACCAGCACATCTATTTTTCCGAACGCCAGTACGCACCGCTCGACCATGGCCGCGACCTCGCCGTCCGTGGTGACGTTGCACTCGTGCGCGACCACCTGGCCGCCTTCGGCCTGCGCCGGTGCGACGGTGCCCGCGAGCGCGGCCGGGTCGCGGTCGGCCAGGAACACGGACGCGCCCTCACGGGCGAAGATGACCGCGGTGGCCCGCCCGTTGCCCCAGCCCGGACCGACGCTGCCCGCCCCGGTGATCAGGGCGACCTTGCCCGCCAGCCGACCGGTCACCCGATCTCCAGCGCGACCAGGAACCGGGACACCATGTTGTAGGTGGCCGCCACCGCGGTCAGCTCGGCCACTTCACGGTCGCTGAACTGCCCGGCGACCCGGCCGAAGACCTCCGGCGGGACTTTGATGGCCACCGTCATCGCGTCGGCATAAGCCAGCGCGGCCCGCTGCGCCGGGCCGAAGAGGGCTGGGTCGAATTCCGCGCCCGGCGGCTGCCGCAGCGCGCTGAGCTGCTCTTCTGTGGCCCCGCAACGCCGCGCCACCGGCTCGTGTGCCTGCCACTCGTAGTCGGCCCCGTTGAGCGCCCCGATACGCAGGATGACCAGTTCGCGGATAGTGGCGTTAAGAAAAAGCTGCCCGCGGATCGCGCTGAGCAGAACGCTCCAGCCCTCGGCCACCGGCGGGCTGAGCAGCAGCAGCTCATCAAGCGGGCGGAGGTCGCCGCCGCGGCGTTGCCTGATGAGATCGGCCACCGGTCCGGTGCCGGCAGCGCCCTGCAGACGGGCCATCGCCATCCTCTCGTCGGGTGCTGGCCAGCCCACCGGCTGTCACCCATAGTGTCGACAGCGAAGCAGCAACGGGGGTACCGGCCGGTGCCCCCGCCAGCCCAGCCGGACACACGGATAGCCGCCGAAGGTGCGACATTAGGTCGCGAGGCTCCCGGGATACCTGCAGGTAGGCAAGCTCAGCGTCTCGTGTACCGCACCCTAGCCGAATTAGTGTCGACACTCAACCGGCGCTTGCCCGGACGGCGGCATACACCGGAGACGGCCTCAGCGGCCTCGATATAGGATGTGCTGGTCGAGTAGTGTCGACACAAGTCTGGAGCGTTGCGGAGGTGCTGGGTGCAGCTGCCGAGAGTCTTCACCGACGATGAGATCGGCCGGTTCCGGCAGGAGCTGGCCAGCAAGCGCAGCCCCGGCGCCTACCTGCCGGGCCGCTGGTCGGTCAGCCCGCTGAACCGCGATCCGGCGGTGACCGGGACCATGCCGGAGCGGATCCGGCTGCGGGACGCCACGCTCCGCTCGGTGGAGACGCTGCCCGGCGTGGTCGCCCCGGCCGAGGCCAAGGCGGACTACCTGCGCCAGCTGGTCCGGGCCGGCGTCAGCGAGGTGGTCACGGCCGGGCTGCGCGGCCGGGACGAGGCCGCGCTGCGGGCCGAGGTGGAGCTGATCAAGTCGGTGAACCCGGACTGCCGCGCGACCTGCCCGCTGGTGTCCAGCACCGAGGCCGTCGACCTGGCCCACCGGGCCGGCTACGACGGCATCCAGGTCTGGCTGCAGGGATTCGGCGCGGCGTCGCTGATCTACGAGCGGATCTACCCCACCGCCTGGCAGGGCACGGACTGGCGCAGCCCGGCGCTGCCCGGGGACCGGGCCGGGTTCGTGGCCCGCGCCGCCCGGCTGGTCGCGTACGCCGCGGAGCCTGGGCCTGCCAGGTGGCCACGCCGCTGCTGATGGTGTCCTACCTGACCCCGGACATGCTGGCCGAGACGTGCGCGGCGCTGGCCGGCGGCCGGCGTGACCGAGCTGACCCTGTTCGACGGGCCCGGCGCGGTGGGCCCGGAGGCGTTCGCCGCGCTGGTCACCCAGACCAAGGCGCTGGCCCCGGACGTGCCGGTCGGCCTGCACCCGCACAACACGTTCGGCCTGGCGGTGGCGTGCGCGGTCGCGGCGGCCCGGGCGGGCGCCGACGTCATCGAGCTGTCGGTGAACGGCTACTGCGGCGGCCCGGGCAACGCCGACCTGGCCGCCACCGCGCTGGCCTTCGAGGCGCTGTACGGGGTGCACACCGGCATCGAGCTGGACCAGCTGACCGCGCTGGCCCGGGCGGGCGAGGCGCTGACCGGGTACCACGTGGCCTGGAATCACCCGGTGACCGGCCGGCAGGCGTTCGGCTGGGGCGGGATGGACATCATCACCCAGGAGACCGTGGTTGACCGGCTGCTGCACAACTGCGTGGAGCCGGGCCTGGTCGGCAACCAGCGGCAGGTCCCGCTGACGCTGGACACCGGCGGGTACACGATGGCCTACATCCTCGGCCGGCTCGGCGTCGAGGTGACCTCGACCGGGCAGGTGGACGAGGTGCTGCGCCGCTGCCACGCCGTGATGCGCGCGGAAGGCCGACTGCTCGCCGACGACGACATCCGCGCCATCGCGGCCGCGCTCACGGCCGCCGCCCCCGCCAGCTAGCCGGCTCAGGCAGCCGCTCCAGCACCCGTGGCGGCCAGAGGGTGGGCGCTGGGTGGCTAGTGCTCAGGCTGTGCAGGTCGTCGAGGGCGTGCATGGCGGCTAGGCGCTCCATGGCACCGGCCCGGACGGCCGCCCGAAGTGCAGGACCTGGGCGTCGTCCTTGGCCGGGAACGCCAGCCAGGTGGGCAGGCCGCCCGTTAGGGTCGCCGGTGGCGGCGAACCGCGCCCAGGCGGCCGACATGGTCGCGGCGAGCGCGTGGTCGGCGCTGGTCCACGGCCAGTCGCGCTGGTCCAGGTTGTCCCAGGCGTACAGCAGTTCCGCGGTGTGGAACGCGCCGTAGCCAGGCAGCCCATCGGGCGGCGCGGCCAGTTCTGAATCGCCAGGCGACGGCAGCGGCGGCCGGGCGGCGAACCGGTACATCCACACAGGCGCCCCGCTACTGCGCCCGTGCGCCAGCGCCCAGCGCCACACCGGCCAGACGAACCGGCTCTCCCCGGTGAACAGCCGGGCCGAGACCCGCTGCTCGGCCGCCGAGCCACATGGGTACGCGGCCTGGAACTCCGCCGACTGACGGGCGGCCAGCTCGGCCAGCTCAGCCGCGGCACCGGCGGTGGTGTACGGCGAGCCCTCGTCGGAGTTGCTGCCGACCAGCAGCGGCACCGCCGCCTGCTCCCCTCGCGCGAACACCTCCCCGGTCTCGGCCACCAGCAGCGAACCGTCCAGCACCGGCCCGAAGTGGCCGCCCGCCGCCCCAGCCAGCTGCACCGCGGACAGCGCCCGCAGCGCGGCCAGGTCACCAGCCCCAATGGACCGCGCGAACGACTCCCCCGCCGCCGCGCTCTCGGCCAGGGACGGGAGCGGCCCGTCCGGGCGGCATAGCCCGGCCGAACTCTGCCCGATGACCCGGGCGAACAGCCCGCGCGCGGCCGGCGCGGCCATCAGGTGGCAGGCCAGCGCGGCCCCGGCCGAGTTGCCCGCCAGCGTGACCCGCGCCGGGTCGCCGCCGAACGCGGCGATGTTGGCCTGGACCCAGCGCAGCGCGGCCAGCACGTCGAGCAGGGCCCAGTTCCCGGCCGCGCCGTCCGGCGACTCGCGGCGCAGTTCCGGGTGGGCCAGGAAGCCCAGCGCGCCGAGCCGGTAGTTGAGGGTGACCACGACCAGGCCGCGGCGGGCCAGGTTGCGCCCGTCGTGGATGTCCTGGTGCCCGTAGCCGAACCGGTTGCCGCCGCCGTGCAGCCAGACCAGCACGCCGAGCCGGGCGTCCGGCGCCGGGTCCGGGGTCCACACGTTGAGGTACAGGCAGTCCTCGCTCATCACCAGCGCCCGCCGGTCGGCGAAGTTGGCCTGGTACATGACCGAATCCCGGCGCGGCTGGGGCTGCACCGGGGCCGGCCCGAACTGGGTGGCGGGCCGCACCCCGGACCACCTGGCCGGCGGCCCGGGCGGCCGCCAGCGGGCAGGCCCCACCGGTGGCGCCGCGAACGGGATGCCACGGAACACGGCCACCGTCCCGGCCGGCGCTCCGGTCCGGCCAGCCAGGACAGCGGCCCACTCCCCCGCCAGCCGCCCGTACTCCGTCCCAGCAACCGGCGGCGGCCCGCCCGGCGCCCCCGGCATCCTGGTCACCGTCCGGCCAGCGCCCGCGGCCGCCGGTCCGCGGCCAGCTTGTAAAACCGCCCATCCTTGACGATCGCGGCCAGCCGGTCCTGGTCCTGCAGGATGCTGATGTCCGCCAGCGGATCGCCGTCCACCAGCAGCAGGTCAGCCAGGTACCCGGGCCGGATCAGGCCCAGTTCGCCGGGCAGGCCCATCAGCTCACCGCCGACCGCGGTCGCGCAGCGCAGCGCCTCGGCCGCCGTCATGCCGAACCAGTCCACGAACAACTGGAGATCCCGCGCGTTCTTGCCGACCGGGTTGAACGCGAACCCATAGTCGCCGCCCGGCACCAGCCGCACCCCGCGGGCCCGCAACTCCGGCACCACCTGCCGCACGCTATCCAGCGCGTCGCGCATCTCGCCCGGGTCCGCGGGCGGGAACGCCGGGTCGATCAGGTGCGCGTAGATGATGCCGGGCGTGGGCGCGACGAACACCCGGTCCCGCGCCGCCGCCAGCAGGTCCAGCGCTTCCTCATCGGCGAACGAGCAGTGGTAGATGGCCCGGATGCCGTGCCGCACCGCCATCTTGATCGCGTCGGCCGAGTGCGCGTGCGCGGTGACCCAGATACCCCGGTCCGCCGCGGCCGAGCACGCCGCCGCTACCTCCTCGTCGGTGAACTGGACCACCCGGGAGGTGCCCGCCACGATCGCGCTCTCCCCGGACAGGGTGAGCTTGACGATGTCCACGCCGATGTCGGCCATCTCATGCACGAACCGGGCCACCGAGTCCGGGTCGGAAGCCCGGCCGCCGGTGCCGGGGAAGTCGTAGACCCCGGGCTCCACCATGCCCGCGCTGCCTTCCCAGGACGCGGCGCGCAGCCGCGGGCCGGGCAGCCAGCCCTGGGCGAACGCGTCCCGCACCACCACCTCCACCCGGGGCAGCCGGTTTCCGCCGGAGTAGGCGCTGGTGAACCCGGAGTCCAGCAGCACCCGGCCGGAATGCGCGACGAGCAGTGCCTTCTCCTCGTCGGGCTCGCGCCGGTCCGAGGTGTGCTCCACGGTCGAGCCGAAGCCGAGATGAGTGTGCCCGTCGATCAGCCCCGGGATGACGGTCGCGCCGGACGCGTCGATCACCTGAGCGGCCGACCGCTGGGCGGCGGTGATCGCGCCGCCCACGGCGGCGATCCGGTTCCCCTCGATCAGCACGTCCGCGGCGAACACCTCGTCGCCGGCGCCGTCGAACACCTGCCCGCCCGCGATCAGCGTGCCCTCGGCCATGGCCCCTCCTCCAGCTGCGCAGTCAACTATTAGCCCAGCTCCGCGGCCAGGCAACTATTAGCCCAGCTCGGCGGCCAGGCAACCCGCACCTATTAGCCCAGCTCCGCGGCCAGGCAACCATCAGTCCAGCTCCGCGGGCAGGACGCCCCGCTCGCGGAGCTCAGTCACCAGCCCCGGCGGGTAGCCCAGCTCGCCCAGGATGCCGGCCGTGTCCGCACCCAGCCGCGGTGGGTAGCGCGGCTCGGGCAGGCCATCGCCCTGGTACCGGATGGGGGTGGCCACCGTGTCGACCACCGTGCCGTCCGGCCCGGTCACCGGCGCGATCATGCCGCGGCCCGCGTGCCGCGCGTCGGCCAGCGCCTCCGGCACCGTCTTGATCAGCGCGGCGGGGACCGCCCGCTGCACCAGCAGCTCCACCCAGTCGGCCGCGGCCCGGCCCGCGAACGCCGCCTCCAGCAGCGGCGCCAGCTCGTCCTGGTGCTCCAGCCGGGCCGCCGCGGTGGCGAACCGCGGGTCAGCGACCAGCCCGGCCAGGCCGAGCACGGCGCACAGCCCGGCCCACATCCGCTCGGTGTTGGCCGCTACCACCAGCTCCCGCCCGTCGCCCGCGCGGAAGCTGCGGTAGGTCGGTATCGAGTCGTGCCTGCTGCCCTGCGGACGCGGCGTGATCCCGCCGACCGTGGCGTACAGCGCCTGGTAGGACAGCATGGACAGCTGCCCGTCCAGCATCGAGATGTCGGCCACCCGGCCGCGCCCGGTCTGCGCCCGCTCGACCAGCCCGGCCAGCCCGGCCAGCGCCGCGTACATCCCGGCCACCAGGTCGCCGGCGGGCACGCCGAGCCGCATCGCGGGCGCGCCGGGCACCCCGGTCAGGCTCATCACCCCGGACAGCGCCTGCACGATGATGTCGTAGGCGGGCCGGTCCCGCCACGGCCCGGTCTGCCCGAACCCGCTGATGGACACCCAGACCAGCCCCGGGTTGTCCTGCTGCAGCGCGGCCGGGTCCAGCCCCAGCCGGGCGCTCACCCCGGGCCGGAAGTTCTCCACCAGGATGTCGCTGCGCTGCGCCAGTGAGCGCACGATGGCCTGCCCGTCGGCCGACTTCAGGTCGATCGCGATGCTCCGCTTGCCGCCGTTGCAGGCCAGGAAGTAGGCACTGTCCGGGCCGACGAAGAACGGCGGGATGTGCCGGCTGGAATCGCCCTCCAGCGACTCCACCTTGATCACATCGGCACCGAGCCCGGCCAGGATGTACGTGCAGAACGGCCCGCTCAGGAACGTAGTGAGATCCAGCACCCGAACCCCGCTAAGAGGCCCCGGGGAGCCCGGAACCTCGGTCATGCGGCCTCGGCGATGTGCACCGCACACGCCCCGTGATCCAGCCCGGCGATGCCGCCGCCGGTGACGTGAGCCAGGCCCAGCCGCGCGCCCGGCACCTGCCGCGCCCCGGCCTGCCCGGTGAGCTGCCAGAACAGCTCGGCGACCTGGGCCGCGCCGCTGGCCCCGACCGGGTGGCCCTTGGCCAGCAGGCCGCCGCTGGGGTTCACCACCACCCGCCCGCCGAACGTGGTCTCGCCCAGCCGGATCAGCTTGGCCCCGTCGCCCGGCGCGCACAGCCCGAGCGCCTCGTAATAAATCAGTTCCGCGATGCTGAACGCGTCGTGCAGCTCGACCACGTCCAGATCCCCCGGGCCGATACCGGCTGCGGCGTACGCGCCGGCCGCCGAGTCCGCGGTGATCTGCGGCCAGAGCATGTCCCGCGGCCCCAGGTTGACCTGGCCGGAGTGCAGCACCGAGGCGGCGATCCGGATGGCCGTGGCCCAGCCCTCGCCGGATCCGGTCGGAGACCACGATCAGGCTGGCCGCGCCGTCGCCGGTCGGGCAGCACATGAACAGGGTCAGCGGGTCGGCGATCGGCCGGGCCCCCAGCACCTCGTCCACCGTGACCGGCTTACGCAGCTGTGCGGCCGGGTTCAGCGCGCCGTGCGCCCGGGCCTTCACGCTGACCCGGGCCAGGTCGGCCAGCTCGGCGTCCCGTTCATGCAGGTAGCGCCGGGCCCGCATGGCGTACAGCGCGGGCATCACCATGCCGCGGCGCACCTCGCGGTCCTCGGTGACCAGCGGCAGTGTCCCGCCGCCGAACTGGCTGAGTTTCTCCACCCCGATGACCAGCACCACGTCCCGCTCGCCCCGGCCGACGGCGCGGAACGCGTGGTGCAGCGCGGTCGCCCCGCCCGAGCAGGCGTTGTCCACGTTGGTCACCGGCACGCCGCCGATGTCCAGCGCGGCCAGGATGCGCTGCCCGGTGAGCATCCCGCCGAAACTGTGCCCGCAGAACACCTCCTGCACGTCACCCCGGTCCAGCCCGGCGGCCCGCAGCGCGTCGCGTACCGTCCCGGCGGCCAGCCCGGCGTAGCTGGCCTGCGGGTAGCGGCCCATCGGGATCATGGCCGCGCCGGCCACGTACACCGGCCCGCTCATGGCCGCCCAAGCGGCGCGAAGGTCAGCTCGCCGCGCCCGGCCAGCAGCCGTACCGGCCCGTCCATCCGGAGCTCGCTCGTGTCCCCGTCCAGCATGGCCAGCACCCGCAGCCCGTCATCGAGGTCGACATAGCCCAGCGTGTACGGCACCGGCCGGCTGGCCGACACGTGCACCGTGGACCAGCTGTACAGCCGTCCGGTGGCACAGGCCGGCCCGGCGGTGTCCGGCTCAGCTCTCACCGCACTATTCTGAACGCTATTATCCTGGCTAACTGTCGACACTCAGCCAGAGTAGCAGGGGCAACTGCAAACCATAAGGGCCATCCCGGTCATCATCTCGGATCAGTGTCGACACTACTTGGCCGGTGCTGGAGTGTCTGAGGTGGCCGGCGGGATGTTGTGATTGCGGCGGAACATGTTCGCCGCGTCGTAGCGCCGCTTGAGCTGGCGCAGCCGGGCCCAGTTGGCCGCGCCGTAGGCCGTCTCGATGACCTCGGCGGGCTCGCCACGGTCCAGGTAGTTCACGTACACCCCGGCGCCGTAGTGCGGCGTCATCGCGCCGTGGAAGCCGTCCGCCCAGGCCATGTTCTCCGCGTCTTCGGCCGGGTCCCGCCAGCCCGCGGTGATGATGTGGTTGAACCGGGCCGACCGGGCCCCGAGCGGGGTGGCCGCTGGGTCAAGCCGGGTGGCCGGCCCGTCCACCGTCATCAGCTCGACCAGGCCGAACCGGGACGGCATCCGCTGCGCCCAGTCCGCGTGCACGTCGATGGCCGCGTCGGTCAGCCCGGGCAGGTAGCCGGTCTTGTTGTAGTCGCGGTAGCCGAAGTCGGCGTTGGCGATCCCGTCGTTCATCGACTGCACGGTGCCGTAGTCGGTGACCCGGGAGATGACCAGCTCCGGGCGGCCGAACTCGCGGACCGCCGCGGTGACCTTCATGCCGTCCTCGACCGGTCCGTGCCACAGGTTGGTGACCACCACGAACGGCCGGCCGACGATCTCCGCCGGGAACCCCCGGCCGTCCGGCGCGGCCACCATGATGCTGCTGGTGGCCAGCTCGGGCGGCTGGCCCTCGCTCCAGTCCCGCCAGAACCGGAGCACCTCGGGCGCGTCGGCCGCCGGCCACCAGACCATGTCCAGCCACAGCGGCCCGACCGGATGCAGCCGGAACTCCAGCGAGGTGACCACGCCGAAGTTGCCGCCGCCGCCGCGCAGCGCCCAGAACAGGTCCTGGTCCGCCGTCGCACTGGCCACCCGGAGCTGCCCGTCCGCGGTCACGATGTCCGCGCTGACCAGGTTATCCGCGGTGAACCCGTACTTGCGGGTCAGCCGGCCGTGCCCGCCGCCCAGGGCCAGCCCGGCCACGCCGGTATGCGCGATAGCACCGCCCACCGCGGCCAGCCCGTACAGCTGGGTGCTGCGGTCCACGTCCCACCAGGTGGCGCCGCCGTCTACCCGGGCCGTGCGGCGCTCCGGGTCCACCCGCACCCCGCGCATCTGGCCCAGGTCGATGACCAGGTCGCCGTCGCAGGTCGCGTGGCCCGCCGCGCTGTGCCCACCGCCACGCACCGCGGGCCGCCAGCCGCCGTCCCGGGCGAAGCTGACCGCGGCCACCACGTCGGCCGGGGTGGACGGCCGGACGATCAGCGCCGGCCGCTCACCGGCGAACCTGGCGTTCCACACGAACCCGCTGAACGTCTCGCCCGCCCGTCCGGCCGTGACCGCGGCCTGGTAGCCATCGTCACCCGGCCGGAACACCGGGCCGCGGAAGCCCGCCCGGAGCTGCTGCACCTCGGCGCCGGTGACCGCCCGCCGGGTCTGGGC
The DNA here is from genome assembly GCA_963747705.1 of uncultured Actinomycetes bacterium. Classification (GTDB taxonomy): domain Bacteria; phylum Actinomycetota; class Actinomycetes; order Streptosporangiales; family Streptosporangiaceae; genus RYN-230. Next base: position 13,523 of record CAVVGF010000103.1, on the reverse strand, counting down.
GGCCGTCACCGCTCGCCGTCCTGGGCTCTCTGCCACTCCTCCAGCAGAATGGGTACGGCCATGGTGGCCGTGTGGATGCCGAGCACGCTGGTCAGCTCCAGCACCGCCATGACCTCCTCGCGGGTCGCGCCACGGCGCAGCGCCAGCCGGATGTGCCCGCGGGTGCCGTCGGCGTGCAGGTGCGTGGTGGAGCTGTCGATCGCGACGTAAACGAGTTCTTTGATCTTGGGCGGTAGGGTGCCGCTGGCCCAGGGCACGCTGGAGAACTCCAGATAGGCGGCCAGGAACGCGGGGTCCACGGTGAGGATCGCGTCCCACGGCTCGGCCCAGAACCCGCGCCGGGCCAGGAACTCGCGCTTGAGCCCGGCCTGCTCCGGCGTCATGCCGGTCACCGACACGTCGCTCTCGCCCAGCTCGTCCAGCAGGATCGGCACCGCCATGGTGACGGTGTGGATACCGAGCACGCTGGTCAGCTCCAGTACTTCCATGATCTCTTCGCGGGTCGCGCCGTGGCCGAGCGCGGCCCGGATGTGCGCCCGGGTGCCCGCCTCGTGCAGGTGCGTGGTGGCCGCGTCCACGGCCAGGTAGATGAGCTCCCTGATCTTGGGTTCGAGCGCGCCATGGCGGGCCGGCACGCTGGAGAACTCCAGGTACGCGGCCAGGAAGTCGGGATCGGCCTGCAGGATGGCCTCGAACGGCGGCGCCCAGAAGCCGCGCTCGGCGATGAAGCTGTCGCGCAGCTCCCGCTGCCGGCCGGTCAGGCTCATACCAGCACGCGCCCCCCATCCACGTACAGCACATGCCCGGTGATGAAGCGGCCCGGTCCGAGGCCAGGAACGTGACCGCGTCGGCCACCTCGCCCGGCTGGCCCAGGCGGCCATACGGGACCAGCCCGGTGAGCCCGGCCCGCACCCCCGGCTTGGCCAGGTAGCCGCTGGTCAGCTCAGTCTCGATGTAACCAGGCGCGACCGCGTTGACGCACACTCCGTGGGCGGCCCACTCGCGCGCCATCACCCGGGTGAGCTGGTTCAGGCCGCCCTTGGTGGCCGCGTACGGCGCGTGGTCGGCGTGCGCCAGCAGACCGGACACCGAGGACAGGAACACCATCCGGCCGCCACCCTGGGCGCACATGGCCCGGCCGGCCGCCTGCCCGGTCCAGTACGCGCTGGACAGGTTGAGCGTGACCAGCGACTCCCAGGCGTCATCGTCCAGGTCGAGCACGGGCCGCCGCTCGTTGCGGCCGACCGCGTGCACGAAGATGTCCAGGCAGCCCAGCCGGTCCCGAGCCTCGGCCACGGCCGCCCGGGCCGCCTCGGCCGACCGCAGGTCGGCCTGGACCATCCCGGCCCAGCCGCCGTTCCCGGTGATCCGCTCGGCCAGCCCGCTGAGCCGGCCGGCGTCAATGTCGCAGACCATCACCCGGGCGCCCTGCCCGGCCAGGGCCTCGGCACAGGCCGCGCCCAGCCCGCCCGCGCCCGCCACCAGGGCCCCCCGCCCGCACAGACCGAGCCAGTCCACCGCATCCTGCTTTCACTCTGCGAAACTAACTTCAAATCTTCTCAGCACCGGACTTTAACCGGGCGGACCGGTAGCTGTCCAGACGACTTCCGGGACTAATGTCGACAGTCTGCTGCTATTATGACGCCTGGAGCCGGATTCAGGCCAAATCTGTCGACAGATTGCCTCAGGGGGCGCTGGGATGAGCACTGCGCAACACCGTTTCGATCACGTCGGCATCTCCGTGGCCGACCTGGACACCGCCCGCGACTGGTACTGCCGCGCACTGGACCTGACCGTGGAGACCGAGTTCGCGGTGACCGGGACGGACCTGCGCGGCACCATGCTGCGGCACCGCAGCGGCTACCGGATCGAGCTGCTGCACCGTCCCGGGTCAGCGCCCGGGCTGGCTCCGGACAGCCCGCTGGCCGCGGCGGGCACCCGCGGCTACGGCCACATGTGCCTGTGCGTGGCGGACGTGGACGCCGAGTACGGCCGGCTGATCGCGGCCGGGGCCACGATGCGGATGCCGCCGTCCCCGTCGCCGCGTAAGGGCGCCCGGGTGGCCTTCCTGGCCGACCCGGAAGGCAACCTGATCGAGCTGCTGGACCGCAACGACTGACCCACCGGCCATCTCCCCGCCCGGCCTGCCCTCCCCCGGGGCAGGCCGGGCCCCCTCCGCCCCGCACCGCCAGTCATATTTACTTGCTTGCGCAGATAAATACAATTACGCTCTCGGGCATGGATGGAAAGCCAACCCGAATGACTTCGCCTGACCCGCAGCCAGGCCGCACCCGGCCGTCGCCCGCCCCTGACCCGCCGGAACATGCTGAGAGCAGCAGGGCTGACGGCAGCGGCCGTCCCGGCGGCGTCACTTCTTGGCCGGGCCCCCGCCGCAGCCGCGGCCGTCACCGGCTGTCCGCCGCAGACCACCGCACCAGTCCCGCCGCCCGCCCGGGGCCCGGCCATCCCCAAGGCCGGCTACCTGGTCGAGGAGATCGCCGAGCGCGTGTTCTGGCTGACTGACGGCCTCTACCAGATGATCTTCCTGGCCAGCGCCGACGGAGTTGTCGCCGTGGACGCCCCTCCCACCATCGGGAACAACATCCTCCGCGCCATCGCCAGCGTGACCAAGTCCCCGGTCACCCAGGCCATCTACAGCCACCATCACGCTGACCACACCGGCGCCATGGCCCTCTACACCGGAGCTCGCCGGTACGCGCAGCGCGAGGTCACCGGCCTGCTGCGGCAGGCGCAGGACCCGAACCGCCCGCTGCCCGACGTAACGTTCGACGACCAGCTGACCGTGACGGCTGGCGAGGACCGCATCGAACTGGCCTATCACGGCCCCAACCACGCTCCCGGCAACATCTTCACCTACCTGCCGGCCCAGCGCGTCCTGATGCTCGTCGACGTTGTCTTCCCCGGCTGGGTGCCGTTTGCCTACCTGGCCGAGTCACAGAACATCCCCGGCTGGCTCGCGGCCCCGGCCCAAGCGCTCAGCTACCCCTTCCATACCTTCATCGGCGGCCACCTGACCAGGCTCGGCACCCGCGATGACGTCACCATCCAGCAGGAGTACGTCGCCGACCTCAAAGCGCAGGCAGCCAACGCCATCGACACGTTCAACGTCGAGAGCGTCTACGCGTCGGTCGACCCCGCCAACCCCTGGGCCATCTTCCGCGCCTACCTCGACGGCGTCGCCAGCCAGGCGGCGAGCGCGGTCGTCCCCCGCTGGATCGACCGGCTCGGCGGCGCCGACGTCTACACCCAGGCCAACGCCTACCAGCTCGTCGAGTCCCTGCGCATCGACTACGGGCACCTCGGCCCATTCGGCATCCATCCCTAGGAAGAGCAATGACACGGCAGGCGACTGGCGCGCGATCCTCGTCGTCAACATCGGCCACCCCGGCGAGAATGCCTGGCTCGGCCGCCTGCCCCGGCTGGACTACGGTGAGGCCGTCCGGCATGCGTGACCTGATCCCGGTGCCCAGCCCGGGGCGCCGGGAGCCTAGCTTTGCTGCGCGAGCAACTAAGCTGAGGCGAATGCCGGAGGAACTGACGCCGCTGGACGCCACCGAGGAACCCGCCTGGCGGGCCCTGGCCCGTTTCTTCGTTGCCGCGCCGCGGCTACTCGACGAGGACCTGCAGCGCGGCGCGCACATGTCCCTCAGCGCCTACACCATTCTCCTGCACCTGTCCGAGGCACCGGGCCGGACGCTGCGGATCACCGAACTGGCCAACCGCGCCTACCTGTCGGGCAGCCGGACCACCCGGCTGGTTGACGAGCTCATCACCGCCCACCTAGTGACCAAGGAGCGCAACGCCGCCGACGGCCGCGGCTTCGACGTGACCCTGACCGAGGACGGCCTGGCCGCCCTGCAGCGGGCCTACCCGGTTCACCTGCGCAGCGTGCGCGCCCGGGTGCTCGATCACGTTGACCGGTCCGCCCTGCCCTGCTTCACCGAGGCGATGACCGCCATCGCCGGCGCACTCCAAAGCCCCAATCCGCTGACCACCGGCACCTAATCCTCGGCGCTGCGCGGCTTCTGGCCCGCGTAGTTGTCCATGCCGATGTAGAAGTAGCTGAACCGCCAGCAGCCATCCGCCTGCTCCCGGGCCAGGTTGGCCACGTACATCACGGTGGCGCCCAGGGTGAGCCCGTCCGCGGCCACCGGCACGATCCCGTAGGCGATGGCCGACGCGGTGTCCGCGGTCAGCTTCTCCACCAGCACGTTGGTGATGCAGTGCCGGCGCTGGTCGGCCTGCTCGGCGACGATCCCGGTGATCCGCCGGATGATCTCGGCCCGGCCCTGGTAGTGCACGAACGGCTCGGCCTGCCCCTGCGCCACCTCGAACACCGCGTCCTCGGTGAAGCAGGACCCGACGACATCGGCGCGAGCCTCATCGTGGGCCGTGCCGAACCGGTAGAACGCCTCCTGGATCTGCAGCCGCGCGGCGACCGCCGGCGGGCTCCAGTCGGCGGCTTCCAGCGGCCGCATGTCGATCTTCCCGTCGCGGTGCGCCCAGGCCTGCCGTGGCTGCGTGACCGTGCTCATCGTCCGTCCTTTGCTGATCGATACCGCTAACCCGGCATATGTCGGTTTGGCCAGAAGGTGGATCAGGCGGCGGTGACGCCGCCGTCGATGGCGAAGTTCGCGCCGGTGACCCACCGGGATTCGTCGGAGGCCAGGTACACCGCGCACCAGGCCACGTCGTCCGGCTCGCCGAGCCGGCCCAGCAGGGTCCGCGCCGCGATGGTTCTGGCCAGCTCGCCGCTGGTGGCCCCGGCCGCCTGAGTGGCCGAGGTCTGGATCAGGCCGGGCGCGATCGTGTTGGCCCGCACGCCGTCCGGGCCGCCCTCGATGGCGAGCTGCCGGGTCATGGCCAGGATCGCGCCCTTGCCCGCGCAGTGCGCGGTCATGGCCAGCTGGCGGGAGCCACGGAACGAGTTGACCGAAGCGAAGTTGATCACCGATGAGCCGCCCGCGGCGACCAGGTGCGGCCAGGCCGCCTGGCAGGTCAGGAACACCAGGTCAACCTCGCCGGCCAGCGTCGGCCGGAACTGGGCCGCGTAGTCCATCTGCCACACCGGGGCCATGTGCGGCTGGATGGCGGCCGCGTTGACCAGCACGTCGACCCGGCCATACTGGGCGGCCGCGGTGTCCACGTAGCGCCGTACCTCGGCCGGGACGGTCAGGTCACACGGGTGCACCGACTCGATCGGGGTGCCGGCCGCCGCCGCGGCCCGGACGGTGGCCTCGGCCGCCTCGGCCACGATGTCGCAGCCGATCACGGTGGCCCCCTCGGCCGCGAAGCGCAGTGCGATGCCCTGGCCGATGCCCGCGCCGATCCCGGTGACGAGGGCGATCTTGCCGAGCAGCCGGTCAGCCATGGGTCCTCCTGTGTCTGGGTGGGCGTCAGCGGCCGGCACGGCGACCTGGACGGACATCAGCACGCCCAGCGGCAGGCGCTGCGGGTCGAACGCGGTGCCCCGGCGGCGCGGCGCACAGGTACAGCGTGTGCCCGTCGGCGCCGCCCAGCGCGACCGCGTATACGCGACAGGTCCCCGGTGTCGATGGCGTCCAGCACGGTGCCGCCCTCGGCCACCCGGAGTACGCCGTGCCCGTTGGCGTCGCCGACCCAGATCGCGCCGTCGGCGTCCAGGGCCAGCCCGTCCGGTTCCACCGGCTTGCCGGTCCCGCCGTCGCTGCCGAGCACGGCCCAGGCCCGGCGGCCACCCAGCGTGCCGTCCGCTGCGACCTCGAACGCGGTCAGCCAGGCTGGCCTCGGTCTCCGCGATGACCAGGGTGGTCTCGCCCGCGCTGAGCACGGCCCCGTTCGGCGCGTACAGGCCGTCCGCAGCCGCGGTGACGGTGCCGTCCGGATCGACCCGGGCCAGCACGGCCGGGGCGACGAAGCCGCGGCTGCGGTCGCCCACGTTGCCGACGTAGGCCCGGCCGCGGCGGTCCACGATCATGTCGTTGGTCACCCCGCCCGCCCACGAGGACAGGTCGGCCACCACCTCGAGTGTCCCGCCCCGGTCCAGCCTGAGCAGGCGTTTGTCCAGCATGGACACGATGAGCAGGTCCCCGTCCGGGGTCCAGCCCAGGCCGGACGGCTGGGTGGGCACCTCGCACACGGTGCGCACCGCGCCCGCCGGATCCACGGTCAGCACCCGGTGCGCGTAGAAGTCGGACAGGTAGAGCAGGCCGCGGCGCCAGCGCGGGCCCTCCAGGAAGCAGAACCCGTCCGCGACCACCTCGGCCGGTGCCCGCCGCCAGGGAAACCCAGCGGTCACGAGCCCTCCTGAGCCGCCAAGGCCCGCGCCGCCCGGGCCAGCGCGGTCGTGGACTCGGCCGCCGTCATATAGCTGCGGAACCGGCCGTCCGGGTCGTAGCGCGCCCGGATCTGCTCGACCCGGGCCGCGTTGGCCGGGCTGAGCCCGATGTCCGGCCGGTCGGCCAGGTTGTTGTCGGAGAATTGCAGCCCGCGGGACAGCCCGCGCATCGCGGCCAGCGGCTCGTGCACCCAGCGCTCGTGGGCCAGGTCTTCCGCCGGGTCCCGACCACCCGGCGTTAGGTGAAAGATAAACGGGTGCCTGGACGGACCAGCACGCGTTGTCCCGCTCCGGGTAGTGCCCCCAGAGCATCCAGAACACGAAGGAACGGTCCCCAGGGATGCTGTCCAGCAGCGGCTCGGCCGCGGCCAGCAGCTCGCCGGCCGGGGCGTCACACCAGATGCCGTCCAGCGCCCAGCGCAGCCCGCGCGGGGTGAGCGCGTCGGCCGCCGCGTACAGGCTCGTCCAGGGTGGTCTCACGGTTCGCACTGGCCCAGATCGCGTGCCCGCGGAACGGCGCCGATCTCCAGCAGCCGTAGCAGGTCGTAGCCGGTCTCGCCGGTGCAGAACGCGATCGAGGTGATGGTCACCGCCGGGATGCCCGAGCCGGGCGTGTGCCCGACCTTGCAGACATCTCGACCGCGGCCGGCGTGCTGGGCAGCAGCTCATAGGTCCAGCCAGCACCTCGTCGCGCAGCTCCATCGGGAAGGTCAGCGTGCTGCGCAGGATCTTCTGGTGCACCGGGTAGGCGGCCAGCTCGAAGCGGGTCACCACGCCGAAGAACCCGGGCCCGCAGCCGCGCGCGGCCCACAGCAGGTCCGGGTGATTGCTGTCATCGGCGTGCACCAGTTCGCCGCTGGCCAGCACTACAGAGATGGCCCGGATGCTCAGGCAGGCCGGCCCCCAGCTGCGCGAGTTCCAGCCGTACCCGCCGCCGAGGATGAACCCGCCGATGCCCACGGTCGGCGCGTGCCCGGTCGGGAAGTACAGCCCGTGCGCGGCCAGCGCCTGGTTGATCTCCGGGCCGCGCACCGCGGGCCGCACCCGCACCACCCGGGCGGCCGGGTCAACCTCGATGTCCTGCAGCAGCGACAGGTCGATTAGCAGGCCGCCGTCCCGGATGCCGTTGCCCACCCAGCTGTGCCCGCCGGACCTGACGCGTGACCGGCAGGTCATTCGCGATGGCCCAGCGCACCCCGGCCACCACGTCGTCGTCGCTGCGCGCCCGCAGGATCGCCGCCGGGTACCGGTCCGGTTTGCGGGCGTTCCACACGGCGTCCAGCCGGGCCTGCTCGTACCCCGGCCTCGCCGGACCGTAGCAGGACGCCGTCGAGCTGGGCAGCGGGAATGGTCACAGGATCTCCTATTCAGCCGGGTTTCGGTCGGAGGTCAGAACAGCCGCGGCCCGCCGCCGCGGCGCCGGGCGAACACGATGGCCAGCCCGGCCGCGATGACCAGGATCAGGCCGTTGAACAGGCTGGGCGCCCAGGCACTCGCGCCCATCAGGCTCAGCCCGCTGACCCCGAACGCGACGAAGAAGATGCCCACCACGGTGCCCCACACGTTCGGGCAGGCCCGGGTGGATGGTGGTCGCGCCGAGGAACACCGCGGCCAGCGCCGGGAACAGGTAGCTCGGCCCGGTGGTGGAGTCGGCCGCGCCGGACCGCGCGGTGAGCAGCACGCCGGCCACCCCGGCCAGCAGCCCGGCGAACACGAACGCGGTGAGCACGTTCCGCTTCACGTCGAGGCCGACCAGCCGGGCCGACCGCGGGTTGGACGCGGTCGCCTGGAGGTACCGGCCGAACGGCGTGTTCTCCAGCAGGAACCAGCAGATCAGGATGACCGGCACCATCACGTACGTCACCCGGGGGATGCCGAGCCAGTTCAGGCTGCCGAAGTTCAGCAGGCCCTGCGGCAGGCCCGCGCCGATGGTCGAGCCGCCGGTGTACCAGAGCATGACGCCGCTCAGCGCGGTGCTGGTGCCGAGCGTGGTGACGATCGAGCTGAACTCGAAGCGGGCGATGAGCACCCCGTTGACCGCGCCGAGCAGGGTGCCCATGGCCACCCCGAGCACGATGCCGGCCAGCACCGGGAGGTGGAACCGGGAGATCGCGGCCACGCTGGTGATGGACGCCATCCCGGTGATCGCGCCCGCGGACAGGTCGATGTACCCGGCGGTCAGCGGGATGAGCGCGGCCAGCGCCACCACGCACACCACGGCCTGGTTGCCGACCAGCGCGACCAGGTTGGCGTGCGACAGGTACACGGCCGACGTGGTGCCGTACAGCCGGAAGAACGCCACCTCGACCACCAGCAGCACGACCAGGCCGTAGTGCAGGGCCAGGCTGACCAGCTGGCTGTGCCGCCGGGTCCCGGGCGGCCCCGCGCCGGCCGGCCCCGCGCTGGCTGGCGCGTGCCGGCTGACGCAGTGCTGGCCGATGCCGGGGCGGCCGTGGTGTCTGGTGCCGCGCTGTGCTGGCTGTCCGGTGTGTCCCCCGGGCCGTCGCCGTTGCCGGCGTTTGCCTTGGCTGGTGCAGACACGGTCGCTCCTGTTCAGCCCTGGTAGGCGAGGTGGGTCAGGTGGTCATGGTCCAGGTCCGGCGGCCGTACCTCGGCCACGATGCGGCCGCGGCGCAGCACCAGCACGCGGTCGCACACCCGGGCCAGTTCGTCGAAGTCCGAGGCGACCATCAGCACCGCGGTGCCCTGCTCGACCGCGGCCCGGATGATCCGGTAGATGTCGGCCCGTGCGCCGATGTCCACGCCCTGGGTCGGCTCGTCGAGCAGCAGCAGCGCCGGCCGGCGGCGCAGCCAGCGGGCCAGCACGGCCTTCTGCTGGTTGCCGCCGGACAGCGCGGAGATCGGGTTGGCGATGCCCGGGGCCTTGATCCCGAATCTGGTCACCAGGTCCCGGGCCTCGCTGCTCTCCTGCCGTGAGGCCATGCCGTAGCGCCGCCAGAACTCCGGGACCGAGGCCAGCAGCAGGTTGGCCCGCACCGACAGGTCGCCGAAGATGGCCTCCCGCTTGCGGTCCTCGGGCACGTAGCCGATCCCGGCCCTGATCGCGTCCGGCGGCCCGTGGCTGGCCCGGCCCGGCCCGGTCAGCTGCTGGTCGCCGGCCTGCACCTGGCCGGCGTCCGGCTTCAGGTCCCCGTAGATGGCCCGCAGCAGCGTGGTCCGCCCGGTGCCGAGCAGGCCGGCCACGCCGACCACCTCGCCGCGGCGCACGGTGAGGCTCACGTCGCGCAGCGGGCCCGCGGTCAGGTTGTGCACGGTGAGCGCGGCCTGGTCGGTGCTGGGCTCGGGCATCTCCGGGAAGACCGCACCGAGCGGCCGGCCGACGATCTGCTCGACCAGCTGCTCCTCGGTCAGCTCCCGGCCGTCGATGCAGGCCACCATCTGCCCGTCGCGCAGCACGCTGACCTGGTCGGCCACGCCGACCACTTCCTCCAGCCGGTGCGTGATGAGCAGCACGGCCAGGCCGCCAGCGGTGAGCCGGCGCAGCGTCTCCAGCAGCGCCCGGGCTTCCTGGCCGGGCAGGGCCGCCGTCGGCTCGTCCAGGATCAGCACGGTCTCGGTGTCCTCGCGCAGGTCGGCCAGGGCGCGGGCGATCGCGACCAGGGTCTGCCGGGCCGCGCCCAGGCGGCCCAGCAGGTCGGCCGGGTCGCAGTCCAGCCCGACCACCTCGAGTTCCTGGCGGGCCCGGGCGGTGAGCCGTTTCCAGCGCACCCGGCCGGCCAGGCCGGTCTCGTAGGCCCGGCCGAGCGCGAGGTTCTCCGCGATGCTCATGTCCGGGAACACCCCGGCGTCCTGGTGCACGAACCGCAGCCCCAGCGAGCGGGCCGCGGCCGGGGTCATCCGGGTGGCGTCGAGCACCTGGGTGCCGACCGTGATGGTGCCGCCCGGGTCGGCCTGCTCCACCCCGGCCAGCAGCTTGACCAGGCTGGACTTCCCCGATCCGTTGCCGCCGACCAGGGCATGCAGCTCCCCGGGCTGGATGGACAGCGACACCGAGCGCAGCGCCCGGGTGCCCGGGTAGGTCTTGGACACCTCGGCGACGCCGAGAGCCACGGGTGAACGCGGGCTGCTTGACGGCATGCTCAGGCTCGCGTTCACACCGTGGCTCACTGGCGGTTCCTCCTGCATCGACTGCGGTTACCGGGTCAGGACACGCCCCATGCCTTCTTGTAGAGCGCCTGGTACTTCACCGGGGAGTTGTACTGCTGGCCGGCTGCGGGCAGGTTATGCGTCCGGTCCACGACCTGCACACCCATTCCCTCGTACCCGGCCGGCTGGTGGTCCAGCAGCCGGATCACGGTGTCCACCGCGCCCCAGGCCAGCCAGTTCGAGTCGAACGGGGTGACCGCGTCCTCCCCGTTCTGAGCCCGGATCATCGCCACGTTAGGCGCATAGCCCTCGCCACTGACCAGCGAGAACGTCTTGGTCCGTCCCGCCGACTGAATGGCCTGGGCCATCCCGTCCTGTATGACGATGCCGTCCGAGATGATCACCCCGGCATTGGCGTTCGGGAACTGGGCCAGGGCAGAAGCCCACTCCTGCTTGAGCGTGCCATCTGACGTGTCAGCGGGACTGAACGTGATGGTCTTGACGATCTTGCAGGTCTTGCACTTGGCCAGCTCGCTGACGAAGCCCTGGTTCTCGTACACCCCGCCGGTCAGCCCGGCGAAGTCGGTGTTGATCACCTGCGCGTGGCCCTTGGTGTGCACGATGATCCAGTCGGCCTTGGCGATGCCGCGCTCGCGTGAGGTGTCCGCGGCGGTCGGGAAGGCCGGGGTGAACTTCACCGTGGCCGACATCACGTTGGCGCCGTCGTGCACCGCCGGGTCGCTGCAGTCGTAACTGTCCCCGCCGACCACCACGATGCCGGCCGCCTTGGCCGCCTGGTAGCCGGACTTGGCCTGGTTGCAGTTCACCCCGATGGTGATGATGGCCTGCGCGTGGTCGGCGATGGCCTGCCGGATCCCGTTGTTGTACGCGTCACCGATGCCGAAGTTGCCGTCGAACACGGTGGCCTTCCAGCCCAGCAGCCCGGCCGCCTCCTTGGCGTTGGCCACCGGCTGGGAGCATCCCTCGCTGGCCTGGCCGCAGGAGATGATCCACAGGTTGACGCCCTTCTTGTGCGGCGGGGCGGTGGTCGGCGGGGCGGTGAAGTGCCCCTTGTAGTCGGCCTGCAGCGCCTTCTCGAACGGCGCCAGGTTGATCGCGGCACTGCCCGAGCCCGAACTGGTGGACGCGGCGTTGCCGCTGCTGCAGGCACCGAGCAGCACGCTGAGCCCGCCGAGCGCGGCGGAAATCAGCAGCATCCTGCGACGGGATCTTCCCCGTGCACGAATCGACATGCGGTCTCCTCATTGAGTGGTCCAAGTGAGTGGCGCGGTAACGGGACGGGCCGGTGGCCCGCCTGCCCGGCCAGGCAAGCGCGGGGAAGAGTTGCCAGGTACCTGACGGCTACGTTTCGGGTCAGCGTAGTGTCGACACATTGCTGCGGTCAAGGTGTCGCCGGACACAGTTCGGCAATGCTGTCGAACACAATGCGGGCCGCGGCCCCAGGCCAGCGGCCGCAGATCAGAGGTCGTCCACCACCGTCCGCGAGGCGAACCGCCAGCCGTCGGCGGTCTTCTCGAACTCGTCCCGGTACCGGCCGGCGATCCCTATCCCCACCTGCTTATCCGCCGGATCGTTGACGATCAGCATGGTGTAGGAGTCGGCCTGTGCGCCGCCCGCCGCCGGGCTGATCGCGATGTTGCCGGTCCAGTGCCTGGCCAGCCCCTTGCGCCAGCTGGTGACCTGGCGGGCAAAGGCTTTCAGCTCCTCGCGGCCCTGGTGCCGGAACAGGATCGCACCGCCCGCACGCTGGGACGCCTGGCGCTGGAACACCCCGTCCGGCAGGAACAGCGCCGCGTACCCGGCGGCGTCGTCGAAGTCGATCGTGTGGCAGGCCCGCGCGCAGAGTTCACCGATCGCGAGCCGGTCGTCGGCGGTTAGTTCCATGCCCATCCTCATCCGTCGTTGGGTCGGGATGTGCGTGACGCTACTGTCGACAGTAGCCGTTGGTCAACGTGCTGATCGCCGCCGCCTGGCGCATTCGCCATGGCCACGCGGGGGGTCGGCGGATACCGGGCACCCAGCCCGCCCGCCCGATTAGCCCGGAATACGCTAACGGCGGCTTGACGGTGGGCAAATCTTGTCGACACTATTGCTGGATGTCTGCCCAGCCGCCCAGCCCGGACCCGGCCCAGATTCCGGGCTACATGACCGCGCTGAGCAACTGGGGCCGGTGGGGCGACGGCGACGAGCTGGGCACGCTGAACCTGATCACACCGGGTGCGGTGGCCGCGGCGGCCGGGCTGGTGACGGCCGGGCGGCCGGTGTCCTGCGGCTGGCCGGTGGACCCGGCCGTGCCCGACGTGTACGGCACTCCGCAGCGGCTGATGCTGCTGGGCGGCGCGGGCCCGCCACCGGAGCCACCCGCGGCCGGCGCCGTGCACCGCCCGCACCGCAGCGCGGTGGAGTACATCGGCCTGGCCTTCCACGGGATGACCGTGACCCACCTCGATGCGCCCGCCCACGTGTCCTGGGACGGCACCATCTACAACGGCAGGCCGGCCGCCGCCGCGGTGCGCTTCGACACCGGGGCCGCGGCCTGCGCGGTGACCGCCGCGGCGCGCGGCATCACCACCCGGGGGGTGCTGCTCGACGTGCCCGCGCTGCACGGCGTGCCGTCGCTGCCGCCCGGCCACCGGGTCAGCCCGGCCGAACTGGACGCCTGCCTGGACCGCCAGGCCCTGGCCATCCGGCCGGGTGATGCCGTGCTGCTGCGCACCGGCGCCGGGCACGGGGTAGCCGACCAGGGCGCAGCTGACCAGGGCGTATCCGACCAGGGCAGCGCAGGCTGGGGATTCGGCTGCCTGCCCTGGCTGCACGGCCGCGATGTGGCGCTGATCGGCTGCGACGGGATCAACGACGCGGTGCCCTCGGGCGGCGGCGGCCATGGCTTCGACCTGCCCATCCACCTGGTCGGCCTGGTCGCGATGGGGCTGTGGCTGCTGGACAACTGCGACTTCGCGGAGCTCGCCGCGACCTGCGCCGAGCTGGGCCGCTGGGAGTTCCTGTTCTCCGTCCTGCCGCTCCGGTTGCGCGGCGGCACCGGCAGCCCGGTCAACCC
>CAVVGF010000102.1:0-37192 GCA_963747705.1 uncultured Actinomycetes bacterium | reverse complement strand
GGAGCCCTCCCGGGTCGCCTTGGTGGCCAGCCGGTGCGTGTTCGACCCGGCGTCCGGCTCGGTGATGGCGAACACCATCTTGGTGCTGCCCGTGGCCAGCCCGGGCAGCCAGGCCTGGCGCTGCTCCTCGGTGCCGAACTCGGCGATCACCCCGGCCGAGATGGCCGCCGAGACCAGCAACAGCAGCAGCGGCGTGCCCTGCGCGCCGAGTTCCTCGCAGACCAGGGCCAGTTCGGTGAGCCCGCCGCCGCCACCGCCGTAGGCCTCGGGGATGTTCACCCCGATGAATCCGGCTTCACCAAGCTTGGCCCACAGCTCGTCGCACGGCGTACCCGCCGCGGCGTGACTGGTGTAGTACCGCGGGCCAAAGCCACTGGCTATTGCGGCCACCGCGGCCCGCAGGTCACGGTGCTCGGCGCTCTCAGCGAAATCCACGCCTGCTCCATCGAAGTGATCGCAGATTCACTAGGACTCTAGCTGGCACGATGCCAGGCTGGCTAGCCGACGTGGGCCTGCTGCTGAGCTGGCGCAGGAGTGGTGATTTGCCGCTTTTTGACCATTATTGGCGGCCCGCAAATCGACCGGTTGAGCTGGCGCGCAGCGGCGCGTTGATTCCGGTAAACCGGTGGCGACAGTGTTTCGTCTAGGACATGTGGCCTCCGGGCCGGACATTCCGGATTGCGGAGTACACGGCTCCACGAGTCGGCGCGCGGATCGTCACAATATTGCGTCTTGTCCAGCGGTCGGGAACGCGTGATGATTCAGCTATCCGCTGTCGGGCAGCGCCCGATGGGACAGGGGGGGACCGATGTTTGCGGCGGCTATCGTTGCGTGGCTGGTTGCGGTTTTAGGGGACCGGGCTCTCAATGGAGTGACCCGGCTGGTGCTTGGGCCGCCGGATCAGCGTGCCCTGGCTGAGGCGCTGAGCGTCGCGTATGGCGTGGCCTTTGACGGGGTTCCAGAATCGTCGCGGGACAAGCTCAGCGCGGCTCTTGGTGAGCGCTTCACCGCGCCGCCAGCTGTGGTACTGGATGGCCGCACCCGGGTGCGGACCGGACTTATCCGTGCCGTGCAGGGGCAGATCGCGCCGTTGGCCGATCCGGCAGTTGGCCCGGATGGGCGGTCATTCTTCGATGAGATCGGAGTGGACGCCGCGCGGGTGCGCGATGACCTGTCCGGGGTGGTAATCCGCTCGATCGAGCAGGTGGGCGCGTCATCGGTGGCGCTTAGCCCGCTGGTCAACCAGCTGAACGCGGACGCCATCATGGAGCAGGTTGACGCGGTGCTCAGCCGGCTGGGCAGCGCGGCACAAGCGCCAGCCAGCCCGGCGCCCAGGATCGTGGTCAGCCCGGCGCGCCAGGCGCGGGGCGGGCCAGCGCGCGTCTCGGGCAGGCCGGCCGGCTGGCTATTCGGCGGAGACCGTAGAACGGCTGACCGACGCGCTGCTGCAGGTGCCTGCCGTGGCCGATGATGACTCGCGGCGAATGGTCCTGCAGATGCTGCCCGCGGACCTACGGCTGGCCATCCCGTACAGCCGCGTCCCGCGCATCCATGTGCTGGGCATGGTGTCCACGTCCTGGGACTATGCCGACGGCCTCACCTCCCTGGTCCGTGCTGTCCGGCTGGTCGAGGGGGACTCACTGCGGATGGACGAACTGGACTCGGTGATCCTCGAACTGGCCGGGCAGGCCGCGAGTGGGGCCGAGGACGGCCGTGGTGGTGATGCCGGATGACGTTCGCTGCGGCCCGGGAGCGGCTCGCCCGGCAGCTGTCGGAGATACCCACCATGCAGTCCCACGACGACCGGGATGTCGTCGTCACGGAGATGCGACGGCGTGGCTGCGAGCTGGCGGTGAGCGGGACCGGCAGCGCCCCGATGCAATGCCTGCAGATCATCGACAGCGCGCTCGGGCAGCGGTACGGGCTGCGCCGGCTGGCTGATCTCATTGACTACCTGGATAAGACGCCCAAGGCCGAAGCGTTCGTAGCCGAGGTCAACGAGCTGCTGCCGACCGACCTGCTGCTGCTGGAGGAGCGGTTGACGCTGCTGGCCGACCTTGGCCCGCACGTGCCGCAGCCGGAACTGATGGCCTATTACACTCGCGCCGTCTCGGGCTCCGCTCAGGATGAAATTGCTGAGCCGCCGGCCCAGTTCGCTGATCTAGCCGAGCTGGTGTGCGAGCTCGAGCAGATCCCGGCCTACGAGCCGGGGCATCCGCTGGTGCGGCTGACCCAGTCCATTGCCGAGCGGTCTCAGTGGAAGGTGTCCAAGGTAGCGCGGCGGTGGTCCGACCTGCTGGCGAGGCGTATCGATGAGGAGGCTGGCGGACCGGTCCCCGGGGCGGAGCATCGCTACCTGGTTGACCGCCGGTCCAGGAAGAAGGCGCCGGAGCTGGCCACCACGGGCCGGCCAGCGCTGGTGCTGCGGCTCGCCGGGTCGGGCCCCCGTCCCGGCGAGTCCTTTGTCTTCACCGCCTGGCTGTACCGGGGCCGCAAGTACATAACGACGCTATTCGTCAACGATTCCCCGATGGGACTCGACCAGGTGCGGCGCACACTACATTGAGGTCATGCGGCGGGCCTTCGTGCTGGCACGTCAGCATGATCCGAACAGACTCCAGATAGACCTGGAATTCGCCGTGCCGCGCGAGATGCTGTGTTACCCATTTGAGGAATGGACATTCACTGAGCACGCGTGGGCCAGGCTGGCCAGGGAGTTCGTGGTCGTCGTGCGTGATCTCAGCCGCCAGGGCGGACTGGTCCGCTACACGGGCTGGGAAAGCAAGTGGGAGAGCCTGACGCAGAACGGCCATGTCCCACCGACCGAGATCTCCAAGTGGATCACTTGCGGCGAGGACTCGCATCCATCGGGCTGGCTGTATGACCTGCTGCGCACCGAGGATGGCGTGTCGCTGGGACTCACGTTTCCGCCCCGGGACAGCCCACACACCATTGACATCGCCGAGGCACTGGAGGCGGGCACCCCGATCGCGGTGTGGCCGCGATGGTGCGGCGACATGCCGCCTGGGCCCAATGGCACCGGTCCGGGCGACTTCGCCATCCAGGAGGAACTGTCCCGGCGGATGGCGGACCGGCCGATCACCGACTTGCCCGAGATCGTGCTGGAGATGCGGCAGCAGCTGGCCAGCGGCGGCCATCCCTGGGCCGGGCTGACTCTGCTCTGGGATGACCCGTGGCGCTGGCCCGAGGATCCCGACTTCAATCTCGACGTACCCGGACTGGCTGGGGAGGCGATGTGAGCGAGGCTGACGTCCGTGACGTGGGTGTCGCGACCGACTGGCTGATCTACCGGGGCACCGGTGAGCCACATGACGACCTGCGGAGCAAACTGCCGCCGCCACCGCGGTGGCGGGAGTTCACCGGCGAACCGCTGGTCAACCCGGAGCTGGGGGCGGAGAACGCCACCGCGCGGCGGCTGGGCGAACTCGCCCGGGCCGCCGCCTACCAGGCCAGCGCCCCTGAGGTCGAGATGGTCAACGCGGCCCTGTACCTGCGGCGGCCGCTTCTGCTCACCGGCAAGCCGGGCACCGGCAAGTCCACGCTGGCGCACAGCGTGGCGCATGAGCTCAACCTGGGCCCGGTGCTCTACTGGCCGATCACCAGCCGCTCTGACCGCAACGAAGGGCTCTATGCGTATGACGCGATCGCCCGGCTGCAGGACGCCAGCCTGCGCCGCCGGCCGGCATCCAGTGCCGACCCGGACGATCCAGACCCGGACATCGGCCACTACATCAAGCTCGGCCCGCTGGGTACCGCGCTGCTGCCGTACAAGTGGCCGCGGGTGCTGCTCATCGATGAACTCGACAAGAGCGACATCGACCTGCCCAACGATCTGCTGACGTTGTTCGAGGCTGGCGAGTACGAGATCGGGGAGCTGTCGCGGATCGCGCAGAAGAAGCCAACCGCCGAGGTCCTCATCCACGACGGCACCGACCGGGTCCGCATCGAAGGTGGGAAGGTCACGTGTCACGCGTTCCCACTCGTGATCATTACCAGTAACGAGGAGCGGGATTTCCCACCGCCATTCATGCGTCGCTGCCTGCACCTGGAAATCAAGCCGCCGGATCGCGACCGGCTGGCGGATATCGTCCGGGCGCATCTGGGTGAGGAGGCGGCGAACCAGAGTGAGGAACTTATCCAGACCTTCCTGAGCCGACAGCAGACCGGCGATCTCGCCACCGACCAGTTGCTGAACGCGATTTTCCTCACCCGCCATCGCGCGTGGCCGGAAAACCGGAAAGCGCTGGAGGAGGCGGTCTTGCAGTATCTCAGCAAGAGCAGCGGCTGATGACCGTACAGCAGTTCGCCGGGCTGCTGAGCGGCCTGTGGGGGGACTTCGATGACGAAGACCTCCGGGACATGCTCTGGCTGGCACCCCATCTAGGTACGGGGCCCGGGCAGCTGACACTCGCTGCGCCGTTCGGGGAAACGCCTGCCGGGCCCGCCGGACCGGAGCCGGGTACGCCAGCGGGGCCCCGCCGGGATGACCTGCGCGGCGCGGATCGCCAGCGCGACCGCCGCCCTGGCCGGGGCTACCCGATACACCCTCGGCCGCCGGCCGGCACTGTGGTGGCGGAGGGCAGTGCTCTCGCCGCCACCATGCGCGCTCCGGCCCCCGCCGCACTCGCCGAACAGCTTGCCCTCGGACGTGCCATGCGGCCGCTTAACCGGACCGTGCCATCCCGGCACGACGTGCGGCTGGATGAGGAAGCAACGGTCAGCCGCATCGCCGACGAACGGCTCTGGCTCCCCGTGCTGAAGCCAGCTCCCGGAGCGCTGGCTGGACCTCGCGCTGGTGGTGGACAGTTACGAGTCCATGTCCATCTGGCGCCGGCCTATCGCCGAACTGCAAGGCCTGCTGCAACGTCTGGGTGCCTTCACCGACGTCCGGCTGTGGCTGCTGGACCAGGAAGCTGACCAGCCAGCCCGGCTTGGCGTGCGCCGGCAGGCACAGTCGCCGATGCGCAGCCCACGCGAGCTCGTGCACCCCCAGGGCCGCCGCGTGATCGTCGTGGTCAGCGACTTCCTGAGCCCGATGTGGAAGTCGGCTGCGGTGCGCGACATGCTGGCCGACTGGGCCCGGCGTGGGCCGGTGGTGATATTCCAGCCGCTGCCGCAGCGGCTCTGGGCCTACTCCAACGCCCGCCCGGTGCCCGTGCGGCTCTACGCCCGGCAGGCTGCCATGCCGAACAAGTACTACGGCTGCGGAACGCAGATGGGCCGCCGTGTCGAGCGACCGGACGGATCGGTCCCGATCCCGGTGCTGCAGATCGACCCGGTGTGGCTGAACTCGTGGAGCCGCCTGCTCAGCGCGTCCGGCACCACCGGGGTTGACGCGATGGTCCTGTTCGCTGGCGGTAAAGCGGCCGGCCGCGATCAGCCAGCCGAGGATGCCCAGGCACCGTCCACGCCCCAGCAACTCAACGCGCAGCAGCGGCTGGAGCGATTCCGGGCTACCGCATCGCCGGAGGCCATGCAGCTCGCGCAGTATCTTTCCGCCGCCCCCATCAGCTTGCCGGTCATCCGGCTCATCCAGCAGGTGATGATGCCCGGTACCAGCCAGTTCGCCTTGGCCGAGGTCTTCCTCGGCGGCCTGCTATGCCGCCTCGAAGGTCAGCCGTCCGGCGCCGATCCGGATGAGGTGCAGTACGACTTCCGGCCGGGAGTGCGCCAGTTGCTGCTGCGACGGCTGCGCAAAAAGGAAGCGCTCCGGGTGCTGCGCGACGTGTCCGACTACGTCGGTGCGCGGTTCGGCTCGGCACGAGACTTCGGGGCGTTGCTGGCCAGCGCCGGCCTGGATGGCGATCTGCTGATTGGCCCGGACAGCCGGCCGTTCGCCGTGGTGGCCGCGGACGTGCTGCGCCTGCTGGGCGGCCAGTACGTGGAAGCGGCGGCCCGGTTGTCGGCTGCCCTGGGTGACGGCGATGGGCCAGCCGCCGCGGCAGCCGGCCCGGCGGCGAAACGGGCCGGCTCGGTTGGCGCGAACGACGAGCAATTCGGCCAGGTGCTGGCCGGTATCTCGCTGACCGACCGGCGTAGCTCGCAGCGTCCGCTGGCCTGCCCGTACTGCTATCACGCCTTCGTCGAGAAGGAGATCTTGTTCCGCTGTTCCGGGCGGGCACCGTTCGGCCAGACCGCGTGCCCGCCCGAACTGGACGAGTTGCTGCGTGACCAGATGGGCGAGCGTGGCTTGCAGCCGCCGGTCTTCCGGGCCGACGCGCGGCGTGACGAGGCAACGTGTCCCCGGTGTGGCTCGCCGACCCGGATCCAGGTCTGCCCCGGCTGTCACAGCCGCCTGCCCGCCATGTTCCGGGCGGTGCAGGGTCGGCTTATCGCCTTGGTCGGCTCGAGCCAGGCGGGCAAGACGGCCTTCATGACCGTGCTCATCCACGAGTTGCGGCATCGGGTCGGGGAACTCCTGGAATCCTCCACGACCGGCGCGGATGACAGCACCCAGGAGCGGTACACCAGCGCGTATGAATGGCGGCTCTACAAGAATTCCGAGCTGTCCTTCCACCATCCCGTGGCGGCCGGCCAGTACATCAGCCCGCTGGTGTTCCGCTTCGCGATGAACCGGCGGACACGGTTCCGGCCCAACTCACGTGAAGTGCTGCTGTCCTTCGCGGACAGCGCAGGTGAGGACTTGGTCTCACCGAACAAGATCGAACTCATGGCGCGCTACCTCGCGGCGGCCGACGCCGTGTTCGTGCTGCTCGATCCGCTCCGGCTGCCCGATGTGCGGCAGCGGGTGAGCAGGCGTATTCCGCTGCCCCAACCCGAACGGCCCAAGGACGAGGTGGTGGCCTCCTTCAACCGGATCACCAGCCTGCTGCTCGCCGGGACCGGCCAGCAGCGGGTGGACAAGCCGGTGGCGTTGATCCTGAGCAAGGTCGATGCGCTCGGCCCTTTGATGGAACCGGACAGCCCACTGCGCAAGCCGAATCCGCCGCGACCGTACTTCGACGAGGCCGACAACCTGGCGGTGCAGGAACAGGTCCGCACCCTGCTCGCCGAAGGGGGCGCGGCCGGGCTGGACGATACGGTCCGCAAGCACTACTCACGGTGCCGGTATTTTGGGATCTCGGCGCTCGGGAAGACGCCCACCGAAGACAACCGGGTCCGGGACGCGGGCCCGCAGCCGTACCGGGTGACCGAGCCATTCATGTGGGTGCTGAACCAGTTCGATCTCGTCAAAGCGCAGTGAGCCCGCGATGACGCTCCTCCAGATGCACTACACATCGTGTGAGCATGGCTTGTCCGGGCACTCGGGCTTTCAGTTCTGTGCCATGTCGCCCGGGGTCCCGGAGGCGGTCATCCGGGAGGTCGAGCAGTTGACCGCCTACGAGCCTCCGCTCGCCCTGCGGGCCAGCGGGACCGGTGACGCGGCCGGGTACCCCGTCAACCTGATTCACGCCCACAGCGAATTCAATGGCAGCGCGATCATTGCCCACGTGGTCTTCACCGGCGTCAACTTCTCCAACCGGTCCGGCAACTATTTCGCGCACAGCCTGGTCAGCGACGACGCACAGGCCGATCTCGGGGCGTTGCTTCCAGTGGAACTGTGGGCCGCACCATTCTGGCAAGCACGCCAGGAGCCCGGCACGGTGCTGCCGCCGCTGCCCGCACCCCCCGCGCCGGGATCGATCAGCGCGCAGGCGATCGGTGATCTTCTGGCCGGGCGGCCGGATCACGCCGCCCAGCTCGGTCTGCTGCTGACGGCGGTGGCGGACGCGATGGACAGCGGGCAGCAGGTGCTGCTGGTGGAATCCGACACCGCGGCCGTCTGCCGCTGGATCGCCGCGGTCTGCTATCTGCTCGGCCCCAAGCTCGGCCGCCACCTGACCTTCGCCACCTACAGTCATGATCCGCGCCGGTGCCGTACCCACGTCGTTGGCACGGTTGCCGACAGCGCGTCGGTGCGGGTGAGTGCGGGTACCGTCTTCCAGACGTTCGATCTGGCGGGTGGCCGCCTCCCAGAGTTGCTGCCCAGCCCCGTGGCCGCGCTGCTGGCGGGCACCGGGGTGGCCGGATCGGCGGAGCTGTGGCGGCTGACCGCGGCACTCGGCGAACTGCCGGACTCGCTGGACGAGAGCTTTCCGCAGCTGGCTAGTGCAGCGCTGCTGCTCGGCCGTGCGCTCACCGGACAGGAGCTGGACGCGGCCGTGCACTGGCTGGCGACCGGGGCACACCAGGTCAGCGACGAGCACAAGGTCGCCGCGGTTCGGGCCCTGCTCCGGCAGGACAGGAACCGGCTGCCCGTGCAGCGCGCTGCGGAGCTGATCGGCCTCGCGGTCGCGGCCGATGCGGTCGGCGGCCCGGCCCAGGACGAATTGACCGCGGCGGTGGAACGGGCTCTGGTCGACGACTTCTTCGCCCGGCTGGACCGGAGTGGGCTGCCCCGCGGCGCGCACACCCGGTACCGGACGGCTGGGGCGCGGGAAGCCGCCGCGGCCGGCTGCGTGGCCCGGCTGCCGCGGGCAGACGCGGAGCGGGCCATCGAGCTGCTGAACTGGGCGCTGCACGCCCGGCTCTCGCTCCCCGCCGCGGTCGTACGGGACGTTGGCCGCAGGACGGTGACGACAGTTATCGTGCACGGGGCGAGTCCAGCTGGTCTCGGCCCGGTCGCGGCGGCGTGGCCAGCGTTGCGGCGCGGGATGCTGGACCGCCTCCAGGAGCTGCCTGCCGCCGCGCAGCAGGCGGCGTTCGCCAGCCTGGGCTGGGAGATGTTCCCGCTCGACGATCTGGAACCGTACCCCGCGCTGGCCGAGCAGTTGTTCGCCAGTTTGGCGGAACGCGGGCGGCTCCCGGCCGTGGCCGCTCTGCCGCGCGTGGTGGAGCTGCGGCGCAGGCGCGGTCTGAGCCCGGCGGTGGACGAGGAGCTGCTGTCCAGGCTGTGGCCCTCGGCCGGCTGGACCCCGGCCGAGGCGACCGAGGTGGTCAAGCAACTGCCGGTGGAAGAACTCAGCGCCGAGCCGGTGCGTTACCGGCTGGCAGCGATCCTGCACAATCCGCCGCCCGGCCATCCGGCCGCCGAGTGGATGACGTTCGTCGCCGGGCTGGCCGAGCTGCCCGATGGGGTTCTCGGCGATTACCGGCTGGCGACCGCGGTGCGGCTGAAGCCGGCGATCCTGCTCATCAGGCAGGCGGAGCAGTTGCCTAAGCCGTCCAACTCGATCGTGAACCAGCTGCTGCGCCTATACAACACCGGTGACCCGGAGGTATGTGCATTTCTCGACGCCCATCTTCCGCCGGTGCTGGTCACGTATCCGGCACTCGACTACGCGCTGAGAAATTGCGCTGAGAGACTGCTAGGTCCGTTCTGCGAGTACACCCGGTACGTGCTCGAGAATGGCCCGGGAGAAATTGTGCTGGCGGCGAAGATTTTCACCGTGATGAGCCAGCTCCGCTGGAACCAGCTGGAGGTCCCGGCCAGGTACCTGGAGGCCGACGTGCTGGAGCCGGTGGTGCCTGGCTGGGACCCGCGGGTGACGAGGCGAGTGGCCGACGCGGTGGGGGAGCAGATGAAAGGCGGAACCGAGGTATTTGAGGCGTGGCTCGATCAGCACCCGGGTGGCGGCCGGCCGGGTGATAACCGGAGCTGGCGCTGGCCCAGATCGTCCAGGCGCGGCTGGTTCTACCGCTTTCGCAGATTCTGGTTCTGAGTGCCGTGCCCGAAATCGTCTTCGGCATAGCCGCGGTCCTGATCACGATTATTGGGGTGCTGCTGGTGGCGTTCATGGCCACCCTGCTCTACATAGGGCTGCTGCCGCTGAACTACCTATGGGTCCTGGCCCGGACTCTCCGGTCGGTGCTGGCCGCGAAGCCGGCCGGTTCGGGCGGCGACGACCAGGAAGCTGCTGATGTGCGGGCCGGGCCTGACGCCGCGGCGCGTCCCACCCCACGCGCTGAGCCGCCGCCGGGCTACCGGGAACGGCGAGCGGGTAGTCCCGGGCCGTCCAGGTCACCCAGGCCGGGCACGGCGGTGTGGGAGCCGACCGTGGCCAGGCGGACGCCGCCGCCCCGGAAGGCGCCACCGAAGTGGCCGGCCGAGCACGGCGCCGCGGCCCCGAGTCCGGGAGAACGCCGGGGCTCGCCCGCACAGTGACCAAATGGTCGCGCTGCCCAGTTACTTCTTCGGGCCGGCTATAGCGGATCTGCGGTTCGTTATACGGACAGGTATCCGGAGCTGCCAGGCCAGCCTCGCCTCCGGTGCATACTTCGCCGCCGGAATGCTGGAGAGTGACCTGTCCCCGTTCAGCGTCATGGCCGGGCTGGGCCTCTACGCCGGCCTGGGCATCGGGGGGGTGATTGGCGGCCTGATCGCCGCTTTCATCGGCCTCATCAACGTGCTGGTGGTGGCCCTGGCCATGCTGGCCGCCTGGGGCGCGTGCGGGGTTATCCGGAGTGCCGACACGCTCCGGCGCACCGTGGTCGGGGTGCGCATGACCTGCCCCACCAATGGCGACCGAGTCCGGCCTTACCCCGCTTACCGGTGCCCACGGTGCAGTAAGACGCATCGCGACATCAGGCCAGGGCCGTACGGGGCGGTCTCGCGCTGGTGCGGCTGCCAGCTCCGGCTGCCCACCTCGCTCCTGCTCGGGTCGGGCCGGCTCGCGGCGTCATGCCCGGAATGCGGCGCCGGGCTGCCGCCCGGATTCGGCAAGATACCAGACATATCGATACCGTTCTTCGGGGCCGTGAACGTAGGAAAGACGCAGCTCATGTACGGGTTGATACAGACAGTGCGCGAGCTGGTAACGGCCAGTGGTGGTACGGTCGGCTTTGAAGGTGACACCAAGGAGCGGCTGGACCGTATTGGTGACGTCCTGCAAGTCACGGGCCACCCGGCCAAGACCCGGATGGGCTCACCAGAGGGATTTACCCTCCGGCTCGGAATCCACGATTCCGAATGGTTGGTGTACTTCTTCGATGCGGCTGGCGAATTGCACTACAGCCGGGACGGCCTGGCCCGGCTGAAGTATCTCGGTCACGCGCGCCTACTCGTCTTCGTGGTTGACCCGCTGGCCTCTGACACCGTCTGGGGTCAAATTCCCGCTGCCCGTCAGGCGGAACTGGAGGGCATGAGATCTTCGAAGCGAGAGCAGGATCTCGCTTACCAGAACACTCGCGAACAGATGCGCGAGATGGGCATCAAGCCGCGACTCGCACGGCTGGCATTTGCGGTGAGCAAGTCCGATCTGCTCGACGAGGCCGGATTGCACATTTCCGCGGTGCTGCAGAATGAGCGCGTCGGTGCGTGGGTGGCCAGCTCGGATGGTCTTGATATGGCCGACGAGGTGCGGGAGGCGCGCCAGGGCTTCGCTGCGGTGGAGTTTTTCCGGACGTCATCGTCCCGCGTAGCCAGCGGCACGGCGCAGGACACGTCACTCGAGGTACTCGCCCAATGGCTGTTGCGGTCCGAGGGTATCCGCCTGGAAGGGTCCAAGGCCGATGTCTCATGAGCCGATGTCTCATGAGCCGTACTGGTGGTCCCGCCTGGCTGTGGTGGTCCTGACCTCTGCGATCTTCGTAACCGTGGTCGTGCTGTTGATCCTGGTGTTGTGACCAGCAGTCGGTGAAATGCTCGGCGGCAAGCGGACATGTGCCTGGTACTAGATACCACAGCCCCGGAAGGAGCCGTCTTGCCGAGTCCGCCACCAGATGACGAGCAGCGAAGGCACCGCTTCGAAGCGGTGTACGCCGCGTATCACGGGCCGGTCCTGGGCTACGTGCTGCGCCGGACCGAGAACCCCCACGATGCCGCCGACGTCCTCGCCGATACGTTCCTGACCGCCTGGCGGCGGCTGGACGACCTGCCGCCGGAGCCGGCCGCCCGGCTGTGGCTGTACGGGGTGGCCCGCCGGGTGCTGGCCAACCACCATCGCGGCCAGCGCCGCCGGTCCGCGCTGGCCGACCGGCTGCGCGCCGACCTGGCCCACAGCTACCAGCCGCCGCAGTTCAGCGGGGAACTGGCCCAGATCGCGCAGGCGTTCCGCCGCCTGCCCGGCGCGGAGCAGGAGGTGCTCGCGCTCAGCGCGTGGGAGGGACTCGACCCGGGCCAGATCGCGATCGTGCTGGACTGCTCGCGGAACGCGGTCCGCGTCCGGCTGCACCGGGCGCGCAAGCGGCTCGCCCGCGAACTGGCCGACAGCCACGCCCACCCGCCCGCCCCCCGCACCCGCGTCCCGAATGGAGACCTGGCATGAACCCCGTCACCCGGATTTCCCCGGTTACCGACGCCGAGGCGGCCCGGATGGCCCGCCCAGAGACACTGGCCGACCTGGCCGCGCAGATCACCGCGATGCCACCGACGGCGCCGGGCGGGCTGGCGGCGAGCCGCGGGACTGGCCGTTGGGCCGGAAAAGGCCGCTGGCTGATCGGGCTACCGGTGGCAGCTGCGCTAGCCATCGCGTTGCTGGTCGTTACCTCGCTGGGCCGTCCCGGGCAGCGGGTCGGGCCGGTCACCGTCGGACCGCCCGCCGCGCAGGCGCTGTCGTTCAGCCGGCACGGCGGTGCGCTCACCGTCATCGTGCGCGACCCGCTGGCCGACCAGGCCCGGTACCGGGCCGAGTTCGCCCGGCACCACCTGCACATCACGCTCAAGCTGGTGCCGGTGTCCCCATCGCTGGTCGGCACCGTGGTCTACCTGAGCGGCGACATCACCCCGATCACCGCGCACGGCCGGTGCTACACCGGCGGCGGCGGCGCGGCCTGCCCGGTCGGCGTCCGGGTGCCGGCCAGCTTCCACGGCCAGGCGCAGGTGGTGTTCGGCCGGGCGGCCCGGCCGGGTGAGCAGTACGAGTCCACGGCCTCCGCGTTCGCGCCCGGAGAGGTCATGCACGGCATGCATGTCACCGGCCTGCGGGTGGCGCAGGTGCTGGCCATGCTCCGGCACCGGGGCGTGCGCGTCCCGCTGTTCAACTACGCGCACCGGGGCTACGCCAGGAACCTGCGGTCCGTCCCTGGGACCTGGTTCGTCTACGACGCGGTGCCGTGGGCGCCGGGGCAGGTGCTGCTGTTCGCCGGCCCGACCAGGCACCCGCATCCCGGGGCGCCGCGGCCAGTGCAGGAAGCCGGCGCCGTCGCCGTCGCCGACCGCGGCGGCGCCGTCGGCATCGCCCACCCGGGCTGGCTGACCGCCGCTGACTGGGGCCCGCCGGCCGTTGGCCGGCGGGCCCCGCGCGCCTCCGCCGGGTCTTTGCCCCGGTTGGTTAGCATCTGCCCGGCGGAGAGGCGGTGGGGCATGGCACGGGCACGGGTGCGGCGGCGGGGCTGATGCTGGGGCATTCGCACGCGCTGTCCGGTGGGGTCACCGGCCTGGCCACCGGCCTGTTCCTGCAGTTCTCTTTCCCGCAGACGGTGGCGCTGGCCGGGTTCACCGCCGGCATGGCGCTGCTGCCGGACCTGGACAAGTGTGGCTCGTCCCCGGCCCGCTGCCTCGGCTTCCTGTCCGAGGCGGTGGCGTGGATCATCGGGCGGCTCACCGGCGGCCACCGGCATCTGACGCATTCCATCCTGGGCATCGCTGGCTTCACCGCGCTGGCCTGGTACTCCTGCCAGTACCGGCACGACTGGATCGGCAAGGCCGGGCTGGCGCTGCTGATGACGCTCACCGTGTCGGCCGGTCTTGAGGCGTTGCGGGTGGCGCGCAGCCACATCGCCGACCTGATCGGGATCGCCGTCGCGTCCTGGGAGATCTGGTACGGGTACGGGCTGCGGCTGATCCCGATCGCGGTGTTCGTCGGCTGCTGCACGCACATCGCCGGGGACATGCTGACCGACTCCGGCTGCATGCTGCTGTACCCGCTGTCCCAGCAGCGCTACCACCTGCTGCCCGAGCCGCTGGCGTTCACCACCGGGACCCGGCCGGAACTGTTCTTCGTGGATCCGCTGCTGACCGCGGCGCTGGTCCTGCTGACCGGCTGGGCCGTTGACCCGGCGTTCGTCGCTTCGCACTGGCGCGCGGTAGCCGGCTAATAGCCCAGCCGGGCATCCCCGAAGTCCGTACTGTTCATTTGGCGTAGTGGTTCCTATACTTTCTGTTGACCGGAGGGGTGGGAATCTCCGGCCGAAGGGGCGGAAACAAGGGGGGAACGGCGATGGCGCGAGCGTGCCCGGAATGTGGCTTACCACTTAACGCTGACGACGCATTCTGCGGGAACTGCGGGCGGCCAACCGGAATGGGGGGCCCGGACGGGGCGACCGGGCCACCGCTCACGGACGGTTCGGCCCGGATCCGGATCGACGAGCGTTCCGCGGCCGGGCAGGCGCCCGCCGCGGTGCCGGCCCCGCCCGAAGCAGTAATACAGGAAGCCACGGCAGCCGCTCAGCGGCTGCGCCATTACGACCTCAGCGGCGAGCCCAGTTTTGATCCGTTGCGGAACAAACGGTTCGGCTGGCAACTCGTCCGGCGGGCCGCGCTCTTCGCCCTGGTCGGCCTGGTCGTGGACCTGGTGATATTCCTGTTCTTGCTCATCGTGGCCGCGATAACCCGGAGCCTGGCCGTTCTCGGCCTGGACTCCATCGTCGGTTTCCTGGTCCTGATCGGCGTGGTCATCGCGTACCTGTTCATGCCGGTGCCGGCGCTGCTCTCGCAGTGGAGCCGCCTGCTCGGGCTCCGAGCCGGGATCGCGGACACCGCGTTCCAGTACATCGGCCAGGCGGTGGAGCGGCACGCCACGCCGTTCGACAGTTTCGGGCCGAAGACGTTTCTGCTCCCCGGCGAAGGCACGCGGCAGTACCTGGAACTGCGCCGCGGTGTGTTCGCTTGCTATATCTCTTGCTTCCGGCACGGCCGCGACCTCTACATCGGCTGGTCGCTGTGGATCTACATGTCCCCGTTCCGGCTGGTGATGATGAGGATCGGCCTGCAGATCCAGAACTGGAGCGGGCGCGGCAACGACATCCACCAGACGCTCCGCTACGAATCGACCAGGGCCACCGTCGGTGCGGTGCACGCCTGCATGCTCGAAGGCGTCGACGTAGCTATCCGCATGCTCGACCCGGAGGCCGAGCTACTGGGCGGCGAAACCCGCTTCTCGATCAGCTAGCAACCAGCCGAACGCCTGGATCGAGGGATCGAAGTGAGTTTCTGCACCCGATGCGGCCAGCCGGTGGACGGGCCCCTGAAGTTCTGCACCAACTGCGGAGCGCGGCTGCCCGTGGCCGGCAGCCAGGACACGCCGGTCACCCCGGCACGTACTGGGCAGCCGCCGCCACGGGCGGTCACCCCGCCGCCACCGCCGCGGTGGCCCCAGCACCCGGAGCCCCAGCACCTGGAGCCGGAGCCGGAGCACCCGGAGCCCCAGCACCTGGAGCCACCGACCCTGACCACCGGCTTCCCGCCGGCTGGCGCTGCCGACCCGTTCTCCCGGCCACCGGCACCGCCCGGGCCCGGCCGCCGCCGGATCCCGGCCTGGGGCATCACCGCGGCGGCCGTGGCGCTGGTCGTGGCCGCCCTGGGCGGCTGGTACGCGGCCACCCAGCACGGCAGCACGCCGGCTGCTACCGGACAGCGGCCGCCCAGCGCGAAGCCGTCGACGGGTGGCGGCGGCTCGCTGGCCGCCACCTCGCCGTCCAGCCACCTGGCCACCCCGACCGGATCGCCAACGTCATCCACCCCAACCGGGTCGCCAACGACGTCCACTCCGGCGGCCCGCGGCGGCTCGCAGGTCGCCCTCGGACCGGGGGTGTCGGGTCAGACCGCCGGCTCAGTCGCGGCGTTCGCCAGTCAGTACTTTGCGGCCGTCAACAGCCGTGACTACCAGGCCTACATCAGCCTGTTCGCGCCCGGCGCGGACCCTGGTATGGACGCGCAGAAGTTCCAGGCCGGTTACGCGTCCACCACCGACTCCAGCGAAACTCTGGTCGCGCTGGCCGGCACGGCCAGTGGGAAGACGGCCGCATCATTCACCTTCGTCAGCCATCAGGGGGCGGCCAGCAGCGCCACGCACACCGCGTGCACGAGCTGGCGGATCACCCTGTACCTGGTGCCATCCGGTGCCTCGTACCTGATCAGCCATCCGCCGGCCAGCTATCACGCGTCGTTCCGGCCCTGCTCCTGAAGCTGGCCTGGCCGGCCGCGACGCGAGTCGAGCTGGCGCTGGGCGTCGGCCAGGACCTGGCCCACGGCCCGGCCGAACTGGACGTTGCAGGGGTGGCTGAGCTGCCCGGCCTTCGCGTTGGCGGCCAGCTCGGCCAGGGCGGTACGCAGTGGCACGGTGGGCTGGCCGGTCTCCAGCGGGGCGGCCGACCGGCCCGCGGGTCCCCACAGCTCCAGGCGGGAGACCGCGGCGCTCTCCGGCGCGCTCAGCGTGACCGTCACGGCGGCCGACGCGCCGCCCGTGTGGTGCAGGATCAGGTGCGTGACGTTGGCTGGCCCGGCTTCCGCGGTGACCGCGGTGACCGGGCCCAGGCTGGCCCACAGCAGCGAGATCACATGTGGGCCCAGATCCCACAGGCCGCCCCGGACCCGGCGCCACGGCGTGTTGAACGGGCTGCCCGGCTGCAGGGCGGTGCCCAGCCAGATGGCCTGGCCGCCGGCCCAGCCGCCGGTCGCGGTCACATCAGCCAGCCAGGCCCGGACATCGGCCTGGAACCGGGCGGTGAAGAAGACCATGGATGCGACCCCGGCCTGGCTGACCGCGGCGGCCAGCCCGTCCGCGTCCGGGCCGGTGAGCGCGATCGGCTTTTCCAGCAGCAGGTGCTTGCCCGCGCGGGCCGCCCGGGTGGCCAGCGGCGCCTGCACGTCCGGCGGCACCGCGAAGTTGACCGCGTCCACCCCGGCCAGGAAATCGCCGAAGTCCTGGTACGGCGTGACCTGATAGCGGGCCGCCAGGTCGGCGGCGGCGCTGGCGTTGCGGCCCCAGACCGCGGTGAACTCGATGCCATCGGCCGCGCCTGGCCGCGAGCGCGGGCGCGTGCGCGCTGCGGGCCCAGTAGCCCGTGCCGGCCAGCCCGAACCTCATCCGTGTCCTCCTGCTCTGCTGGCCGTTGCCGGTGGCTGGGTCAGCGGGTGACCGCCGGGCGGACCGTGATCACCGTGCCGGGCACTCATGCGCTGTCGCGTAGCTGACAGGCGTCGGGAGTGATGTCGATATGGAATTCCACGCCGAGTGCGCGAGCCAGCCTGGACAGCGTGGCCAATGATGGTTCGTGATCGCCGGCTTCCAGGCGCGCGATCGCGGGCTGGTGCATGCCCAGCAGCCGGGCCAGTTCGGTCTGCGACAGGCCATGGTCGATCCGGTAACCGATGACCCGCGTCGCGACCGCGTGGGCGAACGCGGTCCGCTCGTGCTCGCGCCGGATTTCTGGATCAGCGAGTTCCGCTGCGGCAATCTGGCTCGCCGTCTTCAGCTCAGACAGCTTAGGCATCAGTCTTCCTCCACCTGCGCCAGCCGTTCCAGCACCTGCCGTACCGCTCGGTCGAAACCTCGTGGGCCGGATTAGGCTTCCGGCCCGACCGCCGCCACCACGAACACCTTGCCGATCTGCCGGTATAACGCCCGGTAGGCGCTCCGCCCTGCTCTAGGCCGGAGCTCGCGCAGGCCCGGCGGGCCACGGACGGCGCTTGTATGCGGGTAACCGAGCAGCGAACCGTAGGCTCCGAGCTTGGCATCGGCGTTGATCAAGGCAGCCCGTTCTGGCTTAGGTAACGCAGCCCGCTCCTGCTCAGCCTCAGCCAGATAGACAACTACCCACATCGGCCACACCCACTATAACACGCTTGTTATGGATCCCCGACGAGCCCGGTCTGCACCAGGCCCGGTGACAGCGGCTGCTTGTTCATGATGCGGGGCAGCGCAAACCGCTATGTAGACGTATGATCCGGGTGAAATGCGGCCGGGTCCCAGCCGAGGTCGCACCGGGGACGAGGGGGACAACCCTGTGGGGATTCTCAACGAGGCCCGCCGCGAGTTCATCGCCGCGCCCGACAGTGCCAAGAGCCAGATCGTCTACAAATGGCCCGATCAGAACATCCGCAAGTTTGCCCGGGCCATTGTCGAGCCGGACGCCGCCGCTGTGTTCACCAACCAGGGCCAGGTGGTGGGCGTGCTGCCGCCGGGTCAGCACCGGCTGGACGCCAGCGAGATCCCCTTCCTCGGGATGTTCGTGGACTGGGGCAGCAATAGCAACGCGTTCAAGGCCGAGATCTACTTTGTCGGCGCGCGCGAGTTCCCCGGCTGCCGGTTCGGCGGGCGGCTGGATGACGTGCAGGACCCGCAGAGCGGCCTGGTCGTCACGCTCCGCACGTTCGGCGAGTACGCGCTGCGGGTCACCGAGCCGACCAAGCTGATCTTCAACCTGGTCGGCTCGGTCGACGTGACCAACAACGCCGCCATCACCGACTGGGTCGCCCAGCAGCTGCTCAAGGTCACCCGCACCGTGGTCACCACCCAGCTGATGGCCGGCGCCTGGCCCATCCTCGGCCTGTCCGTGCACAACCCGGACATCGAGGCGGCCGCGCTGCCCGCCACCAACGAGCAGCTGGAGAACTACGGGCTGGCCATCACCCGGTTCGGCAACCTGGACGTGAACCTGTCCGACGAGGACAGTGCGCGGCTGAAGAAGCTGGCCGGCGACACCGCCTACAGCCGGCTGGCCGGCGGCTTCCTGCAGGCGGCCCAGGCCGAGGCGCTGCAGGGGGCGGGTGAGGGGATGGCCCAGGGCGGCGCGGCGGTGACTCCTATGTTCCTCGGAGCCGGCTTCGGCATGGCCAACCAGATGATGCAGCCACCGCCGCAGGCCGCGCCACCGCCGCCGCCCGCGCCCGGCTTCGCCGGTGGCGGCCCGGGCTACACTCAGCCGCCCGCGCCTCCAGCCGCCGCGCCGCCTCCGGCTGCCCCGCCGCCCGGCCGCCGCCGCGCCGGCCGCACCCGGCCGAGGCCGCCCCCGCCGCCCCGTCCGCCGGGACCGTGGAATGCGGCAACTGCCACAGCCAGGTCCGGGCCGGCGCGAAGTTCTGCAGCGAGTGCGGCACGGCCACGGCCAAGCACTGCACCAACTGCAACGCCGACCTGGCCGCCACCGCCAAGTTCTGCGCGGAGTGCGGCACCCCGGCCAGCCCGCCCGCCTGACCACTACCCCCAGCTCGTTCCAGTTCCGGGGCGCGCCCCCGCCCGGTCCCGGCCTGCCATTTCCATCCGGCGCACGCCGCCATCGCGGCGGCGTGCGCTCCCCAGACGAAAGGTTGCCGAATGGACCGGATCCAGTGCCAGTGGTGTAAGGCACAGAACGAGATGGGCCAGACGAACTGCGGTACCTGCGGCGCGCCACTGGACATGAAAGACAAGGTCAGCGACTCCGGCTGGACCGAGGCCCCCCGGCTGCGGGACATGACCGAGTTCCGGTTCTCCAACTCCACCTGCCAGATCGAGGGCGAGATCGTGCCGGTGGCCGAACTGGCTCTGGCCCACGGTGACTCGGTCTTTTTCGAGCATCACGTGATGCTGTGGAAAGAGCCACAGGTGCCGATGTCCGCGATGAACACCGGCGGCGGCATGAAGCGCACGCTCGGCGGCATGCCGCACATCCTGAGCCTCGCGCACGGCCCGGGCCGGGTCGCGTTCTCCCGGGACGCGGCCGGCGAGGTCGTGGTGCTGCCGCTGCACCCGTCCATGGAACTCGACGTCCGCGAGCATGCCTTCCTGGCCGGCACGCACTCGCTCACCTACTCGTTCGTCCGGATCAAGGGCCTGGCCAACGTGCTGCACGGCGGCAGCGGCATGTACATGGACCGCTTCGTCACCCAGGCCGAGCCCGGGCTGCTGCTGCTGCACGGCTACGGCAACGTGTTCCAGAAGACGCTGCAGCCCGGCGAGAAGATCCTGATCGAGCCAGGCGGCTTCCTGTACAAGGACTCGTCGGTGGCCATGAACGCCGTGCAGCAGAAGATCAAGACCGGCCTGATGCAGCCACGGCATGTACCTGGCCGAGATGACCGGCCCGGGCCGGGTCGGCATCCAGTCCATGTACGTGCACCACGGCTCCGAGTAGGGGACCGGACATGTCGATGCCGCCTGCCCAGGGCGCCTACACCTGCCCGTACTGCCGGATGCCGAGTGAGGCGCCAGGCCGCGACCTGCCCGCACTGCGGCGCGCCGGTCGACGTCCGGCTGCACGTCTCGGACTCGGGCTGGATCGAGCAGCCGCCGATCCGGGACATGGCCCGGATCCGGTTCGGCCGGTCCACCTGCCAGATCAGCGGCACCTACGTGCCGGTCGCGGACATGGGGCTGCATGACGACGACTGGGTCTACTTCTCCCACCACGCGCTGCTGCACGCCGATCCCCGGATCCAGCTGGACGACCTGCCGATGCGCGGCGGCTGGAACCGGATGCGGGCCGGCCTGCCGCTGATCATGATGCGCGCGCAGGGGCCCGGGCCACATCGCGTTCAGCGCCGACGCGCCGGGCGAGACGCTGGCCATCCCGCTGCGCCCCGGCCAGGCGGTGGACGTGGTCGAGCACCGGTTCCTGGTGGCCACCGGCAACGTCGGCTACGAGTGGGACAACTCCAACGTCTGGTTCACCACCAAGGACGGTGACGACGAGGAGTGGCACTACCCGCTGGGCCGGACGATCGACCGGTTCACCGCGGCCGGCAGCAACGGCCTGCTGCTGCTGCACGCGCCGGGCAACACGTTCATCCGCGACCTGGCGCCGGGCCAGCGGATCCTGATCCAGCCCGGCGGGCTGATCTGGAAGGACCCGACCGTGTCCATGTTCCTGCACTTCGAATACCCGCACGGGCGGTACTGGTTCAGCTCACCGCGCTGGCAGGCCAAGTCCACCTGGCTGGCCCTGCAGGGCCCGGGCCGGATCGCGGTCGGGTCCGTGTACGAGCGCCTGGAGCAGGTCGGCTCGGTCCGGCGCAGCTCGCCGGCGACGCAGCAGGCCTGGTAGCGGTTCCGTGGGCCGCGGTGGCTGAGGCCAGCTCAGCCGCTGCGGCCCGCGCTCCGCTGAATTAGCTTCTCAACGCCATCCAGGATGCACTCGACGCCGAACCGGAACTCGGCTGCCTCGTCCATGCCAGAAGGCGCGTCACCGATCGCGGCCGACCAGGCCAGGCGGTGCAGTATCGGGTAGCTGTGCTCGTCCACGAGCTGGCGGACCAGGTGCTCGAATGACGCGGGAAACGCGGGTGCGTCCCCAGCGTCGGCGGCGGCCTGCGCGGCGGCTGCCGCCCGGGCCGCGTCGTACGCCATCCGACCCTCGCTGAGCGTGTAGGAGCTGAGCAGGCCGATCACCCGGAGCTTGTCCGCGTCCGTCAGGCCGGTCCCCTCCAGCGTCTCCAGGCCGCGTTCCACGAACGTCAGCGAGTTGGGCGCCAGCGGCGGCGCGGCCATCGGCATCTGGGTGATCCACGGGTGCTGATCCAGCGCCTCGCGCTGGAAAACTACCCACTGCCGCAGCCGGTCCCGCCAGCCGTCGCCGTTCAGCACCAGGCTCTCCGCGCCCTCGGCGCTCGCGTTCCACATCAGCTGTAGGAGCTCGTCCTTGCTGGCTACGTGCCGGTACAGGGACATCGTGGTGAAGCCGAGTTCCTTGGCCACCCGGGCCATGGACACCGCGTCCAGGCCCTCGGTGTCGGCGACCCGCACGGCCGCCCCGACGATGGCGTCCACCGACAGGCCCGGCTTCGGCCCGCGCCGCCCCCGCTCGCGCCGCCCCCACAGCAGGTCAAGCCCGGGCGGCAGCGGCGCCGCCGCCGCGCTCGCGCTATCCGGTTGCTGTGCCATCCCTGACTCTTTCAGTTTCCGACCGTCCGCCCCTTGACTATAACTGTGTGCGCATATACAGTTCAGTGTATGTCATACGCAGTTAATGCCCAAGGGATCTGTAAGTCGTTCGGCGGCCAGCGGGTGCTCGACCAGGTTGACCTGGCCGTTGAGACCGGCTCGGTGCTCGCGCTGCTCGGCCCGAACGGGGCCGGCAAAACCACGATGGTGCGCATCCTGGCCACGCTCCTGCGGCCGGACGCGGGCACGGCCACGGTGGCCGGCCACGACCTGCTGGCCGACCCGGTCGCGGTCAAGCGGTCAATCAGCCTGACCGGCCAGTACGCCGCGGTGGACGACATGCTCACCGGGCAGGAGAACCTGGAGATGATGGCCCAGCTCCGGCATCTGCCCCGGCGCGAAGTGCGGCCCCGTGCGGTCCAGTTGCTGGCCGACTTCGACCTGCTGGACGCCCGTGATCGCCGGGTGGCGACCTACTCGGGCGGCATGAAACGGCGGCTCGACCTGGCCATCAGCATGGTCGAGTGGCCGGAACTGCTGTTCCTGGACGAGCCGAGCACCGGGCTGGACCCGCGCAGCCGGGAGCAGCTCTGGGGCACCGTCCGGCGCCTGGTGGATGACGGGGTCACGGTCCTGCTCACCACGCAGTACCTGGAGGAGGCGGACCAGCTGGCCGACACCGTCTGCCTGCTCGACCACGGCCGGATCGCCGCCCGCGGCACACCGGACGAGCTCAAGGCCAGCCTGGGCACCGAGGTGATCCGGCTCCGGTTCGCGGACGACGCCAGCTACCGGCGCGCCACCGCCGGGCTGACCACCACGCACACGGACAGCCGGCTGCGCACGGTGGAGGTGGCCACCGACGGGTCGGCGGCCGAGGTGCTCAGGCTGCTCGGCTCGCTCGAGGCCGCCGGCACCCCCGCGCTCCAGGTGTCCGTGCTGCGGCCCAGCCTGGACGACGTTTTCCTGTCCCTGACCAGCATGGACCTGCCCGCTACGAACGCAGAGGAGATGGCCCGATGAGCATGGCCGCGACAATCTCGGACTCGCGTGTGATGGTTACCCGCTGCGTACGGCGCTCGCGGCGTGACCCGGAGGCGTTCTTCACCGCACTCATGCTGCCGATCGTGCTGATGCTGCTGTTCGTCTACGTCTTCGGCGGCGCGATGAGCACCGGCGGTTCGTACGCGAACTACATCGTGCCCGGCCTGATCGTGCTGTGTGCCGGGTTCGGCGCGGGCACCACCGCGGTCGCGGTGGCCACCGACATGAGCAACGGCATCGTGGACCGGTTCCGGTCCATGCCGATCGGCGGGTCGTCGGTGCTGACCGGCCACATCACGGCCAGCCTGCTGCGCAACGTGATGGCCACCGCCCTGGTGATCGCGGTCGGCCTGGCCGTCGGCTGGCGGCCGGATGCTTCGCTGGCCGCCTGGGCCGGGGCGGCCGGGATGATCGTGCTGTTCATCCTGGCGCTGTCCTGGCTGGCGGCGGCGGTCGGCCTGCTGGTGCGCGGGGCCGAGGCGGCCAACTCGGCGACGTTCGTGTTCATGTTCATCCCGTACGTGAGCACGGCGTTCGTCCCGGCGGCCACGATGCCCGGGTGGCTGCGCGGGTTCGCCGCGCACCAGCCGTTCACCCCGATCGTGGAGACCATGCGCGGGCTGTGGATGGGCCACACCTCCACCGGGGCGAGCGTGGCGTCACAGGCCTGGCTGGCCGTGCTCTACTGCGTGGCCATCCTGGTCGTCTCCGTGGCCGCCGCCTCCTGGCTGTTCCGCCACCGGGTCAGCCAGCTGGGCTAATGGGGGACCGGGCCGCGGGGTGGGCTGACTTCAGCTCGCCCCGCGGCTTCCTGGGGTGACCAGGCCGCTTTCGTAGGCCAGCACGACGAGCTGGGCGCGGTCCCGCGCGTTCAGCTTGGTCAGGATCCGGCTGACGTGAGTCTTGGACGTGAGCGGGCTGAGGAACAGCCGGCCCGCGATCTCGTCGTTGGACAGGCCCTCGGCCACCAGCGCCAGCACCTCGCGCTCACGGTCGGTCAGCCCGGCCAGGATCTCGTCGCTGGGCGGTGGCTGCTCCGGGCGGCTGGCCAGGTCGGTGATCAGCCGCCGGGTCACGCTGGGTGAGAGCAGCGCGTCGCCCCGGGCCACCACCCGGACCGCTTGCAGCAGTTCGGCCGGCTCGGTGTCCTTGACCAGGAAGCCGCTGGCCCCAGCGCGGATCGCCCGGTACACGTACTCATCGGACTCGAACGTGGTCAGGATGATCACCTTGACGCCGGCCAGGTCCTCGTCGGCCGAGATGCGCCGGGTCGCTTCCAGGCCGTCCACCCCGGGCATCCGGATGTCCATCAGCACCACGTCGGCGCGCTCGCTGCGGGCCAGCCGGACCGCCTGCTCCCCGTCGATGGCCTCGCCGACCACCTCCAGGTCATCCGCCGCGTCCACCAGCACCCGGAAACCGGCCCGGATCAGCGCCTGATCGTCGGCGAGCACGACCCGGATCATGACCGCCTGCCTTCCTCGACCGGGGTGGGTGATGCGTCTGGTTCTTCGCCGGCGTCCGGGCCAGGCCCGGACACCGACGGCAGCGGGAACCGGGCCTCGACCCGGAACCCGCCCCCCGCGGCCGGGCCAGTCTGCACCGACCCACCGACGGCGGCGGCCCGCTCCCGCATCCCGGCCAGCCCGTGCCCGCCGCTGCCGGTCGCTGGGGTGGCCGCCGCCCGGCCGGCCGGTGCAGCCGGCCTCGGCGCGGAGTGGCGATCGGGGGCCGGGGGATCCGGGGGTGGTCCCCCGGGGAAGCAGAGCGGGGGGTCGTCCCCCCGGGCTAGTGCCGCGGCCAGCAGGCTGGAACCGACCCCGGTATCGGAGACGCAGATCCGCACCTCGTCGCCGGTGTAGCTGACCGACACGGTGGCGGTGGCCGGCCCCGCGTGCCGGATCGTGTTGGTCAGCGATTCCTGGATGATCCGGTAGGCGGCCAGGTCGGCCGCGGCGGGCAGCGGGACGACGGTCCCGGTCACGGTCAGCGTCGTCTCCAGGCCGGCCCGGCGGGCCCCGGCCACCAGGGTGTCCAGCTGGGTCAGGCCCGGCGCGGGCTGGGTCGGGTCGGCGTCGTCGGCCTGGCGCAGCACGTTCAGGATGGCGCGCAGCTCACGCAGGCCGTCCTTGCTCGCCGCCTTGATCGCCTGCAGCGCCTCGGCGGCCACTTCCGGGCGGGTGGCCAGCACGTGCGCGGCCGATCCGGCCTGCACGTTGATCGTGGCCATCGTGTGCGCGACCACGTCGTGCAGTTCCCTGGCGATGCGCAGCCGCTCCTCCACCACCTGCCGGCGGGCGTCCTCCTGGGCCCGGTCCCGGATCGAGGCGACGTACGCGCGCCGGTTGGCCACCGCGATGCCGGCCAGCAGGGCCGCGATGATCAGGCCCGGGATGAGGTAGAACCCGCCGCCGGTGATCTTCCCGAACGGATTGGCGGCGG
Source organism: uncultured Actinomycetes bacterium (assembly GCA_963747705.1). Lineage (GTDB taxonomy): Bacteria > Actinomycetota > Actinomycetes > Streptosporangiales > Streptosporangiaceae > RYN-230. The sequence continues at coordinate 11,945 of CAVVGF010000102.1, read as the reverse complement.
CCGTGGCCGCCATCAGCACGGTCAGTGCGGCCAGCGCCAGCCCGGCCGCGCGCCACGCCTCCACCACGGTGGCCATGCAGTAGACCGCGATGGCCGGGGCCAGCATGGCCGCCCCGTTGACGTAGCCGAGCAGCGAGTAGATGCACACCGCCGCGGTGCTGATGCCGAGCACCGCCACTGGCCACTGGCGCCGCCAGGCCAGCGCCAGGCAGGCCACCGCGACCAGGGCAAGCGCGCCCACCCCGGGGTGCGGGATGGTCAGCCCCTTGAACTGGATCGTGTCCGAGGGCGACTTGGGGTGGCCCTCGCCGTAGCTGCCGCCGACCAGCACGACGGTCAGCCCCAGGGCGAGGATCACATCCCTGGCCGGAGAGTTCACCCAGCGCCGCCAGGCCGCCCGGACATGTTGCATGCCAGCAGCGTAAGCACCATCCGGGCCGCAGTCGCCCTCCCAGGGTTGTTCCTCTCTTACTCCCCCAGGAGTACCCCCGGCTGGACGCGCATCCAGATGTTGGTCATCTGCGGGGTGGGCCCGGTCGGCTCAAGCTGGATGCTGGCCGTGCCCGGGTGGTCATACAGCCGCTTCCCGTCGCCCAGCAGGACCGGCGCGACGTGCACCAGGATCTCGTCGAGCAGGCCCGCGCCGAGTACCTGGGCGGCCAGTCCCGGGCCGAGTATCGAGACGTACTTGCCGCCGGCCGCGTCCTTGGCGCGCTGCACCGCCTGCTTGATGTCCGGGCCGACGAACGTGAAGCCCGGCGCGGCCGTACTCGGGTCATCACGGGTGAAGACGAACTGCGGCCCGTGCCAGGCGCCCCCGTACGGTTCTCCCTTCTCGGTCTTGGCGCCCTGGTCACCGTCGCCGCCGTGATAGGTACGGTGCCCGATGAGCAGCGCGCCGATCTGGTTCAGTGTGCGCAGCACGAACTGCGGGTCAGGGGCGAAGCCGCAGCGGAACAGCCACCCCATGTCGTCGTCCGGGCCAGCCACGAACCCGTCCAGCGACATGGTGATATGCCACAACACCTTGCTCATGTCCCGCCGCCCCTCGGCCGATTTCTGGGTCGTCCCGTCAATCAGACTCCGCAGGCGGCCCCGACTCACCGGTCGGGCGCCCGCTGCTCCAGCGCGGCCAGCCGGAGTTCGAGCTGATCGATCCGGTGCCGGAGGATCTCCAGCTCGGCCTGGTCGGCCAGCCGCCGCTCGGCGGTGCGGCGCAGCCGCGGCGAAGCCTCGGCCCGGGAGGCGACCAGGGCCAGCGGGACCAGCCGCTGTGGCCCGTGCGGGCCGTCCACCAGCCGGGACGGGATCTGCCCGGTCCGGTACCAGGTGCGCAGCACGGCGCGGGACGCGCCGGTCTCGGCCGCGGCCCGGTCCAGCGGCACCCAGTCCGAGCCCTCCAGCTGCGCGGACAGGTCGAGTTCCAGCTCCCACTGGTCGAGCCGGTCTTCCCAGTCCATATCAGCCTCCGGCGCCACTGATAGCCTTCAATGCGCTATTAATAGCATGGTATTGACAGGGTTAATACGCCGGGTGCACGGTGGCAGCATGTTCGAGCGATTCACCGACCGGGCCCGCCGCGCTGTAGTCAGCGCGCAGGAAGAGGCCCGCCGACTGCAGCACAACTACATCGGCACCGAGCACGTCCTGCTCGGGCTGCTGGCCGTCCAGGGCGGCGTGGCCTGCAAGGTTCTGGAGCGGTTCGGGATGTCACAGGAAGGGGTGCGTGAGGAGGTCGTCGCCCTGATCGGCCCGGGCAGTACGCCGATGTCGGGGCACATCCCGTTCACCCCGCGAGCGAAGAAGACGCTTGAACTGTCCCTGCGCGAGGCGCTGGAACTGAACCACAACTACATCGGCACCGAGCACATCCTGCTCGGGCTGATCCGGGAAGGCGAGGGCGTCGCCGCGCAGATCATCACAGGGCATGGCGCCGACCTGGACAGTGTGCGCCGGGCCGTGCTCGCGATGCTGCACGCGTATGGCGGTCAGCGCTCGGGCCAGCGCTGGCTGGGCGGCCTGAGCGGTGCACCCGGGGAGGCGGAGGATCGGCCGGCCACGCCCGCCGCGCGGGCCAGCGTGAGTGGCGCCGTGCGGCTGGCGGGTACCCGGCCAGTCGGCTCACATCACCTGCTGGCCGCCGCGCTGGACGACCCGGACAGCGCCGCGGCCCGCACCCTGGTCTCGCTCGGCGTCGACCTGGACCACGCCCGGGAGGCGCTGCGCACCGTGGACGTGACCGGCACCAGCGACGAGCAGCCCGAGGACCGGGGCCGGCGGCACATGGTCCTGCGGGTCAGCGACACCAGCCTGACCATCGAGGTCACCGACCCGGACATCATCAAGGCGGCCCGGGGCGCGGCCGAGGCCCTCGGCGACCAGGCCGACGCGCCCGGCACCATCCGTGGCGACCTGCCGGATAGTGTCACGCTGGGCAGCGTCTGGCTGGCATTGCAGGCCAGCCTGGAGAACATCCGCCGTCGTGGCATAGCGGCGAAAGCCGCCGCGGCCAAGTCCGGCGAGGCACAGGCCGACCCGGAGAACGCGCGTCTCGAGGTCCAACCGGAAGAGCCGCCCGGCGAAGCCGAGACCGCCTAGCCAGCCAGCCGCGCCGCCAGCAATTCGTGATCATGACTTCAGTGCTAGTAGATTCGCACTGAAGTCATGATCACGAACGAGAAGGCCCCGGGCTGGGGGGTAGCGGGGGTGTGTGGGGCTGGTGGGGCTGGTGGGGTTGGGACGCGGCGGGGGTTACGATGCTGGCGGCGGCTGGGTGAGCCAGGAACGGCCGGCGATGAGCGCGCGGGTGGCGGCCTCAGCCTGGCCGGCCGCGGCTTCGGCTGCGGCTGGTGCCGGGCCGAACGTGCCGTCCAGCAGGAGGGTGGCATGGCCGTGCGCGGTGGCCACCACAGCTGAGCCGAGCCTGCCGCCGGCCGCCTCGTCCCCATCGGCCAGCACCAGCGCCGGGGCTAGGAACGCCTGGGTCAGTGGCGCGGCGGCCCGCATGATCTCGGGGTGGCGCTGCTTGTCCAGCCCGGAACCGGCCAGCGTCTGGAACAGCGGCCGGTGCGCGGCGGCGAACCGGACGTAGCAGCCGGCCGCGGCCGCGAGCCGCTGGGCCGGGTCCATGGCCACCACCTCGCGGTCCAGTTGCTGGCCGAGCAGGTCAGCGGCGTGGACCGCGACCGCGGCCAGCAAGTCCGCCCGGTCGGCGAAGTGCCGGTACGGCGCGGCCACCGCGACACCCAGCCGGCGGCTCGCCTCGGCCATGGAAAACGCCTGGATGTCCCGCTCACCGAGCAGTTCGATAGTGGTCTCGATGAGCGCTGCACGCAGGTCGCCGTGGTGGTAACGGCGGCGGCCGCCGCGGGGCGGGCCGGTCATCGCGGGGCCGGGAACGGCACCACCCGGCGCATGACCGCGTCCCAGCCGCGGTCGCCGAGCAGTCGCCGGGCCACCGGGGCCACCCGGGCCTGCGCGCCGACCTTGTACCGGGCCCGGGCCGGCGGGCGGTGACCGCCTTGAGGATCACCTGGGCCACCTGGTCCGCGGTGAGCACGCTGCGCGCCCCCTCACGGTGGGCGCGCTCGGTCATCGCGGCCACGTTCGCCTTGAACCCGGCGTATGGCCCGGCACCGGTGTCCGCCGGGCTGTGCCGCGCGCTGTTGGCCAGGAACTCGGTCCGCACCGCGCCCGGCTCGATCAGCGAGACCTGGATGCCGAACGGCGCCACCTCCAGGCGGAGCGCGTCGCACAGCGACTCCAGCGCGTACTTGCTCATCGCGTATGGGCAGCCGGTGGGCGGGGTGACCAGGCCGGCCGCGGACCCGAGGTTGATGATGTGGCCGCGGCCCCGGGCGCGCATCCCGGGCAGCACCAGCTGGCACATCCGGACCAGGCCGAACACGTTCGTGTCGAACACCTCCCGGACCAGGTCGAGCGGCACCTCCTCGACCGGCCCGCCGCCGCCGTGCCCGGCGTTGTTGATGAGCACCCCGACCGCGCCGTGCTCGGCCTCGACCTGCGCGACCGCGCGCTGCCTGGACTGCTCGCCGGTCACGTCGAGATCGAGCACCCGGCAGCCCGCCTGGGCCAGGAGGTCCAGGGCGGCGCCGTGCCGGGCCGACGCCCACACCGGGAAGCCCGCCTGGACCAGGGCCAGCGCGGTCGCCTGGCCGATCCCCGACGAGCACCCGGTGATCAGCACCGCGTCCCGGCGGCCGCCCGGCCGCTCAATGTGATAGCCGCTCACAATGTGAATGATTATCACATGCCGTTGCGACGGGTCAAGGCCGAGCGTGGGAGGTCTGGCGGGGCGGCGGGTCAAACCGGCGGGGTGTGCGTGCGCAATCGGTTAATGGGCCAGAATGGTGCGGCGCAGCGCACACGGACGAGGAGCGGGAATGGTCAAGCGCGGTGGGTTATTGCTGGCTCTAATCGGCGCGGCCGTCATCAGCACGGCGGGCAGTGCCGCGGCCAGCACCGGAGGGCCGGCGTACTCGAAAGAGCAGGCCGGGTACAGCGTGACCGGCGCCCGGTTCAAGCAAGTCGAGATCAACTTCCGGCTGCCGGACGCCGGGAAGTTCGCCGCCGAGGCCGGGCAGGTCGGCCTGTCGGTGCAGCTCTGGAGTAAGCATCTGGTCGTGGACCTGCGCATGGCTGCCTGCACCGACGCCTCGTGCCAGCCGGGCGGCAAGCCAGCCGACCGGGAATTCCGGCTGGACTTCACCGTGTACAGCCGGGACACCCGCGCCGTGCTCTGCTCGACGGCCGCGAACACCTGCCCGGACGTGCCCGCCTCGTGGAACCGGCTCAGGTACCACTCCGGCCGCAAGGTGGGGCTGACGCTTATCTGGCGCCCCAGCACGGAATATTTCTTTCCGTCCGCGCCCGGCTCCCCCGACTACGCCTACACCCGGGACACCAGCCCGGTTATCACCCAGAGCCGCATCGGCGTGGAGTTCGGCGCGACGCCGTGGACCGTCACGCCCGTCAAGCTCCCGGCGCACCGGACGGCGGTGGCCACGTTCGGGGTGTCGGCCGGCCCGGCACGCGAAGCCGAGTTCGGCACCTACAGCGGCCGGGCCGGGTGCGTCAGCGCGCCGTGGTACTCGCATCACCGGGTGCAGATGACCAGTACCGGGTCGGCGGCCGGGCGGCTGATAGCGGGGCCACTGGGCCTGTCCAACCTCGGCTGCAACTTCACCGTTTACCTGCGCCCCTAGCCGCCGGCGGCCGCGAGCCGGTGTGCCTGAGCGGCCAGGTACTGGCGTTCGGGAAGACTAGTGGCGCGGCGCGACGCCTCGCGGTACTGAGCCGCGGCGCCGGCCGGATCGCCGGCCTGCTCTAGCAGGTGCGCGCGGGTGGCGTAGAAGCGGTGATGCGAGCTCAGCCGGCCGTCCGGCTGGAGTGTGGCCAGCGCCTCGAGGCCGGCCGCGGGGCCATGCACCCGGCCCACGGCGACGGCGCGGTTGAGCCTGGTCATCGGGTTCGGCGCGAACTGCTCCAGCAGGTCATACAGGCCGAGGATCTGCGGCCAGTCGGTGCTGTCCACATCGGCGGCCTCGTCGTGCACCGCGGCGATGGCCGCCTGCAGCTGGTAGGGGCCAGGGTCGCCACGGGGCAGCGCCGCGGTGAGCAGGCCGGCCCCCTCGGCGATCAGCGCCTGGTCCCAGCGCCCGCGGTCCTGCTCTTCCAGCGGCACCAGGCTGCCGTCCGGGCGAGTGCGGGCGGGCCGCCGGGCATCGGTCAGCAGCATCAGCGCGAGCAGCCCGGCCACCTCGGCGTCGTCCGGCAGCAGCCGGTACAGCCAGCGGCCGAGGCGGATGGCCTCCGTGGACAGCGCGGGCGCGGTGAGCTGCTGGCCGCCGCTGGTGACGTAGCCCTCGTTGAAGATCAGGTAGAGCGTGTGCAGCACCGCGGCGCGGCGCTGGGCGAATTCCGGCCCGGCGGGCAGGGTCAGCGGGATGCCGCTGTCCTTGATGGTCCGCTTGGCCCGGCTGATCCGCTGGGCCATGGTCGCCTCGGGGACCAGGAACGCGGCCGCGATCTGCGCCGTGGTCAGCCCGCCCACCGCGCGCAGGGTCAGCGCGATCTGGCTCGGCGCGGACAGGGCCGGATGGCAGCAGCTGAAGAGCAGGGCCAGCGAGTCGTCCCGGGCGGTGCCCGGGTCCGCGTCGGCGGCCGGGCTGAGCAGCTCCGCCTGCGGCGTGGCCACCGCCACCTGGTCCTCCCGGCGGCGCCGCGACTGTTCGTTGCGGGCCTGGTCCAGCAGCCGGCGGGAGGCCACCGTGATCAGCCAGGCGCGCGGGCTGGCGGGCTGCCCCTCGGCCGGCCACTGCAGCGTGGCGGCCAGCAGCGCCTCCTGGGTGGCGTCCTCGCACAGGTCAAAATGCCCGTACCGGCGGACCAGCGCGCCGAGGACCTGAGGCGCCAGCTCGCGCAGCAGGTCCTCGGCGGCCCGGTCCAGGCTCGCGCCAGGCCGGCTACGGCTCCGGCGACTCGTGCAGGATCGGCCACACCTCCACCGGCTCCTGGTCGGCCCACGGCATGTCGGCCGCGATCTGCTCGGCGCGCTCGGCGCTCTCGCAATCCAGCAGATAGAAGCTGGCGATGTACTCCTTGGTCTCCAGGTACGGCCCGTCGGTGATGGCCGGGGCGCCGCCCTCCCGCCGGACCAGTTTGGCCGCCGCGGCGTCGGCTAGGCCGTACGCGCCGAGCAGTTCGCCCGTCTCCCGGTACCTGGTGTTGAACGCTTCCTGCTTGGCGATCTCCTCCGTCCACGACTCGCCCAGCAGCGAGTTCCACTTCTCCTGGTTGCCGTAGATCAGCATGAGGTACTTCATCAGGCCATCCTCCCTGGTTGCGGCGCCCCGTGCCGGGTGCGCCCTCACCAGTCAGTCGAAGCAGCCGGGGCTGTCCTCGACATCCATCGTGATGGCCGGGATCAGAACTTGGCGAGCAGGTGCTTCATCAGCGAGCGTTCGGTGGCCAGCGGCCGGGGCGCGGTGACGAAGACCGCGACCGTGCCGCTCAGCGCGGCCAGCGTGTTGCTCGCCCCGTGCGCGGTGCCCACCGAGGCGAAATAGGCCTTGTCGCCCACCCCAGACACGGCGCGCACCGACTGGTGCAGGCTGCTCAGCGACTGCTGGCTCTGCCGGAACTCCTTGGCCGACTCGCCGGTCTGGTAGCGCACCATGACCATGTACCTGCCCAGGTAGGCGCACACCGAGACGGGTCCCTCCAGGGTGGACACCTGCTTGCCCAGGGTGAGCCCGAGCGCCGAGCCGACCACGGCGGCCGGGGCCTGCGCGCAATACGGCGCTGGGGGACCGGCTGAGGCCTTGCCGCCGCTGCCGGAATTGCTGGCGGCCGCCCCGGCCTGTGCGCTTGATGCCGGGTTGCCCGCGCCACCCGGCTCCGGGGCGGCCCCGGACGACACCGAACAGGCAGCCAGCGTGCTCACGGCCACGCCGGCCAGCACGGCAGTCGCGATCTGGCGCATCCCCACGACCGGCCCCTTCCTGTCCATGGTGCAGCGTCCGCCCAGGTCCGTTCGGCCAGGTACGGCCGGTCCGGGCGCAGCGGGCGGCCTGATCGTATGAAGCGCTGCGTTCCGGCACCAGGCAGCCGGCCGGTGGGGCGCGTGGAGTGTGCTGGTCAGCGGCCATCTGACCGGCTGGCCGCAGATGAATGTTTCATCGCCCGCCGGGGCCTGATGCCGTCCGGCCACTTGTCGAAGTGTCTAGTGTCTAGATACGGTAGACGCTATGAACGACGACCTGCTGGCCGCGGCCCGGCAAGCCCAGGAACGGCTGATCGAGGCCGAGCACGACGCCGACGTGGCGCGGGCCGAGTTCCACCGGGCAGTCCGCCGGCTGCACCTGCATGGCGGCTCGCTGCGTGAGCTGGCGCCCGCCCTCGGGCTCAGCCACCAGCGGGTGCACCAGATCGTGGAGTCGGCGGGCGGTTCCCGCCGGTGGAGCCCGCGGCGCGTGCGGCGGCGGTCCGCGGAGTGCACGTTCTGCGGGCGGCCGGAGCAGGACGCCGGGGCACTGATCGCTGGGCCTGGGGTGCATATCTGCGCCGGGTGCGCCGCGCTGGCCAGCGACGCGCTGGCGGCGGAAGGCCCGGCCTCACCGGGGCCGTTGCGTGCCGTGCCAGCCGGGGACGTGCGAGAGCGGTGCAGCTTCTGTGGCAAGTACCGGCCAGAATGCACCGGCCTGGCCGCCACCGCGCCGGAGGCGGCGGGTGCCGGTGCGGGGGAGCGCGGTGCGGTCTGTGGTGAGTGCCTGATGCTGTGTGCGGAGATCTTCGCCGAGCGGAAGTCCTGACCGCCGTTTACCGCGGGCCCGCGCGGTGCTGGGCCCGGAGCCGGCCGTACGTTGGTAGCGGACGGCTCCGGGCTCATCGCGGTCAGGTGCTGAACCGGTCAGGGCTTGATGTCCCATTGCTGGCAGGTGTTGTCCAGCTGGGCCCACTGGCGGACCACTGTCCCATTGGCGGTTTCGCAGTCCTCCGCGTCCAGGACCATGCCGTTGCCGACGTTACTGATGGTGTAGTGGCTGCCCACCGCGGTAACGTCCCATTCCTGGCAAACGTTGCCGAGCGGGGACCACAGGTCCGTGAGGGTGCCGTCGAAGATCCCGCAGTCCACCGAGTCGAGGACCGTGCCGCTGTTGACGTTGGTGATCGTGAAGTGGCCATGGCCGGCACTGGTGAACTTCCACTGCTGGCAGCTCGTGCCGGACGCGGACCACAGCACGATGCCCGTGCCATTAGAGGTGCCGCAGGCCGGCTCCACGTCCGTGCCGCTGTTGACGTTGGTGATGGTGTACGCGGTGCCGGTGACCGGGAAGCCGCTGCTGACCTGCTGATAGCCGGCCGAGACGATATTGGCCTGAACCGCGTTCTCGGTCGTGGCCGATGGGTAGCCGGCGGTCAAGACGCCCTCGAAGAACGAGCCGTCGGATCCATTGCTGTTGTCGCCGCCGGTCCCCAGGATGACGGCGCCCTCCTGGTGCATCGGGGTGTACCCGCCGATATCCGGGAGCGGTCCGCTGTACTCGGTGTTCATGCCGCCCGACTGCGCGTTGGCGTCTTTGATCGCGTACGTACTCGTGCCGTTGTTGTCCACGATGGCGGTGACGAACGTGCTGGAGTTGCCGTTGTTGGCCGGGTCGGAGCCGTTGCCGCCGGAGAAGAGGCCGTTCTCCAGGTCCGCCTGGACCCAGGGCCCGGACCCGGTACACGGCGCGAACCAGCACTCGGTACCGAAGTTGATCGCGTCCATGTGGCCGTTGCCGGTGTCCGTACCTGACGTCTCGGCGTTGCCGAAGTCGAAGCAGCACACGCCGTCCACGTGCGTGCCGCTGGTCACCATGTACGCACCCTGCGGCTGCCCTCCGGTCGCGACACCATCCGTGACGTCGTTGCGGTACCCCACGCCCGCCTGCACGGACACCCCCCAGACCAGATGACCGCCGGCCTTCACCGGCAGCGCGGTGGCGATCGCGGCGGCATCCGGGCCGCCGTTCCCGCCGATCGGCCCGACGCCGAGATCGTTGTGGTGGCCGCTCTGGTCGTAAATCCTGGTGATCGTGCACACCGTGCCCGCGCAGAAGGAGTTCTGGGTGGCAGCGTCGGCGTAGCCGTCCGGCAGCGTTCCCACGTTGACGGCGGTGCCGTCTGACACGCGCCTGACCTGATAGAGCGGGCCGCGGTACGAGCGGTACAGCGCCCGCACCGTGCTATACGCGGCCACGCAGGGCGTGCCCCCCGCCGCGTAGATGTTGCACGGCCGCGTGGCCGAGGCCGCGGAGGTGGAGGTCACCGGGGCCGCCCCCACCGGGCCGGACGTAGCGGCTAATGGGGCGAGGACGAGGGCCGCGGAGGCCGCCACACACCACAGCGCTTTTCTCAGAGTCAGAAGTCTCATCAGGACCAATCTCCGTCTCGGCTAGTGGGAGTGCACGGATGCCAGACTGAGCGCTCACGTAGTGTTAGCGCTAACATCTGATGGTTACCCTTGTGTAGACCGGCCAGAAAATGCTGTCAAGGGAGTTCCTGGTCTCAACCGCCGCTGCTCAGCGGTCAGGGCGTGCCTGGGGCAGGGGCCCATTCGTCGAGTCCCAGCAGGCGCCGGCCCAGTGGGCCGAGCGTCGCCAGCTCATTCCGCTGCTCTTCGATGCGGCGCGGGTCACCGGGAAAGGCATCGCCATCTGGGGGCGCGCACGTGGACCACGACTGGATGCGGCTCCGCCGCTCCGCCTCGCGCCGCTCTCCGGCAGGCGGCAGCGGGTTCATCGTGATGTATTGGGCCAGCCGGGGACGCTGGGCGGAGTTTCTGCCGTTCCCGTGCAGCAGGGTCGTCTTCCAGATGACCAGGTCGCCGGCGGCCAGTGGGACCTTGACGATGGGGTGGTCGCCGATGTCGGGAGCACTGGAGACTGGGCCCGCCTTGGACTGTTCGCCGAGGAAGCGCTGCTGGTCGCGGTAGATGGACGGGACGCATTGGAAGCCGCCCATGTCGGCGGACGTATCTTCAAGAGCGAGGACCCCTTGGAGCCGGAATGGTATGTCCGGGTACCTGTTGATGTCGGTGTCCCAGTGGATGAAGCCGGGCTGGTCATAGCCGGGCTGGTCCGGCCGGGCCGGCGGCTTGAGCGCGACCCGGTCGATGGAGACCCACAACTCGCCGGTGCCGTGCAGGTCGCGGAAGATTCCGTAGATCGCCGCATGCTGCCGGATGTCCCACATTGACTGGTAGTGGTACATCTCGACCATCCCCGGCCCGTGGCCGGATGATGGCCGGCTGGTACCACGTGGATGGGTCGCCGGGGGTGGCATTGGCATGGCGCCAGATGTCATCCACGACGGCTTCGAGGATCGAGGAGGGCAGGCCGGTCGGCACGACGACGTACCCGTCCGCGTCCAGGGCGCTGACATCGGGCGGCGGTACCGCTGGCACGGCTGCGCTCTCTTCCACTACGTTCTCCCTCCTTCACCGCAGGTAGCGGTTGAGCCAGCTCTCTCAGCATGCCCCGGACCGGGCCCGGATCCCACTGCCTCGCCAGCCGCGCACGTCAGCGGCGGGTCGGCTACCATGCAGCCAGTCCCCGCCGGTGTAGCTCAGTTGGCAGAGCAGCCGTCTTGTAAACGGCAGGCCGCAGGTTCGACTCCTGTCACCGGCTCCAGTTGATCTTGAGCGGAAGTTACACTCGTTAGGCGTCACGTTAGACGTGACGGGTGAGCCGGTGCTGTTAGTGACCGGCATAGGTGGACCCCCCGCCCAGGATGGTGGGCGAGGGGCCGTTTCACCTAGGGACATCACTCGGGACGGGCGGCCGTTACGCGCGGCCGCCTTTCCTGATCAGTTCGAGGATGATCGCTGTCGCCCCACGTATGACAGCGAGCACCATCTCGCGGATCATGCGCCGGTCGATCCTCGTCTTCCGCCGAGCCGGGGCGTGTCGTCCCCTTGTGCTGGTGCTTTCCACCGCACCCCTTCCAGTCACCCCAGGACTCTGGGGGGACGATCGCCGGTCGATCGTCCGCGCGGGACGATCGCGCTGGACCGGGGCTCGGGGAGGGCTTGCCGCGCCCTGCTTCCGTCCGGGCCGGCTGGAGTGAGTCCGCCCGCCGGAGTCTTGCCGGACAGAAGTTCGGGACCTCCCTTCAGGCTGTTCCGGTGGCTGCCCAGGGCAGCTCGCGGTCTAGACCCGGGCGGCAGGGGCCGCGTTGTGAGCGATCGTCCGAGCCTCTTGCAGGGTTTTTTCCCTGCTCGTAGCTATTGTGCAGATGCACGTGCATTTGTGCGTGCAAAACTGAGACATACTCGCGAGAAGGTCAGGGGTCGCTTACCCGCTCGCTTAGTGATGAGTCGGCTGGACGCGACGCGATGCGGCGCCTCCGGCCGGGAAGGATGCGGCGCCTCCGGCCGGGGA
>CAVVGF010000101.1:0-15433 GCA_963747705.1 uncultured Actinomycetes bacterium | reverse complement strand
GTCAGCCGACCGGGCCGCCGCCATCCGCTATGCCCGCGACCACGATTTGGGCTGACGCTGAGATAATCAGGCTGTCTGGATCGCGCGTGGTTGCGGGGGCGGTGGAGATGACCGCGAATGGCCGGGAGCCGCTGGGGGCCGCGGTCCGCCAGCGGCGGGCCGAGCTGGGCCTGACCCAGGAAGACGTGGCCGAACGGACCGGCCTCAGCGTCCGGGCCATCGCCGATATCGAGCAGGGCCGGACCCGGCAGCCGCGGCGCAGCTCGGCCCGGCTGCTGGGCGACGCGCTCGGCCTGGACGGGCTGGTGGCCAGCCGGCCTGCTCCGGTGTCTGACCCGGCCGCGGCGGGCGGCCTGGTGGTGCCGCGGCAGTTACCCCCCGGGATACCAGGCTTCGCCGGCCGCGCGGCCCAGCTGGGCGAGCTGACCCGGTTACTCGGCCAGGATGATCAGCAACCGGGAACCAGCACGGTCGCGGTCATCGGCGGGCTGGCCGGGGTGGGCAAGACGGCGCTGGCCGTGCACTGGGCGCACCGGGTGTCGAGCCGGTTCCCGGACGGCCAGCTCTATGCTGATCTGCGCGGTTTCGGCCCGGGTGACCCGGTGCTGGCCGCCGAGGCGGTGTGCGGCTTCCTGGAGGCGCTCGGGGTTCCCGCGGCCCGGATACCGGTCCGGGCCGCCGCCCAGGTGGGCCTGTACCGCAGCCTGCTGGCTGACCAGCGGGTCCTGGTGCTGCTGGACAACGCCCGGGATGCCGCCCACGTCCGCCCGCTACTGCCCAGTGGCCCGGGCTGCCGGGCCCTGGTCACCAGCCGCGGGCAGCTGACCGGGCTGGCCGTGGCCGACGGTGCCCGGCTGGTGCCGCTGGACGTACTGGGCCGCGCCGAAGCGCGCGATCTGCTGGCCCGCCGTCTGGGCACGGCCCGGCTGGCCGCCGAGCCGCGGGCGGCGCACGCGCTGATCAGGCTGACCGGTGGGCTGCCGCTCGCGCTCAGCATCACCGCGGCCCGCGCCGCGGCCCATCCCGGCCGGCCGCTGGCGCTGCTGGCCGGCGAGTTGCGCGATGCCCGGGGACCGTCGCCGGTATGGCACGGCGGCGAGGCATCCGCCGACCTCTGGGCCGCCTTTTCCTGGTCCTACCGCCAGCTGAGCAAGCCGGCCGCGCGGGTGTTCCGGCTGCTCGGCACCCATCCTGGCCCGGATGTGACGGCGGCGGCGCTGGCCAGCCTGGCCGGCCGCACCCCGCGCGCTGCGCTCCGTGCGCTGACCGAACTGGCCGGGGCCGGCCTGGTCACCGAGCATGCGGTCGGCCGGTTCTGCTGTCACGATTTGCTGCGCAGCTATGCCGCCGCGCTGAGCGAGGAGTCGGATACCGGCCGCGCCCGGGCGGCGGCTCGCGGCCGGATGCTGGACCATTACCTGCACACCGGCTACGCCGGCATGCTGCTCATCGAGGCGCCGGACCCAGCCCCGCTGGCCCCGGCCCGGGCCGGGGTGCGGCCGGAAGACCTCGGCAGCCAGGCCCAGGCCATGACCTGGTTCCAGGCCGAGCACGAGGTGCTGCTGGCCGTGGCCGGCCAGGCGGTACGGCACGGCTTCGACCGCCATGCCTGGCTGCTGCTGACGGTCATGGTGCCGTACCTCAACCTCAGCGGCCGCTGGCTGGACTGGACCGTTACCCAGCGCACCGCGCTGGCGGCCGCCCAGCGGCTCGGCGACCTGGGCGCGCAGGCCCGGTCGCACCGTTACCTTGGTCTGGCGCTGGCCCGGCTGCGCCGGGACCACGAAGCACACAGTCAGCTGCAGCGAGCCTTCCGGCTGTACTGCGAGCTCGGCGACCAGACCGGGCAGGCGGCCACCCTGGTGAAGCTCGGCGAGCTGCTGGATTACCAGCAGCGGCATCGCGAGGCACTGCAGCACGCCCGCCGGGCGCTGGACCTGGTAGACGCCATCGGTCACCGCTTCGGGCAGGCGGTGGCCTGGAACCTGATGGGCCGGCAACATATCCAGCTCGGCGCCCCTGACCAGGGCATCGACTGCTATCAGCGGGCGCTGTCGCTGTGCCCCGAGGGGCACGGCTACATCTCGGGCGATAGCTGGCAGGGCCTCGGGCTGGCGCACCGCAAGCTGGGCCGCCCGGCCGACGCCATCGCCTGCTACCAGCAGGCCGTGGCGTGCTACCGGCAGGCCGGTGACCGGCCCGGGGAGGGCGTCAGCCTGGCCCGGCTCGGCGATGTCCAGCACGGCGCCGGGGAACTGGCGGCGGCCGCCGGTTCGTGGCGCGAGGCGCTGCGCATCCTGGCCGATGTGCATCACCCGGAGGCGGCCGCGGTCCGGGCTACCTACCGGCAGTTCTGCCGGTGAACTGCGGGCTTAGCTTCCTGTCCGGTACCGGCGCCCTCGGTCATGCTGGGCCTCGACATCCGCGCATAACCAGGGGAGTGGGTCATGAAATTACGCCGGTTGGGCTGGCGAATGCGGGTAGCGGTGCCAGTGTCCCTGTCCGGGGCGGCCGTGCTGCTGCTGGCCGGGCTGCCGCAGCCCGGGGTGGCGGCCAGCGTGTCCGGCCACCCGGCCGGGCGGCTGAGCGCCACGTCACGGGCCTGTTCGTTCGCCGGGAGCCTGTATGCCGTCCGCCAGTCCCGGCTGCGCCGGTGCGGATACCAGCTGGATGCGGTGCGCAGCATTCGTGCGCTGCCCGGCGGTGGCCGGGCCTACCTGTACGACGACGACGGGCTGCGGCTGGAAGAGCCGGTCCCGCCGCGTGGCTTCGACCCGCTGACCGCCTCGGCCCGCCAGCTGCGGGAGTACGGCTTGCCGCTGCCCAGTCAGCTCGGCCGGAAGAACTGGGTCAGGGCGATGCGGGTAGCGAAATTCGGCACGCCACCCCGGACGCTGATCGCCGGGGGCGGGTTCCGGATGAGCGTCTCCGACACGACCAACTCGCACTGGGCCGGCTGGCTGGCCGAGGGGCACAGTGACTTCAACGACGTCACGGCCAACTATGTCGAGCCGTCGATCAGCGCCTCGTCCTGCACGTCGAACACTGCCGAGGGGACCTGGGTCGGCCTGGGCGGGTGGAACACCAACGATCTCGCGCAGGCGGGTACCGCGTACGGGACCGGCCACCCGCACGGGGCGTTCCAGGAACTCATCACCGACAGCAATAGCTTCCCGCCGACGTGGTCGACCTGGGACGCCAGCGCAGGCGACACCATGCTGGCCTACGTCACCTACGACCGGGCCGCGCCGGACAACTTCCGGTACTTCGTCGAGGACACGTTAACCGGTCAGATGTTCAACACCATTGCGTACTCCAGCAACTACGACGGCAGCTCGGCCGACTACATCACCGAGGCGCCCTACGAAGTCGGCTATGGCTTCGAGAACCTGGCCAACTTCTCCGACATACCGTTCACGAATGCCGATGCCGGGTACGGCACCACCAGCTCGGTCACCCATGTGCTGTCCTACTGGGCGACCCAGCTGAATATCACGATGGTCAACGGCTCCAGCGGCGATGTGATGGCCTTCAGCCCGAGCATCTACGGCGACGGCAGCGACTTCACCATGAAGCACAGGGACTGCGACTGAAGCGCGGGCCGCTAGCCCGCATCCCAGAACGAGCACTGGTGCTCGGCCGCGAACGTGCCGGCCGTGATGGTCTGGGTCTGGTCACCTGGCCGCAGCGACATCAGCTGGCCGCTGGTGTACTGCGGCCAGCGTGGCTGGCCGCTGGCCCCGGGCGCGCCGCTGGCGGTGAACGCGCCCCAGTACCTGACCATCTGCCGGGACAGCTCGAGCTGGGCCGGGGTGAGCTCGTCGTACAGCGAGGAGCCGTTGTCGAAGCTGGGCCACAGGTAGGCCAGTTCCATGGCGTGCCCGGCGCCCCACTGGTAGCCGGGCAGGTCGTTGTTGAGCCCGGGGGCGTGCAGGTCGTCGAACTGGTAGAAGTACGTCGGCGTGGTCTTGGCGAACTCACCAGCCAGTCCCTGCTCCGGGCAGCCGCCGATCCCGGTGATGAAACCGCTGTCGGTCCAGATGTCGCCGATCATGTAGGCCGCGGTGTACGGGCTCGGGTAGGACGCCCACGGGTACCGGGCCAGGATGGCCGGCGCTCGCGACCCGTACTCCTGGGTGATGACCTGGTCGGCCTGCTGCTCGGTCAGCCCGGCCAGGCCCTGGGAGAACGTGCGGCCCTCGTTGTGATTGGTGCCGATCAGCAACGGCACCCGGTTGTAGTGCCCGGAGTCCACCGCCTGCCCGGCCGGACCGGCAGCTCCGGTCCCCCCGAGGTGAACAGCGGCTGATAGCTGGTACTGGCGTTAAGCAAAGTCTGCTCGGGCAGGGCCCGCAGGCACGCCGCGGCCGTCGCCTTATCGGGACAGCCCGCGGCCTGGGCGAACGCCAGGCTGTTCGCTTTCGCGGTGGCCCGGGTCTGCGTGGCGCAGCTGCCGCTCTGCATGATCGCGCCGTGGAACAGGCCGCGGGCCAGTGGCGAGGTCATCAGCGCGCACACCGACCAGCCGCCCGCCGACTCGCCGTCGATGGTGACCTTGGCCGGGTCCCCGCCGAACGCGGCGATGTTGCGCTGCACCCAGCGCAGCGCCGCCTCCTGGTCCAGCAGCCCGAAGTTGCCGCTCGCGGTGAGCCGCGAGCGGCCCAGGCCGGGCAGGGTCAGGAAGCCGAACGGGCCGAGCCGGTAGTTGATGGACACCACGATGATGTGGTCGGTGCTGACGATCAGCGACCCGTCGTGCTGGTCGCCGGCCCCGCTGGTCAGCCCACCGCCGTGGATCATGAACAGCACCGGCAGCCCGCGGTCCGCGGCCGCGGCGCGTACACGTTGAGGTACAGGCAGTCCTCGTTGTCCACCCGGGGGCCGTTGCCGCTGGCCAGCTGGGCGCACCGGCCGCCGTAGGAGGTGGCCGGCCGGATCCCGGGCCAGCGCTGGGCCGGCTGGGGCGCCGCCCAGCGCAGCGCGCCGACCGGCGGCGCCGCGTACGGGACGCCGAGCCACTGGTCGATCCCCTCGGCCGGCTTGCCCTGGATCAGGCCCCGGTCGGTCCGGACCACCAGGCCGCCGCCCGCGCTGGTTCCAGCCTGCGCGGTCACCGGCAGGGCCAGGCCGAGCAGCGTGGCCGCGGCCGTCGCGGCGGCCGCCAGGGCCAGCCGGATGCTCTTGCTGATCATGGCACCTCCACGTGCGCGGTGAGCGGCAGGTTGACCGAGGAGTCGCCGACCATGAGGCCGTAGCTGCCCGGCGTGACCGTCCACCCGTTGCTCTGCTCGTTCCACCAGGCGAACGCGCTGCGGTTCAGGGTGAAGCTGACCGGCCTGGTCTGGCCGGGCTGGAGCAGCACCCGCTGGATATCCCTTGAGCTGCTCGGCCGGCTCACCGGTCGAGGCCGGGTCGGCCACGTACAGCTGGGCCACGTCCGCCCCAACCCGCGAACCGGTGTTGGTCACGTCCGCGGTGACCTCCGCACCTCCCCTCCCCCTTCACTCGGACCAGGCCGCACGCCCAGGTGGCTGAACGCGAACGTGGTGTAGGACAGCCCGGCGCCGAACGGGAACAGCGGGGTGATGTGCTTGGTCGCGTACCACCGGTAGCCGACCAGGATGCCCTCGGAGTACTGCACGGTGCCGTTGGTCCCCGGCCACTGCGCGGCCGTGCTGGCCGGCACCTGGGCCAGGCTCTGCGGGAACGTCACCGGCAGCTTGCCCGACGGGTTGACGTCGCCGAACAGCACGGCGGCGATCTCGTCGCCGTCGTCCTGCCCCGGGTACCACGCCTCGATCACGCCCTTGACCTGGTTCAGCCACGGCATCGTCACCGCCGAGCCGGTGTTCAGCACGACCACCGTGTTGGGGTTGGCCGCGGCCACCGCCGAGATGAGCTGGTTCTCGCTGGCGGGCAGGTCGATGCTGGCCAGGTCGGCGCCCTCGGTCTCGTAGTTGCTCGCGAACACCACGGCCACGTCGGCCTGCTTGGCCGCGGCCACGGCCTGGTCGAGCAGCGACGGGGTCTGCGGCGGCGCCCAGCCCAGGGTGAGGCCGTCGCTGCCGACCGCGATCGAGTCGGCGTAGTCGATCTCGATGCTGGCCGGCCGGCCGGCAGGGTGACGGTGGCCCGCGCCGCGGCGCCGAACCCGGACTGGCTGGCGAACACGGTCTGGCCGTCGATGCTGACCGAGGCGGTGCCGGTCAGCCCGAGCGACAGCGCGTAGCTCCCGGCGGTGGGCACGTCGATGGTGCCGGTGAACGTGGCCGACCACCCGCTGGCGTTGACCCCGGCAGCCGGCGCCTGGCCGTTCCAGGCCAGGTCGGCGCCGGACACCGTGCCGGTCGCGGCGGGCGTGCCGGTCATCGTGGTGTTGTTGTAGTACGTGGCCGTCAGCCCGGACGGGAACGCCGACGCCGGCACCGTCGGAGCGCGCCGGTGCCCGGCAGGTTGCCCTGGGCGTAGCTGACGCTGACCCCGCTGGCCGCGCCGCGCTTGCTGATGCCCTGGTACGGGGTGACCGTGTACGGGGCGATGACCCCGGCGCTGCCGCCGCCGGAGGTCAGCGCGTACTGGCCGCCGTCGGCCCGATGACCGCGACGCTCTTGTCCGCGGCCGCGCGGCAGCGGCAGCACGCCCCCGCGTTCTGCAGCAGCACGGTGCCGGCCTCGGCCACGTCCCGGCCGGTCTGCGCGTGCGCCGGGGTGGTCACGGTGTCGGTCAGCGACCCGGTCGGCGGGTTGGCGAACAGGTTGAACCGGAACATCTCGGTCAGGATCCGCGACACCATGCCGTCCAGCACCGACAGCGGCACCTGCCCGGCCTGCACCGCCGCCTTCAGTGGCGCGCCGTAGTAGTCGGTGCCGCCGAAGCGCCCCGCCGGGCATGTTCATGTCCAGGCCGGCCAGCGCGGACGGCACCGTGGAGTGGGTCGCGCCCCAGTCGGAGGTAACGAAGCCGGGGAAGTGCCACTCGTTGTCCAGCACGTTCATCAGGTATGTGTTCTGGCACGCGTACTGGCCGTTGACGGTCGAGTAGCTGCACATCACCGAGGCCGCCTTGGCCTGCTGCACCGCCGCCTGGAACTGCGGGAAGTAGATCTCGTGCATGGCCCGCGGGCTGACGATGGCGTCGTCGGCCGCGGTGTTCCGGTTGGTCTCCTGGTTGTACACGGCGAAGTGCTTCACCTGGGACAGCACGCCCTGGCTCTGCACCCCGTCGATGTAGCCGACCGCGGTCTGCCCGGCCAGGTAGGGGTCCTCGCCGTAGCTCTCGAACGCCCGGCCCCAGCGCGGGTCACGGACGATGTTCACCGTCGGCCCCAGGTTCACATCGGCGCCCTTGCCGCGTTCCTCGCTGCCGACCACGGTGCCGTACTCGCGGGCCAGCGCCGGGTCCCAGGCCGCGGCCAGCGCGACCGGGGCGGGCAGCTGGGTCACGCCCGGCACGCCGTCGGCCACCCCCTGCGGCCCGTCCTCCAGGTTCAGGCCCGGGATGCACAGCGCCGCGTTGGCCGCGATGTGGCCGACGTAGCCGGTGGTGCCGTTGGCGTAGCCGACCCCGTCGACCATGGCGATCTTGTCGTCCAGCGTCATCTGGCCGAGCAGCTGGCTGACCCGGGTGGCGATCGGCGCCGTGGAGTGCACCCACGGGCAGCTCGCGGTGGCGGCGCTGGCCCCGGTGGCCGCCCCGGCGGCCGCGGTCAGGGCGCAGGCCAGGGCGGCGGCGCTGGCTAAGGCGGCGGTGCGGCGCGGGCGGCGGGTACGGCTGGTGTCCGGACTCATGACTCCTCCAGGCAGGTGGCTGTGATCCGGGTCACGCTGCTCGCCCGCACTCTCCGCCGGATCCGAGGTTCCGTCAATATCGCGAATTGGGCTCGCTCCCATTTTTATGATTTTTTCATTTCCGAACGAATCGTCGCCAGTATGATCGGATTTGCCGCGTCTCTTGCTACGATGCTGACGTGCGGCCCAGGGTGATGAGCAACAAGCCGGCGCCCAGGTCCAGCCGGGAGCTCGTGCTGACCGCGCTCCGCGAACGCGGCGCGATGACCCGCGCCGAGCTGGCCCGGTACGCAGGCGTCGCCCCGTCCACGATCAGCGCCGTGGTCCAGGACCTGATGACCGACGGCATCGTCGTCGAGTCCGGCGGGCCGCCCGCCAGCCAGCGGGCCCAGCCGGGCCGGCCCGGCCTGCGGCTCACCCTGGACCCGGAGGCCGGCGCGGTGGCCGGCCTCGAGGTCGGCTTCGACTTCCTCCGCGTCCTGCTCTGCGACCTGGCCCACAACGTCATCGGCTCCGGCCGCTGCGACCTGCCCGACGGCCATACCGCCGCGGTGGGCCTGCCCGCCGCGCGGCGGCTGACCGAGCAGGCGCTGGCCGACGCGGGGCTGAGCCACGGTGCCCTGATCGGCGCCGGGGTGTCCCTGCCCGGGCCGGTCCGCCATCACCCCGACGTGGTCAAGCCGTCGCCGATCCTGCCCGGCTGGCCCGGGGTGACCAGCGACGACTTCGAGGCCGCGCTCGGCGTCCCGGTCAGCATCGACAACGATGCCAACCTGGCCGCGCTGGGTGAGCACATCTGGGGGGCCGGGCAGGGCTGCCCGGACTGCATCACGATCAAGTTCCACTACGGCATCGGCAGCGGGCTGTTCGTGAACGGCACCCTGGTCCGCGGCGCGGGGGGCCGGCGAGATCGGGCACACCTGCGTGGACCAGCGCGGCCCGCTGTGCCGCTGCGGCAAGCGCGGCTGCCTGGACACCTACGCGGCCATCCCGGCCATGCTGGACGCGCTGCGGCCGCAGCACGGCGCGCTGACCCTGCCCGGGCTGATGGCGCTGCTGGCGGACCGGGACCCGGGCGCGATCCGGGTGGTCAGCGACGCGGCCGGGCTGGTCGGCGAGCACCTGGCCGCGGCCTGCAACCTGCTGGCGCCGCAGCGGGTCGTCCTGGTCGGGGCGATGGCCGAGGCGGGCGAGCTGGTGCTCGGGCCGATCCGGGCCGCGCTACACCGGGACATCGCCCCCAACCAGCCGCCGGACCTGGTCCTGGGCTCGCTGGGCACCCGGCACACCGCGCTCGGCGCGGTCGCACTGGCCCTGGGCGAGAGCGACTGGCTTCCGTTGTCCCCGGCCACGCCGCTGCGGCGGGTGTCAGGCGGCGGCTAGCCGGAACGTGCTGCCGACGCTGCTGGGGATGAACGCGCCGGGCAGCGCGCGGGCGATGGCGTGGGTGGCCTTCCAGCCGGTGCAGTGCGCGGGCACCAGAACGTCCGGGGCCAGCCGGTCCAGCGCGCTGACGGTGTCGGCGATGACCGGCTCGAAGGCCGGCCCGGACAGGTGGAACCCGCCGATGACCGCGTGCAGCTTCCCGACGCCGGTCAGCCGCTGCGCGTACCGGCAGATGTTGATCACCCCGGCGTGCCCGCACCCGGTCAGCACGACCAGCCCGCGCCCGGCCACGTGCACGATCAGCGCCTGGTCGTCCAGGATCAGCGGGTCCGGTTCCCAGCTCGCGCCGCGCCAGGCCTGATGACCGGGGAACCCCCGCTCGAAGCCGGAGACCCGGTCCACCTCGCCGGTGATCAGCACCGAGCTGTCGTACAGGAACGACGGCTGCCGCTGCTCGATGATGCTGAACCCGGCCTCCTGCAGCGCGCCGCGGCTGGTGGTCGGGATCTCGCGGGGCTCGCGGCCCGGGATGGCCAGCCGGCGCCGGGTCCAGAACTCCGGGTGCAGCAGCACCGGCAGGTTGGCCCGGCCGAGCTGGCCGATCAGCCCGGACAGCCCGATGGTGTGGTCGAAGTGACCGTGGCTGCACACGATGGCCTCGATGTCCGCCGGATCACGGCCCAGGCGGCGCAGGTTGTCCACGCACCCGGTCGGGGTCACGCCGGTGTCGAACAGCAGCCGGTGCACCTGGCCGGCCTTGCGCACCTCGACCAGCGCGGAGAACCCGTGCTGGCCGAGCGGTGCGTCCGCGGCCTGGCCGCCCACCAGCGTCGGGGCGGCCAGCTTCGGCCCGTCCTGTAGCGTGCTCATCGGCAGCCGGGTGACCGGTCCCTGGTCGGCCAGCAGCAGGTCGACCGTGTTGTCGCACACGGTCAGCACGGACACTTCGTTGACCGGCTCCAGCGGCAGCACCTCGCCCCGCCACTCGGTGCCCTCCGGTACTGCGTCCACCGGCAGTACCGGGGCATCGTCATGGGCGTCGCACATGGTCGGGTCCTCCCGGGGCAACGGCTGCTCTCCGCCCAGTGTGCGCTACCGCCGCCTGGCGGAGTCGAAGTACCGGCCCGAACTGCGCTGCCACAGCAGCACCACCGCGACCAGGCCGGCCGCCGCCTCGGCCACCCCGAGGGCGAGGTTCAGCGTAGTCTCGGCGTGGGTGGCGTCGTAGAGCAGGCCCAGCACGCCGATGGCGAAGAACGCCGATCCGGCCACCCGGGCCCAGTCCTGGCCCTGCCTGGCACGCCCGCGCGACACCCAGGAACAAGGCGGCCGAGATCCACCCGGCGATCGATCCGCCGATGACCGCGACGTGCGTGGCCGTGGCCACGTCGGCCGGCGACAGGTGCGGGTATTTCTGCTCGATGGCGGCCTTCTGGGCCGCCCCGGTGCCGGCGTAAACGACCGCGCGCACGGCCGCCAGGGCCGCGCCCGCGCACATGGCCCACAGCGCGGTGCGCAGCGTGCCGGGCAGGGCCGGGCGCTGGACGCTCGGCGGCTGGTTCGTGGCTGCGTAGGACTGGATCATTTCTCCTCCTGGTGATGCGGGATTTCTCCTCGGCCGGGGCCGAAGGCCTGGCGTTCCAGCCGGGCGTATCCGGGCCGGGCGGCCGCTAGCCGGATCCGGGCCGGCCAGCCACTGATGGCCGGCAGCCGGGGCAGCTCGCCCGGCTCGGCGTGCCGGGCCAGCCACGGGGCCGCGAAACGGCAGTCGGCGGCAGTGGCGTTCAGCCATATCTGGTGTTCGGCCCAGCGGTACGCGGCGGCAGGCAGATAGCGGCGCAGCGCAGGGAACACCTGCCGCTCGGCGTCGGTGAGGTGCGCATCGAGCAGCCAGGCCAGGCTGCGCACCGGAAGCCGCAGCCCGGCCAGCGGGCCGGCCAGCGCCTGGCGGGCCAGGCCGGCCGCGGCGTCGATGGCCTGCCGGTCGTCCGCCAGCGGGGCCAGGTCCACGGCAGGCCCGGCGGTGGCCGCGAGCAGCGGCCAGAGGAAGCCCTCCTCGCCGCGGTGCCTGGTGTGGATCTGGGTCAGCAGCGCCGCGGTGTACCGGCGCAGTGCGTGTGCCGCGGCCGGCTCGGCGGGCCGGTCCAGCCGGGCGGCCAGCCGGGCCGGGTCCTGGCGCATCGCCCGGTACACCACCACTATGGGAGTGAGATCCGGCTCAGGCTCCTGGCTGGTCCGGGTCCGCAGTGGGAACGGGGCTGTGCTGGTCACATCCCCGAGCGTGGGCCGGCCTACTAGTGGCCGGCTTGCGGCTGGCTTGCGGGCCAGTTGTGGCCGCGGCCAGGCTGGAGTGATCTTGTCGTCGGTCCGTCAGTGAGGTGCCGGTGATCGGGGTTCGGGTGCTTGGCCCGCTGGAGGTCACCGTGCGCGGCGCCCCGGCGGAGGTCGGCGGGCCGCGGCAGCGTTGCGTGCTGGCCCGGCTGATCGCCGAGCAGGGTCAGGTGGTGTCGGCCGACCGGCTCATCGAGGATCTGTACGCCGACGAGGCGCCGCCGCGGGCGCTGGCCGCGGTCCAGTCCTATGTCTCGCATCTGCGCCGGGCGCTGGAGCCGGGCCGGGCCGCCCGCGCGCCGTCCGGCGTGCTGGTCACCTCGCCGCCCGGGTATGCGGTCCAGCTCGGCCGGGCGGCCGTTGACGCCTGGTCGTTCGAGGACCAGGTCCATCACGCCGCCGCGCTCGGCGATCCCGCCGCCGCGCACGGCCGGCTGCACCGCCGCGCTGGCCTGCTGGCGCGGCCCGGCCTTCCAGGAGTTCGGCGGCCTGCCCTGGGCCGACCTGGAAGCGTCCCGGCTGGACGAGCTGCGGCTGATGGCCACCGAACGGCAGGCCGCGGTGGCGCTGCGGCTGGGCTGGGCCGCGCAGACCGTGGCCAGCCTGGACCGGCTGACCGCCGGGCAGCCGCTGCGCGAGGAGGCCTGGCGGCTGCTCGCGCTGGCCCTGTACCAGGCCGGGCGGCAGGGCGACGCGCTGGCCGCGCTGCGCCGGGCCCGGGCCCGGCTGGCCGCCGATCTCGGCGTCGACCCGGGGCCCGCGCTGCGTGAGCTGGAGCAGGACATCCTGGCCCAGGCCCCGCACCTGTCCGCCCCGCCGCCCGTGCTCCCGGCCTCCGGGGGGCCCGCGGCCGCGCCCGGGCCGGCCGTCCTGGTGCCCGCCGTCCCGGCCCCAGCCGGTGGTGACCTGGCACTGGCCGCGCGGCCGTGGCCCTGGCGCCGGCCGCCGCGCCGCCGTATCTGGGGCGGGACGCGGAGCTGGACCAGGTGGTCCGGAGCGCGCGGCAGGCAGCGGCCGGCCGGCTGGGCGTCGTGCTGGTGAGCGGGGACGCCGGGGCGGGCAAGACCGCGCTGGCCGACCAGGTCAGCCAGCGGCTGGCCGCCGGCGGCTGGCTGGTGACCGCCGGGCGGTGCCCGGAGCACGAAGGCGCCCCAGCGGGCTGGCCGTGGGCCGAGGCGCTGCGGCGGCTGGCCGCTGCCGTCCCGCCCGCCGACCCGGCGCCGCTGGCCCCGCTGCTGACCGACACCCCGGTCCCCGACGGCGATGCCGCCGCGGCCCGGTTCCGGCTGCACCGGGCCGTGGCCGGCTACCTGGACGCGGCCAGCCAGGCCGCCCCGCTGCTGGTGGTGCTCGATGACCTGCACCGGGCCGACGGCGAGACGCTGGCCATGCTGGCCGACGCCGCGGCCGGCCCGCGGCCCGGATCCTGCTGCTGGGCGCCTACCGGCCGGCCGAGGTGGCCTGCCCGCTGGCCGACTGCCTGGCCGGGCTGGCCGCCCGCGAACCGGCCCGGATCGCGCTGGGCGGTCTTGATGCGGCCGCGACCGGTCAGCTGATCGTGGCCACCTGCGCCCGCCCGGTGGACGCCGAGACCGCGCGGGCCATCGCCGAGCGGACCGGGGGGAACCCGTTCTTCATCCGGGAGACCGCGCGGCTGCTCGACTCCGAAGGCGCGCTGGCCGCCACCACGTCGGTGCCAGCTGGCGTGCGTGAGGTGCTGCAGCGCCGGATCGCCCGGCTGCCCGCCAGCGCGCAGACCATCCTCGGGCAGGCCGCGGTGCTCGGCACCGAGACCGACGTCGACGTGCTCGCCGACGTGGCCGGGGCCGGGGAGGACGTGCTGCTGGACGCGGTCGAGGCCGGGCTGCTCACCGGGCTGCTGACCGAGCCGGCCCCGGGCCGCATCCGGTTCGCGCACGACCTGGTCCGGGACACCCTGTACCAGGGCCTGTCCCAGCTGCGCCGGGCCCGGCTGCACGCCCGGGCCGCCGCGGCCATCGAGCGGCACCAGCCGGGCGAGGTGGCCGCGCTGGCCCACCACTTCGCCACGGCCGGCACCGACCCGGGCGCCGCCGCCCGGTACTGCCGCCTGGCCGCCGAGCAGGCCGAGCAGCGGTTCGCCTACCGCGCCGCCGTCCAGCTGTGGGAGCAGGCCATCGGCTGCCTGGACCAGGCCGGCGACGGCCCGCCCCGTGAGCGGCTGGAGCTGGTGCTGGGCCTGGTCCGCTCGCTCGCGCTGGCCGGGCAGCTGCCGCAGGCCCGGTCCTACCGGCAGGACGCGGTGCGGGCCGCCGTGCCGCTGGGCGACCCGGTCCTGCTGGCCCGGGTCATCACCTCGTTCGACGTGCCCCGGGTCTGGTTCTCCCGGGAGGACGGCCGGGCCGACCGGAAGCTGGTGGCCATCGTCGAGCAGACGCTGACCCGGCTGCCACCCGGTGAAGAGGCGCTGCGCTGCCGGCTGCTCATCACGCTCGCGTTCGAGCTGGAGGGGGACGCTGCGGAGCGTGGTTACCAGGCCTCGGCCGAGGCGGTGCAGCTGGCTCGCCGGCTCGGCGACCCCGCGCTGCAGACGATCGCGATAAACGCCCGGTACACCGAGACGTACCGGTACGACGGGCTGGCCGAGCGGCAGGCGCTCGGTGCCGAGCTGCTCGCGCTGCCCGGCAAGCCGGCGATCGCCGGGGCGCTGGCCCACCTGATGCTGATGGCGGCCAGCAGCGGTGCCGCCGACTTCGCCGCGGCGGACCGGCACGCGAGCCAGGCCGCCGAGCTGGCCGGGCGGTACGACATGCCCACGGCCGGCGCCGCGATCAGCATGTACCGGGGGCTGCGCGCCGCGGTGGACGGCGATCCGGCGGGGGCGATCGAGCGGTATCAGGAGGCCGCGGCCACGATGACCCGGTTCGGGCTGGCCCGGGCCGGGTCCGGGGTCGGCCTGTTCGGCCGGTTCGCCGTGCTGGTCACGCAGGACCGGGCCAGTGAAATGATTGCCGACCTGGAGCGGGTCTACAACATCCCGGATGTCGGGGCGGCGGTGGGGGAGATGTATGCGCTCGCGCTGGCCGCGGCCGGCCGCATGGCCGAGGCCCGGGCCGTGGCCGGGCCGCCGCAGCCGCTCACCGGGCAGGTGCTCTGGCTGTTCCTGATCGGCGTGCGCGGGCTGGCCGCCGTCGCGCTCGATGACCGGTCGCGGGCCGAGTCCGCTTACCAGGACCTGCTGCCGTACGCCGACCGCCCGGCCGGCGCCGACAACGCCGTGCTCACGTTGTGGCCGGCCGCCCAGATCCTCGGCGACATCGCCCGCCACTTCGGCCTGCCTGGCGCGCGGGCCCACTACGAGCAGGCGCTCGCAGTGGCCGACCGGGCCGGGGTGGCGCTGTGGCGGGAAGCCGCGCTGCGGCGGCTAGCCGCGTAGCGGCTAAATGATCGAGGTGGGTGCGCCGCCAGGGACTCGAACCCCGAACCCGCAGATTAAGAGTCTGCTGCTCTGCCAGTTGAGCTAGCGGCGCATCGTGCCGGGCCATGTTATGACGTGCCGGGCTGTACAGCAAACCGGGAGAGGCGCTGCCGCGTGGTGCCGCCTGCTACCGGGCCGTGCCGTGACATCCGAGCGAACATGGAGCGAACATCGCTACCGAGAGGTCTAGACCACTATGCCTGGACCTCCGGGCCATGGCTGGTAAAGGTACAGACGCGGAAGACCTAATACACGCCTGCCGTGCCTGCGGCCGGCTTTGGGTCTATGGGGCGATGGTGGCGGCTTGCCCTGGGGGTTAGTGCTCTTCGTCCATGCTGGCTTACCAAGCAGCCAGCCCTGTTGTCGGCGGCTATGACTGCACGCTTTCGCCCCGATCAGGTCAGGGCTGCGGATCACTGCCGCAGCAGGTCGGCCAGCACCACGGCCTCGCTGATGTCGGCGTGCTTCGTGG
>CAVVGF010000100.1:0-15645 GCA_963747705.1 uncultured Actinomycetes bacterium | reverse complement strand
TGTCGCAGCGCCAGCGGCAGGCTGGCGTCCCGGTTGCGGCGCTGCCAGTCGGCCAGCTGGCCGTCAATGAGAGCGCTCACTCCGCCGTCGAGCGGGCGGTGCGCTAAGGCTGCGGACGGGGTGGGGTGCAGCGGGCCGTAGGGCCGGTTATCGTGCGCTGTGGGCATCCAGAACGTCTCGCTTCCCGTGCCTGGACGCTCCCCAGCAGTCCAGAAGGAATAGGTTTTCCTAAACGCTAGAAGGTGGCCGAGGGCAGCGTCAAGACCGCGATTGTTGCATCTTGGCCGCAGCCCAGATGCCCATCACGTGGGCCGTGGACACCCAGGGCAGCCAGCCCGAGTTCAGCCCATAACCGCGCCCACGGCCGATGGCCCAGTGCTCGATCTGGAACCCCGGCGCCTGGTAGCCGAACTCCGTGCCGAGCTGCACCATCTGCTTGGTGCTGTGCAGCAGCAGGAAGGCGATGTCCCGGTAGTGCTGGTCGCCGGTCAGCTCGGCCAGCCGCAGGAACTCGCCGACGTGCCGGGACAGGTAGGTGTCCACGGCGGAGAACCCCAGCGTGATCAGGGCCAGCCCGGCCGACGGCGCGGTGGGGTCGTAGAACGGCTGGTCCGGTACGTCGGCGGCGCCCATCGGGATGTCCCAGCCGAGCACCCAGGTAGCGCAGAAGTCCCCGGCTAGCTGGGCGGCGTCCCGCCACTGCGACCGGCCGGTGGCCGCGTGCAGCGCCAGGTAGGCCTGCAGCGCGATGCTGGCCGCCTCGCGGTCGCAGCAGTTGGGGTTCTCCAGCGTCCCGCCGAGGAACCGGCCGGCCGAGTGGAAATTCGACCAGGCGTACCCGGCGATCCGCTCGGCCAGGGCCAGGTAGCCCGGTTCGCTGGTGCCGGCGGCCAGCCGGGCCAGGAAGGTGGCCGCGTGGATGCCGTCGTTCACCGCGTCGTCGGCCACCTGGCCGTCCAGGTAGTAGGCCCGGTGCAGCGAGCCGTCCGGGCTGGCGTGATCCGCCAGCCAGCGCGCGTAGCCGGTGCACCAGGCCAGCCAGCCGGGTTCGTCCTGGCCGCGGGCCCGCACCTGGTCCAGCGCATCGAGCACCGCCAGCCGGGCCTCGGACTGGTCACGCAGGAAGACCGCGCCGGGCTTCATGTCGGCCAGCGGGTCCACCCAGCGGCGCCGGGCGCGATCCCACTCGGTGTGGCACAGCCCGGTGACGGGCCGGTCCACCCAGAAGCCGATGATGTCCCGTGCGGCCCGCTCCCACTCGGGCCGGCCGTGCCGGTGGGCCGCCTGCAGCAGCACCGCGGCCACTTCGAGGTTCCGGCCGACCGAGCCGATGCTGAACGTGTCCTGCAGCGGGCCTGGCTGCCCGGTGAACACGTCCAGCCAGGTCGGGACGCCCACCGGCGGCGCCGGCCGGCGGCGGGCGGACCGGCGGGCTGTCGTCGGGCCAGCTGGCGGGCTGTCATCCGGGCGGACCTGCGGCCACGCGTCCGGGCGGACCGGCGGGCTGTCGTCCGGGCTGGCTGGCGGCCCGGCGTCCGGGCTGGCTGGCGGGCTGTCGTCCGGGCGGACCGGCGGCCGGGTCCGGGCGGACCGGCGGGCTGTCGTCCGGGCTGGCTGGCGGCCCGGCGTCCGGGCTGGCTGGCGGGCTGTCGTCCGGGCGGACCGGCGGCCAGGCGTCCGGGCGGACCGGCGGGCTGTCGTCCGGGCTGGCTGGCGGGCTGTCGTCTGGACTGGCTGGCGGGCCGGTGCGGCGGCCGGTACCAGGCGGTCCGCCAGGCGGAGCGGTTAGCCGAACGTCCCGGCGAACGAGCGCGAGCCTGCGCCCAGCGTGGTGCACAGCTGGTACCGCTGGGTGAAGCCCCCGGTCAGCGGGTGGTACCGGGTGGCCCAGTGCGCGGCCGGCGGCCGGCCAGCTCGGGAAAAGGATTTACCGGCGAGCTGGACTGCGGGTTGCCGATACCCGCGGTCCACATCGGCGGGTAGCTGACCGCGCCCTCGCGGCCCGGGAAGCAGAACCCGAGCTCGTCCTGGCTCAGGTCGCCGAACGAGCCGAACCCCAGCCCGGCCGAGGTGAGCTGCCCGGCCAGGTCGTCGGCGGCGACGGTGACGGCCGCGCCCGGCGGGCCGCCCGTGCCCCCGCTGATCGACGTGCTCCCGCTGATCGAGGTGGCCAGGCTGGCCGCGGCGCCCGCCTGGGCGGTGTCCCGCATGCAGCATGGCCAGCGCGCCGCTGACCGGGTCGAACCGGGCCGCGAACGGCAGCGCCAGCCGGTCGTCGCGGACGAACACCGGGGCACCGCCCAGGTCGGCGGCGATGGCACCGGGTGGGGCGTCGGCGTTGCGGCCGTAGACACAGCCGGGCAGCAGCCACAGCGGCTCCGCGGCGGGGCGCTGAGGCCGGGTTCGGGACCGGGGTGGCGGCCGGGGGAACCGTCCAGACGAACGCCGACGCGAAGCCCGCGCCGGGCGCGGCGGACGAGCCTGGCCCGCCGCTGTCCCGCACGGTGATCTCCCGGTGTAGCGCCAGCGCGCCGCCGCGCCAGGAGAACACGTCCGTCACCTCGAACACCGCGCCGGCCAGCCGGGCCTGCGCGGCACCAACCAGACGGCCAGCCCGCACGCTGACCGTGTCGTACCCGGCCGAGTGCCGCCGCACAGTCCGGCCCGCGGCGACCTCGATCCGCACCGGCCCGGCGCTGGCCAGCACCGGCACGTCCTCCCGGGTCACCGCGAGAGCCCAGCCGCCCCCGGACCCAGCAGGCCGCCCCAGCCCAGCGGACTGCCCGGCCCAGCAGGCTGCGCCGGCCCAGCGGACTGGCCAGGCCCAGCGGACTGGCCCGGCCCGGCAGACCAGGCCGCCCGCAGCGTGTACCCGGTGCCGGACGGCAGCAGGGCCGGCGGGCCGGGCGCGGTCATCGGCCGGCGCTCATCGGCCAGCTCGATCTGCACCGTCACCGGCCCGGCGGCCGGCTGGACGGACACGCTGACCACGCCGTCCGCCACCGCGGCCGGATGGGCCCCGGACTCGGTGAGCACCGCCGCCGACCGCACCGCGCGGCCCTGAACGCGGACCGAGCCGGGCAGGCCAGCGGGCCCGGCGTCCACCGTCAGCATGCTGTCCGACAGCACCACCTGATGCAGGCGGCAGCTGGCCAGCACGGCCAGGTCGTGGTCGCAGAAGTAGACCCGGTCGTCCACGCCGTTGCTGGGCGTGACGGCTATCCCGTCGCCGGGCACCGGCCGCACCGAGCAGCCGTACCCGACCACGCCGAACGGCGCCTCGGTCAGCACGTACGCGGCGGCCGCGCGGAGGTAGGCGTACAGGCCGAGATCGGTGTCCAGTGAGCGGGAGTCGAAGCCGGTGCGGTCCGGCCACCAGGTGAACCAGCCCCGGGCCGCGCCGCTGCCCCGCACCGAGGTGAGGAAGCTGCTCAGCCCGGCCATGGCCAGCTTGAGCAGCCGCGGGTCGCCGGTCAGCTGGAACCCCTTGAGCAGCACCTCCGAGTTCTGCGGGGTGCCGTACCAGCAGCACACCGAGCCGCGCTGCTCGTTGCCGTAGCGGAACCAGGACGGCTGGAACCCCCAGCGCAGCGCGCTGGTCACCCGCAGGCAGCCATCCAGCCTGCCCGCCGGGCCGTAGCGCTCCAGCGCGCCGTACACCTGGCTGTGCGCGGTCTGGTCGATGTACAGCTCGGAGCCGTAGGGGTAAGGGTCGGCGGCCACCGCGGCGGCGAACTGGCGCAGCTGCGCGTCCAGCGCCGCGAAGCCGGTGGCGTCGTACGCGGCCAGGTCGTCGAGCAGGTCGAACAGGCCGGCCCGGCCGGGGCACCGGCCAGCGTCAGCTCGCCGGCCTGGAAGCCGTGCACCGCGGTCTGCCAGGCCAGGGTGAGGTAGCCGGCCGCGTCACGGGACCTGGTCAGCCCGTGCCGCCGGGCGATCTGGGACATGTCCCGGTAGATGTTGGCGACCAGCGGGTAGTTGTTGAACCGGCGTTCGTCGCGGCTCTGCGGCTCGGTCCATTCGTGACCACGGGCCGAGGGCAGCGGGCTGCTGTAGTACAGCCCGCGCCGGATGCCGAACGTCACCGGGTCCTGCAGCCGCTGCAGCAGCCAGTCGTCGATGTACGCCTCCAGCGCGCCGACCTGGGCCGGGTCGGGGTCGTGCACGTTCTTCGCGGCCAGGAACATGGCCACCGGCAGGCCGTACTCGTCCGACCCGCCGACCTGCCAGGCCTCCTCGCTGTCGGTGTACACCCGCTGCAGCTGGTCGTCGTAGGGCAGGAACGCATGGTGCCGCCCGAACGGGTCGGCCGGATTACGGTACAGCTGCTGGCTGGTGATGAACTCGCTGCGGGCCCGTAGCAGCGCCCCGGCCGGCGGCACGGCGTAAAACAGCAGCCGGGTCCACCGGGCGGCGCCTGGGCCGTACCGGACCAGCACGGCCTTCTGCCCCACCGTGCCGAACTGGAGCGTGAAGCGCCGGGTCTGCGCTCCGTCGTGCTCGCTGGCCGACCCGCCGTCGTCGACGCTGACGCTGTCCGCCTCGGGGATCAGCTCGGGCGGCCCGGCGCCGCGCAGTGCTCCAAACGACAGTGCCACCGCGACCGGGCTGCCGACCGGGACGGCGAACCCCGGGGCGGCCTGCACCGCCACCTGGCCGGCCCGCACCAGCTGGCCGGCCAGCTCGGCCGCGTCGCCGAGCAGGGCCAGCTCGAAGCCGAACCGGTGGTCCTGGCCGGGTTCCAGCAGCAGCGAGCTGTGCCCGTGGAACCACTGGTTCTGCCGCTCACGGTGGCCCAGCCAGCGGTGCACCTGGCGGGCCGCGCGGGAGTGCAGGGACAGGAAGTACGCGCCCTCGAAGACGTGGCTCCACTGGCTGCCGTGGCCCGGGTCGATCTGGTACGCCGCCTCCAGCGCGGTGTCCCCCAGCGGCACCAGCGACGCGATCCGGCCCTGGCCGGACGGCCGCTGCAGCAGCACGTACGATCCGTGCCCGCCGATGTGCAGGTACTGCTGGACCCGGGTCTCATGCCAGCGGCGCTGCGGCTCGCCGCCGGCCCGCTCCCGGGGCGGCTGGCCCGCGAAGATCCCGGCCACGTCGGTGTTGGCCACCAGCGGGACCGCGACCTCGCCGACTTCACGCGGCTCGGCCGCGTGGTTGTGCAGCTCGACCGTCCAGTGCAGCCCGCCGCCGGCCACCGCCCAGGTCTGCCGCACGGCCAGGTCCTGCAGCGCGCCGGATCCTGGCTGCCCGGCCGGGTAGTCCACGCTGACCAGGCCGGACGGCTCAGCGGCGCAGCTGGCGGTGGACCGGGCGGTGGTTTCCAGCCGCCAGCCGCCGCCGTCCCAGACCCGGCAGACCAGGTCCCCGGTCAGCAGCGGCTCGGTGCCCAGCGCCGACGGGAACGGCACCGGGGTGTCCGCCAGGTAGCTGGGCCCGGGCTGCCGCTCATCGGCCAGCCGCAGCGCCACGCCGCGGGCCGCGTCGATCTCCACCGAGAGGTCGGCGGACCGGACGCTGAGCGGGTCGCTCACTTCAGCGCCCCGGCGGTGATGCCGCGCACGTAGGCCCGCTGCAGGATCAGGAACAGCACCAGGCAGGGCACCATGGCCACCACCGCGCCCGCGTCCAGCTTGCCGAAGTCGACCCGGCCGTACAGCCCGGTGGCCAGGTTGTTCAGCGCCACCGGCAGGGTCATCCGGGAGTCGGAGGACAGCAGCATCAGCGCGGCCAGGAACTCGTTCCAGGCGAACACGAACGCGAACAGCACCACGGTCACGATGCCCGGCATGACCAGCGGGACCATCACCCGGCCCAGCACCGACATGGTGGAGCTGCCATCCACCAGCGCGGCGTCCTCGATCTCCTTGGGCACCGACGCGAAGCTGTTCCGCATGATGTAGACGCAGAACGGCAGCTGGAACGTGCTGTACACGAGGATCAGCCCGAGCAGGCTGTTGGCCAGGTGCAGCCACACCAGCACGGTGAACAGGCTCGTAAGCATCGCCTGGAAGGGGATCATGAAGGGAGCAAGAATGATGATGAACGCCAGTGCCGCGCCAGGGAAGTGCAGCCGGGCCAGGCCGTAACCGGCCAGTGTGGAAACGACGCTGGTCAGCAGGGCGGTGCCGAGCGCGGCGATCAGGCTGTTGCCCGCGTAGTGCCACAGGCTGGTCCCGGTGCCGAGCAGCCCGGTGTAGTTGGCCAGCGTGAGATGGATCAGCGTGCTCAGCGTCGGCGGGGTCACGTCGGCCGACGAGCCCTGCAGCGAGCGGAGCACGGCCCACACGATCGGGAACAGGAACAGCGCCGCGAACACCACCGCGGCCAGGTAGAACAGCGCCTGGCCAACCCGGTGCCAGGCCGACCGGCCCGGGGCCGGTCCCCCGCGGGGGACCGCTGGGGCGGGCGTTATAGCTGCTGTCTGGGACGCCATCAGCCGGGGTCACCTCCACGGCGCGGGACGGGGCATGCTGCGGGCCGCCTCACCCGGCCTCACTCCCCCCGCGCAGCGCGCGGATCTGCGCCACGCTGAGGATGGTCAGCAGGATGAGCAGCACGATGGACAGGGCCGCAGCGTAGCCGAACCGGTACTGGAAGAACGCGACCGTGTAGATCCACAGCACCGCGGTCAGCGTGGCGTTGTCCGGGCCGCCGTGGGTCAGGATGAAGAACTGGTCGAAGGACAGGATCGCGCCCGCCACGGTCAGCACCAGGACCAGCGCGGTGGTGCGCCGGATGAGCGGCAGCGTGACCTTGTACTCGCGCTTCCACCAGCCCGCGCCGTCCACCTTGGCCGCCTCGTGCAGTTCCTCCGGCACGGCCTGCATCCCGGCCATGAACAAGATCATCGCGATGCCGACCGTCTTCCAGGTGAGCAGCACCACCGCCACCAGCAGGCCCAGGCCGGGACTGGCCACCCAGTTGGTCTGGCCGTTGCTCAGGCCCAGGCCGTGCCCGATCGCGTTGATGACGCCGGTGCCCGGCGTCAGCATGATCAGGAAGACGTACGCGGTGGCCGCGAAGCCCACCACGACCGGCATGAAGAACACGGTGCGGAAGAAGCCGACGCCGCGCAGCCGGTGCCGCACCATGACCGCGAGCAGGTAACCCAGCACGACCTGGATCGGGGTGACGATGGCCGTGTACTCCGCGGTGAACAGCAGGCTGTCGCCGAACGTGCGGTCGTGCAGCAGCTGGTTGTAGTTGTGCAGCCCGGTGAACTTGGTCGCGCCGAACAGCGGCCAGTTGTGCAGCGACATCCAGCACACCAGGACCAGCGGCAGTACGAAGAAGACGCTCACCAGGATCAGGGCCGGCGCGGTGAGCAGGAACCCGGTGCGCGCCCGGGCCCGGGCTAGCGGCGCCGGCAGGCCCCGCCGTGCTGGCGGCCGGCCGGCGCCGGATGAGGGGCGGTACGCGGCGTACCGCGACCGCCCCGGCCTCCCGGGGCTGGTCGCGGTCCACCGCGCCAGACTGCCTGCGTACCACCTGCTAGCCGCCGACTTGCTGCTGATACTCCTGGGTCAGGATCTGGTTCGAGGCGGTGTCCAGCTGTTTCAGGGTCGCGGCTGGATCAGCCCCGGAGAAGACGATCTTCTCGAACGCGTCCAGCCATGGTGCGTTGGGGGTCTCGGTGGCCGCGGTGAAGCCGATCGACTTGGGCACCTCGCCCTTCTCCGACTCCCTCAGCGCCACCGCGGCGTCCGGGTACTTGCTCTCGAACGACGCGTTGAGCATGTCGCTGCGCACCGGGACCAGATACCAGGCCGAGACTACATAGTCCTGCTGGGCGGGCTGCAGCATCCAGTTGATGAACTCTTTGTCCGCGGCCAGGTGCTGTGAGCCGGTCACCACGCCGAGCTCGTCACCGCCGACGAACGTGGAGTAGCTACCGTTCTCACCCGGGATCGGGGCCACGCCCACGTTGACGCCGTTCTTCCTGGCCACCGGGATCTGCACCGGCGTGCCGACCAGGATGCCCTGCTTGCCCGAGGTGAACAGCTCACCCCAGGTCGAGCCGTCCTGTGAGCGTTCGCTGGACGCCACGGCACCGGACGTCCAGAGCTGCCGGTACAGGTTCAGGGCCGCGGCCACCTGCGGGTACTTCGAGTACGTGGTGGTCTGGTTCGGGCCATACGCGGAGAACACCTGGCCGCCGGACGCCCAGATCAGCGGCCACACGGTGTAGACCAGGCAACCGCCACAGGAGCCTGGGATCGAGTAACCGGAGACGCCATTGCCCAGCTTGCTGATCTTCTTCGCGTCGGTCAGCAGCTGCGCCCAGGTGGTCGGCGGGTCGTTGGGGTTCAGCCCGGCCTTCTGGAACAGGCCCTTGTTGTACATCATCACCGAGGCGCCGTTGATGTACGGCACCGCGTAGTACTGGCTGCCCTTCTGGGCCAGGGTCATCATGGCCGGGTTCAGCGAGCTCTTGTACGGCAGCGAGTTGACGAACCCGGAGATGTTCTGGGTGATCCCGGTGGCCGCGAACAGCGGCGCGTTGATGTCGTCCATGTCCACCACATCGGGACCGGAGTGGCTGCGCACGGCCGCGCCGAGCTTGGTCACCGCCTCCTGGTCGGGGATGGTGGTGACCTGGACTTTGATGTTCTTGTGCGTCGCGTTCCAGCGCTTGGCCAGGCCGACGCTGGGGTTCTGCGGCCGGGCCCAGAACGTGATCGTGGTCACCCCGCCGGACGAGCCGGAGCCGGACGAGCCGCCGCCGCTGGTGCTGCACGCGGAGGCCACGGCCATGCCGAGGACGACCACGGCCACCGCCGCGGGCCGTCGGTAACGCCAATTCATTCCTGTCCCTCCTCGTTGAGAGGTCATAGGGCGATTCAGTCTTGGTCGGGTACAGCCAGCCAGCGCGGCAGCCAGACCCGCATGGCCCGGCCGTCGCGGTTGTCCCAGTGGAAGTAGGGAATGGCGGTCGCGGTGACCGGGTCGCCGGCCGCCTGATTAGCCAGGTCACCCAGGGGGTCCTGGTAAGGCAGCCCGGCTGCGGCAACCGCAGGAAGCCGGACCGCGTTGGTGTTGACGAGGATGGTGGGACCGACGCCGGGCAGGTCGGCCGCCCGCTCGCGGAGTTCGCCCGGGGTGATGGCGAGGTCCTCGAGATCGGTGTGCTCGCTCTGGTCGGCTTGCTCGAAGCAGTAGACGAGGGGGCCGCGTTCGACCGCGGCCATGCCGTGGACCGCGTTGACCCGCCGCCCGGGGTAGGTCAGCCGGGGCGCGAGATCGAGTTCGTAACGCAGCACATCGCCGGGCTGCCACTGCCGGTGCACCAGCAGGTACCCCGCAGTGGTGGCGCCGGCTGGCACGGGCTGGCCGTTCAGCAGAAGATGCGGGCTTGGGGACCAGGCCGGGCACGCGCAGCGCGAGCCCAGCCGGTTGCGGCGGGGCGCTGGTCACCTGGAACTCGATCCGGCCCGACCACGGGTAGCTGGTGATCATGCGCACGGTCAGCCCGGCGCCGGCCAGGGTGGCGCCGGTGAACTGGTGCACGAACAGCGTGCCCACGGACACGGTGGCCAGGTAGTGCTGGAGCGACGCGGTGAGCCGCATGATGTTCGGCGGGCAGCAGGCGCAGGAGAACCACTCCCGG
Organism: uncultured Actinomycetes bacterium; assembly: GCA_963747705.1. Lineage (GTDB taxonomy): Bacteria > Actinomycetota > Actinomycetes > Streptosporangiales > Streptosporangiaceae > RYN-230. The sequence continues at coordinate 6,035 of CAVVGF010000100.1, read as the reverse complement.
CGGCGGCCCGGGTCGTCCTTCTCGAAATGGTCGGCCCGGCGCTGCAGCGGGTTGACGTAGAAGAACCGGGTGCCGCCGAGCGCGATCGCGCCCGCGAAGCCGTTGTACAGGATGCGTTCCATGTGGTCGGCGTACCGGCCGTCGCCGGTGGCCAGCAGCAGCCGCCACGACCACTGGAAGCTGGCGATGGCGGCGCAGGTCTCGTTGTAGGCCCGGTCCGGCGGCAGCTCGAAATGGTCGCCGAAGCTCTCTCCTTCATGCCGCGACCCGTTCCCGCCGGTCAGGTAGGTCTTGGCGGCCACCATGTCGGCCCAGCGGGTGACCGAGGTCTGCAGCAGCCCGGCATCGCCGGTCTCGGCGGCCACATCGGCCACGCCCGCGTCCAGGTACAGCGCGCGCACCACGTGGCCGGCCTGGGTGGTGGTCTGCCGGACCGGCTCGTGGTCCTGCAGGTAGCGGCGGCCGAAGCCGGAATCGCCGATCAGCCCGTAGCCGCGCTTTTCGATGAACTGGCTGGCCAGCTCCAGGTAGGGCCGGTGCCCGGTCTCCCGGTACAGCTCGACCAGCGCCGTCTCCACGATCGGGTGGCCATCGATCCCGCCGTCCGTGCCCAGGAACGTGTCCACCAGGTGATCGGCGAACCGCCGGGCCACGTCCAGCAGGGCGGGCCGCCCGCCCGGTGCAGCGCGACCGCGGCCTGGATCAGGTGCCCGGCGCAGTACAGTTCGTGGCTGGAGGCCAGCGCGGCGTAACGGGGTTTCCCGGACACCTGGACGTAAGAGTTGAGGTAACCGTCCGGCTGCTGCGCCTTCTCCAGCAACAACGTAGCCTCGGACACAAAGCTGACGAGATCGTCAGCGCCGGCGGTGGTTGCGTCGCCGGTGCGCGCCAGCTCCCAGCCGATCGCCTCCAGCGTCTTGTAAAGGTCGGAGTCCATGAACACCGGGCCCTGGTACCCCTCGTGGGCACCGGCGATGGCCAGCCGCAGGTTGGCCAGGTTCCCGGCCACCTCCAGCTGCCGCAGGGCCAGGGGCAGGCTGGCCGTGGCGTTACGTCGCTGCCAGTCAGCCAGCAGGCCCGTCGTGATCCGGGCCCCGGCCGGGGGCAGCGGGCGGTGCGTCACCGCGGCGGCTGCCGTCGGGATCACCGGCCCGCCGGCCGGAACGCCTGGCGTGGCTTCGTGGCCGGCATCGGGCGCGGCACCGGCCGGCGCGCCGTCGGCCTGGGGGGTTGACGGGTGGTGTCACGCGGCCCGCTCCGATCGTGCCCGGCCGGATCGCGCCCAGCCGGATGGGGCCCAGCCCCGGCTCAGCCGGCCTCCGTTCAGCCCGCGCACTGCTCGCCCGACCGGTCGCAATGACCCCATCAGGCACAGAGAACGCCCTGGTCGCACACTCCCCCCTCTCGCCCGGCGGCCCCTGGACCCAGTCCAGGACCCGCTGCCCGGACCTGGCTGGAGACGGAACCCGTGCGCCGCCGTGACGGGCGGATCGGCGAGCCAGCCAGGTAAGACCAGCACCGGCCGCTCCCCACATCGCATGGGGTGCGCGCCGGGGCTGACAGTGACCGCTTTAAGGAATAGGTTTTCCTCCGTAAGCTAGAGGGCCTGGGAGGGCAACGTCAAGACTGGTCAAAGCGCATCCTTGCGGAGATCGCGGCGGCCCGGGAATGAGGATCACGATGGAGCAAGGGATTGCCTGCCCAAGGGCCTAACCTGAAGCGGGTGACCATCCGGGATGTCGCCGCGCGGGCGGGCGTCTCGATCGGGACCGCGTCGAAGGCGCTCAACGGCCAGGGCAAGCTGCGCGCGGAGACCCGGGACCGGGTGGCGGCCGCCGCCCGTGAGCTGGGCTTCGCGCCCAACGTGCTGGCCCGCGGGCTGCTGGCCGGGCGGACCTACACCGTCGGCGTGATCACCACCGACAGCTTCGGCCGGTTCAGCATCCCGGTCATGCTCGGCGCCGAGGACGCACTCGGCGCGGGCCAGATCTCCGTGTTCATGTGCGACACCCGGGACGACCCGGACCGCGAGAAGCAGTACCTGGACATGCTGCTGAGCCGCCGGGTGGACGGGCTGATCGTGGCCGGGCGGCGGATCGAGCCGCGGCCCAGCATCGGGCTTGGCCTGGGCATCCCGGTGGTGTACGCGATGACCCAGTCGATGGACAGCGACGAGCCCGCGATCCTGCCCGACGACACCGGCGGCGGCCGCCTGGCCGCCGAGCACCTGCTCAGCCTGGGCCGGCGCCGGTTCGGGCACATCACCGGGCCGGAGCGGTTCCTGTGCGCGCGGAAGCGGGCCCGCGGGTTCTGCGACACGGTCACCGAGGCCGGCGCGGACTTCGCCGCGCACGACGTGCTGTACGGCGAGTGGAGCGAGCGGTGGGGCCGGGAGGCGGTGCGGGTGGTGCTGGACAGCACCCCGGACGTGGACGCGATCTTCTGCGGCAGCGACCAGATCGCCCGCGGCGTGACCGACACGCTGCGGCTGCTCGGCCGCCGGGTGCCTGACGACATCGCGGTGATCGGCTTCGACAACTGGAGCCCGATGGTGCTCGGCGCGGACCCGTCGCTGACGAGCGTGGACATGTGCCTGGAGCACGTCGGCCGGGTGGCCGCCGAGCATCTGCTGCTGGCCATCAACGGCGATCCCGCGCACGGCGTGCAGACCTTGCCGTGCCGCCTGGTGCCGCGCGACTCGACCGCGAAGCCCCCCGCCGAGCCGGGGCTGGCGTGATGCGCGCGCTCGCCGCTGCCTGGTTGGCCAGGCCGCACGAGGCAGTCGCAGCCCGCCTGCCCGGGCCGCACGAGGCAGTCGGACAGCCCACCTCACCGGGCCACACGAGGTGACCGCAGCCCGCCTGGCCGGGCCGCACTTGACCTGGGATGATGTGAACGATAACAATCTCTCCAGCAACCGGCCGGGGATTGACCAGGTGCGTCTACATTGGGGGCAACCAGGTGCGGAATGGGGACCGCCCCCGCGGGGCACGCCTGCCCGCGATCACCGCGGCGGCCCAGCCTGATGGTGGCCCGCCGTGGCTAGGCAGTCAGGCCGGCCGGTCACCGGCGCGGCGGCGGCCGCGCGCCGGGCCAACGGCCCGGCCAGTGGTCCGGCCAGTGGCCAGCGACGAGGGAGGGAGGTGGGCGTGGAGCTGCCCGAGCGGACGCGGAGCCGGCCGCCGGTGATGACCGACGTTGCGCAGCTGGCCGGCGTCTCCCACCAGACCGTCTCCCGGGTACTCAACGACCACCCCAACGTTCGGCCGCAGACCAGGGCGCTGGTGCTGGCGGCCATCACCGAGCTGGGCTACCGGCCCAACGCCGCGGCCCGGACACTGGTCACCCGGCGCACCCACACGCTCGGGGTGATCAGCTTCGATACCACGCTGTACGGGCCGGCCTCCATGCTCTACGGCATCGAGCGGGCCGCACGGGACAGCTACTTCGTGGCCATCGCCAGCGTGCCGGAACTGGACCGGCGCTCGGTGCTCGAGGCGGTGGACCGGTTCGTCGGCCAGGGCGTCGAGGGCATCATCGTGATCGCGCCGCAGGACTCGGCGGTAGAGGCGCTGTACCACGTCCCTGAGGACATCCCGCTGCTCGCGGTGGGCTGCCGGACCAGCCCGCCGGTCCCGTCGGTCGCGGTGGACAACGCCGAGGGCGCCGCGCTGGCCACCGAGCACCTGCTCGGCCTGGGCCACCGCACGGTGCATCACCTGGCCGGCCCGGCGGGCTGGCTCGACGCGCAGGCCCGGGTGGATGGCTGGCGGCAGGCGCTGCGCGACGCGGGCGCCGCGGAGCCGCCGCTGCTGGCCGCCGACTGGTCCGCCGCCAGCGGGTACGACCTCGGCCTGCGGATCGCTGCCGACGACAGCGTGACCGCCGTGTTCTGCGCCAACGACCCGATGGCGCTCGGCCTGCTGCGGGCGCTGTCCGAGCGGGGGCGGCGGGTGCCAGGGACGTCAGCGTGGTCGGCTTCGACGACATCCCGGAGTCGTCCTACTTCCTGCCGCCGCTGACCACGGTCCGGCAGCACTTCGGTGAGCTGGGCCGCCGCGCGCTCGACGCGCTGGTAGCCCTGATCCACGGCCGGGACCAGTCCGGGTCGGCCGAGCCGGTCGCCCCGCAACTGGTGATCCGGTCCAGCACCGGGCCGCCCCGGAGCTGACTTGCCGGAAAACTCGCAGAACGGGACAACGATGACTGTTAGCGCTAACCGCGACAGCACCAGCCCAAACAGCAGCGAGGACAGCTACGTCGTAGGCGTGGACTTCGGCACGCTGTCCGGGCGGGCCCTGGTCGTCCGGGTCAGCGACGGCGCCGAACTGGGCTCGGCGGTCTGCCAGTACCCGCACGGCGTGATGGACGCCAAGCTGGCCGCGACCGGCGACCCACTGCCGCCCGACTGGGCCCTCCAGGACCCCGAGGACTACCGGGAGGTCCTACGCCAGGCCGTGCCCGCCGCGGTCCAGGCGGCCGGCATCGACCCGGCCCGGGTCACCGGCATCGGCACCGACTTCACCGCGTGCACGGTGCTGCCGGTGCTGCGTGACGGCACCCCGCTGTGCCACCTGCCCGGCCTGGCCGGCCGCCCGCACGCCTACGTCAAGCTGTGGAAACACCACGCCGCCCAGCCGCAGGCCGACCGGATCAACGCGCTGGCCCACGAGCGCGGCGAGCCGTGGATCGCCCGGTACGGCGGCAAGATCTCCTCCGAATGGCAGTTCGCCAAGGCGCTGCAGTTGCTGGAGGAGGACCCCGAGATCTACGACCGGGCCGAGCGCTGGATCGAGGCGGCCGACTGGATCATCTGGCAGCTGTGCGGGGCCGAGACCCGCAACGCCTGCACCGCCGGGTACAAGGGCATCTACCAGGACGGGCACTACCCGTCGCGGGATTACCTGGCCGCGCTGAACCCGCGGTTCGCCAGCTTCGCCGAGGACAAACTGGCCCATCCGGTCTCGGCGCTGGGCGCCCGGGCCGGCTCGCTGACCGCCGAGGCGGCCGGCTGGACCGGCCTGCCGGAAGGCATCGCGGTCGCGGTGGGCAACGTGGACGCGCACGTCACCCCGCCCGCCGCCAACGCGATCGCCCCCGGCCAGATGGTGGCCATCATGGGCACCTCGACGTGTCACGTGATGAACGACAGCAGCCTGGCCGAGGTGCCCGGCATGTGCGGGGTGGTGGACGGCGGCATCGTGGCCGGCGAGTTCGGCTACGAGGCCGGCCAGAGCGGGGTCGGCGACATCTTCGCCTGGTACCTCGACCATGGCGTGCCCGCGTCCTACCGGGACGAGGCGGCCTCGCGCGGAGTCTCCCTGTTCGGCCTGCTGGCCCGCGAGGCGGCCGGGCAGCCCGCGGGCGCGCACGGCCTGATCGCGCTGGACTGGGAGAACGGGAACCGCTCGGTGCTGGTGGACCACCACCTGTCCGGCGTGATCGTGGGGCTGACCCTGGCCACCCGGCCGCCGGACATCTACCGGGCGCTGGTGGAGGCGACCGCGTTCGGCACCCGCGTGATCATCGATACGTTCGCCGGGTCCGGGGTCCCGGTCACCGAGTTCGTGGTGGCCGGCGGCATGCTCAAGGACTCGTTCGTGATGCAGGTGTACGCGGACGTGCTGCGCCGCCCGCTCAGCGTGATCATCTCCGAGCAGGGCCCGGCGCTCGGCTCAGCCATCCACGCGGCGGTGGCCGCGGGCCGCTATCCGGATGTGCCCGCCGCGGCCGCCGCGATGGGCGGCAAGCGTTCCGGCGTGTACACCCCGGACCAGGCCAGCGCGGACATCTACGACGAGATGTACGCCGAGTACGTCCGGCTGCACGACTACTTCGGCCGGGACGGCAACGAGGTCATGCACCGGCTGCGCGCGCTGCGCGACCGGGTGCTGGCGGCCGAGCCCGCCCGCCAGCATGCTTATGCCGCCGACCACACCGAGGAGGAGACCAACCTGTGAGCGACTATGTCCGGCTCCGGCCGGTGTATGGGTTCTGCCGGACGGCGCGAACTCTCAAGGAGGAACTGTGAGCAG
>CAVVGF010000099.1:0-25439 GCA_963747705.1 uncultured Actinomycetes bacterium | reverse complement strand
AAGCGGGCATGCACAGCACGGCGCGGCGCGCCGTCAAAAAGAGCGTAACTTTGCCATCACAGGGTGAAATCATGGCCGGATTCCCAGGGCGGCCGGGGCATGGGATAGTTTGTGACCGTGCGTCAGTCCGTTGAGCGGGCCAGTCTCAAGCCCGCCGCCTACCTGCATCACCTGCCCCGGTGGCTGCCCGCGGCACTGGTCGCCGCGGCGTTCGTCGGCGGCCTCGCGGTCCACGGCTGGGCCGGCGCGGCGCTGCTGTTCGTCGTGGCCGCGTTCCTGGCCTGGCTGGCCGCGATGTCCTGGCCCGCGCTCGGTGCTCAGGGACGCGTGGCGCGGGTGCTGGCCCTGGCCGCGCTGATCGCCCTGGCGGTCTGGCAGGGCCTGCGCTGAGCCGCTAGCCGGCCAGCCCAGGCAGCAGGTTCGGCTGGGCGCCGCCGTAGCGGCGGTCCCGGCTCGCGTATATCTCGCACGCCTGCCACAGGTGCCGCCGGTCGAAGTCAGGAAACAGCGTGTCCAGGAACACCAGTTCGGCGTAGGCCGACTGCCAGAGCAGGAAATTCGATATCCGCTGCTCGCCCGAGGATCGGACAAAAAGGTCTACGTCAGGAATTTCTGGCTCATCCAGGTAACGGGCCACGACCTTTTCGTCGATCTTGTCCAGGCGCAGCCGGCCGGCCACCACTTCCGCGGCGATAGCGGCCGCCGCATCAGCGATTTCGGCCCGGCCGCCGTAATTGACACAGAATTGCAGGGTGAGGACCGAGTTGTGCTCGGTCAGCTGCTCGGCGTCCTCCAGCTCCCTGATCACGCTGCGCCACAGCCGGGGCCGCGGCCGGCCCAGCGCACCCGGACCCCGACCTCGTTCAGCTGGTCGCGGCGCCGCCGGATGACGTCCCGGTTGAACCCCATCAGGAAGCGCACTTCGTCCGGTGATCGCCGCCAGTTCTCGGTGGAGAAGGCGTAAGCCGACAGGTACGGGATGCCCAGCTCGATCGCGCCCATGATCACGTCGAACAGCGCGGCCTCGCCCATCTTGTGGCCCTCGGTCCTGGGCAGCCCGCGCTGCTTGGCCCATCGCCCATTGCCGTCCATCACCAGCGCGACGTGCCGTGGTACCAGGTCGGCCGGGATGGCCGGTGGCCGCAGGCCGTCCGGGTGCGGGTAGGGAGGACGGACCGGCTTGCTCACACATGCTCCACGTGACGTAGCGAACGGATCGTGTGTTCCAGGTGCCACTGCACGTACGCCGCGACTAGGCCGCTGCACTCTACCTGGTGCCGGGGCTGGCTGGCGTCGGCCTGCGCCCAGTCGCCGCGTAGCAGCGCGCGCATCAGCGCGATGGTCGCCACCGCGGGCGTGGCCGCCCCAGGCGGCCGGCAGGACCGGCAGGTCAGCCCGCCCGCGGGCACCGCGAACACACGCGACCCGGAGCGCTGCGCCGTCTCGTCCTCTGCTGCCCCCGCCGCGGCCGGGCGACCGGGAGGGCCGGGGGCACTGTCCGGGGTGCCGCAGACCGCGCACTCGTCCAGCGCGGGCGCGTAGCCGGCCACGGCCAGCGTGCGCAGCAGATAGGCGTCCAGCACCAGCCGCGGGTCGTGCTCGGCCTCGCCGAGCGCGCGCAGCCCGCCGATCAGCAGCAGAAACTGCCGGATGAGCGGCTCCTTCTCCACCGGGGTGAACCGCTCGGCGGTCTCCAGCATGGCGGTGCCGCTGGTGTACCGCGGGTAGTCCGCGGCCAGCGGCTCCCCGTACGGCCGCACCGTCTCGGCCTGGGTGATCACGTCCAGCGAGCGGCCGGTGTAAAGCAGCAGGTCCACGTGGGTGAACGGCTCCAGCCGGGCGCCGAACCGCGACTTGGTACGGCGCACCCCCTTGGCCACCGCGCGGACACGCCCGTTCCGCCTGGTCAGGATGCTGATGATGCGGTCCGCCTCACCCAGCTTCTGGGTGCGCAGCACAATCCCGTCATCCCGGTACAGGCTCACCCAGCCATTCTCGCGCACACCTGGCGATGCCCGGCCGCGGCGCGCGGCAGGGCATCGCCAGCATCACTTAGCGGCGGTGGGACCGGTTCAGCGCGGAGAGCACCGCGCGCATGGAGGCGGTCGCCGTGTTCGAGTCGACGCCCACCCCCCACCAGATCTGGCCGCCGATCTCGCACTCGACGTAGGCGGCGGCCTGCGCGTCGCTGCCCGCGGACAGCGCGTGCTCGGCGTAGTCGAGCACCCGGACCTCGATGCCGACGCTGGCCAGCGCGTCACAGAACGCGGAGATGGGCCCGTTGCCGGTGCCCTCCACCTGGCGCGGCGCGCCGTCCACCCGGATCTCCACGCTGAGCGCGTGCTTCGCGTCCACCACGGACGAGGTCTGGTGGGTGAGCAGCGCCACCGGGCCCTCGGCCAGGTACTCGTCGGAGAACGCCTGCCACATCTGGGCCGGCGTCACCTCGCCGCCCTCCTCGTCGGTGTGCGCCTGGACCACCCGGGAGAAGTCGATCTGCAGCCGCCGCGGCAGGTCGAGCTGGTGCTCGGCCTTCATGATGTAGGCCACACCGCCCTTGCCGGACTGCGAGTTGACCCGGATGACCGCCTCGTAGCTGCGGCCCACGTCCTGCGGGTCGACCGGCAGGTACGGCACCTCCCAGCGGAAGTCTCGCATCGGCGTGCCCGCCGCCGCCGCGTCCGCCTCCAGCGCCTCGAACCCCTTCTTGATCGCGTCCTGGTGCGAGCCGGAGAACGCGGTGTAGACCAGGTCGCCCGCGTACGGGTGCCGGGGGTGCACCGGAAGCTGGTTGCAGTACTCGACCGTGCGCCGGATCTCGTCGATGTCGGAGAAGTCGATCATCGGGTCGATGCCCTGGCTGAACAGGTTCAGGCCCAGGGTGACCAGGCACACGTTGCCGGTCCGCTCCCCGTTGCCGAACAGGCAGCCCTCGATCCGGTTCGCCCCGGCCAGCACGGCCAGCTCGGCGTCGGCCACCGCGGTGCCCCGGTCGTTGTGCGTGTGCACGGACAGGCAGACATGCTCGCGGTGCGGCATGTTGCGGCTCATCCACTCGATCTGGTCCGCGTACACGTTGGGCGTGGACCGCTCGACCGTGCACGGCAGGTTGATGATGATCTCCCGGCCGGGACCAGGCTGCCAGACATCCATCACCGCCCCGCACACCTCGGCCGCGAAGTCCAGCTCGGTGTCCATGAAGATCTCGGGCGAGTACTCGTAGCCGAAGTCGCAGTCGCCCAGGTACTGCTCGGCGTACTTGACCACCGACCGGGTGCCCGCCACAGCCAGCTCTTTGGTCTCGGCGCGGTCGTTGCCGAACACCACCCGGCGGAACACCGGCGCGGTCGCGTTGTACATGTGCACGGTGGCCCGGGGCGCGCCGGCCAGCGACTGCACGGTCCGCTCGATGAGCTCGTCGCGGGCCTGGGTCAGCACCGAGATCTGCACGTCATCGGGGATCCGGCCGTCCTCGATGAGGCCGCGCACGAAGTCGAAGTCGGTCTGGCTGGCGGACGGGAAACCGACCTCGATCTCCTTGTAGCCCATCCGGATCAGCAGGTCGAACATGGTCCGCTTGCGGGCCGGGCTCATCGGGTCAATCAGCGCCTGGTTGCCGTCCCGCAGGTCGGTGGACAGCCACCGGGGGGCGGTCGTGATGCTCTGGCCGGGCCAGGTCCGGTCCGGCAGGTGCACCGGGCGGAACGGGGTGTACCGCTGGCAGGGCATGCCACTCGGCTGCTGCCGGACACCGCGGTGTGGTTCCTGGCCCGGCATCTGATCATGAGCTACGTGCGGCTGGACAGAGTCCTGCTGGGGTTCCATCGGAAGATTCGCTCCTGTGCCGATCGGGCGGCGGCCAGCGTTCACGCCAATAACCCGCGGCGAGGAGCCGGCCTTATCGGCCCCCGCCGCGGCGGCTAAGCAGGAGCAGTCCGCGCATGGCACGAACGACACTAGCAGACACCCGGCCGGTGGTTTCAAGCCGCCGTCCGCCATGTGGGACGCCGGGCAGGCCGGGTCAGTCGTAAAAGCCCAGGCGGCGCAGCTGCTTGGGGTCGCGCTGCCAGTCCTTGGCCACCTTGATGCGCAAGTCCAGGTAGACCCGGGTGCCGAGCAGGGCCTCGATCTGCTGCCGGGCCCGGCTGCCCACTTCCTTGAGCCGGGCGCCCTTGGCCCCGATCACGATGGCCTTCTGGCTGGGCCGCTCCACGTACATGAACGCGTGGACGTCGATCAGGTCCGGGCGGCCCTCCCGCGGGCCCATCTCCTCGACCAGCACGGCGATGGAATGCGGCAGCTCGTCCCGTACGCCCTCCAGGATGGCCTCCCGGATCAGCTCGGCGACCAGCTGCTGCTCCGGCTCGTCGGTCAGCTCCCCGTCCGGGTACAGCGGCCGTCCCGGCGGCAGGTGCGACACCAGCACGTCGGCCAGCACATCGAGCTGGAACCCGGTGACCGCGGACACCGGCACGATGTCCGCCCAGTCGCCCAGTTCCGCCACCGCGGCCAGCTGCGCGGCCACCTGGGCCGGGCCGGCCTGGTCGGTCTTGGTGACGATGGCCACCACCGGGGTCTTGGCGGCCAGCCCGGCCAGCTCCTTGGCCAGGTAGCTGTCACCTGGGCCGATGCGCTCCCCGGCAGGCACGCAGAAACCGATCACGTCCACCTCGGTCAGCGTGGACCGGACCAGGCTGTCCAGCCGCTCGCCGAGCAGGGTGCGCGGCCGGTGCAGCCCCGGGGTGTCCACGATGATCAGCTGGGCGTCCGGCCGGTGCACGATCCCCCGTATCGCCCGCCGGGTGGTCTGCGGCCGGCTGCTGGTGATCGCGACCTTCGTGCCCACCAGCGCGTTCATCAATGTCGACTTACCGACATTGGGTCTGCCCACGAAGCACGCGAAGCCGGATCGGAATTCCACCCGGTGATTCTATTTGCCCGCGCGACCTGCTGACCGCTTCCCGAGCTGCGCCCTCTTGCTACGAGCCGGGGTGGTCGAGCGGGAGGTGGGTCTCGCGGAGCATGCCGTTGGAGCCCGCGTGGAAGACGACCGCGCTGGGGCCGAGCTCACGGACCACGGCCAGGTCGGCCGGGTCGGCCGCGCCGGCGTCGCTGACCAGCGCGGCCGCTTCCAGGCTGGCCGCGCCGCTGGACACCGCCATGGCCACGGCGAGGCGGAGCGCGGACAGCCTCAGCGACGGCAGGGCCACCGCCGCGGCCGCGTACGTCCGGCCGGTCTCGTCCCGCACGGCCGCGCCCTCGGCCGCGGCCACCCGGGCCCGCGCCGACCGGGCGAGGGTGATGATCTTTAGGTCTTCCGGGCCTGGTTCCACCGCGCTCACCTGGCCGAGTGTAGTGGTGCGGCGCACCAACACATCAATCCCCGCCTGCCTCTTTCGTCGCAGGCTTACCCGTCGCCGTCCGGCCGCGCCGCGGGCTGCCGCGCCGGTGCCCCGACCCGCTCCACGGTGACCGTGCCGATCCGGTTGCGCCGCCCGGCCAGGCTTTCGGCGGTCAGCCGCAGCCCGGCCACGGTGCCCACCGAGCCGGCGATCGGCACCCGGCCGATCGCATGCGCCAGCAGGCCGCCGACGGTCTCCACGTCCTCGGCCTCGATCGTCGTGCCGAACAGCTCCTCCAGGTCGGTGACCGGCAGCCGCGCGGGAACCCGGGCCCGGTCCGTAGTCAGCCACTCCACCGTCGGCTGTTCCTGGTCGTACTCGTCGGTGATCTCGCCGACGATCTCCTCCAGGATGTCCTCGATGGTGGCCAGGCCCGCGGTGCCGCCGTACTCGTCGATCACGATGGCCACGTGGATCCGGCGCTGCTGCATCTCCTTGAGCAGTTCGTCCACCGGCTTGCTTTCCGGCACGAACGTGGCGGGCCGCATCACCGCGGTGACCGGTTCGACCGACTCCCGCTCCGGGTGCTCCTGGCTGATCGTCACCAGGTCCTTGAGGTAGGCGATGCCGATCACGTCGTCCTCGTTCTCGCCGACCACCGGGATACGGGAGAAGCCGCTGCGCAGCGCCAGCGACAGGGCCTGGCGGACGGTCTTGCCCCGCTCCACGAACACCATGTCGGTGCGCGGCACCATCACCTCGCGGACGATCGTGTCACCCAGCTCGAACACGGAGTGGATCATGGCCCGGGCACCGGGCTCGATGACCTGGCGCTGCTCCAGCAGGTCGACCAGGCCGCGCAGTTCCTCCTCGGAGCCCGCCGCGTCCCGGCCGGACCGGCCCGGGGTGAGCAGGTTGCCCAGCGCGAGCAGCAGCCGCGGGATCGGGCCGAGCAGCCGCACCACCGGGTACAGCACGTCGGCCACGGCCAGCGCGGTGCCCCGCTCGTACTGGCGGCCGAGGATCCGCGGCCCGATCCCGGCCAGCAGGTAGAGCACGGCGATCATGATGGCCAGGACCACCAGGAAGGTGTGCCAGCCGTGGCCCAGGTAGAACTCCAGGGCCGCGGCCATCAGCACGATGGCCCCGGTCTCGCAGGCCACCCGGACCAGCAGCAGCACGGCCAGGTAGCGCCCAGGCTCGGCCAGCACGGCCTGCAGCCGGGTGGCCGCCCGGCCGCGGCTGCCGCGCCGGCCGCGGGCCAGGTCCCCGGCCCCGGACCGGGACATCAGGGTCAGCGCGACCTCGCCGGTGGCGCACAGCCCGGCCAGCACGGCGAGGACGATTGCCGCGACGATCAGCCAGGCCATGGCGGACTCAGCCCCGCTCGTCCGGCTGTTCCGCGGCCGGCTGGGGCCGCCGCGGCGGGCTCATCCGCGGCCGGCGCCGCGGGCGCCGCGGCTGACCCCGGGTCCAGACCGCGCGCCGAGCGCCAGGACCGCAGGAGCTGTCCTGCAGGCCGAACATGCTGGCCTTCTCGGCCGCCTCGGCGTGGTCGTAGCCGAGGAGATGCAGGATGCCGTGCGTGCACAGCAGTTCCAGCTCGTCGCGCACGCTCGTGCCGGGCCTGGCGCGGCCTGGTCGGCCGCCACCTCGGGACAGAGCACCACGTCGCCAAGCAGCCCGGGCTCCTCATCGGGCTCGCCGCGGCCGCCCTGGTCGCCGCGGCCGCTGCCGGGCGGTGGCGGGCGCAGCTCGTCCATCGGGAACGCCAGCACGTCGGTCGGGCCAGGCTCACCCATCCACCGTTCGTGCAGGTCGGACATAGTGGCCCGGTCCACAAGCAGGACGGACAGCTCGGCCAGCGGATGCATGCGCAGGTCGTCGAGCACGTACCGGGCCAGCGCGGCCAGGTCGGCCTCGTCCACCTCGACCCCGGACTCGTTGGCGATCTCGATGCTCACTGCGCTCGCTTACGCCGCCCTGCGCGAGCGCCGCGGCGACCGGTCCGCGGCTACGCGCGTCGTACCGTTCGTAGGCGTCCACAATCTCCCCCACCAGCCGGTGCCGGACCACGTCGTGGCTGGTCAGCCTGCTGAAGTGGATGTCCTCCACGCCGTCAAGGATGCCCTGCACAATGCGCAGCCCGCTGGCCTGCCCGGTGGGCAGGTCCACCTGGGTGACGTCCCCGGTCACCACGATCTTCGAGCCGAAGCCGAGCCGGGTGAGGAACATCTTCATCTGCTCGGCCGAGGTGTTCTGCGCCTCGTCCAGGATGATGAACGAGTCGTTCAGCGTGCGGCCGCGCATGTAGGCCAGCGGCGCCACCTCGATGGTGCCCGCGGCCATCAGCCGCGGGATCGACTCCGGGTCGATCATGTCGTGCAGCGCGTCGTACAGCGGCCGCAGGTACGGGTCGATCTTCTCGTACAGGGTGCCGGGCAGGAAGCCGAGCCGCTCCCCCGCCTCCACGGCCGGCCGGGTCAGGATGATCCGGTGGACCTCCTTGGCCTGCAGCGCCCGGACCGCCTTGGCCATGGCCAGGTAGGTCTTGCCGGTGCCGGCCGGCCCGATGCAGAACACGATGGTGTGCTCGTCGATCGCGTCCACGTAGCGCTTCTGGTTCAGCGTCTTCGGCCGGATCGTCCGGCCACGGGACGACAGGATGTCCAGGGTCAGCACGTCGGCGGGCCGGACGCCGGACTTGCGGCGCAGCATGGCCACGACCCGCTCCACCGAGTCCGTGGTCAGCTCGGCCCCGCCCGCCAGCAACTCGGTGAGCTCCTCGAACAGGCCAGCCACCCGCTCGATCTCCTGGGCCGGCCCGGTTATCGTGATCTCATTCCCGCGCACGTGAATATCGGCGTCGAATGCGTTCTCGATCACATGCAGGAGTTCGTCCCGTGAGCCCAGCAGGCTGACCATTGAGTGGTCATCCGGGATAACGATCTTGACCTGCGCGTCACCGTCGCCTGCCGGCTTACCGCCGGGCGACTCGCCAGATCTATCTGCCAATTCCTTCTCTCCGCCTGGGCGCAGGCGCTGGCCCGCGCCCGTACCCCATCATGCTATCCATCCGACGTCAGCCCGGGGGCCAGCTGAGCGCGCGTCCGCCCAGGACATGCGCGTGCACGTGCGGCACCGTCTGACCAGCGTCCACCCCCGTGTTGAAGACAACCCGGTACCCCCGGCCAGCGATTCCCTCGGCCTCGGCCACCTTGGCCGCCTGCCCGGTCAGCTCGGCCAGCAGGTCGCCGTCCGCGGACAGCGCGGCCAGGTCCGGGTAGTGCTCCTTCGGGACGACCAGCACGTGGGTGGGCGCCTGCGGGCTGATGTCGCGAAAAGAAACGGTCCGCGGCGACTCCAGCACACGTGATGCCGGGACACCGCCTGACACGATCCTGCAGAATAGACACTCCGGCACAGAGGGATCTTAGCTTGTCCCCCTCCGGTAACAGTCATGACATATATGGTTGCGATGGTGCTTCCCCCGCGGCGCCGCCTCGTGCACAACCCAGCGTGCACAGCGACGCAATTGCGCCTACCCGGCCCAGCCGGGCGCACCGGGGTGAGCACACGGACTCAGACCCTTGGGGGGGAATGATTCGTGAAGGCAAGCGGCGGGGGCGGGTCGCGTGCACGCACTCGACATGCCAGGTGAACCTGACGGCGTGGTAACGCGTCCCATTGATGTGACCGAGACGCTGGTGGCCACTGGGCTCGCTACTGCACCCCTCGAATGGGATGCGGACCGGGCTGTCACGGCCATCTACAGCGAGCACTACCGCTCGCTGGTCCGCCTGGCCGCCTTCCTGGTGCGCGACAACGCCACAGCCGAGGAAGTGGTCCAGGACTCATTCGTCGCCATGCACGGGGCCTGGCGGCGGCTACGGGACACCGATAAGGCACTGTCCTATCTTCGGCAATCCGTAGTTAACAGGTCACGCTCAGTCCTCCGGCACCGGATAGTGGTGGATAAGAACACCCCTAAGCCACCTCCGGACATGCCGAGCGCCGAGCACGGCGCGATCATCCAGCTGGAGCGCTCCGCGGTGGTCACCGCCCTGCGCGCGCTCCCGGAGCGGCAGCGGGAGGCACTGGTACTCCGTTACTACGGCGATATGTCAGAAGCACAGATCGCATCGGTGATGGGTATCAGCAGGGGAGCAGTCAAGAGTCACACGGCCCGGGCCATGTCGGCCCTGCGGACCGTGCTCGAGCGGGACACGTAGGGAGGGCCAGCAGAGGCGCGGGGAGCCTCCGGCGGCACGCATGATTTCACAAGATCGGGACTACGAGGACATCCTCCGCGACGCGCTGCGCGCGGCGGCGGAGTCCATCGAGCCTGCCATTGACGGGCTAGAGCGGATCCGTCATCGGTCGCATTCGCGTCGGTCTGCCCGCTTCATGCTGGTCAGGGCGGCCGACTGGCTGCGGCTGTACCGGATCCGGCTGTCCGTGCGGCTGGAATCGTTTCGCTGGGAGCTGAGCCAGCGCGGCATCGGGCAGCCGCCCACCGGCCCGGACCACGAAGGCCGGACGCCAGTTGGCAAGACCGCCGCCCGGCTCGGCCCGGCCGCGGCCTGGCTCAAGCCCGCGTTCGCGGTCGCGGCCGTGGTCGCCGTCGTGGTGGTGGGCGCTTTCACGCTGAACCGGATGCAGGAGGCGGTGATCACGCCGACCAACTCGGTCACCTCACCGGGCGGCCAGCACGCATCGGCTGCCTCCGCCCTGGCCAGCCCGGGGCTGTGGCAGGTGCCCATCGGCGTGAACACGAAGGCGGCCGGCACATCGAAGAAGAAGACCCCGCTGACCGCGCTGCCCGCGGTGGCCTGCACCCCGACGCCCACGCCGTCCAGCTCACCGTCCCCAACGCCCAGCGCCACGGTCACCCCATCGGCGACGCCGAGTGACACCGCCACGGCCGCCCCGTCGGCGACGCCGAGCGACACCGGCAGCCCCAGCGACACCCCGACCACCGGCACCAGCGGCGGCACGGCCAGCGCCTCGGCCAACGACACGAAGGCCACGGCCGACGTCATGTTCGCCCCCGATACCGATGGCGGTACCCCGGACGCCGGCTGCGGCAGCGTGCCGAGCACGTCCACCCCGAAGGCGAACGCCCAGCGGTATTGATCCGGGGGGGCGACCCCCCTGGACCCCCCGCTCGCCGCTGCGCGCCGAACGCCGGCTCCGCGAGCACCCGCCTGCGGCGGGCCTCGCCTCGCCGACGCGGCCGTCACCGCATCCCTGCCGCTTGCGGTCTCTGCGGCTCGCGGCCTTGTTTCGCTTACCAGCGGGCGAGGCGGGTGAGCAGGACGGCGGCGGCTACGGTGCCGGCGGTGGAGGTGCGGAGCACGGTCGGGCCGAGGTGCGCGGTGAGCGCGCCGGCCGCGGCCAGGGCGCCGCTCTCCTCCGGGGCGATGCCGCCTTCCGGGCCGACGATCAGCAGGATCTCCCCGGCGGCGGGCAGGCCGAGCGCGCCAAGTGAGGTATCCGCGTCCGGGTCGAGCAGCACCGCGCACGCCGCGGCGGCCACCCGGGCGGTCAAGCCGGGCAGCCCGGCCTGACCGGTCACCTCGGGGAACCGGGCCCGGCGGGCCTGCTTGCCCGCCTCACGGGCGGTGGACCGCCACCGGCCCAGCGCCCGGTCGCCACGCTCCCCCGACCAGCGCACCACACAGCGCTGTGCGGCCCACGGGATCACCACGTCCACGCCGACCTCGGTCATCAGCTCGACGGCCAGCTGGCCGCGCTCGCCTTTGGGAATGGCCTGGGCCACGGCCAGCGCCGGGTCGGCGGGCGGGATCGTGCGCCGGGCGTGCACCGCGAGTTCCAGCGAGCCGCGCTGGGCCCGGGTGACCACGCACTCGGCCAGCTGGCCGTCGCCGTCGGTCAGGTCCACCCGCTCGCCCGCGGTGAGCCGGCGTACGTCGGCCGCGTGCCGGCCTTCCGGCCCGGACAGCAGCACCTGGTCCCCGGCCAGCTGAGCCGGATCGGCCAGGAACACAGGGGGCCGCGTATCCCGGGGGGCCGACCCCCCGCAGCCCCCGGCCCCCGATCGCCGCCCCGCGCCGGGCTCCGGCCAGCGAGTCAGTTACCGGCCGTTGAACGCGTCCCGCAGCCGGGAGAAGAAGCCCTGCTGGCCGGGGGCGAACCGGCCGGGCGGGGTCTCCTCGCCGCGCAGCGCGGCCAGCTGCTTGAGCAGCGCCTCCTGCGGCTCGTCCAGCTTGGTCGGGGTCTCCACCGAGATGTGGATGATCAGGTCACCGCGGCCGGAGTCGTTCAGGTGCTGGACGCCGAGTCCGTACATCGGGACGACCTGCCCGGACTGGGTGCCCGGCCGGATGTCCAGATCCCGGGGCCCATCCAGGGTCTCCACCGACAGGCTGGCGCCGAGGGCCGCGGCCACCATCGGGATGGTGACCGTGCAGTGCAGGTCATCGCCCTGCCGCTCGAAGATCGGGTGCGGGCGCTGCAGGATCTCCAGGAACAGGTCGCCGGGCGGCCCGCCGCCGGAGCCGATCTCGCCTTCGCCGGCCAGCTGGATGTGCGTGCCGTCCTCGACCCCGGCCGGGATGCGCACCTTCATCGTGCGCCGGGTCCGCACCCGGCCGTCCCCGTCGCACTCCGGGCACGGCCGCCGGATGACGGTGCCGAACCCGCCGCAGTGCGGGCACGGCCGGGACGTCATGACCTGGCCGAGGAACGACCGGGTGACCTGGCTGACCTCGCCGCGGCCGCCGCAGACGTCACAGGTCTCCGGGTGGGTGCCCGGGGCAGTGCCCTCACCGGAGCAGGTTGGGCAGACCACCGCGGTGTCCACGGTCAGCTCCCGGGTGGTGCCGAACGCGCACTCGGCCAGGTCGAGCTCGACCCGGATGGTCGCGTTGCGGCCGCGGCGGGCCCGGCTGCGCGGTCCCCGGCTGGCACCCGAGCCGGCCCCGAAGAACGCGTCCATGATGTCGCTGAACGGGAACCCGGCGGGCCCGAACGGCCCGGCCCCCGGGCCGCCGCCGCCGTTGGGCGCGAACGGGTCCACGCCCTGGTCGTACATCTGCCGCTTGCCCGGGTCGGAGAGCACCTCGTAGGCCTGGGTGATCTCCTTGAACCGCTCCTGAGTCTGCGGGTCCGGGTTGACGTCCGGGTGCAGCTCACGGGCGAGCCGCCGGTAGGCCTTCTTAATCTCGTCGGGCGGCGCGTCCCGGCGTACGCCGAGCGCGGCGTAGTAATCGCTAGCCACTACGACCCCGCCAGGATCTGGCCCACGTATCGTGCCACCGCGCGCACCGCTCCCATCGCCGTTGGGTAATCCATCCGTGTCGGGCCGAGCACCCCAAGCCTGGCCAGCATCTGGTCTCCGGTTCCGTACCCTGCCGCCACCACCGAGGTGCCTTGCAGCCCTTCGACCGCGTTCTCCGCGCCGATCCGGACGGTGAGGGCAGGCTGGTCGCCGGACTCGCCCAGCAACCGCATCAACACCACCTGCTCCTCCAGCGATTCCAGGACCTCGTGCAGGCCCTTGGAAAAGTCCGTCGCGGTCAGGTTGGCCGCACCGCCGACCACGACCCGTTCGTCGGTCCGCTCCACCAGAGTCTCCAGGATGACCGAGAACACCGCGGCCGCGTTGGGCCGTTCCCCCGGCTCGACCAGGGTGGGCAGGTCGGCGATGACCGACGCGGCCTCGGCCAGCCGGCGGCCGTCCAGGCAGGCGTTGAGCACCGCCCGGAGCTGAATGATCGAGTCCTCTTCGGCCTGGTCAGGCAGCTCCACCGAGCGCTGCTCGACCCGCCCGGTGTCGGTGATCAGCACCAGCATCACCCGCTTGGCGGCCAGCGGGACCAGCTCCACGTGCCGCACCGAGGACCGGGTCAGCGACGGGTACTGCACCACCGCGACCTGGCGGGTCAGCTGGGCCAGCAGCCGCACCGTCCGCATCACCACGTCATCCAGGTCGTACGCGCCGACCAGGAACGTCTCGATGGCCCGGCGCTCGGCCGAGGACAGCGGCTTGACCCCGGACAGCCGGTCCACGAACAGCCGGTACCCCTTGTCGGTGGGGATCCGGCCCGCGCTGGTGTGCGGCTGCACGATGAAGCCCTGCTCTTCGAGCACGGCCATATCGTTGCGGATGGTGGCCGGCGAGACATCCAGGTGGTGCCGGTTGACCAGGGACTTCGAGCCCACCGGCTCGGTGGTGGACACGTAGTCTTCCACGATCGCGCGCAGCACCGCGAGCTTGCGCTCGTCGAGCATGTCCCCACCTCCCCTGGCACTGGCACTCCACTATCCTGAGTGCCAATTTTAAGGCGGTCCGGGCACCCTGGCATCCAAGCACGGGTATCGGGAGCATAGCGATTCGGGGGTTTCTTGTGCGCCCGCGTGAAAAGTCGCTGGTGAGGGGGCGTCCCCTTGGGCAATACGGCGCGCCGTCACCGGACGGTCCGGCTTGTCCGGTACCGTCCTGCGGGTTATGTACGGGCGAGATGTGCTGGCCGGCGGCTGGCGGCAGCGGCAGCGGCCGGAATCGCCGCGGATCGAGGCGGCCCGCGGGCTGGTCGTCGAGGAAGCGGGTGGCCAGGGCTTCTGCGGCGCCGTCGTGGCCTGCGAGAAAGACGCCGTCACGCTGGAAGACCGGTTCGGCCGCCAGCGGGTGTTCCCGCTGCGCCCGGCCGCGTTCCTGCTCGACGGCAGGCCGGTCACGCTGATCAGGCCAGCCCCCGCGGCCCGCCCGGCCGGGCCTGGTCAGCTAGCAGTGCGCAACCGGTCCGGGTCAGTGGCCGCACCGGCCAGCCGGGCCCGGGTCGCCCGGGCCAGCCGGATCTATGTCGAGGGGCGGCACGACGCCGAACTGGTCGAGCAGATCTGGGGTGACGATCTGCGCGAGATCGGGGTCGTGGTCGAGTACCTGGAGGGCGTTGACCACCTGCCCGCCACCGTGGCCAGCTTCGCGCCCGGCCCGCAGCGCCGCCTCGGCGTGCTGGTGGACCACCTCATCCCCGGGTCCAAGGAGCAGCGCATCGCGGCCGGGGTGACCTCGCCGCACGTGCTGGTGGTCGGTCACCCGTTCGTGGACATCTGGCAGGCGGTCAAGCCCGCAGCGGTCGGCATCCCGCGCTGGCCGGACGTGCCACGGGGCCAGCCGTGGAAGGAAGGCGTGCTGCACGGGCTGGGCTGGGGCACCGACACCGCGGCCGGCTGGAAACGCATCCTGGCCGCCGCGCGCAGCTACACGGACCTGGAACCGGAACTCCTCGGCCGGGTGGAGGAGCTGATCGACTTCGTCACGCTGCCAGGTAGTGACTAACGTGTGAGCAGGACGTCACGCGAGGAGCCGATGACCAGCCACCCGATGCAGTCCGCCGCCCCGATCGACCACGGCCCGCCGGCTGGCCTGGCCCCGGCCAGCCGCCGCGAGGTGCACCGCGCCATGCTGGCCTACCTGGGCGTGCCGTTCACCCTGTGCCTGCTGCCGCTGGCCATCTACCTGGCCAGCCTGCGCAGCGGGGGGTTCGCCCGCTGGCACGCGGGCCAGGCACTGAACGTGGCGGTCACCGCGCTGCTCTACACCGTGTCCGGGCTGATCGTCGCCGGTGTGCTGGCCCTCGATTCGGTGCAGGTGGCCACGCTCATCGCGGTGCCGCTGCTGGCCGCGCTGTGGATCTCGGTGCTGGTGGTGCTGGTCCGCGCGGCCAGCGCGGCCAGCCGGGGCGAGCAGCTGCCGGTGCCGCGCTGGCTGCGGCTCAATCGGTAACGCCGCGGATCACCGCGTCGGCCAGCAGCCGGCCGCGCCTGGTCAGCACCAGCCGGCCCGCCGCGCAGGCCGCGCCATCGGCCAGCCCGTCCGCCACCGCGGTCGCGGCAGCCGCCTGGCCGGCCGGGCTGAGCAGGCTGACCGGGCAGCCCTCGGCCAGCCGGGTGCGCAGCATGATCTCCTCCAGCCGGCGTTCGGGGCCGGTGAGCACCTCACGGGCCAGGCCGGGGCTGGCCCCTTCGCTGATCCGGGCGGCGTAGGCGGCGGGGTGCTTGACGTTCCACCACCGGGTGCCCGCCACGTGGCTGTGCGCCCCCGGCCCGATCCCCCACCAGTTGCCGCCGGCCCAGTACAGCTGGTTGTGCTGGCAGGCGGCGTCCGGCCCGGCCGCCCAGTTCGACACCTCGTACCAGGTGAGGCCAGCGCTGGAGAGCAGGTCATCGGCCAGTAGATAGCGTTGCGCCATAAGGTCGTCGTCCGGTTCGGGCACCTGGCCGCGGCGGATCCGGGCGGCCAGACGGGTGCCCTCCTCGATGATCAGCGCGTACGCGGAGATGTGGTCCGGGCCGGCGGCCAGCGCGGCCTCGACCGAGGCCCGCCAGTCCGCGCCGGTCTCCCCCGGCGTGCCGTAAATGAGGTCCAGGCTGACGTGCTGGAAGCCGGCCTGCCGGGCCCACTGGGCACACTGCGCGGGCCGGCCCGGCTGGTGCTCGCGGTCCAGCACGGCCAGCACGTGCGGCGCGGCGCTCTGCATGCCCAGCGAGATCCGGGTGATCCCGGCCGCGCGCAGCCCGGCCAGCGACCGCTGGTCCACGGTCTCGGGGTTGGCCTCGGTGGTCACTTCGGCCCCCGGGGCCAGGCCGAACTCGCCGTCGATGACCCGGAGGAGCTCGCCGAGCTGGGCCGGGGGCAGCAGGGTGGGCGTGCCGCCGCCGAAGAACACGGTGCGCACCGGCGGGCAGCGGTCCCCGAGCACCTGCCGGGCCAGCCGGAGCTCGGCGATGGCCAGGCTGGGGTAGGACTCGCGGGACACGCCGCCGCCCAGCTCGGCGGCGGTGTAGGTGTTGAAGTCGCAGTACCCGCACCGGGTGCGGCAGAACGGCACGTGCACATAGATGCCGAACGCCGGCCCGGCCAGCCCGGACAGCGCGCTGCCCGGCAGCCGCCCGTCGGCGGGCACCGGCTGGCCAGCCGGCAACGCCCCAGGCATGGTCAGCCTGCCTGCCGCGCGGTCCGGGCAAAAACCTCGGCGGCCACGTCGTCCCACTTCGGGTCGCGGTCGCTGACGGCCACCAGGCGGCGCATCAGACCGGTGTCGCCGTAGTACGCGGCCATGGCCTCGGCCACGGTCACGCTGGCCGCGGGCCGGTGCAGCACCTCGACCGGGTCACCGGGACCGGCCGTGCCCTCGGTCAGCACCTTGAGGTAGGCGCCGGGCCGGCCGGCGGCGGCGAACCGCTTGACCCAGGCGCGCTGGGCCGCGCACTGCTCACCCATCCAGGCGGCGAAGACGCCACACGGGATGCGCACCGACCGGACCTGGACGACCGCGGTGCCGACCCGCCAGGTCTCGCCGAGCAGCGCGCCGGACACATCCAGCCCGGCCGTGGTCAGGTTCTCGCCGAACGTGCCGTTGGGCAGCTCCAGGGCGAGCTGCTCCACCCACCAGTCCAGATCCTCACGGGCGTAGGCGTACACAGCTTGCTCCACGCCGCCGTGGTGCTCGCGGTCCGCCTGCTCGTCCCCGTGCACGCCGAGGCGGCGGATGGGCAGTGGGCCGGCCGCGGGCCGCTTGCCGATGGCGGTGCGCCGCAACGGGCGGGCCCACTCCGCGGCGCGGCTGGGGCCGGTGTTTACCGAGATGACCAGTGCGTTCGCCACCCCTGCACGCTAATGGACGTGCCGCACCGGGTCGAACCGGTTTTGGCCGGCGGCGCCCGGGCCGCCGTTATCCTGAATTGTGGGGCTACCGGGGAGGCTGCGATGACCATGGGGCCGGGGTACGGGCTGGCGGCCGGCGGGCAGGGGGGCCTGCGGGCCTCGGACGCGGACCGGGAGCGGGCCGCCGAGGTCCTGCAGACCGGGTTCGCCGAGGGCCGGCTGGACAAGGACGAGTACGACACCCTGCTCAGCCAGGTGTACGCGGCCAAGACACGCGCCGACCTGGCCACCGCGACCCAGCAGCTGCCCGGCGGCGGCAGCATGCTGTACCCGGCGACGGTCTCGCCGCCGGCCCGCTACGCCGCGCCCGCGGACCGCACCAACAGCCTGGCCGTGGCCTCGCTGGTGTGCGGCGTCGCGCAGTTCCTGGTCCCGCTGCCGGCCTCGATCCTGGCCATCGTGTTCGGCCACATCGCGCGGGGCCAGATCCGCCGGACCGGCGAGAAGGGCGACGGGCTGGCGCTGGCCGGGCTGGCGCTCGGCTGGGCGGAAGTCGTGCTGGCCATCATCATCGTGGTGGTGTTCATGGGGCTGCGCACGTGACCCGCCCGGCGCGGGCGGCGGGTACCGTGAAAGCTGAGCACGGCGGCGGGAGGCTTCCATGACGTACTGGCCCGGACCTGGATACCGGATGGCGGCCGCGGCGCACAGCAGCCTGCGGGCGTCCGACCAGGACCGGGAGCGCGCGGGCGAGGTCCTCAAGAACGGTTACGCCGAGGGCCGGGTCAGCAAGGACGAATACGACACGCTGCTGGGCCAGGTCTACGCCGCGCGCACCGTCGGCGACCTGGCCACGCTGACCAGCCAGCTGCCCGGCGGCGGCGCGGCCCTGCTCCCGGTGCCGGCCGGGCCGCCGCGAACCAACTCACGGGCCGTGGCCGCGATGATCTGCGGCGTGGCCGAGTTCTTCACGTTCGGACTGACCTCGATCCCCGCGGTCATCCTGGGCCACACCGCCCGCACGGAGATCCGGCGGACCGGGGAGGCCGGTGCCGGGCTGGCCATGACCGGGCTCGTCCTGGGCTGGGTCGCGATTGGCCTGTGGCTGCTGTTCTGGGTCGCGGTGCTGGTGTTCGGGTTGGCCCTGGGGCACGGCGGCGCGCACACCGTGCACTCGGTAAACATCCAGCCGGGCGGCTGACCCGGCCGGCCAGTCCGGCCAGCGCGCATCTCCATCTGGGCTGCACCGCCCGCACACACCGGATCCTGCTCCCGGGCGTACCACTGGAGCATGGCACGCGTGCGGAGGGTCATCGCCGGGGTCAGCGGCAGCGCCCGCGGGCTGCCCGCACTGCGTTATGCGGCGGATCTCGCGCACGCGCACGGCGGCGCCCTGGTCCCGGTGCACGCCTGGGCGCCATCCGCCCTCGAGCTGGCCGGCCACCACTACCCCGCCGTGCTGCTGGCCGAATGGGAGGACGCCGCCTGGCAGCGGCTGTGGGCCGCGCTGGACACCGCGTTCGGCGGCTGCCAGCCGGGCCTGCGGGTACACCCCATGATCGCGCTCGGGAACCCGGGCCGGATCCTGGTGCAGGCCGCCTCCCGGGCCGATGACGTGCTCGTCATCGGCGCGGGCCGGCGCGGCCCGGCCCGCCGCCGCGGGCATGGCACGGTGAGCCGGTACTGCCTGGCTCATGCCAGCTGCCCGGTGATCGCGGTCCCGCCGCCCGCGCTGCCGCGCGGCAAGACGGGCTGGCCGGATGCCAGCCGCGCGGAGACCCCGGCCGGTTAGCGCTGCCGGTCCGGCTGGGTGGACAGCGCGGCCACGAACGCTTCCTGCGGCACCTCGACCCGGCCGATGGTCTTCATCCGCTTCTTGCCTTCCTTCTGCCGCTCCAGCAGCTTGCGCTTGCGGGTGATGTCGCCGCCGTAACACTTGGCCAGCACATCCTTGCGCAGCGCGCGGATGTTCTCCCGGGCGATGATCTTGGCGCCGATGGCCGCCTGGATCGGCACCTCGAACTGCTGCCGCGGGATCAGCTCACGCAGCCGCGACGTCATGGCCAGGCCGTACTCCCGGGCCTTGTCGTCGTGCACGATCTGGCTGAACGCGTCGACCGGCTGGCCCTGCAGCAGGATGTCCACCTTGACCAGGTCGGCTTCCTGCTCGCCGTCCGGCTCGTAGTCCAGCGACGCGTAGCCGCGGGTGCGCGACTTGAGCTGGTCGAAGAAGTCGAAGATGATCTCCGCGAGCGGCATCGTGTAGCGGATCTCGACCCGGTCGGCGGACAGGTACTCCATGCCCAGCAACGCGCCGCGGCGTCCCTGGCACAGCTCCATGATGGTGCCGATGTACTCGGCCGGGGCCAGGACGGTGGCCCGGACCACCGGCTCGAACACCTTGTCCACCTTGCCGGCCGGGCCGGGCCCGGTGCCCGCGGTGCTCCCGGTGGGGAAGTCGCTCGGGTTGGTGACCCGCAGCTCCTCGCCGGACTCCATGACCACCCGGTACACCACGTTGGGCGCGGTGGAGATCAGCGACAGATCGAACTCGCGCTCCAGCCGCTCCCGGACGATCTCCATGTGCAGCAGGCCGAGGAAGCCGCAGCGGAACCCGAAGCCCAGCGCGGTGGACGTCTCGGGCTCGTAGACCAGGGCCGCGTCGTTCAGCCGGAGCTTGTCGAGCGCGTCGCGCAGTTCCGGGTAGTCGTCGCCGTCCAGCGGGTAGAGCCCGGAGAACACCATCGGCCGCGGGTGGTCATAGCCGGGCAGCGGCCCGGCCGCGGGCCGCGCGGCACTGGTCACCGTGTCGCCCACCCGGGCCTGCCGGACGTCCTTGACCCCGGTGATCAGGTAGCCCACCTCGCCCGCGCCCAGATTCTCCGACGGCACCGGTTCCGGCGAGATCACCCCGACCTCGAGCGTGTCGTGCGCCGCCCTGGTGGACATCATCAGGCTCTTCTCGCGCCGCGTCAGCCGGCCGTCCACCACGCGCACGTAGGTGACCACGCCCCGGTAGGTGTCGTAGACCGAGTCGAAGATCAGCGCCCGGGCCGGCGCGTCCGGGTCGCCGGTGGGCGGCGGCACCTGCTGCACGACGGCGTTGAGCAGGTCGGGCACGCCGTCGCCGGTCTTGGCCGAGACGCGGAGCACATCGCCCGGCGCGCAGCCGATGATGCCGGCCAGTTCCTCGGCGTACAGATCGGGCTGGGCCGCGGGCAGGTCGATCTTGTTCAGCACCGGGATCAGGTGCAGGTCCGCCTCCAGCGCCAGGTAGAGGTTGGCCAGCGTCTGCGCCTCGATGCCCTGGGCCGCGTCCACCAGCAGGATGGCGCCCTCACAGGCGGCCAGCGACCGGGACACCTCGTAGGTGAAGTCGACGTGCCCCGGGGTGTCGATGAGGTTGAGCACGTACCGGCGGCCGTCCGGGCCGGTCCACGGCAGCCGGACGGCCTGGCTCTTGATGGTGATCCCGCGCTCACGCTCGATGTCCATCCGGTCCAGGTACTGCGCCCGCATCTGCCGGTCGGTGACCACCCCGGTGAACTGCAGCATCCGGTCGGCCAGGGTCGACTTGCCGTGGTCGATGTGCGCGATGATGCAGAAGTTCCGGATCACGCTCAGGTCGGTATGACCGGGGCTGGTCGCGGGCTGCGCACCATCCGGTAGGACCTGCTCGGGCACTGCTGGCACAGAAATCCGCCTGGTTCGAATCGGGCTTGGCTCTCCATGGTCGCATGCGGCCGCCGATGCCCGGTCCCGCGCCTGCCTGACCGGACCGGTGCGGCCTCATCCGTTTGGTCTTCCCTGTGTGGCCTTCTGTGTTGGGCCTGCTCCATTTGGGGCCACGGCCGTGGGTGCGCTATCCTGCCTTGCCGGAGCGTACGCGCTGCCGCTGCCTTGCGGAGGCGCTGCCGGGGCGATCGCGCACCGGCCCCCGGCACCCAGACCAGATCCTTAGCGAGGCTTTCGCGTGGCGAACATCAAGTCCCAGATCAAGCGCAACAAGCAGAACGAAAAGGCCCGGCTGCGCAACAAGGCGGTCAAGTCCGAGCTGAAGACCTCGGTGCGCAAGTTCCGCGAGGCGGCCGACTCCGGCGACGCCGACGCGGCCACCACCGCGATGCGGGCGGCCTGCCGCAGCCTGGACAAGGCGGCCAGCAAGGGCGTCATCCACAAGAACCAGGCGGCCAACCGCAAGTCCGCCATCGCCAAGCGCGCCGCCGAGCTCGCCGCTTAACTTGTCCGGGGGCGACCCGCCTGGACCCCCGCTCGCCGCTGCGCGCCGAACGTCGGCTCCGCGAGCACCCGCCTGCGGCGGGCCTCGCCTCGCCGGCGCAGCCTTCACCGCACCCGTTGACGCACCCGTCCTGTCCGGCGGCCGGTTGCTCGCTAGCGGCTGGAGCGGCTCGCGACGATCTCCCTGATGGCTACCTCCAGGGAGTAGGCGGCGCTGGTGCCTTCACCCTTGACCTGCGCGTCGGCTTCGGCCACGGCGGCCAGGGCGCGGGCTACGCCTTCTGGGGTCCAGCCGCGCAGCTGCTGGCGGACCCGGTCCACCTTCCAGGGCGGGGCGCCCACCTCGGCGGCCACGGCGGCGTCGGACTGGCCGCGGGCGGCGCTGCCGACCCGGCCGAGCAGCCGGACTCCCTGGGCCAGGGCGCTGGTGATCAGCACCGGGGACACCCCGACGGCCAGTGCCCAGCGGAGCATCTCCAGCGCCTCGGCGAGCTTCCCCTCGACCGCGCGGTCGGCCACACTGAACCCGCTGGCCTCGGCCCGGCCACGGTAGTACCGGGCCACCACGGCCTGGTCGATCACCCCGGTGGTGTCCGCGGCCAGCTGGGAGCTGGCGGCGGCCAGCTCACGCAGGTCGTTGCCGAGCGCGTCGAGCAGGGCACGCACCCCGCTGTCCTCGACGGTCCGCCCGGCCGAGCGGAACTCGGCCCGGACGAACTGCATCCGCTCCCCCATCCGGGTGATCTTCGGGCAGTCCACCGTGGGCACGCGCTGCTTGCCCAGCGCGGTGAGCAGGGCCTTGCCCTTGACCCCGCCAGCGTGAGTGAGCACCAGCACCGTGTCCGGCGGCGGGTCGGCGGCGATGGCGGCGATCTCGTCGGCGACCGCCTTGGCCGCGTCCTCGGTGCCATGCAGCACCAGCACGCACCCGTCGCCAAACAGGGACGGCGCGGCCAGCGCGGCCAGCTCACCCGGCCGCAGCTCGGCGGCCCGCACGTGGCGCACGTTATCGGCCGGGCCCGCGGCGGCCACCAGGCGCGCCACGGCCCGCTCAGCGAGCAGTTCCTCCTCCCCCACCACCACGGTCACCGGCCCGCTCTGGTTGACCTGGGAGGCCTGGCCTGGGCGGCGGATCCAGCACGGGGACTACGGGGTGTGGCGGAGGGCATAGCGGCAGCATGCCACGGCCGGCCGGGTGGTTGGGACGGAGTGGCTGGGACGGGGTGGCTGGGACGGGGTGGCCGCGCCAGCGCCGGGTCAGGGCGGCGGGGGCGGCCGCTACTGGGTCGCGATGACGATGATGCGGTGCAGCTCCCCGACCGCCTCGGCGGGCCCCTGCACGGCCACCCCGCCCGGCTCGCCCGGGGCCTGCCGGTTCCACACCCAGCGCAGCACGGCCTCGGGCGGGCCGGTCACGGTCACGTCGGCCGCGCCGGCACCGGCCCCGTCGGTCACCCCGAACTGGCCGGGACCGGTGCGCACCCGCCAGGCCGCGCCGTCGGTGCGCACCAGGTACGTCCGGCCCGGCGAGCCGGCCAGCGCCTCGGTGAAATAGTCGCCCCACTCGGCCACGCTGAACGCCACGAACACCTTGAGCAGCTCGTCGATGCCGTTGACGGCCAGGTCGTCCGGCACCGGGGTCACCGGCTGGCCCGCCCCCAGCTCGGCGTCGATGCGGTGGATCACGGTCTCCTGGGCCATCCGCCGGATCCAGAAGCCGACCGTCTGGTCCGGGGTGTACCAGGCGCCCGCCGGATCCTCCGGCCGCCGGGCGGCGAACTCGGCGCGCAGCCCGGCGTAGGCCCGGTCGAGCAGCGGGACCGGCTCCTCATCGTCCAGTCCCTTGGGCGGGAAGTCCTCAGGCTCGGCACCGTCGCGCATGGCCAGGGTCTTGTGCAGGTACACCTCGGCGACATGGCGGGTCAGGTCGGCAACGGTCCAGCCGGGGCAGGTCGGCACCGGCGCGGTCAGGGCGCCGGGCACGACGTCCCGCAGGCGGGCGAAGTCGG
Source organism: uncultured Actinomycetes bacterium (assembly GCA_963747705.1). Taxonomy (GTDB): domain Bacteria; phylum Actinomycetota; class Actinomycetes; order Streptosporangiales; family Streptosporangiaceae; genus RYN-230. The sequence goes on along the minus strand of CAVVGF010000099.1, from coordinate 2,214 downwards.
CGGCCAGGCAGTCGAGGTAGCGGGAATTCTCCATGGCGACAGTTCAGCACATGCCTAGGACAGCCCGGCTGCGCCGGTGTGTGCGGCCGCTAGCTCAGAGCGCTACCGGCTCGCCGCCCAGCCAGACCCGGCTCGGCTTGAGGCCATAGGACCAGGCGAACGCGCCCTCGTGGTCGGCGTCCCAGAGCACGATGTCGGCGAACCGGCCGCGCACCATGCCGCCGCGGTCCGGGGCGCGCAGCGCCTGGGCGCCGCCCAGCGTGGCGGCCCGCAGCGCCTCGGCCACGCTCAGCCCGAACTGCGACACGGCCAGCGCGATGACCAGCGGCATGGAGGTGATGCCGGTGCCGCCCGGGGTGTGATCCGAGCCCAGCGCGACCGGCACGCCCTTGTCCAGCAGCGCCCGGACCGGCGGGTTCTTGCCCACCTGCAGGGCGGTACCGGGGCAGACCACGGCGGCCACACCCGCCCGGGCCAGCGCGGCCACGTCCTCATCGCCCGCCTCGTGCAGCACGTCCGCGGAAGCACACCCCAGCTCGGCGGCCAGCCGGGCCGCGCCGGTCCGGGTCTCGCCGCAGGCATGCACCCGGGGCAGCAGCCCGGCGGCCCGGCCGGCGCTGAGGATCCAGCGCGCCTCCCGCTCGGTGAACCGGCCCTCTTCGCAGTACACGTCCACGCTGTCCGCGCCGACCGCGGCCGCGTCCGAGCACCAGGTGCCGACCGCGTCGATGTAGTCATGGCGGCGGCCGAAGTACTCCGGCGGCACCGCGTGCGCGGCCAGGAACGTGACGTGCACCCGCGGCATGCCCGGCTCGCCCTCCAGCGAGCGCAGCATCCGCACGTCGGCCAGTTCGCCGTCGCGGGTCAGGTGATAGCCGGTCTTGGCCTCGATCGTGGTGCAGCCGGAGCGCAGCCACTCGCGTAGGCGGGCGCGTACCCCGTTGCACAGCGTCCAGGGGTCGGTGCCCCGGGTCACGGTCACGGTGGAGGCCATCCCGCCGCCGGCCGCGGCGATCTCGCTGGGCGATGAGCCGCCGGCCACCATGGCCAGCTCGGCCCACCGGTTCCCGGCGTAGACCGGGTGGGTGTGCGCGTCGATCAGCCCCGGCGTGACCAGGCCGCCGCCCAGGTTCTCCACCGAGTTGACGTTGACGATGTCCTCGACCACGCCGGGCAGGCTGGCGGGCAGCTCAGAGGCCCGGCCGACCCAGGCGATCCGGTCGTTGTGGGTGAGGATGGCCGCGTTGCTCCAGATCTCGGACCCAGTCCAGAGACGGCCAATGTTGGTCAGCAGGCGTACGGTCACTGGCGCGCCCCCCGTGGCGCGTTCCTCAGCATCAATGCTCCGATCGTGGCGGACTCCGCCGCAAGCGGACAGCAGGGTGCGTGCATCGTGCGGCGTACCTGCGTCATCCGCGGTCACCTGCCATAGCTCGTCCCTACTGGCCCCCCCGCCAGGCGCCCGGGCGATCAGGCGGCACGGCGGCCGACAGCTGGTGCTGTGTGGATGCGGCAACCAACATATCGGTTCAGTTACGGTATTGCACTACAGGGTCCCTGTACAGGCACTATCACAAAGAAGTCAGACCAGAAATTAACAGCCTTTCCCGGATCTCACTGAGCGTGGCGGTCTGAGTTGATCTGACTTCCGTACGTGTCAGTAACTTCTGTTGCCGTGGCACCTACGGAGACCGGCCTGCCCGCGCCGCCGCCGGGTCCGGGCAGCCGGCCGCTGGCACACCCGCCCGTGGCCGCGGATGGCCCACGCAGACCGCCGGTCAGTTCCTCGCCCCGTGCCGTTCGCGTGCTGTTCAGCACGCGTGTCGGCCGGTCCGCCCGCGGTCCGGCGCGGCGGCCGGGAAGCGGGCCGCTGCGGCCGCGCGGCGGCGGGCCCGGGGCGCCGTCCGGGCGGCAGGCCGGCGCTGCCCGCGGCCGCCGCAGGGCCAGCGGGCCGCGGCCACTGCCCCGGTCGGCCCGGTTGCTGACTGAATCGTCCGGCGGCCCGCTCACCAGGTAAAACGCCACTCATGAGAGCCAGCGGAGCGCCCTGGGCAAAACGCGCAGGCAGTTACCAAGGCAACAATGCAATCCATTGCATTTACCTGTCCTGACACTGTTGGCTTTACCGGATAAGGCCGTGCAAATTGCGGCGCTTCGATATCCCAGCTAGTTGGCCGCCGGACCGGTATGACCGTGGCTGGCGGCGGCCGTCAG
>CAVVGF010000098.1:0-15585 GCA_963747705.1 uncultured Actinomycetes bacterium | reverse complement strand
GCCCGGCCGTTCCAGCCCTGCCCGCCCTGCAGCAGGTAGCCGCCCAGCCCGACCGACTCGCAGTGCCCACCGGGGAAGGCCCGGCCATGCCCGGCCAGGAACGGGGCGAGTTCGGTGCCACCGCGCACGGCCGGCCGCACCGTGGCCACCCCGCTGCCCGGGTCATACTGCATGTCCCGCAGCTCGCCCAGGTCGATGAGCAGCGCGTCGTCGCGCACGCTCCACACCGCCCAGGAGTGCCCGCCGGCCCGTACCGACACGCGCAGCCCGCGCGCACGGGCCCAGCGCACCCCGGCGGCCAGGTCGGCGTCGTCCGCGGCCAGCAGCACCGCGGCCGGGTAGCGGTCCGGGTGCCGCGCGTTGAACACCCGGCCGGTCCGGGCCGCCTCATATCCCGGCTGACCACGCTCGGCGAACAAGCCAGTGAACTCACTCAACGGCGGCCGCACCCCCCACACGTCGCAAACCTTGACATTCGCCTGGCGGAACGTGATTTTATTAGCCGAGAACATCGCGATGCAAGACCAAGAACCCTCAAGGGAGCGGCATGGACGTCGGCCTGGCCATGACGGCGCGCAACCACCCGGAGAGCCCAAGGCCGCTCACCGAGATCTACCAGGAAGTGCTGGACGAGGGGGTGCTCGGCGAGCAGCTCGGCTTCCGCAGCTGGTGGCTGGCCGAACATCACTTCGCCGAGGACCAGCACAACCCGTCCCAGTTCCCGCTGCTGGCCGCGGCGGCCACCCGGACCAGCACCATCCGGATCGGCACCTACGTACTCCTGCTCCCGCTGCACAACCCGATCCGGGTGGCCGAGGACGCGGCCAGCGTGGACATCCTGTCGAACGGCCGGCTGGAGCTGGCCATCGGCGCCGGGCCGATGCCCAACGAGTGCGCGGTGTTCGGCATCGACCCGAAAGAGTCTTTCGGCCGCACCTACGAGGCGCTCGAGGTCATCGAGAAGTGCTTCACCGATGAGGAGTTCACCCACCAGGGCAGGTACTTCACGTTCCGCGGCGTGAAGATGACGACCAAGCCGGTGCAGCGGCCCGGCCCGCGCATCTATATCGCCGCGCTCGGCCCGCAGAGCCTGACCCGGGCGGGCGAGCGCGGCTACAGCCTGGCCTCGATGGTGCACACCCCGCTCTACCCGCGGTTCCTCGAGGCCCAAGCGGCGGCCGGACGGACCCGGGCCGACTTCCGGCTGCTGTCCGGCCCGCTGGCCGTGCACGTCGCGCCGACCCGGGACCAGGCCTGGGACGAGGCCGAGCGCGGGCTGCACTGGTGGGTCGAGTTCTACCGGCGGCGCGGCATGCAGATGCCGCTGGCCCCCGTGGGTGAGCTGCGCAACGACCCCAAGGCGGCCATCTACGGCGTCCCGTTCGCGGTGGGCACGCCCGATCAGGTGATCGAGACGCTCCGCGCCTACCAGGACCTGCCGATGGACGAGATGTCCATCCAGTTCCACCACCCCGGCATGGACCCGCGGGCCGTCGACGCGAGCATGCGGCTGTTCGCCGCCGAGCTGATGCCGGAGATCAGCACCTGGGGCAGCTGATGCGCGGGCTGCACCACATCGGCTACTGGACCGACGACCTGGACGCCGCCATGGCCCAGGCGCAGCGCGTGCTCGGCGTGGGCCCGTTCCAGGTGCTTGAGCACGTTGACCTGGGCGACTTCCGGTTCCGCGGCGAGCCCGCCGTGCTCGACCACAGCGCCGCGTTCACCGCCTGGGGACCGGTGCTGCTGGAACTGAACGTGGCGCACGATGTGCAGCCGGCCGCCCTGCGCGAAGCGCTGGGCATCAAGGCCGGCGCGGTCAGCCACGTCGCCTGGACAACCGAAGACCTTCCTTCAGAACGCCAGCACCTGGCCAGGGCCGCTGCCCCTGCTGACCACCTCGGTGGGCGGGGCGGTGGCCGACTGGTTCGCCGGCGGCTCGCTGTTCGGCCACCCGGTCGAAGTCCACCAGCCGACCGACGGCGTGCTGTCCTTCTGGCAGTCCCTCCGCCCGTAGTCCGTCACGGGGCCTGGTGCAGCGCCCACCCCGGCGGGTCGAGCTGGACGACCTGGGGCCGGCTCGGCGCGTAGGTCAGCCCGACCCGCTGGCCAGCCCGGTGCCGCTGCTGGTCACGGTGACTGACCACCACCTTGGTGGTGACAGCTTCACCGTCGTAGACGTACTGGACCCGGACCCAGTACGTGCTGCCGCCCAGGTCATCGGTGTCGCAGCCCGACTCCAGCACCTGCCCGATAGCGCGCTGCCCGGTCGTGACCAGCAGCCTGTCCCGCCGGCGCCGTAACGCCGATGCCGTCAGCGCGGACCCGGCCACCACCGCGATGGGCAGCCCAAACATCCACAGGTAGACACTTCCCACACTCAACGCAGGTCACCTGCCTCGCGCTCGATGCGCGGCACCGATGTCAATCGTGTCACGTTCCGGCGCCGTTGCCGAGAGCCCAGCGGGCCGGCCGGGCTACCCAGCCACGGGGCGGACGGCAGTGACCCAGCGCATGGCGTTATGCATAGAAATCCCGCCGGTGGGCGGGTCAGTGAACGGTATGAACGCGGCCCGGGCACAATGACCGGTATGACCAAGGGTCCTGACCGCTGGCACCGGTGGTTGATGGACACACGATCCGGCGGCGATCCCGCCGCCCGTGAGCGTCTTCTCACCGAATACTTGTATCCGCTCCGGGACACGGTGCTCGACAAGGCCAAGCTCCAGCCCGGTGACACCGTGCTCGATGTGGGCACCGGGGACGGCCTGATTGCCTTCGGCGCGCTGGAACGGCTCGGGCCGTCCGGTCATGTGGTCTTCTCCGACATCTCCCAGGACCTGCTCGATCACTGCCGTGCCGCCGCCGGCGCGGAAGGGTGGATTGACCGGTGCCGCTTCGTCTTGGCCTCGGCGGATTCGCTGGCGACATCCCAGACGCCTCAGTCGATGTCGTCACCACCAGGTCTGTGCTGATCTATGTGCAGGACAAGGCGGCGGCGCTGCACGCGTTCTACCGCGTGCTCCGACCCGGCGGGCGGATCAGCCTGTTCGAGCCGATCAACGTGCTGATGCTCGAGCCTGACCGGCTGCTGGGCTACGACATCACCCCGGTCAAGCCGCTGGCGGCCAAGCTCAAGGCCTTCTATCAGTCCATCCAGCCGTCCGGCACCAATCCCATGGTTGATTTCGACGAGCGCGACCTCCTGCGGCACGCCGAGCGGGCCGGGTTCGCCAACATCAACCTTGAGCTGCGCCTCACCGTGAAGACGGCAAGCGGCCGGTTCCCTGGGAACGTGCCCTGCGCATGGCGGGAAACCCGCTCGTGCCGCCCCTGGGCCAGGTCTTGACCAGGTGCTCAGCCCGCCAGAGATCGCCGAGTTCACCGCGCATGTCAAGCCGCTGGTTGAGTCGGGAACCGGGCGGGAACGGCAGGCACACGCCTACCTGGTGGCCGCCAGTTAGCGCTCCCCGTAGTTGGCGTGGACGCTACCCCGCCACTGGGCGGCCGGCAGTGACCCAGCGCATGGCGTTATGCATAGAAATCCCGCCGGTGGGCGGGTCAGTGAACGGTATGAGCGCGGCCTCGATCGCGGCGCGGACGGGGGCGCGGCCGGCGTCCTGTACCGCCCGCGTGCCGCCGGCCGAGCCGATCAGCCCGCGCACCGCGTCGGCCTGGCTGGCGTACCGCCACACGCACTCGACTTCGCCCTCGGCCAGCGGCTGTAGCCCGGCCGCCGCCAGCGCCGCGGCCAGGTTCTCCCGGGTCAGCGCGTAGGGTGCGTGGTCGGCCTGCCGCCGCGGCGGGCTGAGCGCGGCCATGGCCAGATGCACGGCGGTCGATTCGGCTCGCTCGGGCGCGGCGAAGGTGCCGATCCCGACCAGGCCGCCGGGCCGGCAGACCCGGGCCGCCTCCGCCAGCGCGGCCGGTGGGTCGCTGGCGAACTGGAAGGCGTTCACGCCGGTCACCACGTCGAACTCGGCGTCGCCAAACGGCAAACTACATATGTCGGCTTGCCACAGCTCGGCCTCCGGCAGCCGGTCCCGGGCGATGGTGAGCAGGCCGGGGGTGACGTCCACGCCGGTCACGGTGGCGCCGCGGGCCTGGGCCAGGGCCAGCAGCAGGCCGGTGCCGCAGCCGAGGTCGAGCAATCGGGTGCCGGGACCGGTGTTAGTCGCCTCCAGGACGGCCTCGAACAGCGGCCGGTTGTGCGGTTCGGCGAACCGGGCCCAGCCGTCCGGGTCGCTGCCCCACAGGCTCTGCTGCAGCTGGGCCGAGTCGGCTGAGCGGCCCGGCCGTCCGCCAGCCGGTCATGCCGCGTCCCGTGGCGTGATGTTCTGGTTCAGCCGGAACACGTTCTGCGGGTCGTAGACCGCCTTGACCTGCTGCAGGCGGCGCAGCGTGCCGCCGTAGGCGACCTGGCCGGCCGCCTGCTCGTCGTGGTCCATGAAGTTGACGTACGCGCCGCCCGAGCAGACTGGCTGTAGCGCGGCGAACGTGTCCCGGACCCAGCGCACCTCTTTATCTGTGTCGGCCGGCGACCGCCAGCTGGCCGGGATGTTGATCAGCCAGCCCGCGTCGCGGTGCGGGAACGCGGTCGCCTCCGTAGTCACCCGGGCGATGGCGCCGCCCATGCTGAGCAGCTCGATCTGGGATACCTCGGAGCCCAGCCGCTGCCCCTGGGCGATGACGACGTTGATCAGGTCCGGGGAGAGTCCGGCGGCGAATGTGGCTTTCACGTAGGAGAGCAGGCCGGGTCCGAAGAACTCGTCCCCTTCGGTCTGCATCGCGGTGAACGGGACCACGCTGAGCTCGCTGGCCACCGGCGCAAGATCGTCGCGGAGTGCGGTGAGCAGTTCGCGGCCGGTGCCCGGTTCGCCGGACCACTCGAGGACCGACACGATTCCCGGCCGGCCGACGGTGCTGGCCGGCATCCAGGGCAGCGGCGCGGCCTTGCGGGCGAAACTCGTCCACAGCAGCTCATCGGGTGCGCCCCCGGCGATGACCTGCTGGGCCCGGCCGAGCACCCGGTGCGCGGCGGCCATCTCGTGGTACATCCGCAGCACGGTGAGCTGGCTGAGCTCGTGCAGCGTGAACTCGAACTCGGTGACCACGCCGAAGTTGCCGCCACCGCCGCGGATGGCCCAGAACAGGTCCGGGTGCTGGTCCGCGGCGGCCCTGATGATCCGGCCGTCCGCGGTGACGACCTCGGCGGCCAGCAGGCTGTCGATGGTCAGCCCGAACCGGCGCATGAGCCGGCCCACGCCGCCGCCCAGGGTGAGCCCGGCCACCCCGGTGTGCGAGATCACCCCGGCCGGGACGGCCAGCCCGTGCCGCTGGGTGGCCTGGTCCAGATGCCCGAGCAGCGCCCCGCCGCCGGCGGTCGCGCGCCGGGTGACCGGGTCCACGGACACCTGGTTCATCGGGCGCAGGTCGATGACCAGCCCGCCGTCGCAGGTGCTGAACCCGGGCAGGCTGTGCCCGCCGCCCCTGACCGCGATCTGCAGGCCCCGGGCGCGGGCGTAGCCGATGGCGGCGGCCACGTCCTGGGCGGTTGCGCAGCGCGCGATCAGCGCCGGGCGCCGGTCGTGCATGGCGTTCCACACCACGCGCAGCTCGTCGTACCGGTCATGGCCGGGGCCGATGATCTGCCCGGTGAAGCCCGGGATGGCCAGCGTGGTACCAGTCACCTGCCGCACACCGCCCCTTGCTGCACCGCCCCTTGCTGCACTGCCCCTTGCTGCAATGCCACGTGCCGTACCACCTCTCGGCCGCACCTCCATGGCGCAGTACCTATAAGCTTATATATATCTCTAGAGATATCATGGTCGCCGACGGCGGGCAAGGAGGGACCACGGGTGGCCACAGACTGGGGACCGGCTGCGGTCGAGGCGACTGCCGGTGGCCAGGCGGCTGCCGGTGGCCAGGTGGCCGCCGGTGGCCAGGCGGCCGCCCGTGACCTGGCCGTCGTCCTGCACGACCTGGGCTGGCTGCTGCCCCGCACGATCGGGCTGGCCGCCGCCCGCCAGGAGCCGCTGCCCGCATCCGAACTCGAAGTGATGCGGCTGCTGGTCCGCCGCCCCGGGCTGAGCGTCAACGACGTGGCCCGCGAACTGGGCCTGCAGCCGAGCAACGCCAGCACGGCGATCCGGCTGCTGATCGCCCGGGGCACGCTGGAGCGCCGGCAGGACCGGGCCGACGCCCGGGTGGCCCGGCTGTTCCCGACCGCGGCCGCCTACGCGGCGCGCGACCGGCGCGAGCAGTCCTGGGGCGAGCAGCTCGCCGACGTGCTGGGCGGGCTGCCGGCCGCCGACCGCGCGCGGCTGACCGCGGCCGTGCCCGCGCTGCGGCGGCTGGCCGCCCGGCTCGCCGACGACAGCCCGACGTAAGCGAGCGCCCGCGGGCCGTGCGGCCTGCGGGCGCTCACCTACCGTGCTGCTACCTCGGGTGGTTACATCCCGGACGGGTCCATCAGCCGGTGGCGCCCGCGCCCCATCCGCTGACGTGGCCGTGGCATCCCTGCCCGGCCCTGGTTGCTGGCCTGCTGCTGGGTGGTGTTGAACGTGGCCGCGGTGGCCACGCCATTGCCATCGACGGTCACCGTCACCGGGTTGGTCAGGCCGAAGTTCTGGCACGCGAGGTTGGTGAACGACATGTTCAGCCGGTTGGCCATGAACGTCAGCAGGTTGTTCCCCACCCCGGGTACCGGCGACGTGCCGGTGGCCAGCAGGGCCTGGTTGTTAGCCAGGAACGGGGTCTGGATGTTGACCATGTCCTGGCAGAACATGGCCGGGCTGCTGGTGGCGGTGAACGACGAGACCAGCGGCTGACCCACTTCGGCCCGGTACAGGTCGGTCTTCTGCACGCTGAAGTTGTTGTTGACCAGCGTCATCTCGTCGTTCTCCGGGACCATGGCGACCGGCGCCCGCTCGTTCCTGGCCGCGGACAGCTCGTTCAGGGCCTGCGAGGTGCCCGGCGTGCCCGCCTGGGACAGGTCCGGCGCCTCGAACGGGGTGCACCCGAGCGTCGGGTCCAGGAACGCGACCAGCAGCTCGTTGTCACTCCCGTTGTTGACCGGGGTGGCATCGGCCAGCGCGGCCTCGTTGGCCGTGTTGAACTGCGCGGTCTGGCCGTTGGCCGTCAGCAGGTAGGTCGTGGTTACGTTGTCACTCGGGTCCTGGTCGACCATGTTGAAGTTGCGCGTGGTCGGGCAGGCCTGGCCGGTCTTCGCCGACACGCCCGCGGCCGGGACGCGCAGCCGGCCTTCCTGCTCAGCCCGGAACGCAGCGTTGAAGAAGCTGATCCCGTTGCAGAACGACACCTGCCCGAAGATCGACCCGGGCATCCCGTTCACGCAGTTGCCCTGACGCAGCGCGCCCGGCGTGGCCCCGACCTGGGTCAGGTTCGTGCCGTTGAAGCCGAAGTCGATGGTCACCACGGCGTGCCGGGGCAGCCTGGGCAGCACCGGGGCCGCCGCGGGCTGGGTGCCCTGGGTGATCACCAGCGGCTCATACACGCTCAGCTGCCCGTTCCTCGGGTTCAGGATCGTGGCCTGCACGAACGCGCCAAGGTTGCCGACGTTGGCCATGGTGCAGCCGGAGGCAGCCGGCGACATCCCGTCCGGCCCGGTGAGCTGGTACGGCGTGGCCAGGCCCTGGGCGCTGAGCGGGTTGGGCGGCACGATGATGTCACACGACACGTTGGCCGCGGCCGTGGCCGCGCTGGCCGTCGCCGTGGCCGATGGGCAGGGCGCCGCGGTAGCCGGTGCCGTGGCCGCCGTCCCGGTGGCCGCGGCGGATGCCGTGGCTGCTGCGGTCGCCGGTGCCGTGGCCGCCGTGGGCACGGCCGCGGCTGGCGCCGTTGCCGTTGGCGTGGCCGTGCTGGTGGTGCCCGCGGCCGCCGTGGCCGGTGCGCTGCTGAGCGGCGCGGCCGAGTTGGCCTGGGTGCCTGCCTGGGCGCCTGCCTGCGCCGCCGCCGTGCTGGGTTGCGTGCTCGTGGTGGGCGCCGCCGAGGTGGCCGCCGTGGCACAGTCCCCCGCCACGCTGGCCGCGTTGCTGGCGGAGCCAAACACGAGTCGTGGCACGAGCAAGGCTAGACCGACCCCGACGACCAGCGTCACTACGCCCACGACCGCGACCAGTCTTCGCCGCGATCGTCCGGAACCCCAACTGTCTGGGTAGGCCACGTACGGCCCCCTTTCCCGCTCTTCCCGGATTCCGCTCCCGGCCGATCACAGTAGACCTAGACGTGGGGCATTTGAGACCGAATCGACACACTTCGCTCAGGAATTTCCCAGGCATAGTTCAGCCGGGTGGCGATGCGGGAAAAGTTGACTACGAATAGCCGTCGTACCAGGTCAGCGAGGGAGCCTCGGCCATAGCCGCCGCATAGCGAAATACTCCATTACCACCCGGGGCAAAGCCTCCAAGAATGGCACGGAACTGCTCTCGCGGCAAACTGATCCCAGCGGCTGTACCTTGCGGGTCGCGGGGCCCGCCAGGCAGACCCATCGCGCCCGCCGCGTCGCGCGGCGGCCTCCTTGATCGTTAACTCGTTACGGTTACTAACGCACCTGGTCAGCGGACGGTTCAACGGATGGCTGATCTTTTCCAGATTCGCCCGGACCGCCGGCCGCGCCAGCTCACTCCACTTCTTCGAGAAAATATTCGAAGAGTGCGTGACATGTTTGCGGCATCTCGCTACTGTGGTCGGGTAGCCAGAGTTCCCCAGCCCGGGCGGGAGGTGTTCAGGTGCCAGACCCCCCGCACCCCCTCCCGCCCCCGGGCGGCCCAGACGACCTCGGCCAGGACTGGTTATCCGAGCAGGACGAGACGCTGGCCGGGTTGGTCCACGCGGAAGACTCGACCGGGACCGACTCCGATCTGTACCGGCGCGACTGGGACGACGATTGGCTACCTGACGACCTGACCGAGGAGTACTGGCCCTCGCGTGGCTCGGCCGATCCCGGTCTGGCTGCTGCCCCAGCTCCGGCGCCGCGGGCGGCCTTCACACACGACGGGCCAGCCGATGTCATGCGGCCCGGTGTACTGCTGGCCGATCTGGCCGACGAAGTGCGCCAGGCCGGATTGGAGCACCTGGACGACGACCAGCTGACCGGGCTGCTGCAGGCCGCGCACCGGCTGACGGCCTGGGCGGCGGAGCTGAAGCTGTCGGCCACCTCCCAGCTCGCCGCCCGCCGTGGCGCCGAAGCCCGGGCCAGCGGCGACTGGCGCTGCATGGAGCACGTGACCGACGAGGTCGCCGTCGCGCTGACGCTGACCAAGTGGAGTGCCGACCGGCGTGCTCAGCCTGGCCGTCGGCCTGGACCGGCTGCCGCTTACCCGGGCCGCGCTGGCCGCCGGCGCCCTGGACGAACGCCGGGCCGAAATCATCATGGATGAGCTGACCGGCCTGAACGACACGCAGGCCGCCGCGGTCGAGGCGCTGCTCATCGACAAGGCACCCAGCCAGACCAGTGCCGAACTGCGCCGGGCCGCACAGCGCGCGGTCATTGCCGCCGACCCGGCCGCCGCGAAGCGCCGCAAGGCCAAGGCTCTTCTGGACGCCCGGGTGGAGGCCTTCACCGAGGCCGCTGGGACGGCCGCCCTGGCCGGCCGGGACCTCCCTCCCGCCGAGGTGCTCGCCGCCGACCGGAACCTGACCGCCCTGGCCCTGGACCTACGCAAGGCCGGCGCGGAAGGCACCCTGGACCAGCTCCGCGCCCACGTCTACCTCAGCCTGCTCAGCGGCCGGCCACCGGAAATCCAGCCCCAGGCCGGCCAGCCGGGGGCTACCCCGCCGCATGCCGGACCGCCGGTGCTACGAGGCAGCGTCCACCTCACCCTGCCGCTGGAGACCTGGCTCGGCTGGTCCCAGGCACCCGGCGAGGTAGCCGGGTTCGGGCCGCTGGACGCGGACGACTCCCGCGCGCTCGCCGCCCTGCTCGCCGCTACCCCGGCCAACCGGTGGTGCCTCAGCCTCACCGACCCGGCCGGCCGCCCCGTCGCACATGGCTGCACACGCACCGGACCACCGTCACCCGGCCCCGGCACCAGTGCCGCCGCACCGGGCAGCGGCCCATCACCACCGCGCGGCCGGCCGCCGGATCATGGTCCCGCAGCCACCGGGCCTCCGGGATACGCCCAGTGGGCCCGCCAGCTGATGATCAGGCCGCTGGAGACCGGCGCGTGCGCACACCGCCGGGAGTCATCCGGCTACCAGCCCGGCTCCGCCCTGCGCCACCTGATCCAGATCCGCAACGCGACTTGCACCGCCCCGGGCTGCCGGCGCCCAGCCACCCGTGGCGACCTGGACCACACCACGCCGCACCACCTCGGCGGCAGGACCTGTGAGTGCAATCTGGGGCCGCTATGCCGCTGGCACCACCGGTGCAAGCAAACCCCCGGCTGGAACCTCATCCAGGCCCGCCCCGGCACGTTCATCTGGACCGCACCCAGCGGCCGCGGCTACCGCACCACAGCGACCGAATACCCGTGCTGACGGCGTGACGGCCTGACGGCCTGACGGCGAGGCCGGGCTATCCCCAGGAGCTCTCCAGGCCGTGCATGAGTGCGGTGACGGCCTGGTGGGATGGCACCGGGACGCCCACGTCACGGGCCTGCCGGACGATGCCCTCGTTGAGCACGCCGATCTCGGTGGGCCGCCGGGCCAGCACGTCCTGCAGCATGCTGGGCTGATGCCCGGCCGCGTGCTGAGCCGCGTCGTCGATCAGCTCCATCGGGTCGCCGTCCAGGGTGATGCCCAGCGCCTCGGCGACCGCGCGGCCCTCGGCGACCAGCTCGAGCACCAGCTCACGAACCCCGGCCGCAGCGCCTATACCACCCATGGTCAGGCCGGTCAGGGCGGCCACCGGGCTGGTCGCCGAGTTGAAGATCAGTTTGGTCCACTGCGCCCCGCGCGAGTCGGCCAGCGCGGCCGCGGGCAAGCCGCCCTCGGTCAGCAGGCCGGCCAACTGCCGCACCTCATCCATCCGGGCCGGCTGCGGCTCGAACGGGCCGAGCCAGGTATCCCCCGGAGCGTCCAGGTGCACCACACCGGGCTCGGGGACGTGGCCGGCCACGATCGTGGTGCCCCGGATGACCCGGGGCACGTACCGGGCGATGATCTCCTCGTTGCCGATGCCGTTCTGCAGGCTGCACACCGCACCGTCGCGGAACACGGCCGCCGTGGCGGCCATCGCCGCCGCGGTGTGCTGCGACTTCACCGCGACGATGCCCAGCTGGCACGGCGGGATCTGGGCACTGTCGAGGCGCGCCTGGACCTGGGGCGCATGAGACGCCTGAGACCCCTCAGACACCAGCGCGGCCGGCGCGGCCGTCCCGGTCAGCGCGGCCGTCCCCGTCAGCCGGAGCCCGCCCTGGTTGATGGCCCGCACCACGTCAGCGGATACGTCGAAGGCCCACACCTCGACGCCGGGCAGGCGGCCGAGATGAGCCGCGAACAGGCTGCCGATGGCCCCGCACCCGACCACGCAGATCCGCACCGCCCCGGCTGCCCCAGCTGCCCCGGCCATCCCGGCCATCCCGCTGCCCGGCCGCGCGTAACCGTCAGGCGCCGACCATGTTGTAGCCGCCGTCGGCCACCATGTACACCCCGGTCATGTGCGACGCGTCCGGCGTGGCCAGGAACAGCGCGGTGCCCGCGACCTCAGCCGGCCCGGGAATCCGGCGCATCGGGGTCATCGAGCGGAGCTGCTCGGCGCGCCCGCTCTTCCAGTCCTGCCGGTTGAGCGTGGCCTGGGTCTCGATGAAGCCCGGGGCGAACGTGTTGACCCGGACCGTCGGCGCGAACGCCTGTGCGTACGACTTGGTGATGCCGAGGATGCCGTACTTGGCCGCGGCGTACTGCGGCGCCCGGGCGCTGCCCCGGACGATGACGGTGGACCCGATGTTGATCACGCAGCCGCCGCCCGCCTCGACCATCCGGGAGCCGAACTCCTGCGTGCACAGCAGTGTGCCCTTCACGTCCACGGCCAGCACGTGGTCGATCGATTCCTCGGTGATGTCCCGCCAGGACATCTGATCCCGGGCCACGTCACCCACGTTGTTCACCGCCACGTCCAGCCCGCCGAACGCGCTGAACGCCGCGTCGGCCAGCGAACGGATCTGGTCCCAGCTGGTGATGTCCGCCTGGACCAGGACGGCCTCGCTGCCGGCCTGCTCGATCCGCTTGGCCGTGTCCTCGGCGCCCTCGCGGGACCGGTTGTAGTGCACCACCACCCGGGCGCCTTCCTGCGCCGCGCGTACCGCGATCTCGGCCCCGAACCCGGTCCCGGCCCCGGTCACCAGGACCGTCTTGCCGGTGAACCGCTGCGGGAAGGTGGAGGCGTGCTGCTCGTCTGCCATGAGAAGGGCTCCGTGGAGAGGGGTTGTCAGATGAGGATCCGTCCGCCATCGACGTACAGGATGTGACCGGTGATGAACGTGGCCCGGTCCGAAGCCAGGAACGACACCACGTCGGCGACCTCCGCCGAGGTGCCCAGCCGCCCGGCCGGGACCAGGCTGACCAGGTCTTCCCGGATGCTGGGCTGGGCCAGATACTCCCGGGTCAGGTCGGTCTCGATGTAGCCGGGCGCGACCGCGTTCACCGTCACGCCGTTCGGCGCCCACTCCCGGGCCATCACCCGGACCAGCTGGTTCAGGCCGCCCTTGGTCGCCGCGTAGGGGGCGTGGTGGGCGTGTGCGAGCAGCCCGGACACCGAGGACAGGAAGATCATCCGCCCGTAGCCGGCCGCGCACATCTCCCGGCCGACCGCCTGCCCGGTCCAGTACGCGCTGGACAGGTTCAGGCTGACCAGGTCAGTCCAGGCAGTGTCGTCGAGTTCCAGGATGGGTTGCCGGTTGTTCCGGCCCACCGCGTGCAGGAATACTTGGATCGAACCCAGCCGCCCTGCCGCCTCCTTGACGATGCGACGGCACGCCTCCGGGTCGGTCAGGTCGGCGACCAGCCCCTCAAGGTGCCCGCCATGCTCGCGAACCCGCTCTTCCAACTGGGTGAGCCGGGCCTGGTCCAGGTCGACGGCCAGTACCCGTGCGCCCAGTCCGGCCAGCGCGAAAGCACTCGCCGCGCCCAGTCCGCCCGCACCGGCCACCAGCGCGGTACGGCCGCGCAACCCAAGCCAGTCATTCATCCGCGGTCGCTCCACTACCTGACTATTCACGGTTTACCCACCGTGGTACTTTCGAGATGTGAAAGTCGATTTCTACTCTGGTCCTTAGACCATAGAGGTCTGCGGCTACGCATGTCCAGATGGTCCGTTCAGCCCACAACGCTAGGCCCACTAGCCCAAGGGGGACACCACATGCCTGCGTCTGCGAGTCCCACCCGCAGCGGGGAAGGCGGCGCGCCGCCTGACTACCGGGTCGAGGCGCTGGCCAAAGGGCTCCGAGTGCTATCGGTCTTCACTGAGCAGCGCCCCACCTGGCGGATCACCGACATCGCCACCGAGGTCTCGCTGCCGCTGCCGACTGCCTACCGGATCGTGATGACGCTGACCGCGGAGGGCTACCTGGATCACCTGCCGTCCGGTGAGTACCGGCCGGGCGTGCGGGTGCTGACCCTGGGCACCGCCGCGCTGCGCAGCCTGGACCTGGTCGAGCTGGCCACGCCCAAGCTGCAGGAACTGGCCAACAGCACCGGCGAGACGGTGAACTTGGCTGTGCTCACCGGCGACCAGGTGCTGTACCTGGTCCGGCTGCGCAACTCCGACCTGGTCACGGCCAACATCCGGGTCGGCTCGCTGCTGCCCGCCGTGCATACGTCCATCGGCAAGCTGCTGCTCTCCTACCTGGACCACGCTGACCTGGAGAAAGCCATCACCCCCCGGTCTTTCACCGGCACCGCCGGCCCGAATGCCAAGCGCAGCGTGGACGAGCTGCGCCCCGAGCTGGCCGCGATCCGCGCCCAGGGCTGGGCCACCCAGGACGAGGAACTGGCCTACGGCCTGCGCTCGGTGGCCGCCCCGGTGCGCGGCGAGAGCGGTGCCGTGGTGGCCGGCGCCAACCTGGCCGTGCAGTCCCGCGACTGGCCCGCCGCCCGGATTACGCGCGAGCTGAAACCCCAGGTCCTGGACACCTGCGCACAGATCTCCCGTCTGCTCGGGTACCGCGGAAAGTGACCGGCAGCGTGGGACGACTGACCAAACTTCAACCACCCATGCTTAACGCCGCTCAGACAGAGCTGTACGCCGCCATGACCGGGGGGCCGCGGGGTGGCGGCAACCAGCCGTTCCAGCTGGTTAACGATACCGGCGCGCTGACTGGGCCGTTCAATGCGATGCTGCTGGAACCCGCCGTCGGCGAGGCGCTGCAGGCGCTCGGCGCGGCGCTGCGCTACCGGGGGAGCCTGCCCGCCCGGGCCCGTGAGCTGGCCATCCTGATCGTGGCCGCACACACCGACTGCGAGTTCGAGCAGTACGCCCACGAGGCCGCGGGCCGCCGGGCTGGGCTCAGTGAGGAGGACCTGGCCGCGATCCGGGCCGGCCAGGCGCCAGACCTGGCCGATCCAGCCGAACGCGCCCTGGTCGACGCGACGTGGACGCTGGCCAGGACGGGCGACCTGACCGACGGGCAGTACGCGGCGGCGGAGGCGGAGCTGGGCCAGGCCGGCCTGTTCGAGCTGACCACGCTGGTCGGTTACTACAGCACGCTGGCGCTGCAGTTGCGCGTGTTCCGCGTCGAGACGCCCAGGTAGGCACTTCGCCCTACCCCAGCGCAGGCTCGGCTCCTTGGGGCTCCTGGTCAATGTACGCACGGCTCCTCGCGCTCCGCTTGCCTTGCGCCTCCGGGGGCGCTGAATCCGCCGAGCTTCCCTCGTCGCTCACTCGCTTCGCTCCCTCGCTCCTCAGTCCAGTCGGCGGCGCGCCCCCTTCGGCGCGGGCGCCCTCCCTTCCTCGCTCGTCCCTCGCTCGTCAGTCCGGTCGCAAAACCTGCTCCCTGTTGTGCGCTCGTCAGTCCGGCGCGAGCCCTTGGACCTGCCCAGTTCCCGCTCACGCCCACCCCCGCGCGTCCCCGCGCACGTCCCGCCGTATCCCACACAGGCCTTTCACCGCGCACGGCCTCCTCCGGTCCCCCAGGCCTCCACCGCTTCCCGCACACCCCGCCCGCTGCCCCCGCCCGCCCTCCAGGGCTTCTCCGCGGTGGCCCCGCCGCCCGTCGAGGCGCTCCAGGGCTTCCCGCGCGGGTCCCGCCACCCGTCGCAGGCCCCCGGAGCTTCCCCCGCAGGTCCCGCCGCCCACCGCAGACGCCCCGGGGCTTCCCGGGCAGGTCCCGCTCCGTCGCACGTCCCCCAGGGCTTCCCGCGCAGGTCCCGCGCCCGCCGCACGCCCCCGGGCTTCCCGCGCAGGCTCCGCGGCCTCGCGCTCGCCCTCGACGGCCGCCAGCGCACGCTCCGCTGGCGTACACGCCCCCCACCGCTTCCCGGGCAGGCCCGCTACGCCGCGCACGCCCTCCAGGGCTGCCCATGCAGGCCCCGCCGCCCTGCGCACGCCCTTCATGACCGTGCACGCCCGTTGCTGTGCAGGCTCTCGAGCACTTCCCGCGGGTGCCTGCGCTTTCCTGCGGACGC
>CAVVGF010000097.1:0-11341 GCA_963747705.1 uncultured Actinomycetes bacterium | reverse complement strand
CCACCTCGGTCGGGCCGGCCGGCGGCGAGGTGCTCAGCCTGCTCACACTGGCCGTGCATGCCCGGGTCCCGTTCGCCGCTCGGCCAGATGATCTACGCATACCCGACGTTCCACAAGGCTATCGAGGCAGCGGTTCAGTCGCTGGGCTGACCTGTGTGGTCCGGCCGCTCACCCCGCCGCCGCGCAACCACACCGAAGTTTCACCCATGGTCCCCAGCCAGCCCCCGGCACCGCATCGGTGAAGTTTTGCTGCACTCCTGACGGCTCTGTCGCATATCTCGGGATGGCGACGGCGGGGTAACGGCTGTGCGGCGGCGGTGTCTGGCGTGATCTGGCTGGCTTGTTCTGTGGGGTTTGCGGCGTGTCGGCCTTGGCGGCGGGCGGGGCTCCTGGTAGGCCGGCGGTGTCGAGTCGCCTGGATCCCGGGAGCCCCGCCATGTCAGTGTCGCAGGCCAGTGTGTCGTTGTCAGCAGCGGAGGCGGCGGGGTGCTGGCGGCTGCTGCTGCCGCACCTGGCGGGCGGTGGTGGTGGACCGGGCCGAGATCAGCGGGGGCCTGGTGAGCATCTGGGTGCGTGCGGCGGCGGGCGGGGCGGCGTGCCCGGGGTGCGGGACCTGGTGCACGGCGGTGCGTGACCGGTACCCGCGGCGGCTGCGTGATGCCGCGCGCCGGCGGCCGCCGGGTGCTGATCTGGCTGGTGGTGCGGCTGCTGCGGTGCGGCAACCCGGACTGCCCGAAGGCGCAGCTTCGCTGAGCAGCCCGAAGGGCTGGCCGTGCCGTATGCGCGGCAGACCCCGCTGCTGGCCGGGCAGCTGGCCGCGGTGGCGGCGGCGCTGTGCGGGCGGGCCGGGTCCCGGCTGGCCCGCGCGGTGCTGGCGGTCGAGGTCAGCCGCCATACCCTGATCCGCGTCCTGATGGCGCTGCCCGGGCCGGCCGTGCGGGCCGGTGCGGGTGCTGGGCATCGATGACTTCTCGCTGAAGAAGGGCCGCGACTACGCGACGCTGCTGGTGGACATGGAGACCGGCGAGCCGGTGGACGTGCTGCCGGACCGGGAGGCGGGCACCGCGGCCGGGATGGCTGCGGGCGCACCCGGAGGTGGAGGTGATCTGCCGGGACCGGGCCGGCGCCTACGCCGAGGCTGCCCGCGACGGCGCCCCGCAGGCGATCCAGGTCGCGGACCGGTGGCACATCTGGCACAACCTGTGCGAGCTACGCCGGCAAGGCCGTCGCCCGCCACCAGGACTGCCTGGCCGGATCCGGCTGCGCACGCCACGGCCAGCAGGAACAGGCCACCACCAGCAGGAACAAGACCGGCAGCAGGACGAGGTGCTGCCCGGCGGCCTGCCCGCCGGGCTGGAGGCCGTCATCCGCGAGCGGCACGCCGCGGTGCACGAGCTGCGCGCCGCCGGGAAGACGCTGGACCAGGCCGCCGCCGCGCTCGGCCTCAGCCAGGCAGCTCACCGGCCGGTTCTGGCGCGCGCCACCGCGGACGCGCTGCTGAAGACAGCCGGCGCCTCGGGCCTGGACCCCTACAAGCCGTACCTGCGGCGGCGGTGGGACGCCGGCACCACCAACATCGCGGCCCTGCACCGGGAGATCACCGCGCTGGGCTACCCCGGCAGCGAGCTCACCACCTACAGGTGGCTGGCCCTGCTCAAGCTCGCCGCCCCGCCGAAGCCGCCCGCCCCGCCCGCAAAGCAGCAGGTCACCAGCTGGATGCTCACCGACCCCGCCCGCCTGGACGCCGGCCAGCAGGACCAGCTCGCCGCCATCCTCGGCCGCTGCCCCGAGCTGCAGGCCCTGGCCGGGCACGTCACCGCATTCGCCAAGATCCTCACCCGGCCGCCGCGGCGACCGCCTCGACGACTGGCTCGCCGCCGCCGGCGACCGCCCCGCCCTCGCCCCGTTCGCCAACGGCATCCGCCGCGACTACCAGGCCGTCCGCAACGCCCTGACCCTGGAATGGAACTCCGGCCGCGTCGAAGGCCGCAACACCCGCACCAAGCTGCTCGAACGCCAGATGTACGGACGCGCATCCTTCCCGCTCCTCCGCAAGCGCATCCTCCTGACCAGCTAAAACACCAGTCCCGTGACCATCCAGAAATATGCGACAGAGCCGTCCTGACTGCACTAAACCTTCACCCACGCAGCTGCAAACGGGGCAACTCTGCGGGCCAGCCCGCGAATCCCGCCCGAACCGCGCTGACCGGCACGGGCGCTCACTGGCGCCAGCCATGGGCTGGCTCAGCCGGCGTTGCGTCCTGGCGGTGTATGCGAATTCGTCGGCCGCCGCGCGGCCGGGCGTCGGGTGCCGGGTCAGCCGCCGGCTGGTGCGGGGGGAAGCCGGGGAGGGCGCTCGGGCGCAGGCCCTGGGCGGCGGCTACCCGGCGGAGCAGGGCGATGAGCTCGGCGCGCTCCGCGGCGGACAGGCCCGCGCTCATCCGCTGCTCGTGCTCGGCGGTGACCGCGCGGATCCGGTCCAGCGCGGCCCGGCCCTGCTCGGTCAGGTAGAGCGCGTGGGAGCGCCGGTCGTCCGGGTTGCGCCTCCGCTCGACCAGGCCGAGCTTCTCCAGCTCGTCCACCAGGAAGACCATCCGGGTGGCGTTGACCCCCATCGACTCGGCGATGGCCTGCTGCGACCGGCCCTCGTTCGCGGCCAGCCGGACCAGCACCCCGGCCTGCCGCTGCTCCAGGCCCAGCGGCTGCAGCCGCTCGCCGTACTGGCGCGCGCCGTGCATGCCCAGCTGGACCAGGAGGAACGCCAGGCTGCCGTAGGGGTCCACGACAACGTCGTCCACCAGGCAATACTATCAGCAGGTAAAATACTTGCTGCTCGAAATCATCTCTGCTAGAAACTATGTTGACTGCCTAGATATCGATCGTGTGGCAGGCCAGCCAGTGGAGGTGACGGCAGCAATGTCCGGAGTATCTGTGACGTCCCGCCCACCTGCGGGCACCCGGTTCAGCCCGGAGGAGGTGATCCGGCGGGCCAGCCTGGGCACCGCGGTCGCCCTGCTCGTCCAGTACGGGCTGGGCATGTGGGTGAACCTGTACGTCACCATCCCGGCCCGCGATCAGGGTGGCGGCGAGTTCGCCGCGATCGGCCGGGCGCTGGCGAACGGGCCAGCCGGGCTGGGGGTGCACACCGCGCTCGGCCTGCTGCTACTGGTCGGCTCGATCGTGCCGGTGATCCGCGCGGTGGCCATCCGGCGGCCAGCGATCATCATCACCTCGGGGCTCAGCCTGCTGGCCGTGCTGGGCGCGGCGGGCAGCGGGGCGGCGTTCGTGAACGCCGGGGCCAATGGCGCGTCGCTGAGCATGGCCCTGCTCACCGCGGTGGCACTGCTCTGCCAGGTGGTGACGCTATTCCTGCTGGCCGGGCCGGCCCGCGCGCGGGTGACCCGCGCGCGGGCCGGTGTGTCAGCCTCCTATAACGCTCAGCCTCCTACGACACACGGCACATCCCACGGGTCATAGCTCTGGCAGACCGCGGCCGGGTTGCGGAAGATGCCGATCGACGGCAGCGCCACGCCCTGCGAGTTGAACAGGGTGAGGTTGGCGTTCGGCGTGCCGATGCCGGTGCCCGGTTCCCACGGCACGCCGGGGATCCAGTCCGGCGCCCAGTAGAACAGCCCGGCGCCCAGCCCGTCCGGCACCTGGGCCAGGATGGACAGCTCGTCGGTCACGAAGGACAGCTGGCCGCCCGGGCTGGCCGGGTAGCCGGGCGAGAGCTGGCTCGGCTCCCAGACGAAGTTGCCGGTGCTGTCCCCGATCGGGCTGTTGCCGTTGGCCAGCGTCCACGGGTACTGGGTCTCCGAGATGACGATCTTCTTGTGGAACTGGGTGGCCAGCGCGTCCACGTTCTGCCGCATAGCCGAGATCGGCCCGTGGAAGAACGGGTAATAGGACAGGCCGATCACGTCGAACGGCACGCCCTGGGCCACCAGGTTCTGGTAGAACGCCTGGCTCAGGCTGTTATTGCCGCCCTGGTCGTAGTGCATCATGACCAGCAGCTGGTGGCCCGCCGGGTTGCCCGCCCGCGCGCCGGCCACGCCCGCCTTGAGCAGCGTGGCCAGGTTGTCGTAGTCGGCCGGGTTGGTCGGGTCGTTCACCTCGCCGACCGGCCACAGGATGCCGTTGCGGATTTCGTTGCCGATCGCGACCATGTCCACCGGGGTGCCCTGCTTGGCGAACGCGGAGATCACCTGCTGGGTGTAGGACTGCACGGTCGCGGTGAGCTGGGCCAGGTCCTGGCCCTGCCACGCGGCCGGGATGTCCTGATGCTGCGGGTCGGCCCAGAAGTCGGAGTACATGATGTCCAGGTAGACCTTCATCCCGGCCGCGTGCACGCTGCGGGCCAGGGCCAGGTCGCTGGCCAGGTCGCTGTACCCGGGCGGTGGGTCCACCCAGAGCCGCATCCGCACGTAGTTGGCGCCGTTCTCGCGGATGATCTGCACCGGGGACTGCTGCTGGCCGTGGTAGGTGAACTTGGCCCCGGCGGCCAGCTCCTGCGGGGTGAACGAGAGGTCGGCGCCGAAGTCCATGCCCGCCGCGGCCGGATCCGGCCCGTACATGCGGAACTCGCCGACGCACACGTCGGCGCCGGTGTCGCTGTACACGGTGATCTCCGCGTACCGGGCCTGGGTGCCCCGCGGCAGCGGGATGTACATCGGGTTGCCCGGGTCGAGCGCGACGTTGCTGGCGGCCGGCACGGTCTGCCAGTCACCGGACGTGGCCGCGGTCTTGATGGTGGCGCTGGCCGACGGGCTGGACGAGTCGAGGGTGATGCCCAGGTCGCTGAGCGAGCGGACCTGGCCCAGGTTGACGGTGAGCGTGCCGGTCCAGGCCGAGGTGCACCAGTCGGTGCCGGCGTCCCCGTCGATGGCGTTCGACGCCGGGTTGCCCGACTCGGTGGAGTCGGCGCTGGCCGATCCGGACAGGGCCCAGTTCACGGTGGGCACCGCGCCGCCCGATGAGCTGTCCGCCGCGGCCTGCACGTGTGCCGCCGAGCTGGTCAGCAGTGGGACGAGCATGACGGCGGGCAGCGTGATGACCGCCAGCCGGCGGCTTAATCCGCGGCGGGTGGCTCTGCTCAGGTACCGGGACAGTCGGTGCAGGGGCACATCATGCATGGTGATCTCCGTTCTGCTGGCCGCTGCGGCGCGGCTTGAACCCCTGGCCCCCTGGCACGGAACGAGCGTGACCGGACGCAATCGCACATGGCCGGACGTAACCGCACACGGGGACTCATCCCGAACCTTAGAACCAGGGTCATCCCCGGGCAATGGTGTGGCGGCCGTACCCGTGGCCGGCCGGCCCGGCCGGTGCCGTGGGCGGTAGTTTGGTGCCCGACAGGAGGACGCGCTGATGAGTGGTGTACAGCACCTGGTCCAGTCCGGGCCGCTCATTCTGGCTGCGCCGATAGCGGCGGCGGCCGGCGCGCTCACCTTCCTGTCGCCGTGCTGCCTGCCCCTGGTGCCGGGATACCTGTCCTACGTGACCGGCATGTCCGGGACCGACGCCCAGCGGACGGCCGCGTCCGGGGCGGCCGCCAGCGTGGCCGCCGCCCCGGCGGCCACCGCCGCGGCCGCGGCGGGCGGCAGCGTCAGCGTGGCCGCGCCCGCCGCGGGGGTGGCTACCGGCCGCGCCCCGGCGGTGCCAGCGCGCGGCCGCACCATGCTCGGCACGCTGCTGTTCGTGCTCGGTTTCTCGCTGGTGTTCGCCACCGAGGGGCTGGCCTTCGGCAGCCTGGGCCTGGTGCTGCAGCGGCACTCGGCCGGGCGTGACCCAGGTGCTGGGCGCGGTGACCATCGTGCTCGGCCTGCTGTTCGCCGGGGTGTTCGACCGGTTCCCGGTCACCGGGCGGATCGCCCGGCCCTCGTTCCGGCCGCGGGCCGGGCTGGCCGGCGCGCCGCTGCTCGGCGTGCTGTTCGCACTGAGCTGGACGCCCTGCGTCGGTCCCACCCTGAGCGTGGTGCTGACCATGTCCTTCACCTCGGGCACCGCGGTGCGCGGCGCGGTGCTGGCGTTCATCTACGGGCTGGGCCTGGGCATCCCGTTCCTGATCGTGGCGTTCGCGTTCCAGCGCGGGATGACCGCGTTCGGCTGGGCCCGGCGGCACGCCAAGCTGATCACCCGGATCGGCGGCGGGCTGCTGGTGCTGGTCGGCGTGCTCGAGGTGACCGGCGCCTGGACGGCCGCGCTCACCTGGCTCAAGGTGCACTGGATCGGCAGCTACCAGGCGCCGCTCTAGCCCACCAGATCTGGCCCACCAGATCCAGCCCACCAGACGTCAGGACGAGCGCGGCGGGAGCGGCGGCCGGGCCCGGGACGGGCGGCCGGAGTAGTCCGGTGGCTGCGCGGCCGGCCGGGCCTCGAGCTGCTCCATGGCCAGCCGGGTCGCGGTCTCCAGCTGTGGGTCCCGGCCCGCGGCC
This sequence comes from uncultured Actinomycetes bacterium, assembly GCA_963747705.1. Lineage (GTDB taxonomy): Bacteria > Actinomycetota > Actinomycetes > Streptosporangiales > Streptosporangiaceae > RYN-230. The sequence goes on along the minus strand of CAVVGF010000097.1, from coordinate 4,907 downwards.
CAGTCGTCCGGCGAGATGAGCACCTCGGTGTCCGGGTCCACGCCGTGGTTCTCCACCCCCCAGCCGAACCCGTTCAGCCAGATGGCGTACCGCGGCACGGTCATCGACGTGCCGTTGACCAGCCGGAACGGGTCGCCGATGCCGATCACCCCGCCCCAGGTGCGGGCGCCCACCACCGTGCCGAGGCCGAGGATCTTGATGGCCGCGGTGATCATGTCCCCATCCGACCCGGCGTTCTCGTCGGCCAGCGCCACCACTGGCCCGCGCGGCGTGTCCTTGGGATAGCTGACCGGCTGCATCGAGCGCGGCATGTCCCAGCCCATGATGCGGCGGGCCAGCTTCTCCACCACCAGCTCGGACACGTGCCCGCCGCGGTTCATCCGGATGTCCATGATCAGCGTGTCCCGGGCCATCTCCACCCGCAGGTCCCGGTGGAAGTGGGCCCAGCCCTCGCCCATCATGTCCGGGATGTGCAGGTAGCCGGCCCGGCCGCCGGACAGCTCACGGACCAGCCGCCGGTTGCCCGCCACCCAGTCCTGGTAGCGCAGCCGGCGCTCGCTGGCCAGCGGGGTCACCGCGAACCGGCGGACCGGGCCGGCCGCGGTGGCCACGGCCAGCTCGACCGGCTTGCCGGCCGCGCCGATCAGCAGCGGCCCCGGGCCGGCCTGCGGATCCACCGGCCGGCCGTCCACCGCCAGCAGGATGTCCCCGGGCTGGACCGCCGTGCCCGGTGCGGCCAGCGGCGAGCGGGCCCGCGGGTCGGAGGACTCGCCGGGCAGCACCCGGGCGATCCGCCAGCTGCCATCCGGGTCCCGGGCCAGGTCCGCGCCGAGCAGCCCGGGCTCGCCGTCACCGTCCTCCCCCGGCGGGCGTGAGGCCCGGATGTAGGCGTGCGAGGTGCCCAGCTCGCCGACCACTTCCCAGAGCAGGTCGGCGAACTCGGCCGGGCTGCTGACCCGGGAGAGCACCGGCCGGTACTCCTCGGCCACCCCGTCCCAGTCCACCCCGGACATGTCCGGCACCCAGAAGTCGTGCCGCATGTACCGGCCCACCTCGCCGTAGGCGTGCCGCCACAGCGCGGCCGGATCGGCCAGGAACCGGGCCCGGGACAGGTTGACCTGCACCGTGTCGCCGCCGTCCTGGTCGGCCTTGCGCTGCGCCGGGACCACCCGCAGCTCCCCGCCGTCCCGGACGACCAGCCACTCGCCGTCCCCGCTGACCTCGAACCAGTCCAGCCCGGTGACCAGGTCGGTGGCCTTGCGCCGGGTCAGGTCGTAGCGTTCCAGGACCGGCCGGGGCTTGCTGCCGTCCGGCACCGTGGCGCCCTCACCGAGCACCCCGATGACCGGCTCCCTGAGCCAGGCCAGCCCATCCGCCACCGCGCGCAGCGCGGAGTAGCGCGACTCCGCGACCGGCATGCTGAGCACCCGCTCGGCCAGCCCGGCCACGTCCACCACGACCGGCGGCGGGGCATCCGCCTTGTCCCCGCCAGCCTTGTCCCCGCCGGCCTTCTCCCCGTCCGCCTGCTCGCCGTCCGCCTCCCCCGCGCCGTCGTCGCTGCCGTCCGGCTTGTCCGCCCCATCCCCGGGCGGCCGGCCCGCGGTGAGCGGCGCGAACGGCGACGGCGTGTCCGCGGCCAGCGCCACCAGGTACGGCCGGGACCCGTACGGGAACGACAGGTCGAAGAAGTGCGCGTCGTACACCGGGTCGAAGATCCGCGCGGACATGAAGGCCAGGTACTTCCCGTCCCGGGTGAACGCGGGCTCGGAATCGATGAACCGGCCCTCGGTCGCGTCCACCACCAGGCCGTCGGCCAGCCGGGCCAGCTTGATCCGGCTCAGCGGCTGCGGGCCCGGATGGGCCCAGGCCAGCCAGGCCGAGTCGGGTGCGTAGGCCAGCCCGGACACCGCCCCGTCATCCGAGGACACCAGCTCGCGGACCGCGCCGCTGGCCACGTTGACCAGCAGCACCCGCCCGTCCCGGGCCGCGACCGCCAGGGTGGACCCGTCCGGCGCCGCGGCCAGCTCGCTGACCAGCCCGAGCTGGCCCTCGGCCAGGCGGCGCGGGCCCGGCGGCGGGCTGCCAGGGGCCAGCTCCGGGCCGGCCGCCGGGGCGATCTCCACCGCGTCGGTGCCGCCCGCGTCGCTGATCCAGGCCACCTGGCCGGTCTGGCCGAGCACCTGGGGCAGCCGGGCCCGTGCGTCCGCGGTCACCGCCAGCGCGCGGGCCGGCCGTCCCGGTGAGTCAGCCAGTGCACCGTGCCGCGCACCACCACCGCGCTGGCCAGCCCGGCGTAATCGCAGGACAGCCCGCCGAGATGGTCCTCGGCCGAGATCAGCCGGGGCACCAGGGCGGTGCTGGCCGAGCCGAGCGTGACCGGCACCGGCCGCGGCTGGCTGTCCGGGCTGAGGTCGTCGAGGATCCACAGCTCACCGCGGCACTGGTACACGATCCGCTGCCCATCGGTCGCGGCCTGCCGGGCATAACCCCCGTCATGGTCGGTGTGCCGCCGCAGGTCCGAGCCGTCCAGCCGGCACGAGTACACGTTCCCGGTGCCCTCGTGGTCGGACAGGAAGGCCAGCCGGTCGCCGACCAGCATCGGGCTGGCGAACTGCCCGTTCAGGCTGGCCAGGATGCGCTGGAACGGGCCGCCCCCGGTGGCCGTCCAGAGCCGGCCCGCGGTGCCGCCCCGGTACCGCTTCCAGTACGCCGGATCCCGGCCCCATGACCCGTTGAGCAGCGCCTGCGTGCCCTCCTCGACGGCCACCCCGGCAACAGGCCCGTAGGGCAGTACCCGGGACGGACCGCCGTCCGGCGGCACGGCATGCGCCCAGAACTGGCGTTCAAAAGGCTGCCCGGCCGCGGTGAGCGCGATGATCTCGCCGTCCGGAGTCCAGCCGCCTACGGTGGCCGCGGACTCGCCCCAGTAGGTGAGCCGCCGGCCGGGGGCCGCCCCGTCGGTACCGGCCAGATAGACCTCGGCCGGCCCGTCCCGCCAGCTGACCCAGGCCACCGACGCCCCGTCCCGGGCGAACCTGGGCCAGGCCGCCTCGGCCTGGTCCGCGGACAGCCGCCAGGCCCGCCCGCCGGCGGCCGGGGCCAGCCACACGTCGTCTTCGGCGATGAATGTCAGGAGGTCACCCTGAACATCCGGAAAGCGGAGGTACCCGGCTGAGGTCATCGCATCATCGTAGGGCCGGGCGCCCCGGCCCAGCCGGCCAGGTCAGGCTGTCGCTGACCGGCCGGACGTCACTTCCTGGACCTGGCGTCCACGATGGTGGTCACGCGGCCCGTCGAGACGTCGTAGACGTGCCCGGAGACCCGGACATTCTGCGGGATCTCCTCGGCCCAGAGCACCCGCTCGACGTCGGTCCGGACCGTGCGCGCCGGGTCCAGGACCGGGGTGTCGGCCAGCGTCCGCTCGTCGGTCCCGATCCGCCCGGCGAAGCCATGGCGCAGTTCATCGTCGGCCAGCAGGGTCGAGCCGCAGTCGGTGTGGTGGATGACCGCGACTTCGAAGTAGGGGCCTTCCGGGGCCTTGGTGTTCACCAGGTAGCCGGCGTAGGCGATGTCCTGGATGACGGCCGGGGTGATCCGGCCGCCGATGTTGCGCTGCACCAGGGCCTCGCCCAGCCGGACCCCGAGAATCTGCGCCGGGTTGACCCGGCAGTCGATGCAGGTGACGATGTACAGGCCCAGGTTGGGGATGAACGGCAGCCGGGGCATGTTCCGGCGTGCGTCCGGATCGGCGGCGAAGGCCTGATTGCGTTCGAGCAGCGGAGCGATGGCAGACATATCTCCATGGTTGACTGCCCCGCCAGGCGCGGCGAGGGGCCGGACTGCCCGCGGTCGCACGGATTCTGCCTGCCGGCCGCGGCGGCTACCCAGCGGCGCTCTGCCCGCCGGCCCGGGGCCCCCGGTAGGCGGCCCGGTAGGCCGTGGGCGTGGCGCCGGCGTCGCGGGCCAGGTGCCGGCGCAGGTTGGCGGCGGTGCCCAGGCCGCAGCGCGCGGCGATGTCCTCAACCGGCAGGTCGCTGACTTCCAGCAGGCGGCGGGCTTCGCGGACCCGGGCGGCGGCCAGCCAGCGCATCGGCGCCAGCCCAGTCTCGATGATGAACCGCCGGGCGATCGTCCGCGGCGCCCAGCCCGCGTGCCGTGCCAGGTCGGCCACGGTGAGCGGGTCCGCCAGGTGCTCCAGCGCCCACTCGCAGGTGGCGGCCAGACCTTCCCCGGGCGGCGGCACCGGGCGTTCCAGCCACTGCGCCTGGCCGCCTTCCCGGTGCGGGGCCACCACCATCCGGCGGGCCACGCCGACCGCCGCGTCGCTGCCATGATCGGCTCGCACCAGCTGCAGGCACAGGTCGATCCCGGCCGCCAGCCCCGCACTGGTCAGCACCGGGCCCTCATCCACCCACAGCACATCCGGATCGACCTTGACCGCGGGATACCGGGCCGCGAGCTCGGCCGCGTACTGCCAGTGCGTGGTGGCCCGGCGATGGTCGAGCAGCCCGGCCGCGGCCAGCGCGAACGCCCCGGTGCACACCGAGACGATCCGGGCCCCGCGGCCGGCCGCCTGGCGCAGCGCCGAGCAGACGTCCTCGCCGGATCCCCCAGCGGCAGGTACCCCGGCACCACCACCGTGTCCGCGGTGGCCAGCACGGCCAGGTCATGCTCGGCCAGCACGGCAAAGCCCGCGGTGGACCGCACCAGCCCGGCCGCGGGGGCGCAGACCGTGAAGTCATAGCGCTTCGGCAGGCCGGGATCGGCGAAGACCTGGGCCGGGATGGCCAGATCGAAGGCCTCCACCGTGGGCACCGCCAGCGCCACCACCGCGTGCACGGCCAGCTCCTAGGTCAGCTGAGTCAGACCTTCCGGTACTGCGGCACCCAGGCCCCGTCCCGGATCTC
>CAVVGF010000096.1:0-30769 GCA_963747705.1 uncultured Actinomycetes bacterium | reverse complement strand
AGCCGTCGCCGCGGTGCTCACGCCGGTGTGGCTGCTGGCTGCGACCGGCGCCCAGGCGGCTAATCACGGCCTGTCGCCGGCCGCGGCGCACGCTGGACTGCGGCAGGTCGTGGTCCGGCCCGGGCAGACCCTCTGGTCGATCGCGATGGCAGCCGAGCCGACGGCCGACCCGCGGGTCGTCACCCAGGAGATCATGCAGGTCAACGCGCTGAGCAGCCAAGTTCTCGTGCCCGGTGAGAGCTTGTGGGTGCCGGCTGGCTAACCGGCTGGCCGGATGGTCACAGCTCGGTGGCGAAGCCGGTGGCTGAGGCCCAGTGCCCCGGCCAGCAGAGGAAACTTGCCGGGCCGGCGCGTTGGCGCTTGCACTCGGTGCGGTGTCTGCTCTACGGTAACCACAACATATAGTAGTTACATCACTGTAGTTCATGCACAAGTTGTGGTGGCGGTGGCTGCGTTCCGTGTTGCCCGCCGGTGGAGGTGATCACGTGTTCTGCCCGTACTGCAAGCATGCGGAGAGCCGGGTCATCGACAGCCGCACGGCCGACGACGGCGCCGCGATCCGGCGGCGCCGGTCCTGCCCGGCGTGCGGACGGCGGTTCACCACGCAGGAGACGGTGATCCTGATGGTGGCCAAGCGCAGCGGGACCACCGAGCCGTTCACCCGGGAGAAGATCGTCCGTGGTGTGCGGCGGGCCTGCCAGGGCAGGCCGGTGACCGAGGATGAGCTGGCGATCCTCGCCCAGCAGGTGGAAGACACGATCAGGGCCCGGGGGTCCGGCGAGGTGGCGTCCCACGATGTGGGGCTGGCCATTCTGGGACCGCTGCGCGAGCTGGACGAGGTCGCGTATCTGCGCTTCGCCTCGGTGTACCGCGGGTTCGAGTCGCTGACCGACTTCGAGGCAGAGATCAGCGCGCTGCGGGCCGCGCGGGACGAGGCGGCCGCGCTGACGCGGTGAGTGGAACGGGGCCAGCCAGCACGGGACCGAGCTGGATAGCACTACTTCATTTCGACGGATGGGCCTGGCCGGGCCCGCAGGGGATCCAGCGGATCCCAGAAGGGGGAGTGACATGACGGAGACGGTGAGCGGGACCGCGCCGCGGGGCGGCAAGGGCTCGCGCAAGGGGCTCACGATCGGGCGGATCCACACCCGGGAGGGTGTGCACCCGTACGACGAGGTCACCTGGGAACGCCGCGATGTCGTCATGACCAACTGGCGGGACGGCACGGTCAACTTCGAGCAGCGCGGGGTCGAGTTCCCCGACTCCTGGTCGGTCAACGCGGCCAACATCGTCACCACCAAGTACTTCCGCGGCGCGGTGGGCACCGCGCAGCGCGAGTGGAGCCTCAAGCAACTGGTGGACCGGGTGGTCGGCAGCTACGCCAAGGCCGGCCAGGAGAACGGTTACTTCGCCACGGCCAAAGACGCCGAGATCTTCGAGCACGAGCTGTGCTACGCCCTCATCCACCAGATCTTCGCCTTCAACTCCCCGGTCTGGTTCAACGTCGGCACGAACTCCCCTCAGCAGGTCAGCGCGCCCCCCCTTCCGCGCTGATCCCATCGCAGCTCGGACGACGCGGTCGGCACCAAGGTCCACGATGCCCACGGCCTGACGAAGATCGTGGCGACCAAGGCCAACGGAGTGAAGAACGTGCTCCGGCTGCACACCAAGGCCGGGTTGTCTCTCGACGTTACTGCTGACCACCTCGTCTGGCGTTTGTCTACTGGCAGCGGCCGCAAGCCTGGCCCAGGTTCCTACGCGTCGGCTTCCACTTGGTGGAGGTGACGACCGAGCTCGGCTGATCGGACCGGGCTCGTGATACCAAGTCGCCTAGATCGCGCGGCTTACCCGATCGATGTGTTCGACATCCAGACGGACAGCGGCGAATACCTCTCCGGCAACTCTTTCCGCGTGCAGATGTTTCATCCTGGCCGTGGACGACACCATGGACTCGATCCTGGACTGGTACAAGGAAGAGGGCCTGATCTTCAAGGGCGGCTCCGGCGCCGGGGTGAACCTGTCCCGGATCCGGTCCAGCAAGGAACTGCTCACCTCGGGCGGCACGGCCAGCGGGCCGGTCTCGTTCATGCGCGGCGCGGACGCGTCGGCCGGCACGATCAAGTCCGGCGGCGCCACCCGCCGGGCCGCCAAGATGGTGGTCCTCGACGTTGATCACCCCGATGTCGGGGAGTTCATCGAGACCAAGGCGCGCGAGGAAGAAAAGGTCCGGGTTCTCCGCGACGGCGGGTTCGACATGGACTTGGGCGGCAAGGACATCGCCAGCGTCCAGTACCAGAACGCCAACAACTCGGTCCGGGTGTCCGACGAGTTCATGCGCGCCGTCGAGCAGGGCGCCCAGTTCGACCTGCTCGCCCGGCTCACCGGCGAGACCGTCGAGACCATCGACGCCAAGACGCTGTTCCGCAAGATGGCCCAGGCCGCCTGGGAGTGCGCCGACCCGGGCATCCAGTACGACGGCACCATCAACGGCTGGCACACCTGCCCGGAGTCCGGCCGGATCACGGCCAGCAACCCGTGCAGTGAATACGTGCACCTGGACAACTCGTCCTGCAACCTGGCCAGCATCAACCTGCTGAAGTTCCTGCGCGACGACGACACGTTCGCGGTGGACCGGTTCCGGCAGATCACCGAGCTGATCATCACCGCGATGGACATCTCGATCTGCTTCGCCGACTTCCCGACCGAGAAGATCACCCAGACCACGCGGGCCTACCGGCAGCTCGGCATCGGCTACGCCAACCTGGGTGCGCTGCTCATGGCGACCGGCCATGCCTATGACTCCGAGGGTGGCCGGGCCATCGCGGCCGCCATCACCTCGCTGATGACCGGTACCGCCTACCGGCGGTCGGCGGAACTGGCCGCCGTGGTCGGGCCGTACGACGGATACCAGCGCAACGCCATCGCGCACCAGCAGGTGATGCGCAAGCACGCGGACGCCAGCAAGCAGATCAAGGCGCTGGGCGGGATGGAAACCGAGATCCTGGCCGCCGCCAACAAGGCCTGGGACAAGTGCCTGACGCTGGGCGAGAAGAACGGCTACCGGAACGCCCAGGCCTCACTGCTCGCGCCGACCGGCTGCCTGACTGGCGGCACTCTGGTGGCCACGGATCGCGGGCTGGTTCGCCTCGCGGAACTGGGCGACCCCTATGGCGACCAGTGGCAGGACCTTGACCTGCTCGTCTCGACGGACGAGGGCCCGCGGCAGGCCACGAAGTTCTTCGTGAACGGTGAGGAGCCCACCCGGGCGATCCGTACCGAGGGCGGCTATCGCATCCAGGGCACGCTGACCCACCGGGTCAAGGTGGTGGACGCGCAGTCCGGCGCCTGGGTGTGGAAGCGGCTTGCCGACATCGTGCCTGCTGACCTGCTTCCGATGCAGCTGGGCGGCCTGCCCGGTGCACCGCGCCGGGTGCCGCTGCCCGTGCTCGACCAGGCCTACTACGCCGGTGACCGGCACCTCCAGGTCCCGGGCGAAGTCGACGCGGACCTGGCCGAGCTGGTCGGCTACTTCATGGGCGACGGCAGTCTGCACGCGAAGGGCGTTCGGCTGTGCGTCGCGGACAGCGACCTCGACGTGGCCGAGCGGCTCAGCGTGCTCAGCAAGGGACTCTTCGGCTTGTCCCCGCTGGTAACCCAGCAAGAGGGGTACCAGGAGGTAACGCTGCAATCGGTCCGGCTGGCCCGGTGGTGGCAGGCCGCAGGATTCGCCAAGACGTTGCCTGAGACTGATCACACGGGTAAGGGATGGGTGCCCCGGGTGCCGTCCGCGATCCTGGAGGCCAACGACCCGGCCGTCTACGCGGCGTTCCTGCGCGGGCTGTTCGAGGCCGACGGGACGGTGCAGGACGGGGTGCCAAGCATCTCGACCGCCCACGACTCGTTCGCCGGCGAGGTCCGAACCCTGCTGCTGGCCCTGGGCCTGGCTACGACCACCAGGACGACGGCCAGCGGATGGGGCGGGGACATCCAGCAGGTGCGCCTACGCAACGTCGATCATGCGCTGAACTTCGACGAGACGGTCGGCTTCATCGGCCAGCGCAAGTCGGCCCGGATGGCTTTCCAGGAGCCAGCGCACTCGGCCAAGAAGGACTACGTCTTCCTGCCCGTGGATGCCTGGCGGACGCTGGCCCCGGTCGGTCACCCAGCACACAGCGCGGTCCAGCAGTCAGTGCGGAAGACGGGTGGAGTGGCGCGGATGCTGGCTCGCCAGCTGTTCGGCGAGACTCGCGACGAACGCCTTGGCCAGGCGCTCGGGTACCTCTTCGAGCGCGTGGCCAGCAACGACGATGGTGGCATTCAGCCCACGTATGACCTGTCCGTCCCGGACAACGTGACGTATGTGGCCAACGGCATGGTGAGCCACAACACCATCGGCCTGATGATGGACTGCGACACCACCGGGGTGGAGCCGGACCTGGCGCTGGTCAAGTTCAAGAAGCTGGTCGGCGGTGGCTCGATGCAGATCGTCAACCAGACCGTGCCGCGGGCGCTGCAGAACCTGGGCTACCAGGGCGAGCAGATCGAGGCGGTCGTCGAGTACATCGCCAAGCACGGGCACGTGGTGGACGCCCCGGGCCTGCGGCCGGAGCACTACGAGGTGTTCGACTGCGCGATGGGCGAGCGGGCGATCAGCGCGATGGGGCACGTCCGGATGATGGCCGCGGTACAGCCCGCGCTGTCCGGGGCGATCTCCAAGACGGTGAACCTGCCCGAGTCGGCCACGGTCGAGGACATCGAGTCCATCTACCTGCAGGGCTGGAAGCTCGGGCTCAAGGCGCTGGCTGTCTACCGGGACAACTGCAAGGTCGGCCAGCCGCTGTCCGACGCCAGGAAGAAGACCGAGGCGGCGCCGGCCGAGGCAGACACCCCGCCGCATGAGAACCGGCCAGTGCGGCGGCGGCTGCCGAAGAACCGCTCCGCGACCGTGACCCGGTTCTCGGTGGCGGGCGCCGAGGGCTACATCACGGCGTCCAAGTACCCCGACGACGGCGTGGGCGAGCTGTTCCTCAAGCTCGGCAAGCAGGGGTCCACGCTGGCCGGCGTGATGGACGCGTTCTCGATGGCGATCTCCATCAGCCTGCAGTACGGGGTCCCGCTGGAGAAGTGGGTGGAGAAGTTCACCAACATGCGGTTCGAGCCGGCCGGCATCACCGACGATCCGGATGTCCGGATCGCCAGCTCGGTGCTGGACTACGTGTTCCGGCGGCTGGCCCTGGATCACCTGCCCTATGAGACCAGGTCCGAGATGGGCATCCTGTCGGCCAGCGAGCGGTCCGCCCAGCTGGCTGGGGAAGACCCGGCCGCGCTGGCCGAAGAGCAGGACCCAGGGGAGATGGCCCAGTCCGCAGCGGTGGAGCGGCCGCAGCCCCGGCACGAAGACCAGCCGGACGCACACACGGCTGGGCTGGCCAGCGAGCCGCACAGCTCGACCGAGCTGATCGAGGCGCAGCAAGGCCGCACCGCGGATGCCCCGCTGTGCCTGACCTGCGGCACCAAGATGCGCCCGGCGGGCAGCTGCTACGTCTGCGAAGGCTGCGGCGCCACCAGCGGCTGCAGCTGATCACCGGCGCTACCGCATCGAGGATTGCCTGTTCAGGCGGGTCCCCGGGATTCGGCCGGGGACCCGCCTGCAGGTCTTGATCATCGTGACAGGCGTCCCGGCTGAGCCGAGGATCTGCACGGCCTGTGAACCTACCAAGCCAACCCGCTAAACATGCTAAGCAAGACTAGAGTTAGGTTGTTTAGCGGTTTGCTTAGGTTAGCGAACTCCGTTCGCCGTTGACAGCCTCATCGGGCGCTACCACCAGGCAGTGGCCTCCGGCGAACATCATCCGGTGCTGCTACCGGGCTCTACATCCTCGACTTTCTCGTCATTCATCCCTTTGTGGATGGCAATGGGCGAGTGGCGCGTCTGCTTACCAGTGCCATGCTCTCCGAGCATGGGCTATACCGTCGGGCGCTACGTGAGCCTTGAGCAGGCCGTCGCTGACTCGGCGGACGCCTACTATCGGGCCTTGCTGGAGTCCACCCATGGCTGGCACCACGGCACGGCCGACCCATGGCCCTGGCTCAGCTATTTCAGCAACGTGATCGCCGACGCCTACGCCGTGTTCGCTGATCGTGCAGCCTCCGCCAAGACCCGTGGAACGAAACAGCAGCGTGTCCGGCAGCACATATTGCGCCCGCGCCAGACCGGTTCCGCCTCGCAGACCTCAGAACGGCTTGCCGGGGGTCAGTGACCAGCCCATCCGGCTCGTCCTGGAACGAGCTCAGGAACGAGGGCCAAGTGCGATCAGAGGAACTGGCCGCGCCGCGACGTGGCCCGGACAAGGAGTTCCTGCAGTCCGCTCCTGACATCGAGTTCTAGAAATCAGCCGGTGTCCGACCCGGCCCGGCGGGTCGAGATGGGCGCGAGTCAGCTTCCTCCTCGACACCATGGCGGCGTCGCCTCGGTCCTCCGGGGCAAACCACGTGACGCAACTGTGCATCGCGTCCTGTCCAGAATCACCGTCCTGCCAGTGACCGCCGAGATCGCGCGCCATGCTGGCGAGTTGCTCGGGGCGACGGGCTGTCCGGCCACCGCTGCGCGATAGACGCGGTCGTGGCTGCGACGGCCCTCGTGCTGGATCCGCCGATCGTCCTGCTCACCAGCGACCCGGATGACATGGACCGGCTGACCGCGGAGCCGGGCCGGCCGAAAGCGCAGCGGGTCGCCGTCGTGCGGGTGTGACTCAGCCCGCATCCGGCGGTCTGAATGATTAAGGACTAGCTCAATCAGGGCGAGCCGGCCTAATCAGCTACGGAGGCACGGTAATCTCGGGGCGTGCGGTGGGGGAGCCGCAGATTACGGATAAATGATCTGCCCGCTGTTTGGCCAGTACGGCCGGCTGCGGGCGGCCACGCTGGGGGGTTAGCGAGAGGCCGTCCCGCCCGGCTGGCTGCTGGCCAGAGCAGGCTCACCACCCACCGTGCCGCGGTGCTCGTGCTCTCGCCGAGCAACGGTGCCGTGAACCATCGGCGCGGGCGTCCGGATCGGCGCCCGTGGCCGGATGCGTGACAGGGACCGCACGCTGCCCGGAAGGAGTGAGATGGCACCGACCCTGATGACCCCCGACGGCCTGTCGGCCGGACCAAGGCTGCGGCTGGGTGAGCCGTACAGAGGCTGGGCCCCGGAAACGGTGGTCTGGGTGTACGCGATCACCGACCATTTCGGCCCGGGCCGGCTCGCTGGGCTGACCGGGGTAGGCGGGGAAACGGTCCGGCCGGTCAGCGAGGCGGGCCTCACCGCCGTGGTCGGCACGGTCGAGGCCGCGGCGTTCGGCGAGCAGGCGCTGTCCAGCCTGCTGGGCGGTCTGGACAACATCGAGCGGGTCGGCCGTGCACACCACCGGGTCATCGCGGGCACCGCGGCGGGCGGCGGGCCGGTGCTGCCGCTCCGGCTGGCCACCGTGCATCCAGACGACGAGACCGTACGGGCCCTGCTGGCCTGGCGCCGGGACGAGTTCGCGGGCCTGCTGGACCGGTTCCGCGACACGGTCGAGTGGGGTGTGCAGATATACGGCGCGGCCGGCCCGGCGGACGCGGTCGAGCACGCCGAGGACGTGGCCGACGCGATCGACGCGGCGCTCAGCGACTTCGCGGTTGACTCCAGGCGGCAGCCAGCCGAGGACCCCCACCTCACCGAGCGCGCCGAGTGGCTGGTGCTGAACAGCGCCTACCTGCTGCGCGCCGACATGGCGACCGAGTTCGCCGCGGTGGCGCACACGCTGACCGGGGCGGGCGTGGGAATGCGGGCCGAAGTGAACGGCCCGTGGCCGCCCTACTCGTTCGTGGACGGGCTGGAGGCCTGATACCGGAGCGGGGCCCGGCGGCGGCCAGCGCAAGCGCCGCACCACGCCGCCGCCGCGTTAACTCATCTGACCAGAGAACGGCCAGGTCAGAGCGGCCTTCATGGCCATGAGCCGACCCCGGTAACGGTGCTGCGCGCGGACTGGCCATTACCCTGGCATGGTCGGCGGCGCCGACCACTACTGGACACCAGCCGCTGCCGCTGGTGGCCCGCGGGGCAGAATCTGGCCTGGCCATTCTCTGCTGGTATCTGGTTGTGTGTCGCTGTAAGCGCGTGGTAATGCGCTATACAGAGAACGGCACGAGGGAGCGAGATGCGGCCAGACGACGGGTCCCTGCCTGGCAGGCGAATGGCGCAGGAACGGCTTGCGCGCGCCCGCCAGGCCATCGGCGCAGCACCACTGCCGGTGAAGATCCTGCTGGTCATAGCCGTGTTGATCATCGTCGTGCTGGCCTTCAGCCTCGGCCCGAGGGCGCTCGATCTGCTCCTCGTCATCGCTATCGGCTACGGCCCGGTGGCCGTCTGGCGGGGCAGCACTTCGGTGGCCGCGTCGGTGTTCGTGGGCGCCTGGGGGCTGGCCGCGGTGCTCGTCGTGGGCGGAGTGACCAACCGGCTCGGCGCGGAGATCGTGCCGCTGCTGCTGCTCCCGTGCGCCGCGGTGGCGGCCGCGCACATCAAGGCGCTCACCCGCCGGTACGTGCCGTGCCGCACGGTGGCCTGGACCACGGCCTGGGCGCTGCCCCCGGCGCTGCTGGCCTGGTGGGCGGCGCCCAAGCTGCCGGTGATCAGCTACGGCATCGCCTGGGTGCTGGGGCTGATCGTGGTCGGCTGGCGGCTCGGCAAGGCCCAGCAGGAAGCCCGGGCGCTCAACCGCCAGCAGAGCCGGACCAGCGCGCTGGCCGCCCCGTACCTGGCCGGCGGCCCGGCCACGGTCACCCGGCCGCCGCGGCGCCCCGGCCAGGCGGGCCCCGGGCAGCCGGGGGCGGGCCGCAAAGGGCAGCTGGCCGGCGAGGCGCCCCGGGTGCTGCAGACCGCGGAGGGCGCGATGCGCCCGGCCGATGCCGCGGGCAACTGGGACCGGGCCAGCGCGGACCCACAGCAGCCTGAGATCACCCTGGCCCAGGCCATGGCCGAGCTGGACAACATGGTCGGCCTGGAGTCGGTGAAGGAGCAGATCCGGCAGATCACCGCGTCAGTCGAGGCGGCGCGCCGGCGCGAGCTGGCTGGCTACAAGGCCGAGAAGCCGATGCAGCACTTCGTCTTCCTCGGCCCGCCAGGCACCGGGAAGACCTCGGTGGCCCGGGTCGTCGCCAAGATCTTCTACGCGTTCGGGCTGCTGGACACGCCCACCGTGATCGAGGCCCAGCGCGCCGACCTGGTCGGCGAGTACCTCGGCGCCACGGCGATCAAGACGAACGATCTGGTGGACCGGGCGCTGGGCGGCGTGCTGTTCATCGACGAGGCGTACAGCCTGGTCAACGACAGCGAGGGCCAGGGCGACCGGTTCGGCCACGAGGCGGTCCAGGCGCTGCTCAAGCGGGCCGAGGATGACCGCACCGAACTCATCATCATCCTGGCGGGCTACGAGAAGCAGATGGAGACGTTCCTGGCCAGCAACCCCGGGCTGAACTCGCGGTTCGGGCTGCGGGTGAAGTTCCCCGGCTACGCACCGGCCGAGCTGATGGCGCTGGCCGAGCTGTACCTGGAGCACCGCGGCGAGATCCTCGACCCGGACGCCCGCCCGGCGCTGTGGCGGATGATGGAGGACATTGGCCGCCGCCGGCTGGCCGACGAACTGGGTAACGGCCGGTTCGTGCGCAGCCTGCTGGAGAAGGCGGGCCGGGCCCGCAACGTCCGGGTAATGGCGGGCGGGGCCGAGCCCACGCCGGCTGAGCTGGTCACGCTGGAGGAAGCCGACCTGGCCCAGGCGGGATCGGAACTGACTGCCCGGTTCCGCGGCTATACCGAGGCGCCCACGCTGGAGAACGCCCTGGCCGAGCTGGACGAGCTGGTCGGCCTGGAGCCGGTCAAACGGCAGGTGCACGAGATCGCCGCGCAGCTCCGGGTGGCCCGGCTGCGTGAGCGGCAGGGCCTGGCCAGCCAGCCGCCGACCCGGCATTTCGTGTTCACCGGGCCGCCCGGGACCGGCAAGACCACGGTCGCCCGGATCCTGGGCCGGATCTTCACCGCGCTGGGCCTGCTGGTCCGCCCGGCCGTGATCGAGGCGCACCGCGCCGACCTGGTCGGCGAGCATCTCGGCGCGACCGCGATCAAGACCGGGAAGCTGATCGACTCGGCGCTGGGCGGCGTGCTGTTCATCGACGAGGCGTACTCGCTGTACAACACGGGTTACTCGGGCGGTGACGCGTACGGCTCGGAAGCGGTGGCCACGCTGCTCAAGCGGGCCGAGGACGATCGGGACCGGCTGGTCATCGTGCTGGCCGGCTACCCGGCCGACATGGACCGGTTCCTGCGCAGCAACCCCGGGCTTTCGTCCCGGTTCAGCACCCGGATCGGCTTCCCCAGCTACTCGCCGGACGAGCTGTGCAAGATCGCTGGCGTGATCGCGGAGCAGCACGGCGACAGCTTCGAGCCGGAGGCGCTGCCGGTGCTGGAGGAGATCTTCACCGAGGCCGCGCGGCGCAGCCAGATCGACGAGCTGGGCAACGGCCGGTTCGCCCGCAGCCTGTTCGAGCGCGCCTGCGCCGCCCGCGACCTGCGGGTGGCCGACCTGGAGGACGCGGCCACTCAGGCCGACCTCACCACGGTCTCCGCGGCCGATCTCCGCGGCGCGTTCCGTGAGCTGGCCGGCCCCGGCACGGCGTCCGGCTGAGCCCGCCCATCCTTCCTAACGCCAGCACCCCCCCTGACGGGGGGGGGGGAGGGGGGGGCGGTCGGGGGCGGAGCGGGTGGGGGGCTCGGCCGCGCTCAGATCGGCGGAGCGGGTGGCAGGTCGCGCAGGGCGGCGATCAGGCTGGCCGGGTCACTGCCCGCGTCCCTGATCGCGTACATCAGCGTGTGCAGCACGGCATGCCGGTCTTCACCCAGATCGAGCAGCCGCTGGGCGGCCTCCCACAGCTCCGGCGGGTCGCCGCGCCAGAGCCGGTCGGCCAGCACCAGATGCCGGTCGAGGTGCAGCGGGCCGCTCGGCCGCCCGTTGGCGTCGTTGTGGTCGGCGGCCAGCAGCGTGCGCCGGTCCCGTTGCAGGGCCGGGTCCAGGGTGGCCAGGTCGATGCCGCCGAACATGCCGCGCAGCACCGGGAAGGCGAACGCCCGGCGCGGCAGCGCCTCCAGGTCGCCGTCCGGCAGCAGCCGGGCCACCAGCGCCGCGTCCAGGCCGAACGACGTGGGATCGTGATAGACCTGGGCAAACTTCCCCATGGAGTCGAAGACCGCGTCCAGCGTCTCGGCGATCATCTCCGGGGCCACGCCCTGACGGCGGCCGGCCCAGCGCACCCAGGCCGCCAGCACGTGCGGCATCGCGTCCTGCTCGGCCGGCAGCAGCAGCACCTTGCGCGGCAGCCAGTCGAGCAGGTACGTGCTCACCTTGGCCGGGCTCATCCGCAGCGGCCGCCCGAAGTCCTGGTCACAGCCGTAATCGATGATGTGGTCCGCGCAGCGGCTGGCCGCCTGGGTGTCCGAGAGGTCCTCCGCCTCGTCCGAGGCCAGGAACTCGGCCACCAGCATGGCCCGGCGGTCCCGGGTCCAGGCGTGCCGCCGCGCGGTCGCCCCGCCCCAGCCCGAGCCGTGCCCGTCGCCCCACGGGGCCGGGCCGCCGCCGCGGGCGCCGCCGCTGGCCGCACCGTGCCCGGTCCGGGCAGGCGGCAGCGTCCGGATCCGTGAGCGGATGAACGCGTGGTACGACGCGAACGACTCGCTGGGCTGCGGTCCCTTGGCCGACTCGGTGACGGCCAGCGCGGTCTCCAGCAGCCGCCGCGCCTGCGGCGCCTCCACCTGGCTGAACGACACCCGCGCGGGCTGCCCGCCGTCCACGTCGCTGGCCGCGCGGCAGCGCTCGAGCAGCCGGTCCACCTGGGAGGTCACCCAGCCATCGCGGAGCATCCCGGCGGCGTTGTAGTCCACCACCATGACCAGCGCGTGCGGGTCCTCGCCCGCGTAGCTGTACACGCAGACGACCTCGTCCCGGTCGCCGAACAGGTCGGAGTTCACGTAGCAGTCGCCCGCGGTGACCGCGCCCACGTGCTCGGCCCACGGCGGCACGACCACGCCGCGCTCGATCAGCGCCAGCGCGGCCGCCTCGGCCTGCATGGCCTGCCGCGGCGTGCCCAGGCAGGCGATGCCGGACAGCAGCGCCAGCGCGGCCGGGCTGCGCTGGCCCGCCGCATAGCTGACCAGGCCCTCGCCGACCAGTTCCTCGACATCACCCTGGGCACTACGCGGCGGGCGCTCGCCCCACCACGTGCCAAGCAGCTCGCTGACCATGAGCTCAGCGTCCAGCGGGCTGCGCACCGCCAGCAGCTCCCGGGCGGCGCGCAGCATCTCGGCAAAGAGCGCGTTGGGCGGCGCCTGGCTGGGCACGACCGAGCGGGTCCCCTTCCCATGGCCTGGGTGGCCCGCCCCGCCTGGGGGCTCTCGTCGTCGGCTCTGCGGGCTCACATGGACAGCTTTCCAGATTCTCGCGGCGCCGTGCCACGTCCGCGCCGGATGGTGGCCATGTTTCCGCGTGCGGCAGATATTACGGGCATCCCGGCGCAGTAGCGGGTGACATTCCGGTCATTTACCAGCCCGGCCGGGCTGGCCCGGCGGGTCTTCCCGCTGGCTGAGTCGGCAGGAAGCCCTCCGGCCGACGTTAAATCGCCTAGGATGTGGAAAGCTCGCCTGCGTGGCCACTGTGGGTGTTCGCGGTATCCGGGACGCGGCCGTGTGCATGGGCGTGGCGCTGCGCTTGTGCGTTATTGACCGCGAGCGTTGCCGCTAGCCTGCCTGTGTGTCCGCCGTGAGCAGGAAGGAGCCGTTGCATGGCGCAAGCAACGGGACTGGAGTGCGGGCCATGAGCACTGACACTTCCGTGCCTCAGCCACGGGTGTCCGGGCTGGACGTCTCCGACTCGGCGCTGCTCGCCACGCTCCTGCGCGAGGCCCCCATCGGGTTCGCATTCTTCGGGCCGGACCTGCGCTTCCGGCGGATCAACGAGACCCTGGCCGGGCTGGACGGCCTGGATCTGGAAGCTCACGTCGGCCTGCTGCCGTCCCAGGTCTGGCCGGGGTCGCTGGCCTCACGGGCCGAGTCCGCGGTCCGGCACGTGCTGGCTGAGGGCCAGCCGCTGTATGAGTCCAACCAGCCGGTCACCCCGGCCGAGGCCAGCGCGGGCCCGGCGGCGGAATCAGCTGCCCTGCCGTGGCCAACGGCACCCAGCGCGGCGCACGGCCCCGGGACGGCAGGCCCGTGATGATAAGGCCCGTGATGACCGGCACTGGGCGTTCTCCTGGTTCCCCTCGCACGACCCGGAGGGCAACATCGCCGGCGTCGCGCTGATCGCTGTGGACGTCACCGACCGGCAGAACTCCCAGGAAGCGGTGCGCCGCAGCGAGGAGCGGTACCGCTCGCTGGTGCAGGCGGGCGCGCAGGTGGTCTGGGTGACCACGCCCACCGGGCAGATCGCGGAAGACTCCCCGGAGTGGCGCTGGATCACCGGGCAGAGCCTAGAGGAGTACCTGGGCAACGGCTGGCTGGACGCCATCCACCCGGAGGACCGCGAGCGGGTGGAGCGGGAATGGCGCGAGTGCGTCCAGGCCGGCAAGGTGTTCGACAGCCGCTACCGGGTGCGCACCAAGACCGGGGCCTACCGGCACTACGACGTGCGCGCGGTGCCGATCGAGCGGGACGGCAAGATCATTGAGTGGGTCGGCGCCAGCACCGACGTGACCGGGCAGCGCGAGGCCGAGGAGATGCGCGGCCGGCTGACCGAGCAACTGTCGGCCGCGGCGCTGCGCACCGCCCGGCTGCAGCAGGCCACCTCGATGCTGGCCGAGGCCCTGACGGTGCTGCAGGTAGTCGAGGTGATTACCGAGGTTGGCCGTTCAGCCATAGGGGCGGAACGGTCGGCGGTCGCGCTGCTGGATCGCGAGCGGCTGCGGCTACGGACCATCAATCCAGGCGGCCTGCCGGACGTGCCCGGTACGCCGCCCGCCGACATCTCGCTGGACGCGCCCAGCGTGATGACGCTGGCCATCACCACCCGGCGGCCGGTGCTGGTGGAGAACCCGGAGTCGTTGCGGCGGCACTTCGACGGAGTGCCCAACGTGGACCTGTTCCTGGCGCACAGCGACGAGCGGGCCTGGGTCGGGCTGCCGCTGCTGGCGGCGGGCGCGCCGCTGGGCGCGCTGCGGTTTTCGTTCACCAAGCCGCGCCGGATCACCGAGGAGGAGCGGGTCTTCCTGGAGGCGCTGGCGGGCCAGTGCGCGCTGGCCCTGGAGCGGGCCTCGCTGTTCGAGCGGGAGCACACCACCGCGGAGACCCTGCAGCGCAGCCTGCTGCCGGACCGGCTGCCCAGCGTGCCCGGGATCATCCTGGAGGCGCGGTACCTGCCGGTCACACGGAACATGGAGATCGGCGGCGACTGGTACGACGCGTTCCGGCTGGCGGACGGCCGCCTGGCCGTGGCCGCCGGGGACGTGATGGGCAAGGGGCTGACCGCCGCGGCCGGCATGGGCCGGGTGCGGAACGCGCTGCGCGCGCTGGCCCTGACCGACCCGCGGCCGGCCGCGGTGCTGGCCGGCCTGGACCGGCTGTTCACCGCGACCGAACTGGACGAGCAGGTCACCACCGTGGCCTACCTGGTGGTCGACCCGGTCACCGGGGAGGGCCTGGCGGGCAACGCGGGCCACCTGCCGCCGCTGCTGCTCTCACGGGACGCCCCGCCGCGGCTGGACACCACCGAGGCGGGCACCCCGCTGGGCTGGGCCTGCCCGCGGCAGCAGTACGTGTTCCGGCTGCCGCCGGGTACGACCGCGGTGCTGTATTCCGACGGGCTGGTGGAGAACCGCCGGCGCGGCCTGGATGCCGGGCTCGACGAGCTGGTCTCGGTCGCGGCGCAGGCCCGGCCGGGAATGGTCGAGGATCCGGCCCGGCTGCTCGAGTACCTGGTAGACCGCATGCTGACGGGTTACGAACAGGACGACGACGTGACCGTCCTGGTGCTGCATGTGCCCCTCCGCGACGGCCCTCCGGCGGACCGGGGGAGCGGTGGTGTCATTCCCGCGGCACGGAGGGGGAAGGTATGAGAATTGGCCGCGCTGACGTGCCACGGTGCCGTACATCCGGTGCCGCAGCACGGCCCCCGGGTGTGGCGACGGGTCGAGCCACCCACAGACTCCGCCTAAGGTGGTGGTCGGGAGCTAGTCCGGTGATGGCCGCGGGGTATAGCGGCCCGGGTGTGGCTTCCGGCTTGACCCCAACAGCGGGGTGCACGAGGTAGGGTCCATTTCCCGCTCACATACGCAGGAGAGGTGCCAGTGTCGCCTGCCAGTTCGTGCCGTCAGGTGTCATTCGCGGCTCGGCAGGCCGCCGTCCAGCGAAGGAAGGGGTGACCGCGTTGGCAAGCGCTGCAGGCTCCGCAGCGCGGAGGCAGCCTAGGCCGGACGTCTCGCTCGTGGATCCGGACGGGGCAGCTGCCGGGCAGGATGCCGCCCAGTCCGTGGAGCGCGCCGAAGGCTCATCCTCGCGGCGTCGGGGCAAGAAGAAGAATTCCGGTGGGCGGCCCGCGCCGCGCGACGGCGCCGGCCGGTCCGGCGACAGCGCGGGACCGGGTGGCCGGGGGGTGTCAGGCGTGGCGAGTGACGATCCTGATCTAACAGCGGTGGGCAAAGAAACGGTGGGCCTGGCAGAAGTGACCGATCTGGCAGAAGTCGCCGACCTGGATGCCGAGGTCGGCCCCGGCGACGTAGACCTGGCCGACGACGGCCCGGACTCGGCGGAACTGGAAGACCTCGACGTTACCGTGGTAACGAGGAAGACCTGGACGTCGAGGCTCTTCGATGTCGTGGACGCGGAGTGGCGGAAGACGCGTCCGACGACGAGGCGGCCGCGGACGACGAGGATGACGACGAGCCGGCCGGCGCGCTGAGCGAGGCCGGGCCGGTGCTCCCGGCCGCCGCGGCGGCGCTGGCCGAGAGCGCCGCGCCGGGTAGCCCCGCCGCCGCCGCGCCGGGTACGGCGGCCCGGCCGCCGGGCGCGGCTGAGGAAGAGTTCGTCTACGGCGACGACGACGATGACCTGCCGGCCGCGCAGGTGGCGTCGGCGGGCGCGACAGCCGACCCGGTCAAGGACTACCTGAAGCAGATCGGCAAGGTTCCGCTGCTGAACGCGGAGCAGGAAGTCGAGCTGGCCAAGCGGATCGAGGCGGGACTGTTCGCCGAGGAGAAGCTGGCCGAGGGCATGGAGGGCCTCGAGGTGTCGGCCCGGCTGGACATGGAGTGGATCGCCGAGGACGGCCGCCGGGCCAAGAACCACCTGCTCGAGGCGAACCTGCGGCTGGTGGTGTCGCTGGCCAAGCGGTACACCGGCCGGGGGATGCTGTTCCTGGACCTGATCCAGGAAGGCAACCTGGGCCTGATCCGCGCGGTGGAGAAGTTCGACTACACCAAGGGCTACAAGTTCTCCACCTACGCCACGTGGTGGATCCGGCAGGCCATCACCCGGGCCATGGCTGACCAGGCCCGGACCATCCGGATCCCGGTGCACATGGTCGAGGTCATCAACAAGCTGGCCCGGGTGCAGCGGCAGATGCTGCAGGATCTCGGCCGCGAGCCCACCCCCGAGGAGCTGGCGGCGGAGCTGGACATGACCCCGGAGAAGGTCATCGAGGTGCAGAAGTACGGCCGGGAGCCGATCTCGCTGCACACGCCGCTCGGTGAGGACGGGGACAGCGAGTTCGGCGACCTGATCGAGGACTCCGAGGCGATCCAGCCGGGCGAGGCGGTCAGCTTCACGCTGTTGCAGGAGCAGCTGCATTCGGTGCTCGACACGCTGTCCGAGCGGGAGGCCGGCGTGGTCTCCATGCGGTTCGGGCTGACCGACGGGCAGCCCAAGACGCTGGACGAGATCGGCAAGGTCTACGGGGTGACGCGGGAGCGCATCCGGCAGATCGAGTCGAAGACGATGTCCAAGCTGCGCCACCCGTCCCGGTCCCAGGTGCTGCGCGACTACCTGGACTGAGACCGCCGCGGACGTAAAACGGCCGGCGGCTGCGGGGATCCCGATGAGCAGCCGCCGGCCGCTTCAGCTCTATCTAGATATTCGCGAGGATGCGCTTCCCCAGTGCCGCCTGGACGTGGCGCGGCTGCGCTGCCGTGCCGACGCCAGGCTGCCCTGGCTACGCGTTGCCCTGCCCGGTGCCTGGTACCAGCCGACCCGTCTCGTCCTGGATCTCGACGGCGATCTTGGCCAGCGCTTCGGCGTGCTGGCGGCTGTGGTGGGCGCAGAACAGCAGTTCCCCGGAGTCAGGGAGAACAACGCGTACGTACGCCTGGGCACCACACCGGTCACACAGGTCCATCGCGGTCAACGGCCTGCTCGGTGCGAGAGCTCCGGTCATGTGTCGCCTCCCTCGCGTCATGCCGCCGGACCTGGGGTTGTCCGGCCGACTGCACCCTTCGTGTTATGCAAACACTGTGACAGGCTGGCTCCTTCCCGCCAGACCCTGGCGTACGCCCACAGCGAACGGCCCTGCTCGGACGGCCGGCCGCCGCCCTGTCTCTTCATTTTAACGTGTGCGTTGTCCCAGGTCGCCGGGTATGTCGGCGGCGTGGCTACGGCGAGCACCCCGCGCGGGCGGCTATCCTGCCCGCAGTCCACCTATCCGTGCCGCCCGGCACCAGCCCCCGAGGAGGGCCCCTGTGACCGCCGTCCGCGCCGATACGGCCGGCCCAGTCGGGACAGCAGCACCGCTGGCGCCTGTCTCCGGGAAGGGGGCCGGGGCGTCCGCTGCGGACGGTTACACCGCCCGGCACCTGTCGGTGCTGGAAGGCCTCGAGGCGGTCCGCAAGCGCCCCGGCATGTACATCGGGTCCACCGACAGCCGTGGGCTGATGCACTGCCTGTGGGAGATCTTCGACAACTCCGTGGATGAGGCGCTGGCCGGGCACTGCACCTCGATCGAGGTCGTGCTGCACCCGGACCTGTCCGCCGAGGTCCAGGACAACGGGCGCGGCATCCCGGTGGACAACGAGCCCAAGTCCGGGCTGACCGGGGTGGAGCTGGTGATGACCCGGCTGCACGCGGGCGGCAAGTTCGGCGGCGGCTCGTACACCGCCTCGGGTGGACTGCACGGCGTCGGCGCGTCGGTGGTCAACGCGCTGGCCGCCCGGATGGATGTGCAGGTGGACCGGGACGGCGCCGAGTGGGCGGCCAGCTTCCGCCGCGGTGTGCCCGGCGAGTTCGCGGCCGCCGGGCCGGCGGCCAAGTTCAGCCGGGGGTCCGGGCTGCGCAAGACCCGCAAGGTGGCCAGGAAGGTGACCGGCACCCGGATCCGGTTCTGGCCCGATCGCCAGGTGTTCACCAAGGACGCGTCCTGGAGCTTCGACGCGCTGGTGCAGCGGGCCAGGCAGACCGCCTATCTGGTGCCCGGCCTGACCATCCGGGTCCGCGACCACCGGTCCGACGCGGACCGGAGTGCCCCGGCCAGCCCCGATGTGGCCGCCGAACTGGCCGACCACGATCCGCACAGCGGGGCCGAGCCGCGCGAGGCCGAGTTCCGGTTCGACGGCGGGATCAGCGAGTTCTGCGCCTACCTGGCCCCGGGTGAGGCGCTCACCGACGTGCTGCGGCTGACCGGCTCGGGCCAGTTCACCGAGACCGTGCCGGTGCTCGACGAGCAGGGCCACATGACCCCGACCGAGGTGGAACGGGACCTGCAGGTGGACATCGCCCTGCAGTGGGCGACCGGGTACGAGACCGTCACCCGGTCGTTCGTCAACGTCATCGCCACGCCCAAGGGCGGCACGCACGTCAGCGGGTTCGAGCGGGCGCTGGTCAAGACGCTCAACGAGCAGCTGCGCGCGACCCGGCTGCTGAAGAACGGCGACGAGGCCGTCACCAAGGAAGACGTGCTGGAAGGGCTGACCACGGTGGTCGGCGTCCGGCTGCCCGAACCGCAGTTCGAGGGGCAGACCAAGGAGGTGCTGGGTACCCCGGCCGCGTCCCGGATCGTGTCCCAGGTGGTGGCCAGCGAGCTGCGCAGCTACTTCGAATCCCGCGGCCGGGCCCGGACGCAGGCCCGGGCGGTACTGGACAAGGTGGTCTCGGCGGCCAAGGCCCGGATCGCCGCCCGCGAGCACCGGGACAACCAGCGCCGCAAGACCGCGCTGGCCAGCTCGGCGCTGCCACCCAAGCTGGTGGACTGCCGCAGCGCCGACGACCGCAGCGAGCTGTTCATCGTGGAGGGCGACTCCGCGCTCGGCACGGCCAAGCTGGCCCGCGACTCGGAGTTCCAGGCGCTGCTGCCGATCCGGGGCAAGATCCTCAACGTGCAGAAGGCCTCGCTGGCCGACATGCTCAAGAACGCGGAGTGCGCGGACATCATCCGGGTCATCGGGGCCGGCTCCGGCGGGTCGTTCGACCTCGACGCGGCCCGGTACCAGCGGGTCATCTTCATGTCCGACGCCGACGTGGACGGCGCGCACATCCGCACCCTGCTGCTCACCTTGTTCCACCGGTACCTGCGGCCGCTGCTGGAGGCTGGGCGGGTGTTCGCCGCGGTGCCGCCGCTGCACCGGATCGAGCTGTCCAGCCCGCGCAAGAACCAGGCCAGGTACCACTACACGTACTCGGACAGCGAACTGCACCGCACGCTGCTGGAACTGGAGCGGCGCGGGCAGCGCTGGAAGGAGCCCATCCAGCGGTACAAGGGCCTGGGCGAGATGGATGCCGGGCAGCTGGCCGAGACCACCATGGACCCGCGGCACCGGACGCTGCGCCGGATCCGGATCACCGACGCCGCCGCGGCCAGCGGCATCTTCGCCCTGCTGATGGGCAGCGAGGTGGGCCCGCGCCGCGAGTTCATCGTCGGCGGCGCCGCCGAGCTCGACCTCTCCCGCATCGACACCTGACGATCTTGCGGCGTTACCCACGGTAACGCTTCGTTAAGCGTACGATACCGAGAGTGACGACAGAGATGCTCGTAGCGGAATTCTTCCGTGCTCAGGCGGCCTGGCGGCTGGCCCGCGCCGACGGCGACCCGGTGCGGGCCGCGCGGTGCGCGGCCGCGCTGCTGGACGCGGCCGCGTTCGTGGCCACGTTAACGCCCCAGGACGCCGACCTGACCGCGCTGGACGCGGCCGGCTGTTTCCAGGGCGACGCGTTCGATCCCGGCGGGGAGGGCGTGCTGATCTGCCGCTGGTGGCAGTTCGGCGACCCGCCCTACGCGGGCCCCCGTGACCTGCTGACCGCGCTGTCCGCCGCGGCCAGCCAGCCCGGCGCCCCGGCCACCAGCCGCTAGCCCGTGCTCCGCCAGCCCGTGTTCCGCTAGACCGGGGCCACCCCGCCCACGGCGGCCAGCTGCTGGCGGGCCCGCTCCCCAGAGCCGTCCCGGCGGCCTTCCGCGGGCGGCAGGTACACCGGCACGCCCGCCTCCGTCGCGCCGCGGGCCGGGGCGGGCCCGGCCCAGGCGATAATGAGGCTGTCCTCGCCCTTGAGGAAACGCTGGCAGCGGACCCCGCCGGTGGCCCGGCCCTTGGCCGGGTACTCCTGGTACGGCGTCACCTTAACGCTGGCCGCGGCGGTGCCGGGCAGCGCACCGCTGCTCCCGGCCACCGTGACCACGACGCTGTCGTCGCTGGCGCCGTCCGGCACCGTGCCGAACCACACCACCGACGCCCGGGCCGCCAGCCGGATCCCGGCCATGCCGCCCGCCGCCCGGCCCTGTGGCCGCACCGCCTCGGCCCGGAACCGTAGCAGCTGCGCATCGCTGGTGATGAACACCAGGTCGGCGTCCTCGCTGGCCAGCTGGGCCGCGCCGACCACGCGGTCGCCCTCCTTGAGTGAGATGACCTCGAACTCAGTGGCGTTCGCCGGGTAGTCCGGAGCGACCCGCTTGACCACGCCGCCCGCGGTGCCGAGGGCCAGCCCGCCTGGCGTCGCGTCCGGGGCGGCCAGTGCCACCACCGTTTCGTCCGGGTCCAGCGAGACGAACTCGGTCAGCGGGGCGCCGCCGGCCAGCGCGGGGGAGTGCGCGCTGGGCGGCAGGGCCGGGATCTCCAGCACCCCGATCCGGATCAGCCGCCCGTGCGAGGTGACCAGCCCGACGCTGCCCCGGGCCGTCGTCGGCACGGCCGACACGATCACGTCATGGTGCGCCCGCGGGCCCGCGGCATCCTCCTCGCCGGCCGCGCCTTCGCCGGGCGCGGCGGCCGCGGTCCTGGCGACCAGCCCGGCCGAGGACAGCAGCACCAGGCACGGGTCGTCGGCCACCTCCAGCGGGACGGCCGCGGCCCGGGTCGGCTTGCCGCTGCCCTCCAGCAGCACGGTGCGCCGCGGGTCGGCGAACCGCTTGGCCACGTCGGCCAGCTCGCCGGACACCAGCGTGCGCAGCCTGGCCTCGGACTCCAGGATCGCGGTCAGCTCGGCGATCTCGGCCTGCAGAGTCTCCCGCTCGCGCTCCAGCTCCAGCCGGTCGTAGCGGGTCAGCCGGCGCAGCGGCGTGTCCAGGATGTACTGGGCCTGGATCTCGGACAGGTCGAACACCGACATCAGCCGTTCCTTGGCCTGGGCCGAGTCGTCGCTGGTCCTGATGACCTGGATGACCTCGTCGATGTTGAGCAGCGCGATGAGCAGCCCGTCCACCAGGTGCAGCCGGTCGGCCCGCTTGCGCCGCCGGAACTCCGACCGGCGCCGGGTCACCTCGATCCGGTGGTTGACGTAGATCTGCAGCAGCTCGCGCAGGCCGAGCACCCGCGGCTGGCCGTTGACCAGCGCGACGTTGTTGATGCCGAACGTCTCTTCCATCGGCGTCAGCCGGTACAGCTCTTCGAGCACCGCCTCGGCGTGGAACCCGCCGCGGATCTCGATGACCAGGTGCAGCCCGCGCTGCCGGTCGGTCAGGTCCTTCAGGTCCGAGATGCCCTGCAGCTTCCGGGCGCCGACCAGGTCCTTGATCCGGGCGATCACCTTCTCCGGGCCGACGCCGTAAGGCAGCTCGGTGACCACGATGCCGTCCCGGCGCGGGGTGACCTTCTCCACCCGCGCGGCGGCCCGGGTGCGGAAGATGCCCCGGCCGGTCTCGTAGGCCTCCCGGATCCCGTCCAGCCCGACGATCTTCCCGCCGGTGGGCAGGTCCGGCCCGGGCACGAAGCGCATCAGCTCGTCCAGCGTGGCGTCCGGGTTGGCGATCAGGTGCCGGGCATGCGGCCACCACCTCGCCCAGGTTGTGCGGGGCCATGTTGGTGGCCATCCCGACCGCGATGCCCGCGGTGCCGTTCACCAGCAGGTTCGGCAGCCCGGCGGGCAGCACCTCGGGCTGGTTATAGGTGCCGTCGTAGTTCGGGATGAAGTTGACGGTGTCCTCGTCGATCGAGGCCACCATCTCCATCGCGGCCGCGGACAGCCGGGCCTCGGTGTACCGCATCGCCGCGGGGGAGTCGTCACCGCCGAGCGAGCCGAAGTTGCCGTGCCCGTCGATCAGCGGCAGCCGCATGGACCAGGGCTGCGCCATCCGGGCCAGCGCGTCGTAGATGGCGCTGTCCCCGTGCGGGTGCAGCCGGCCCATCACGTCGCCGACCACCCGGGCGCACTTGACGTGCCCGCGGTCCGGCCGCAGGCCCATCTCGTTCATCTGGTACAGGATCCGCCGCTGCACCGGCTTCAGCCCGTCCCGGGCGTCCGGCAGCGCGCGCTGGTAAATGACGGAGTAGGCGTACTCCAGATAGCTGCCCCGCATCTCCTCGGCAACATCGATGTTGACGATGTTTTCCTCGAAGTCCTCTGGGGGCGGGGGTGTAGCGGTGCGTCGTGCCATGTCCGCCATTGTGCCGCCTGCAAACCCCCAAGATGCCCAACGCCACAGCCTGGTGCGTCGAGATCCCAGCGGGGTGCCGGGGGTCTCCCCGGGCGCTAGTGCAGCCGGGTCAGCAGGTTCTCGTGCCGCCAGGTCAGTACGGTGTACGCCCCGACGTGGTAAATCGCGGCCGGCGGCCCGAATGCCAGCCGCAGGTCCGCCACCGGCGGTGACGGGGGAGTGCCGAGCACGGCGGCGAACGTGGCGTCGTGCTGCCTGGGGTCGAACCAGGACTGCTGGGCTTCCCACCGGCCCGGCCCAAGCTGGTGGCCGGTCACCCCCAGCGGGCGCAGCGCCACCCGGCCGCCGCTGGACACGGTGACCACGCTGCCCAGTGCCGAGTTACCCAGGCCGTACCGGAGGTGATGGGCTTCCAGCCAGCTGGTCAGCGGCTGGGCCTGCGGGGCCACCGGGGAGTGCGCCAGCAGCACGGCCAGACTGACCAGGTAGCCACAGCCCACCGCGGCCAGCACCGGCAGCAGCCGGGCCGCGGCCAGCCGGTCCGCCAGCAGCCGCCCCGCGAGCACCGCGCCGAACGGCAGCACCGCGACGATCTCCCGGATGGTGGACAGGCTGGTCACGTCGGTCCAGACGCCGAACGCGGCCAGGTTGACCAGGATCCCGGCCAGCAGCAGCTGATTCACCAGGCCGGCGTCCCGCAGCCGGCGCAGCCCGGCGCCGACCGCCCAGACGGCCAGGGCCAGGCCGGCCAGGTGCAGCAGCAGAAGCGGCGTGCCCGGCCCGCCCGGCCGGCCGAACACGTCGCCGCCGAACACCAGGGCCAGGCTGGCCACGGTCTGGTACACGTGGCCGGGCAGCGCGCCGACCGAGGTGAGCTGCGAGCTGACCGGGTTCAGCCGGAATCCGCCGGCCGCCCCGATCAGGTGCGCCGTCGTGGCCGCGGCCGCCGTGGCCAGCAGCCCGGCGGCCAGCAGCCCGGCATCGGGCCCCTGCGCCCGCAGCGGCTGCCGCTGCTGCACGGCCCGGTGGTAGAGCCGGACCGCGCACACCGTGAGCAGCGGCAGCACCCCGGTGAGCAGCACCACCGAGTCGGCCACCAGGGCCAAGCCGAGCAGCATGCCGACCGTGGCCGGGACATACCAGCGCCGTCCGGCCCGGTCCAGGATCAGCCAGGCCAGCAGGACCGGCACCGTGCTGCCGTAGTGGTCCGGCGCGAGCAGGAACAGGAACACGCCCGCTCCCGGCTGCGGGGAGCACATGATCCCGGCCGCGATGGCCATCCGGATCGCGGCCGCGCGGCCGGTGGCCCGGCCCCGGGCCAGCAGCACGGCCAGCACCAGCACCATCGTGAACGTGCAGGCCGCGGCCACGTGCACCACGTCCGGGCTGCGTCCCAGGGCCAGCTCTATCAGCAGGTACTCGGGCAGCTCGGTGGTGTAGAACGACACGTCGGACAGCCACCAGCCGTGCAGCAGCAGGTTGCCGTGCAGCATGTCCCAGGCCTGCAGCGTGAACACCGCGCCGTAGGAGTCACCTGGCTCGGTCTGCGACACCCGCAGGTAGACGGCGAACACCAGCAGCGCGGCGCCAGCCCAGGCCAGGCCGGCCAGCCAGCGGCGGCTGACCCGGGTGGGCGTGTGGGCAGGCTGGTCCAGCCGCGGCTTCAGGGAAGTCATCACCGTGCATTGTGGTGAGTCCGATGCAAAGAGTGTCGCCCGCGACCGCAAAATTACCGCGCGTGGATGATGGCTCAGCTGACCGAGAACCCGCCGTCCACGCAGATGAGCTGGCCGGTCACGTAGTCGCTGGCCCGGCTGGCCAGGTACACCGCGATGCCGGCGAAGTCGGCCGGCTCGCCGTTGCGCCCGATCATGGTGCGGGCGGCCAGCGAGGCGGACAGGACCGGATCGCTGGCCACGGCCGCGTTGAGCGGAGTGGCCACGAAGCCGGGGACGACCGCGTTGCAGCACACCCCGGCGCCCGCCCACGCCTCGGACTGCGACCGGGTCAGCCCGGCCAGGCCGGCCTTGGACGCCCCGTAGCCACCGCTGTTGAAGAACGCGCGGAACGACTGCTGCGAGGCCACGTTGATGATCCGGCCCCAGCCGCGCTGGGCCATGGCCGGCCCGAACCGCTGGCCGAGCAGGAACGGGGCGGCCAGATTGACCGCCATCGTCTCGTCCCACTGCCCCGTGGTCAGTTCGCCGAGCGGGGGCCGCAGGTTGACCCCGGCCGCGCAGACCAGGATGTCCGGCTCGCCGAACGGCGCCACCGCCTGCTCGGCCGCGGCCAGCGTGGCCGGCCGGTCGGCGAGGTCGGCGCTGACCCAGGCCGCCTGGCCGCCGGCCGACCCGATCGCCGCCGCCGCGGCGGCCAGCCCCGGCTCGCCGCGGGCCAGCAGCACGACCTGGGCGCCGGCCCGGGCCAGCGCGGTGGCCATGGCCTGGCCGATGCCGGAACTGCCGCCGGTGACCAGCGCCACCCGGCCCGCGAGGGAAAACAGCTCGTCCAGGTAGGCGCCCCGGCTGCTTGGCTCCCCGTGGCGAGTGTCCCCGTGGTGAGCGTTAGAGGGCGGGCCGGGCACCGACCATGCCGAGTGCTTGTGAGGCCAGGCGGCAGCCGCTGGCCAGCGCCTCCAGCGGAGGCTTCTTGTCCAGCCAGGCGGGCAGGAACCCGGCGCAGAACGCGTCGCCCGCGCCGGTGCCGTCCACGAACTTGTCCACCGGCAGCGCGTGCTCCCGGATCGGGTCCGGGCGGCCGTTCGCGAACAGCGCCCCGTCCGGTCCGAGCTTCACCACGACTTGTGGGTACCAGGCGGTGAGCACCCGGGCCGCCGACTCCGGGTCCTCCCGGCCGGTGAGCACGGTGGCCTGGTCGATGTTGATGATCAGCAGGGTGACCCCGTTGGTCATCTCCAGGAACGGCTCGGCGCCGACCCGCTCCAGCGGCGCGGCCGAGGCGCCGTCCACCGAGATCGACATCCCGGCCCGGCCGGCGTGCTGGATCGCGGTCAGCGCGGCGCCCCGTGAGCCCTCGTTCAGCAGGGTGTAGCCCGACACGTGCAGGTGGGCACCGGGTGCGAACAGGTCCTTGGGCAGGTCATCCGGGTGCAGCGCGGCGTTCGCGCCCGGGTCGGACATCATCGTGTGGTCGCCCTTGTGGGTGACCATGACCACGCAGGTCCCGGTCGGCCGGTCCGGGTCCATCACCAGCCGGGCGTCCACGCCGTAGCCCATCAGTTCCATGTCCCGGTTACGGCCGGCGATATCGGCGCCGCGCCGCCCGATGAAGGCCACGTCACCGCCGTCGGCGGCCAGCCAGGCGGCGACGTTCGCACCGGACCCCCCGCCGTGCATGCTCACCGTGGCCGGAGTGTCACTTCCCTTGGCCAGTGGCAGGGCCGCATGCGCGACCGTATCGGTCATCAGATCGCCAACGACGACGACGCGCGCCATGTCGTCACCACCTTGCTCCCGGGGCTGAGCCTGGGGACGGACCACCCAACGGCTCAGGCTAGCTCATAGAACTTAACAGTTCCCTGGCTGCTCCGGCGGGCGTTCTGGAGGGTGGGTACAGATCGGGACGGATACCGCATGCCGGGAATCTCGGCGGGCGCCTGGCGGGGCGGCTGTGACGTTGGTCACAGCCGCCCCGCCGGGCGCCCGGATGCCGGGCCAGCCCGGCTGGTGGGCTACTGTCGCTAGGCGCGGATCTTGAGAGGGCGGTGACGAGCATGGCCTGGAGCTGGCAGTTCGAGCAGGCCGACGGCACCCTGGTGCCGTCCCGTGGGATGCCGCGGGAGACGTTCAGCAGCCAGGGCGACGCGGAGAGCTGGCTGGGCGAGAACTGGCGCGACCTCCTGGCCAGCGGCGTAGACCAGGTCACCCTGCTCGAGGAGGGCCGGATCGAATACGGCCCGATGAGCCTGCACCCGGAGACCGATTAGCGCGGGCTAGGGGCGGTGCTCCGGGCTGCGGGTGAGGGCCGGGTCGCGCTGGATGACCGGGGCCAGCACCTCGTCGATGCGCTTGAGCAGGTCAGCGTCGAGGACCACACCGGAG
This sequence comes from uncultured Actinomycetes bacterium, assembly GCA_963747705.1. Taxonomy (GTDB): domain Bacteria; phylum Actinomycetota; class Actinomycetes; order Streptosporangiales; family Streptosporangiaceae; genus RYN-230. The sequence continues at coordinate 3,867 of CAVVGF010000096.1, read as the reverse complement.
GCCTTGACGTTCTCCCGGACCTGCTCCGGCCGGGTCGCGCCGATGATGGCCGCCGACACGTTCCGGTTCTGCAGTACCCAGGCCACGGCCAGCTGGGCCATGCTCAGCCCGGCGTCCGCGGCGATTGGGGCCAGGCCGGCCACCCGGCGCAGCACGTCGTCGCTCAGCAGGCGCTGGATGAACCCGGAGCCGCTCGGGTCGGTGGCCCGTGACCCGGCCGGGACCGGCTGCCCCGGCTGGTACTTGCCGGTCAGCACGCCCTGGGCGATGGGGGACCAGACGATCTGGCCGATGCCTTCCTGCTCAGACAGCGGGATCACCTCGGACTCGATCACCCGCCAGATCATGTTGTACTGCGGCTGGTTCGAGACCAGCCGGTCGAAGCCCATCTCGTCGGCGATGCGCAGCGCGGCCGCGATCTCGTCGGCGCGCCACTCGGACACCCCGATGTACAGCACCTTGCCCTGCCGGACCAGGTCGTCGAAGGCCCGCATGGTCTCGGCCAGCGGGGTCTCGTGGTCGTACCGGTGGGCCTGGTACAGGTCGACGTAGTCGGTCTGCAGCCGGCGCAGCGAGGCGTGCGCCGACTCCATGATGTGCTTGCGGGACAGGCCACGGTCGTTGGCGCCCGGGCCGGTCGGCCAGAACACCTTGGTGCACACCTCGATGGACTCACGGCGCAGGCCGTGCAGCGCCCGGCCGAGCACGTCCTCGGCCCGGGTACCGGCATATACGTCAGCGGTGTCGAAAGTGGTGATGCCCTCGTCCAGGGCCGCGGCCACGCACGCCCGGGCCGCCTCCTCCTCCACCTGCGACCCGTGGGTGATCCAGTTCCCGTAGGCGATCTCGCTGACTTTCAGGCCGCTGCGGCCGAGATGACGATGCTCCATAGAGGGGAGGTTAGCCAGCGCGCTGCTAGACCTGTGCTCCGGGCTTGACCCGGGGCTTGGGGAAACGGAGCTGGCGGATCTGCAGGGCGCGCATACCGGAGTACATCTTGATGCCGCGGGTGCTCTGCCCGGGGTACCGCTCGTTCGCCAGCTTGGCCACCCGGCTGCCGATCCAGAAACCCTCGCCCGCCATGATCAGCACCATCACGATCAGCACCGCCGGCAGGATCGTCTGGATCACGGGGCTGTGCAGGAACAGCAGGAACAGCAGCACGACCAGGCCGTACATATAGAACTCGCTGAACCGGCGCTTGGAGTCCACGTAGTCCCGTGCCAGCGCACGGACCGGGCCCCTGTCCTTGGGCTGCAGCGCCCACTCTTCGCCGCGCCGCATGGCCTCGGTCTTGCGTGCCCGCTCGGAGCGGTCCCGGCCCCGGGCCTGCTTCGCGGCCTGCTTCCGGTCTTCCGGGGCGAGCTGGTACCGCCGCGTGCGGGATGACTCGCTGCGCTTGGGGGTGGGCAGGCCCTTGCCCGCCGTCACCGCCCCGCGCGCCGCCGCTGCCTCGGCCGCGGGGTCCGCCGCGGCGCTCTCGGCCGGAGCATCCTCGGTGACCGCATTACGTCGTCTGAACACGAGGTCAGCCTACCGGGACGAAGGCCACGGATCAGCCGTCACGAGAGGAGGATTGTGCTGGCGAGGTGGGCGTGCCCGCTAGTGAGGGGAGCACCTTCTCGCTGGCGACGGGAGGCGCGCCGCAGGCGTGCCCTCCCCGAGCCAGCGAGAGGAGAAACCTGGCTAATGGTGTTGGCGAGGCGGGACCCCGCCGAAGGCAGGGGCTCCCGCCGAGCCAACACTCGCCGCGGAGCGGCGTTCGGGGGGTTCTCAGGGGGGTCGTCCCCCCGGGCTAACACCGCGTAGGCTGTGCGTACCAGCCTGCGCAGCGCCGCTGCCCGCCGCGGGGATGTAGGCTCGCGCGCCGCAGGCGGCTGGCGGCAGCGTTACACGATGAGGGGATGGTCGCGCCGATGAGCGTGGTGAAGCGGGTATCGATGATCTTCAAGGCCAAGGCCAACAGGGCCCTGGACCGGATGGAAGATCCACGCGAGACCCTTGACTACTCCTACCAGCGCCAGCTGGAGATGCTGACGCAGGTCCGCCGCGGTGTCGCTGACGTGGCCACGTCGCGCAAGCGCGTCGAGCTGCAGATGAACACCCTGCAGCAGCAGCAGGACAAGCTGGACCGGCAGGCCCGGCAGGCGCTGGGCGGCGGCCGTGAGGACCTGGCCCGCGAGGCCCTGACCCGCAAGTCGGCGCTGCAGAGCCAGCTCAGTGACCTGCAGACGCAGTACCAGTCGCTGCAGGCCGACGAGGAGAAGCTGACCGCTGCCTCGCAGCGGCTGCAGGCCAAGGTGGAGGCCTTCCGCACCCAGAAGGAGACCATCAAGGCCACCTACACCGCGGCCGAGGCGCAGACCCGCATCGGTGAGGCCGTGTCGGGCATCTCCGAGGAGATGGGCGACGTGGGCATGGCCGTGCAGCGCGCCCAGGACAAGACCGCGCAGATGCAGGCCCGGGCCGGTGCCATCGATGAGCTGATGGCCTCAGGCGCGCTGGACAACGTCACCGCCCAGCCCAACGACGACATCCAGCGTGAGCTGGACCAGATGGGCGGCGGCCACGACGTGGACCGCGAGCTGGAGCGGATGAAGCTGGAGCTCGGCGGCGAGGCGCCGCGCGAGCTCGAAGGCTCCGCACCGGACGCGGCCGGTAACACCAGCACCAGCACCAGCACCAGCAACGGCCAGGCCGGGAAGGCCGCGGACCAGCCGCAGTCCGGTGACGGAGCATGATCGTCCGGATCCTCGGCGAGGGCCAGCTCACGGTGGATGACGGGCTGTCCGCCGAGCTGAACGACCTGGACGCCAAGCTCCAGGCGACGCTGAACGCGGGCGATGAGAAGGCCTTCCGGCTTGCGCTCGAAGGTCTGCTGGCCCGGGTCCGGGCGGCGGGAACACCGATCCCGGCGGATTCGTTGGAAGCGTCGGATGTGATCCTGCCGTACTCCGAGGCGAGCATGGACGATGTGCGTGCCCTGCTTACTGACGACGGGCTCATCCCGGGTTGAGTAAACGCTCAGCTAGCTTTCAGGCTGACTGCGCACACTGGATGCTGCCCGATAATTGAGTCATGGATGGCTTCCCCGAATGAAGCCAGTAAACGCTCAGCTGGGCGTGCCCAGCTGACGGAACGGAGGCGGCGCGATGGCGAAGACCCGCTATGCGCCCGACAGAGGACTCACCGCCCGGATGACCCTCACGATGTTCCTGCTCGGGCTCGTGTTCGTCGCCTTTATCACCGTCCTCGTGCTGGTGCTCAGCGCGACCGGCCGGGTGTCCGGCGGCGCCATCATTTTCTTCGCGGTCCTGCTCGGCCTGGTGCTGGGTGTCGGCTCCCTGTTCTACTCCGACAAGATCGCGCTCAGCACGTCCGGCGCCCAGCTGGTCACCCCGCAGGACGGGCCGCAGGCGGCCCGGCTGCACGGCATCGTGGACCGGCTCTGCGCGCTGGCCAACATGCCCAAGCCCCGGGTGGCCATCGCGCCGTCGCCGATGCTGAACGCGTTCGCCACCGGGCGGAACAGCAAGACCGCGGTGCTGGTCGTGACGACCGGCCTGCTGAACAGCAACCTGGACGACGGTGAGCTGGAAGCGGTGCTGGCGCACGAGCTGTCGCACGTGGCGCACAAGGACGTGGTGGTGATGACCATCGCGTCGTTCCTCGGCATCATCGCCGGCCTGCTGGTCCGGTTCGCGTTCTACTCCGAGCTGTTCGGCGGCGGCGGCCGTGGCCGCGGCGGGAACAACAACAACGGCGGCGCGCTGCCGGTCATCTTCATCGTGCTGATCGTCGGCATCGTCACGTACGCGGTCAGCTTCCTGCTCATCCGGCTGCTCTCCCGCTACCGGGAGCTGGCCG
>CAVVGF010000095.1:0-5482 GCA_963747705.1 uncultured Actinomycetes bacterium | reverse complement strand
GGAGCTGGCTGACCGAGCACGGCGTGGACTGCAGCGCGGTACGTGAGTCGGCCATCCACCACACCGCCCGGTTCGTCTGCACCACCGACACGGACGGCAACCAGATCGCCTCGTTCTACCCGGGCGCGATGAGCGAGGATGCTGACATCTTGCTGGCCCCGCTGGCCGAGCAGGCGGGCGGGCTCGACCTGGTGCTGATCGGCGCCAGCGACCCGGGAGCCATGCTCGCGCATACCCAGGAGTGCAAGGACCTGGGCATCCCGTTCGCCGCCGACCTGTCCCAGCAGCTGCCCCGGCTGGATGTGCGGACGAGGTGTGCGCGCTGGTGGACGGGTCGGCCTACCTGTTCTGCAACGAGTACGAGGAAGCGCTGATCGAGCGCAAGAGCGGCCGGACCGCCGCGCAGATCCTGGACCACGTCGGGGTGCGGATCACCACGCTCGGCCCGGCCGGGGCCAGGATCAAGCAGGCCGGGGAGGCCGCCGGTGCTGGTCGGCCCGGTGCCGGAGACCCGCAAGGCCGACCCGACCGGCACCGGCGACGCGTTCCGCTCCGGGTTCCTGGCCGCGGTTGGCCTGGGGCCTGTCCCTGGAGCAGGCCGCCCAGGCACTGGGCAACATCCTCGCGGTGCACGTGCTGGAGACGGTCGGCCCGCAGGAGTATGAGCTGAAGCCCGGCCCGCTGGCCGAGCGGCTCGGCGCGGTCTACGGGCCGGCCGCCGCGGCCGAGGTTGAGCGCCCACTACAGCTGACTTTTCTTTCTTAACGCCACTGCCCGCGACTCGCCCTGGCAACGCCGGAGGGGACGGCCCTGGTGTGGGCCGCCCCCTCCGGCAGGGTTGCTCGTCTGGTTAGCCGAGCGCGCCGACATCCTCGATGTAGTTGGCGGCAGGCGACCCGACGCCGGTGGAATCGTCGTAGCCGTCCACGGCCTGGCAGTGCGGTCGGCGCCTTCGCCGTTGATGCCGAGCGTGCGCAAGTAGGTGACGAGCGGGCCCTCTTGGTATACGGGTTGGTGTAGTTGTTGCGGACCTCGGCGAGGTGCCCCGCGCCGAACGGGTGATCCGTCACGTCGTGGAAGGCCTGCGCGTTCCGTACGCGTCTGGGCGAATAGATAGTCGGGTTGGCGAACCCGAGCGCATGCCCGCGGCCTGCTGTGCGTCCGCCTGAATGCCGGCGAAGGTGGGACAGGCCAGGCTCGTCCCGCCGATCCGGCTGAGGAGAACGCGTAGGTTTTGCCGTCCGGCTTCAGGCCGGTCTCCCCGATCAGGAGCCCGGTACTCGGGTCAGCCAGCGCCGACACGTCGGGCACCACGCGCATCGGCTTGCTGCTGATCGTGCCGTTGGGCAGTGCAGTGGCGAGGTCTTCGGCACCACGCCCACCTGGTAGAACGGCTGGGTGAATGCCGTGCTCACGCCGCCTCCGCCGGAGCCGTCGTAGTAATCCGGGTACTTGCCGGGCAGGGTGTACTCCCAGGACTTGCCGTTCTGAGGGCCAGCGGGTCGAGAAAAGTCCCCCATGAGGTTTCGAACTCGTAGTTGTTGGACGAGCCAATGGCCAGGCTGGTGCCGCCGACCGCGGTGACATACGGGCTGGAGTCGGGAAGTCGACCTGGAGTCTGGTCCGAGCCCGCGTCCTCGTCCGGGGCCTCGTAACCACTGTCGCCAGAGGAGAAGAAGAAGCCGATGCCCTCGGCCGCGCCCGCCTGGAAGACTACGTTGTAGGCCGCGCGATGCGTGGCCCCATCGTAAGGCTCGCCCCACGAGTTGCTGACGATGCTGGCCAGGTGTTTCTCCACGATGAGCGCCAGCGCGTCCAGCAGGTCCGAGTCCTCGCAGCTGGCCGCGCCAACGTAGACCGACCTTGGCGTCGGGGGCCTGGCCATGGACCGATTCCACATCCAGTGTCTCCTCGCCATACCAGCCTTGCGCGTCGCATTCGTCGCGGCGCATGTGTACTGCCAGGTGCTGGCAGGTACTGCGTGTACTCGCCGGATGAAACGGCCTGTCGCCGACGGCCTTCGCAGACTTTTGCGCTCGCCCAGCATGGTCGGCGAGGCGTAAGCGTCGACGATCGCGACCGTCTGGCCCTTACCGGTCATCCCGGACCGTCACGCCGTACGCCCCGCGAACTGGCTGGGCGTGTAACCGCAGTTGGTCCACGGCTGGAACTTGCCGTACGCCTTGGGCTTGTTGGTGGCCGTCTTCTGCCCGTAGTAGGTCGAGCACGGGTTGGCCACCCAGTAGTTCGGCGGAGGCGGCGGCAGCGCGGGCTTGATCGCGCTCTTGGCGGTGTCCAGGCCGGCCACCGCGAGAACGTAACTGGCCACCGAGGACGGCGCGGAAGCCGCCGACTCGGGCGCCCGTGCGGACTGGCCGCCGGGACCACGGAAGGTGCCGAAGGACACGCCGAACGCCTTGCTGGCCGCGGCCACCGAGCCGCGCACCCCGATGTAGGCGCCCGCCGGGCTGGCCGCGCTGACCCGGGTCACCGACAGCCCAGCCGAGGAGAGCCACTGCCGCACCGACGAGACTTCCGCCGCGGACGGGGCGAACTCCGAGCGGACCTGCTTGGCCGTCAGGTAGTGCCGGTAGTCGCTGCTCTTCGGGTTGGAGACGGCGGCCACCTTCTGGGCGAGCGCGGCCTCGCTGCCCGGGGCCAGGTAGACCTTCGCGCTGACGGTTCCGCTGGCCTTGCTGCTGAGGCGTTTCGCGGCAACGGCCCACGATGGGTGGGTGTCGGCGATCGCCCGTCTCGTGGTGCCCGCCTGCGCGGTGGTGGCGACCGCGAGCGTGCCGAGCGTCAATGCTCCGGCAGCGATCGTGGCGCTCACCACACGCAAGCGTGTGACGTGCGGCATGCACATTCCTTCCGTAGGGGCTGACCATGGCGCCTGATGTGTCCTGGGTAACAGGCCACAACCCGTAAAGGTTCTTCCTGCGGGCGTATCCGGCGCAAGGTCTTACGCGCATAATGCGTGCTTCTGTTACCTGGAATGGCTCCTCGTGAGGAGGGGGCTACCCTACGCCATTACCCCCGGGCCTGACCCGATTTGGGCACGCGGACCAGCAGCGCGCCCGGGCGGACCTCGATGGTCAGCGTCCGGCCCGGCGCGATCACCTCGCCGTCCACCTCGCGCGGCAGCACCGCGCTGGCCTGGATCTCCACCCGGCGGGCCCGGTGCCGCTCCAGCCGCCGGTCGTCATGCCGGCTGCCGGTGATGACCCGGTAGGCCACCCGGGCCCAGCCGGCCGGGCTGGCCGGGGCCAGGATGGCGACGTCGAGGACGCCGTCGTCCACTCGCGCGTCAGGCAGCAGGGCGAAGCCGCCGGGCAGCAGCCCGGCGTTGCCGACGGCCACCGACCGGGCCCGCCGGGTCAGCGGCGGGCCGCCGTCCAGCCGTACGGTGAACTCATGCCGCCGCCCGGGCAGCCGGGCGGTCCCGGCCGCCGCGTAGCCGAGCCAGCCGAACCGGTCTTTGAGCAGCCGCGGCGTCGCGCCGACCACGGTGGCGTCCAGGCCGATGCCGGCCATGGCCGCGTACGGCATGCCATCCGCCTCGGCCAGGTCGATCCGCCGCTGCTGGCCGTGGAAGGCCACCGCGAGTGCCGCGTTCAGCCGCCGCGGCAGGCCGAGGGCCCGGGCCGCCAGGTTGGCCGTACCCAGCGGCACGATGGCCAGCGGCACCGTGTTTCCAGGCACCGTGTTTCCAGGCACGGGCTGGCCGGCCAGCGCCTGGGCGCAGCCGCGGACCGTGCCATCGCCGCCCGCCGCGACGACGAGCGCGGCGCCCCCGGCGACCGCCTGCCGGGCCAGCGCCAGGCCCTGATCGCCACGGGTGGTCTCGAGGAACTCCGCGGCCAGGCCGCTGGCCTGGGCCGCCGCGCGGCATTTCCGCTGGAAGCCGGCGAGGTCGCGGACGCGCATCCGGTTGATGATGATCGCGGCGGCTGGCATGGCGAGGCACACGATAGCGTGGCGGTGTGGCGGCCTCTTTTTCTCTCTCCTTCCTGGCCGGCCAAGCGGGCGGCGCCGGTTACCAGGGCCCGCCGCAACTCACCGCGGCCCGGGTCTTCACCTCATGGACGCTTGACCTGCCCGTGCTGCTGGCGGTGCTGCTGGCCGGCGGCCTGTACCTGGCCGGGGTGCGCCGGCTGCGCCGCGCCGGGCAGCCGTGGCCCGCGGGCCGGCTGTGGTGCTGGTACCTGGGCGGGCTGGGCACGCTGGTCATCGCGACCATGTCGTTCCTGGGCGTGTACCAGGACATCCTGTTCTACATCCGCTCGGTGCAGACCATCCTGCTGCTGCTGGTGGCGCCGCTGTTCACCGCCCTGGGCCGGCCGCTGACCCTGGCCATCGCGGCGCTGCCGCGGCTCGGGCCGCGGCTGGACGCCCTGGTGCACAGCCGGGCGGCGCGGCTGCTCACCTTCCCGGCCATCACCACGCTGGTGCTGGTGGTGGTGCCGTTCGTGCTGTACTTCTCGCCCTGGTACGCGGCCAGCCTGCAGCACGCCGCCGTCCGTGAGGTGACCTACCTGGCCCTGCTCGCCCCGGGGTTCGTGTTCTTCTGGACGTTCCTCCGGGTCAACCCGGTGCCGAAGGAGTACCCGTACCTGGTCGGCCTCTGGGTCAGCGCCGGCGAGGTGGTCGGCGACGCCGTGCTCGGCCTGGCCGTGCTGTCCAGCCAGACGCTGCTGGCCGGGGCGTACTACCACGCGCTGGCCCGCCCGTGGGGGCCCAGCCTGCGCAGCGACCAGATCATCGGCGGGGGAGCGCTGTGGGTGCTCGGTGACATCGTGGGGCTGCCGTTCCTGGCCGCCCAGTTCATCCAGATGATCCGGGAGGACAAGGTCGAGGCGGCCCGGGTGGACGCCGAGCTGGACCAGGCCGCCGCGGAAGCGGCTCCAGGTGAGCCAGCCCCGGATGAACAGCCCTGGTGGGAGAAGGATCCGCGGTTCGCCGACCGGTTCAGGCGCGCTCAGTAAGTCCGCTTGACCAGGAACGCCCAGCCTCGCGGCAGCGCGGTCTCGACCACGAACTCCTGGGACTTCATCATGCACCAGGCCGGGATGTCGGTCTGTGCGGCGGGATCGTCGGCCAGCACGGCCACGGTGGCGCCGATCGGGACCTCGCGGATCCGCTCGGCCAGCATGATGATCGGGATAGGGCACTTGCGGCCGAGCGCGTCGATGGTCAGCATCGGTGCTGGGCGCGTCGGGGGAGTCATGCGCCTGCCTCTCTATGCCGATCCGACCGGGAACCTGCGGGAGTACCGGTCGTCGCCCATTCCACTAAGAGGGTGAGGATACTCCGCGACGGCCCCGTTCTCTGCTGAGTCCTCCGCATGCATGGTGCCACGCAGAAGCGATACCCGCACGTTGCTGTCCGTAAGCCCTGGGTGGATAAGCCCCTGGGTGAATAAGCACAGTGGAGCAGGACACGCTGGGCCACCAATCGGGGTCCCCCGCATGGCTTCGGGAGG
>CAVVGF010000094.1:0-28155 GCA_963747705.1 uncultured Actinomycetes bacterium | reverse complement strand
CTTTATCTATGACTATAGATAAAGGAACCAGGGCGAGCTCCCCGTCGCCGATCGGGTTCCGGCTCGACCTGGCCTCGGGCGTGCCGACGTACCTGCAGCTCGTCCAGCAGGTCGAGCACGCGCTGCGGCTCGGCTACCTCAAGCCCGGTGACCAGCTGCCCAAGGTCAGGGACGTGGTCGCCTCGCTGGCCATCAACCCGAACACGGTGCTCAAGGCGTACCGGGAGCTGGAGACCAAGGGCCTCGCCGTGGCCGGCCCGGCCAGGGCACGTTCGTGCAGGCCACGCTCAGCCAGGTCGCGCTGCCCGAGCTCGCCACGCTGCGCCGCTCGCTGCTCGGCTGGCTGGCCACCGCCGACGCGGCCGGGCTGGACGAGGACGGGATCGTGGCGCTGTTCGCCAGCGTGCTGCGGGATTTCTCTGAGCGCCGGGGCGGCGCCGGCGGCCGCCACGGCGCGGCCGACGGCGAAACGGAGGGCGTCGCGTGAACGTCATCGAGTCCAGCGGCCTGGGCAAGTGCTACGGCAGTACCTGGGCGCTGCGGGATTGCACGCTGGCCATCCCCGCCGGGCACGTGGCCGCGCTGGTCGGCCCGAACGGCGCGGGCAAGAGCACGCTGCTGAACCTGGCGGTCGGGCTGGCCGCGCCGAGCGCGGGCGGCGTCACCGTGCTCGGCGGCCAGCCCGCCGGGTCGCCGGTCGCGCTGGACGGCATCGCGTTCGTCGCCCAGGACGCGCCGCTGTACAAGAACCTCTCCGCCGCGGACATGCTGCACCTGACCCGCAACCTGAACCGGCGCTTCGACCAGCAGTACGCGCGGGCCCGGCTGGCGGAGCTGGGCATCCCGCTGGGCAAGAAGGCGGGCCAGCTGTCCGGCGGCCAGCTGGCCCAGCTGGCCCTGACCCTGGCGCTGGCCCGGCGGCCCCGGCTGCTCATCCTGGACGAGCCGCTGGCCATGCTCGACCCGCTGGCCCGGCAGGACTTCATGGCCACCGTGCTGACCGCGCTGGCCGACGGGGTGTCCGTACTGCTGTCCTCGCACGCGCTGGCCGAGCTGGAGCGGGTGGCCGACTACCTGATCCTGCTGTCCGGCGGCCGGCTCCAGGTGGCCGACGAGGTGGACGGCCTGCTGGCCAGCCACCGGGTGCTGACCGGCCCGGCCGGCGAGGCGGACCGCTGCGCCGGGCAGCTGCGGGTGGTGCAGATCCGGCGGGCCGCCGCCCAGGCCCACCTGCTGGTCCGGACCAGCGGCCCCGGCGACCCGGTGCCGCCCGGCTGGGAGGCGCACCCGGTCAGCCTGGAGGAACTGGTGCTCGCGTACCTGCGCGCCCCGGGCGACGGGTCAGTAAGCTCTACCTGCCCTCCATGGTCACCAGCAGCCCCAGGCTGTTCTCCGGCCCGATCACCCCGAACAGCCCGTGGGTGCTGAGCACCTGGCACGCCGGTGGCACGCAATGGTGGCGCTACATCCCGGTCAGCCGGTTCTGGCCGATGCAGTTCATCGAGGGCGGCTGGCTGCTCGTGCTCTCGGTGCTGCTCATCGCCGCCACCGTCTGGCTGGTCCGCCACCGCGCCGCCTGACGATCCCAGCGGGGCGCTCAGCGCTTCCGCACGTAAGTCCCCATGCCGGGCACGGTGACCACTCAGCCCTCTTCACGCAGCCTGGCCACTGCCTCGCGCGCCGTCTCCCGGGCCAGGCCGAACTCCTGCTGGATCTGAGCCTCAGACGGGATGAGCCGGTTGACCTCCAGCTCGCCAGCCTCGATCCACCCGCGCAGGATCGCCGCGAACTGCTTGTAGCGCGGCACCGGGGCCAGCGGGTCGTATTCCATGATCACGACCGTAACGAGCCCCACGGACAGTCGGGCCGACTCGCCGCATCAGCGCGGTTACTTTTGCTCCGCCGGTGAGGCATTTTGCACCGCACTGTTAAAACGCACCGCGTTAGTCACCCGGCACGGCGGCCAGGCAGCCGGGTGACGTGACGGTGCCAGACAGCGGACCGACCGTGGGCGTGCGCGGGCCGACCGCCGCGTAGACCGCCATGTCCGGTGACCGCAAAGTCACCGCGCCGAGGCCGCGGGGGTGTGTGGCGGAGGCGGACGGGAATCGAACCCGCCAGCGACGCTGCGCGCCGCTCACCGGTTTTGAAGACCGGGGGGGCCACCAGGCACCCGGACGCCTCCGGTGCTGACCTTATCCGGCGTACAGGGTGTCGATGTCGTCGGCGTACTTGGCGTGCACCACCCGGCGCTTGAGCTTGAGCGTGGGGGTCAGCTCCTCGCTCTCCGCGGTCCATTCCACCGGCAGCAGCCGCCACCGCTTGACCTGCTGGACCCGGGCCAGCTGCTCGTTGGCCGCGGCCACCGCCTCCCCGACCGCGGCCAGCACGGCCGGATGCTCGGCCAGCTCGGCCAGCGAGCCGGCCTCGATGCCGCGGGCCTGGGCCCAGGCCGGGGCGACCTCGCCGTCCAGGGTGAGCAGCGCGACCACGTACGGGCGCCGGTCGCCGTAGGCCAGCGCCTGGCCGACCAGCGGGTGCGCGACGAGCAGGTTCTCGATCGCGGCCGGCGACATGTTCTCCCCGCCCGAGGTGATGATCAGCTCCTTCTTGCGGTCCATCACGGACACGAAGCCGTCGTCGTCCAGCCGGCCGATGTCGCCGGTGTGCAGCCAGCCGTCCGCGTCGATCAGCTCGGCGGTCAGGTCGGGCAGGTTCAGGTAGCCGGGGGTGTTCAGCGGCCCGCGGGCCAGGATCTCGCCGTCCTCGGCGATCCTGCACCTCCATGCCCGGCACCGGCCGGCCCACCGTGCCGAGCTTGAACGCCGCCTCGGGGTGTTGGTGGTGAACGCCCCGGTGGTCTCGGTCATCCCGTACATGTCCAGGATCTTCATGCCGAGCCCGGCGAAGAACGCGGCCGACCTCGGGCGGCAGCGGCGCCGCGGCGCTGACCACGACCGCCGCGTCGCCCAGCCCGAGCAGGGCCCGGATCGGCCGCAGCACGCTGCTCGTCGGCCCGCGCGAACTCGGCGGCCAGCTCGGCGGGGTGCGTCTGGCCGTACTGGCAGCTCTGCCACGTACCGGCGGCCCGTGTCCATCGCCGCCGCCACCGCGGCCCGCCTGCCCTCGTCCTGCTCGGCGGCGAGCAGCGCCTGGATGCCAGCCTGGACCTTCTCCCACACCCGGGGCACGCCGAAGAACGCGGTCGGCTTGACCTGCGCCGACGGTGCCGACCAGCTCGCTTGGCGTTCGTGGCAGAAGTGCACGTGCCCGCCGTTGCACACCGCCAGGTAGAGGCTGAACATCCGCTCCGCGATATGGGCCAGCGGCAGGTAGGACACCCACCGGACGCGCGGCTGCGATGTTGCCCAGGTACTCCGGCGGTCGCACACTCGTACAGGACGCTGCCGTGGGTGATCAGCACGCCCTTGGGATTGCCGGTGGTGCCCGAGGTGTACAGCAGGGTGACCGGGTCGTCAGGACGCATCGCCGGCCACCCGCTCCGCCACCAGCTCCGGCGCGGCGGCCAGCCGCTCGCGGCCCAGCGCGACGAAGTCCGCCCAGCTCAGATACAGATCGCCGGGCGGGCAGGCGGCGCTGTCCCGAACGATGATCTTCCGCAGCCCGGGCAGCTCGGCCAGCATCGGCTGCCACCGGGCCAGCTCGGTCGGCGCCGTCCAGCACGGCGATCCGCGCCGCGCAGTCGCCGGCCACGAAGCCGACCTGCTCGGCGGCGAGCGTGGCGTAGAACGTGACCGGCACGCCGCCGGCGTGCACCGCGCCGAGGTCGGCCAGCACGTGCTCGGACCGGTTCGGCAGCATCAGCGCCACCCGCTCCCCCGGTGCCAGCCCGAGCGCGATGAACCCGGCCGCCAGCTCCAGGACCTGCTGCCGGGTCTGCGCCCAGGTCAGGGTGTGCCAGGCCGTCCCCGGTCCCGGTCCGACAGAGGCCGGGTCGTCCGCCAGGCTCCGCCGCGGTCGGCGCAGCACGTCGCACACCGTCTCGCCCCCGATCGTTTCCTCTATGCTCTGCCCGCTGCCCCAGCTGACCTCGCTGGTCACCGCTCACCTCCGCCTAGCCGGGCCGCTGGGCCCGGTTCCCTGGCAGGAATGCCACCATGCCGCCGCCTGCACCGCAAGGTGATCAGCACTACAGTGCTGCCATGACCATCTCCGCGCGAAGTCCGGCTGACCCAGTACGCCCCGGCGGCGGCTGCGCCTGCAAGATCCCGCCCGGCGAGCTCGAGGAGGCGGTGGCCCGGATGCTGGCCGATCCGGGCGCACCGGCCAGCCCGCGCCCGACCTGCTGATCGGGCTGGAGCACGGCGATGACGCCGCGGTGGTGCGGATCAGCGACGGCCGGGCGGTCGTGGCCACCGCCGACTTCTTCAGCCCGGTGGTGGATGACGCCTACACGTTCGGCCGGATCGCCGGCACCAACGCGCTGTCCGACGTGTACGCGGTCGGCGGTGAGCCGCTGGTCGCGCTCAACCTGCTCGGCTGGCCGCGCGACAAGCTGCCCAGCCGAGCTGGCCGGCGAGGTGCTGCGCGGCGGGCTTGACGCGGCCCGGCTGGCGGGCTGCCATGCTGGCCGGCGGGCACAGCATCGACGACCCTGAGCCGAAGTACGGCATGGCGGTCACCGGGCTGGCCGACCCGGACCACCCTGCTGCGCATCGACGCCGGGCAGCCCGGGCTGCCGCTGAGCCTGACCAAGCCGCTGGGCAGCGGGGTGCTGAACTCGCGGCACAAGGCCACCGGGACCGTGTTCCCGCAGGCGATCGACGTGATGACCACGCTGAACGCCGAGGCCAGCCGGGCGGCGCTGGCGGCCGGGGTGCGCTGTGCCACCGATGTGACCGGGTTCGGGCTGCTCGGCCACCTGTACAAGCTGGCCCGGGCCAGCGGGGTCACGGCGGTGATCGACCACGCCGCGGTGCCGCTGATCGACGGCGCGCGGGACGCGGTGCGGGACGGGTACGTGCCGGGCGGCAGCCGGCGCAACCTGGACTGGGTCGCCCCGCACGCCGACTTCGGCGGCCTGGCCGAGGAGGACCTGCTGCTGCTGGCCGACGCGCAGACCTCGGGCGGGCTGCTGATCGCCGGCGAGATCCCGGGCGCGCCGGTGATCGGCGAGCTGGTGCCGGCCGGGACGGACACGCTCATCCTGCGTTAGCCCGCCGGGCTGGCCCGGCCGACTCACCCCGCCCGGCCGCCGAGGGTAACTACTTTCCGTTACTCTCTGTGTCCTGTGAGTCACCACCCCCTCTCCCTCCCCCGGGCTGGCCTGTTCCTGCTGGCCGCCGCGGCCGGGCTGTACGCCGCGGCCATCGCCTGCCACCCGCTCGGGCTCATGCTGACCGGGTTCGACCTGCGGGTCTACCGCGGCGCGGGCGGGCTGGTGTGGCACGGCGCGGCCCGGCTGTACGGCTGGCAGCTGCTGCCCGGAGCCCGGTTCACCTACCCCCCGTTCGCCGCGCTGCTGTTCGCCGCCGTGGCCCCGCTGCCCTGGCCTGCTGGCGCTGTGGCTGACCGCCGCGGCCAGCATGGCCGCGCTGGCCGGCACGGTGTGGCTGACCGCGGGCCAGCTGGGCTGGACCGGGCGGGCCCGGCTGGGCCTGGCCGCCGCGGTCACCGCGGCCGCGTTGTGGACCGAGCCGGTGCAGCGGGCACTGCATCTCGGCCAGATCGAGCTGCTGCTGATGGCGCTGGTCGTGTGGGACCTGGGCCAGCCCGCCCGCCGCCGGTGGCGCGGGGCCGGCCTCGGGCTGGCCGCCGGGGTGAAGCTGGTGCCGCTGATCTTCATCCCGTACCTGCTGCTCACCCGCAGGTTCCGGCAGGCGGCGGTGGCCAGCGCGGTGTTCGCGGGCACGGTCGCGATGGGCTTTGCGGTGCTGCCACAGGCGTCCGCACGGTGGTGGCTGGGCGGCGACTTCCTCACCGCCAGCCGGACCGGCTTCATCGGCTTCCAGGCCAACCAGTCGCTGCGCGGCCTGCTGACCCGGCTGGCCGCCGGGACCGGCCCGGCCACCGCCATCTGGCTCGGGCTGGCCGCGCTGACCGCGGCGGCCGGGCTGCTGGCCGGGGCGCGGCTGCACGCCGCGGGCCGGCCGGTGGCAGGCTGGCTGACCTGTGCCCTCACCGGGCTGCTGGTCTCGCCGATCAGCTGGGACCACCACTGGGTCTGGCTGGCGCCGGCCTTGGCGCTGCTGGCCAGCTCGGCGCTGCGCAACCGCCCGGCGCGGCTCCGCTGGGCCTGCTGGGCCGCGCTGGGCCTGCTCGGGCTGGCCTTCGGCGGGTGGCCCAGCCTGTGGCGGCCTGCCGCGCCGCTGGTCCCGTGGGGGCTGATCTGGTACCCGCCGGGCACCTCGTCCGGGCTGTCCAGCACCGCACGGCATCCGGAGTACGCCTGGACCGGGCTGCACTGGCTGGCCGGCAACCTGTACGTGCTGTGCGGGCTGCTGCTGTTCGCCGGCCTGCTGGCCGCCGCGGTCCGGTGCGCGCCCCGTACGCTCGTGCTGTGGGGCCAGTCGACCGCGGGAGGCGCTGATGACCGGGCGGACGGCCAGGCGGCGGGTGCTGCGGGTGACGGCGCACGGCACCGCCGCACCGGACCCGCGCGCGGACTTGCTGGCGGTGGAGGAGCCGCTGGAGATCAGGGTGGGCGGGCAGCCGCTTAGCGTCACCATGCGCACCCCAGGCGACGACATCGATCTCACGGCCGGCTTCCTGGCCGCCGAGGGCATCATCGCCGCACCGGCGGACCTGACCGGGATCACCATGTGCGCCGGCAACGCGGCCGAGGTGACGCTGGCCGAGGGGGTCAGCCTGCCGCTGGAACGGCTGCACCGGCACTTCCTGACCAGCAGCGCCTGCGGGGTGTGCGGCAAGGACAGCATCGAGTCGATCCGGCTGCGGTCCCGCTACGACGTGTCGGCCGACCCGCTGCGGATCAGCCCGGCCATCCTGGCCGGCCTGCCGGACCGGCTGCGCGCGGCGCAGCGGGTGTTCGCCAGCACCGGGGGCCTGCACGCGGCGGGCGTGTTCCGCGCCGACGGCACGCTGCTGGTCATGCGGGAGGACGTGGGCCGGCACAACGCGGTGGACAAGGTGATCGGCTGGGCGCTGCGCGACGGCCGGCTGCCGCTGGCCGGCTGCGTGCTGCTGGTCAGCGGCCGGGCCTCGTTCGAGCTCACCCAGAAGGCGCTGATGGCCGGCCTGCCGCTGCTGGCGGCGGTGTCCGCGCCGTCCTCGCTGGCCGCCGAGCTGGCCGCGGAGTCGGGGATGACGCTGGTCGGCTTCTTGCGCGGCGCGTCGATGAACGTCTACACCGGGGCGGAGCGCGTCGCCGCCTGAACCGGACGGGCGGAGGCCGGGAGGGCGGCCCCCGCCCAGCCGGCTAGCTCGCGTTCTCGGCCACGCCCCAGCGCCGCCGGATCCGGCCGTTGACGACGTTGAACAGCATGTCCACCACGATGCCGACGACCAGGATGACCAGGATGACCGCGATGGCCGAGGCCATGTCGGCCTGGTCCTGGTCGCTGCTGAGCAGCACGCCCAGCGACGGCTGGCCCAGGATGATCACGACCACCTCACCCGCGATCAGGCCGTGCCAGCCGAACGCCCAGCCCTGCTTGAGCCCGCCGACGAAGGCCGGCAGGGTCGCGGGCATGATCACGTACCGGTACAGCGACAGGCGGCGCAGCCCCATCGTCTTGCCCGCCCGCAGCAGCAGCGGCGGCAGGTAGTCGGCCCCGGCGATCAGCCCGTTGGCGATGGCCGGCGCGGCCGTCATCACGATGACGAACAGGATGGCCGTCGTGTTGGCCCCGAACAGGATGATGGCGAACGGCACCCAGACGATCGACGGCAGCGTCTGCACGGCGGTGATCAGCGAGCCGAACCCGGCCCGCAGCGGCCGGATCCGGGACACCAGGGCGCCCACCACGGTGCCGATGACCAGGGCGATGGCGAAGCCGATGACGGCGCGGCGCAGCGTGGTGCCGATCGCCTGCCAGAGCAGCGCGTGGTGCAGCTGGTCCCAGAGGTTGGCCAGCGTGGTGGCCGGCCCGGGCAGGATCGCGCTCTTGAACCCGCTGAGGTAGACCAGTTCCCAGATGGCCAGGGCCAGCACCAGGGCGAGCAGCTTGGGCCAGGCCGCGGCCCAGGCCTTCTCCCCCAGGTGCCGCTTGGCCTGCTGCGGCGGGGCCTGGTCGAGCTGGTCCAGCCCGGCCAGGGCGGCCGCGGGCTCCTGCGGTATGTCAACGGCCATGGCGGATGATCTCCTCCCGCAGCCGGTCCTTGATCTTGATAGCCAGACCGACGGTGTCGGCCGAGTCCATCCCACGGGGCCGGTCGAAGTTGACGTTGAACTCGCCGATGACCCGGCCCGGACGGCTGCTCAGCAGCACCACCCGGTCGCCGAGCCGGACGGCCTCGCGCACCTCGTGCGTGACGAACATGATGCTCAGCTTGCGCCGCCGCCAGATGCCCTCCAGCACCTCGTGCAGCAGGTCCCGGGTCATCGCGTCGAGCGCGCCGAACGGCTCGTCCATCAGCAGCACGTCCGCGTCCTGGGCCAGGGCCCGGGCCAGCGCGACGCGCTGCCGCATACCGCCGGACAGCTGGTGCGGCCGCTTGTCGGCGAACGCGCTGAGCTGGACCAGGTCCAGCAGTTCCGCCACCCGCTCGCGTCGCTGGGCGCGCGGTACACCGGCCGCCCGCAGTGGGATCTCCACGTTGCGGGCCGCGGTCAGCCACGGGAACAGCGCCGATTCCTGGAACATCAGCGTGACCCGCCGCCCGCCGGTGGAGATCTCCCCCGACGTCGGTGAGTCCAGCCCGGCGACGAGGTTAAGCAGCGTGCTCTTACCGCAGCCGGAGGCGCCGATCAGGCAGACGAACTCCCCCGGCGCCACCGAGAGCGATACCCCGTCCAGGGCCTGGAGCGTGGTGTCACCGCGGCCGAAGACCTTGGATACATCGCTGATTTGTACCGCGGGGCCCGCGGGGGTCACCGGAGTGACCGCCGCGGGCGCCGCCCGTCGTGCGTCAAGACTCATGGGCTCACCTGTGCTTGTCCGTCGGCTTTGAGCAGGGCGTTGAGCGGGCCGAGGTCGTAAATGCCGTTCAGGTTGACCGGCTTGAGCAGGCCCACCGCCTCGGCGTGCTTGGCGTCGGTGGCCAGCGAGGAGGCGATCGGGTCGTTGGTGAACGTGATCTGGCTGAAGGCCAGCGGCAGCACCGCGGACTTGAGTGCCTTACCGGTCAGCGCGGTCAGCTCGGCGTTAGCGGCCGTCTCCGCGGCGGACGTGTTCGAGTGGATGAAGTTGATGGCCTGGATGTTGGCCTTGAGCAGGCCGGTCACCACGCTCGGGTGCGCGGCCAGGAAGGACTGCGAGACGACAATGTTGGTGGTGACGAACTTGCCACCCGGCCACAGGCTGGCCTCGTTCACCAGCACCTTGCCGCCGTCCTGCTCCATCTCAATGTCGTAGGGGGCCGGCTCCCAGCCGCCCGCGATCTGGCCGGACTTGAACTCCAGCACCGCGTCCGAGTTGGGGCTGATCGGCGTGATCGGCACGTCACCGCCGCCGGTCTCGGTAGTGGTCAGCCCGTGGCTCTTGAGGTAGTAGCGCAGGGCCACGTCCTGCGTGTTGCCCAGCGACGGGGTGGCCAGCTTCTGGCCCTTGAGCTGGCTGACGCTGCTGATGCTCGGCTTGACCACCAGCGCCGCGCCGCCGGACGCCGCGCCCGAGACGATCTTGATGGCCTTGCCACTGGACTTCTGCCAGGCGTTGATGGCCGGGTTGGGGCCGACGTACGCCGCGTCCAGCTGGCCGGCCAGCAGCGCGGTGGTCTCCTGGGTGCCCGAGCTGAACACCGAGGTCTTGAGCGTGACGTTCTTGCCCAGGTCCTTGGCGAAGAAGCCCTCCTTGAGGGCGACCAGCGCGGGGGCATGGGTGATGTTGGCCAGGAAGCCCAGGCGCAGGGTGACTGGTGCGGAACTGCTCCCCCCAGACGAGGAGCCCGAACCCGAGGACGCGGCGGATGACGAGCATCCGGCGGCCAGGGCGGTGATGGCTGCAGTGACTCCGGCAGCCAGGAGGACTCGTCTCATTACAAACCACCTTGTCTATCAGGTTAGTATGTCGATCTGTTTGATAGGCAATGGTGATTAAACCATACCCAGGGCAGGGGTGCGCAAATCCTCCGCCGACCAGGCCAGCCGCCCGGCTGCGCAGGGGGTTCGGACAGATCGGCAGACCCGTTCACCGCGGGGGCCAGCGGCCCGGCCGATAACATCGAGAAATCTTTTCGTTACCGTCTGTTCACCCAGGCCACACCTCGCTGACCAGCGCTGCTTACCCCTTCTTAGCGATTCGCTGCCTACGGTCAGCAGGTGAGCGATACGACCTCGCCGGCCCCAGGGGCAGGGCTGCTGCAGACGCTGGACGACGCCAAGATCAGCCGGTTCCAGATCAAGACCATGTTCGTCTCGGGCATGGGCTTCTTCACCGACGCCTATGACCTGTTCGTCATCGGCATCGTGGTGTCACTGCTGAAGACCCAGTGGACCATGTTCGACCAGCCAGGTGTCCTGGCTGAACTCGGCCACCTTGCTGGCTTCGGCGTTCGGCGCGATCATCTTCGGCCGGGTCGCCGACATGCTCGGGCGCAAACGGATCTACGGCTATGAGGTGCTGATCCTGGCGGCCGGCGCGATCGCGTCGGCGTTCTCGCCGAACTACACGTTCCTGCTGGTGTCCCGGATCGTTCTCGGCATCGGCATCGGCGGCGACTACCCCGTGTCGGCGACGATCATGAGCGAGTACTCGGGTAAGCAGTCCCGCGGCCGGATGGTCGGCCTCGTGTTCGCCATGCAGGGCGCCGGCCTGGTCGTCGGCCCGCTGGTCGCCTCGATCCTGCTGGGCTCCGGGATCTCCGACAGCCTGACCTGGCGGCTGCTGCTCGGCCTCGGCGCGATACCAGGCCTGGCCGTGTACTACCTGCGCCGCCAGATCCACGAGACGCCACGGTTCGCCCTGGCGGGCGGCGCCACCGAAGAGGCCGAGAGAGCCATTGCCGACGCCACCGGGCAGGGATCCGGGAAGGTGGCCCCGGGCGAGTCCGCCGCCAGGGTCCCGCACGGCGTGGCCGATGGCTTCGTCGAACTGATCCGGAACCGGCGCCTGCTGGTCTGGCTGATCGGCGCCGCGGGCGCCTGGATGCTGCTGGACTTCTGTTACTACGGCAACACCATCTCCCAGCCGGAGATCATCAAGCTGGCGAACCCGAACGCCAGCGAACTGAACACCATCCTGCTCCAGCTGGCCATCGTCTCGGTGTTCGCGGTGCCCGGGTACATCGTGGCGATCCTGCTGCTGGACAAGGTGGGGCGCAAGAGCATCCAGCTACTCGGCTTCGCCATGATGGCGCTGATGTTCCTGCTCATCGGCGTCATCCCGGGAGTGTCGACCACGCTCGCGCCGTTCCTGATCCTGTACGGCGTCAGCTACTTCTTCACCGAGTTCGGGCCGAACATGACGACGTTCATCTACCCGGCCGAGCTGTTCCCGACCCACGTGAGAACCACCGGCCACGGCATCGCCGCCGGGTGTGGCAAGCTCGGCGCCTTTGTCGGCGCGTTCCTGTTCCCCGACATCCTCGCCTCCCACCTGGGCCTGCGCGGCGCGATGGTGATCTCCGGGGTCGTGGCCGCCGCGGGCCTGCTGCTGACCGGGTTCACGCTGCCCGAGACGCGGGGCAAGAGCCTGGAAGAGCTAGAGGAGAGCGCCTACGCGCCCACTGTGGTGAGACAACAGGAGGCCACGGCATGACGTACCGCATCGTGGTGGGGGTGGACGGCTCGCCCTACAGCGAGGCGGCGCTCCGCTGGGCGCTGGATGAGGCGAAGGCCCGCGGTGGCTCGGTCAGCGCGCTGTTCTGCTGGCAGATTCCGTTCCTGTCCATCCCGGGCGCGTTCGACCGCGAGGAACTCGAGCAGACCTACAAGAACTACGTCAACGAGATCGTCAGCAAGGTCGCCCCGTCGCTGGCCGTGCCGCTGGCCACCGTGGTGGCCGAGGGCGACCCGGCCGAGTCCCTGATCACCGCGGCGGCCGACGCCGAGCTGCTGGTCGTGGGCACCCGGGGCCGGTCGCCGTTCGCCGGGCTGGTGCTGGGCTCGGTGAGCCAGCGCTGCGCGGCCGCCTCACCCTGCCCGGTCGTGCTGGTCAAGCAGGCCCAGGGGCAACCCGGCTAGCTGTCCCCCGGCGTTTGGATGTCAATACCCACCACCGACGGGTATTTTTGCAGGCACTGTTCGAGCTCGGCGATCTGCGCGTTGCTCGCGTTGTCCACCTGGTAAATAACGTCATACAGAAGGTCTGAGGCCTTGTGATCGGTCGGCAGCGCTTCTGGCCTGGCCTGAGGTATATGCGAGCAAGCCGCCCGGACCTGCAGCCGGGTGGCGTTCGCCGTCCCGTTCCTGAACTGGACCACCGCTTCCTGCTGGCCCAGTGCGGCATCGAATTTGGCACAGCCGGTGACCGCGGTCAGCAGCCCGCCGGTCAGCAGCAAAAGGGCCGCGGGACCGCGCCACGCGGCGCGGTCAGGGGGAGATCGGTGCACGGTGCACAGCTTACGGGGGCACCGCCTACGATCAGGCAGTGCAACCCCAGCCTGGAGGTACGGTGCCGGCCCTGATCGAGGATTACGCGCTCATCGGCGACATGCAGTCGGCGGCGCTGGTCAGCCGGGACGGCTCAGTGGACTGGCTGTGCCTGCCCCGGTTCGACTCCCCCGCCTGCTTCGCCGCGCTGCTCGGCACCGACCAGCACGGGTACTGGCGGATCGCCCCCTCCGCCACGGCCGAGGGCAACGGCCAGGCCCAGGCCACCCGGCGTTACCAGACCGACTCGCTGATCCTGGAGACCGACTGGCAGACGCCCACCGGCACGATCCGGGTGACCGACTTCATGCCGCCCCGGGACGGCCGCCAGCCGGCCGTGGTGCGCATCATCGAGGGCTTGTCCGGCTCGGTCGAGGTGGACTGCACGCTGGTGGTCCGGTTCGGCTACGGCCAGGTGGTGCCGTGGATGCGGCGGACCCACGGCCAGCTGCTCGGGGTGGCCGGCCCGGACGCGGTCTGGCTGGCCACGCCGGTGGCGCTGACCGGGCGCAACTGCACCCACCAGGCCACGTTCACCGTGCAGGCGGGCCAGCGGGTACCGTTCGTGTTCAGCTACATGCCGTCCTACCAGGGCGCGCCAGAACCACTCGACGCGGACCAGGCGCAGGCGGCCACGGCGCGGTTCTGGGCCGGCTGGGTGTCCCGGTGCACCTACCAGGGCAGCTACCGGGACGCGGTGGTCCGCTCGCTGATCACCCTCAAGGCGCTCACCTACCAGCCCACCGGGGGCATCGTGGCCGCCGCCACCACCTCGCTGCCGGAAGACCTGGGCGGGGTGCGTAACTGGGACTACCGGTACTGCTGGCTCCGCGACGCCACCATCACCCTGGAGGCCCTGCTGCGCACCGGGTACACCGACGAGGCCAACGCCTGGCGGGGCTGGCTGGCCCGGGCGATCGCCGGCGACCCCAGCGACGTGCAGATCATGTACGGGGTGGCGGGCGAGCGCCGGCTGGCCGAGTGGGAGGCCGAGTGGCTGCCCGGATACCACAGCTCGGCCCCGGTGCGGATCGGCAACGCCGCCGTGAACCAGCGCCAGCTGGACGTGTACGGCGAGGTCACCGACGCGCTGACGCTGGCCCGGCGGTCCGGCCTCACCGCCGACCGGCACGTCTGGTCGCTGCAGCGGGCGCTGCTCGGCTTCCTGGAGAAGCACTGGGACGAGCCGGACGAGGGCATCTGGGAGGTGCGCGGCCCACGGCGGCACTTCGTGCACTCCAAGGTGATGGCCTGGGTGGCCTTCGACCGCGCGGTGAGCATCGCGGAAGCTGGCCTGCCCGGGCCGGCCGCCCGCTGGCGGGAGATCCGCGACGAGATCCACCAGCAGATCTGCGCGCAGGGCTACAACACCGAACGCGGCGCGTTCACCCAGTACTACGGCTCGGCCCAGCTGGACGCCGCGGTGCTGCTGATCCCCGAGGTCGGCTTCCTGCCACCGGATGACCCGCGGGTCATCTCCACCGTGGAAGCCGTGCAGCGCGAGCTGGTCAGCGACGGCCTGGTGCGCCGCTACCAGCTGGCCGAGCAGGGCGCCGGCCAGGAAAGCCCGGACGGCCTGCCCGGCAGCGAAGGCGCGTTCCTGGCCTGCAGCTTCTGGCTGGCCAACGCGCTGCACATGATCGGCCGGGACGATGAGGCGGCCGGGCTGTTCGACCGCCTGCTCGCGCTGCGCAACGACGTGGGCCTGCTCAGCGAGGAATACGACCCCCGGTACCAGCGCCAGGTGGGCAACACGCCCCAGGCATTCAGCCACGTGCCGCTCATCCAGACCGCGCTCAACCTGGACCAGCACGCGGGCGCGCACAGCCGCTCAACGGCGGATAACGGGCACTCGTGACGGCGGGTCCCAACAACGCTGGGGTCGCCAAGTCGCCCAGCGCGTCCGCGCAGTCACCGCGGCCGTACATCCTGGTGGTCAACGGGCGGAAGGTGCGCCAGCCGGTGTTCGTCATCGGCGCGCCCTGCTCCGGGACCGAGCTGCTGGCCCGGTCGCTGAAACGGTCCGACGGGTTCCACCTGACCCTGGGCCAGCGCTGGATCATCCCGGTGGTGCAGGCATTCGCCCGGCGGCCGTCGATCTCCCGCGGCCGGCCCGAGGCCGCGGCCACCGTGCTGCGCGACGCGTTCGCACAGGCCTGGCAGGTCACCGCGGACTGCTGCCTGGGCTGCACCCAGCAGTGCCGCCAGGCCGGCGGCCTGGACGGGGTAGGGCCGTGCGTCAGCCAGCAGGCCGTGCTGCGCTACGGCGACGCCAGCCCGGACCTGATGTACTGCGTGGACCCGCTGCTCGACGCGTTCCCGGACGCGCGGATCCTGCAGATCATCCGGGACGGCCGGGACGCGGTGGCCGGCATGCTGGCCGACCCGTCCGTGCTGGCCTGGTTCAAGCCGGGGTCCGTGGACACCCAGGCGGAGTTCCCGCACCCGCTGCTCGGCCTGGAGAAAGAGGCCGACCGGGCGGCCTGGCCCGGGCTGTCCGTGACGGCCAAGTGCGCGATGCGCTGGCGCGGCAGCGTGCGCCAGATGGCCCGGCTGCGGGCCCGGCTGGCCGCGGACCAGCTGGTCACGTTCCGGTACGAGGACGTGATCCGGCAGCCCGCCGACGCGGCCGCCGCCATCTCCGACTTCCTGGCCACCCCGGTGCGGATCCTGGAGCCGCCCGCGCCGGGCCGCCCCTCGCTGGCCGAGCCCGGGTCCTGGCGCCGGGCGCTGAACCCGCGGCAGGCCGCGGAGATCGAGGCGGTGGCCGGCGAGGAACTCCGCCGCCTCGGCTACGGCAGCTGAGTGGCTCTGCTAGCTCCGGGGGGACGACCCCCCGAGCCCCCCGATCAGGACGCTTTAGCAGATTCCTGCCCGGCGAACTGGGTGTGGTACAGCTCCGCGTACAGGCCGCCCGCGGCCAGCAGCTCGGGGTGCGTGCCGCGCTCGGCCACCCGGCCGTCCTCGATGACCAGGATCTGGTCGGCCTCCCGGATGGTGGACAGCCGGTGCGCGATGACCAGCGACGTTCGCCCGGTCAGCGCGGTCTTGAGCGCGGCCTGCACGGCCACCTCGGACTCCGAGTCCAGGTGCGCGGTGGCCTCGTCGAGTACCACCACGGACGGCGCCTTGAGCAGCAGCCGGGCGATGGCCAGCCGCTGCTTCTCGCCGCCGGACAGCCGGTAGCCGCGGTCCCCGACCACGGTGTTCAGGCCGTCCGGCAGGCCGGACACCAGGTCCCAGATCTGCGCCGCCTGGCACGCCGCGACCAGCTCCTGCTCGGTGGCCTCGGGCCGGGCGTACAGCAGGTTGGCCCGGATCGTGTCGTGGAACATGTGCGCGTCCTGGGTGACCACGCCGACCGCATCGTGCAGCGACTGCAGCGTGACGTCGCGCAGGTCCTGGCCGGCGATCCGCACCGTGCCCTGGTCCGGGTCGTACATCCGGGAGACCAGGTGGGTGATCGTGGTCTTGCCCGCGCCAGACGGCCCGACCAGCGCGGTGAGCCGCCCGGGCGGTGCGGTGAAGCTGATGTCGCGCAGGACCGGCTGGGCCGGGCCGTCCTGCTCGGGCACCGGCAGCGCGATTGACTCCAGCGAGGCCAGCGACACCTCACTGGCCCGCGGGTAGCGGAACGACACCTGGTCAAACTCGATGGCGGGCGCGGCCGCCAGGCCGGCGGCGCGCAGCGGCACCGCGTCCGGCTTCTCCGCGATCAGCGGCTGCAGGTCGAGCACCTCGAACACCCGGTCGAAGCTGACCAGCGCGGTCATCACGTCCACCTGCACGTTGGACAGCGCGGTGATCGGCCCGTACAGCCGGGCCAGCAGCGCGGTCAGCGCGACCAGCGTGCCCAGCTGGAACGCGCCGTGGATGACCAGCACCCCGCCGACCCCGTAGGTGACCGCGGTGGCCATCGAGGCGAGCAGGCTCAGCGCGATGAACAGCGTGCTGCCGTACATCGCGGTGACCACGCCGATGTCCCGGACCCGGGCGGCCGAGTCCCGGTACGCCTCGCTCTCCCGGCGCGGGTTGCCGAACAGCTTGACCAGCATGGCGCCGGCCACGTTGAACCGCTCGGTCATGGTCGAGCCGAGCGCGGCATCCAGCTGCATGGACTCCCGGGTGTACCGCTGCAGCCGCCGGCCGACCAGCCGGGCCGGGATGACGAACACCGGCAGCAGCACCAGCGAGATGACGGTGACCAGCCAGGACAGGCTGAACATGGTGATCAGCACCAGGATCAGGGTCAGCGCGTTGGACACGATCGAGGACAGCGTCGAGGTGATGGCCGACTGGGCACCGATCACGTCGCTGTTCAGCCGGCTGACCAGCGAGCCGGTCTGGGCCCGGGTGAAGAACGCGATCGGCTGCTGCTGCACGTGCCCGAACACCTCGGTGCGCAGGTCGTAGATCAGCCCCTCACCGACCCGCGCGGAGAACCAGCGCTGGCCGAACGCGAGCGCGGCGCTGAGAAAGGCGATGGCCGCGGTCAGCCCGGCCACGTCGATGACCAGGCCGGTGTTGTGGGCCAGGATGCCGTTGACGATGCTGCGCAGCAGCAGCGGCACGGCCACCGTGGCCACCGCGGCCAGCGCCGCCAGGACCAGGTAGACGGTCAGGCGCGCCCGGTACGGCCGGGCATAGCGCGCGATCCGGCGCACGGTTCCCGGCTTGATCCGCTGCTGGGTGACCGACCGATCGCGGGAGAACCCGTGCATCGCCTGCCAGTTCGCTGCGTACATGAGCGGAGCAACCCCTCACGCCGGTGAGATCTTCCCCACTCAGCTAACAGCGAACGCTCACCCGCCGGCCAGCCGTTTTCGCTGCAGGCCGGCCTGGATCCGGCGCTCGGCGGCCGCCTGGGCCGCGGCGTCGTGGCCGGGGGCCAGGCTGAGCAGTTCCTTGGTCGCCCGGGCCACGGCCGGCTCCACCGTGAGCAGCGCGGCGACCAGATCGCTCACCGCACCGGCCAGTTCGGCGCCGGGCACCACCAGTTCGGCCAGCCGCAGCCGGGCCGCTTCCGCGGCGTTCACGGTGCGGCCGGTCAGGCACAGCTCGAGCGCCCGTGGGAGGCCGGCGATGTCCACCAGCGGTTTGGTCCCGGTCAGGTCGGGCACCAGGCCGAGCTGCGGCTCTTTCATGCACAGCTGGGCGTCGTCGGCCAGGATGCGCAGGTCGCAGGCGAGGGCGAGCTGAAAGCCGCCGCCGATGGCGTGGCCGTGGACCGCGGCCACCGAGACGATGTCCGGGCGGCGCAGCCAGCTGAACCCGTCCTGGCAGGACGCGATCCACTCCTCGAACCCGGGGCTGGCCGGGCTGGGCAGCGGATCCTCGCCGGGCACGCCGTCCGGCGAGAACAAGCGGAGGTCGATGCCGGCGCAGAAGGACGGGCCTGCCCCCCGCACCACGACCACGCGCGCCGCTGGCGGCAGCGCGCGCCCGATCGCGGCCAGGCCGTGCCACATGGCCGGGGTCATCGCGTTGCGCCGCGCCGCCCGGTCCAGGGTGATGGTGACCGCGCCCGGGGCGGGCGAATCGACATCCACCCGCAGGCCCGCGCGGGTGAGGTCGAGGCCGAGACTGGTCAGCGCTTGGCCCGCGCCTTACCGCGGGTGGCCCCACCACGGCCGCGCAGCGAAACCCCGTTCTCGGACAGGATCCGGTGCACGAATCCATAGGACCGTCCGGTCGCCGCCGCGAGCGACCGGATGCTCTCCCCCGCGTCATACCTCTTCTTCAGGTCCGACGCCAGCTTGGTGCGGTCGGCACCGGTGACCCTGGTGCCTTTCTTGAGGGTCTCGGTCACGCGTACCTCCCGTGAACTGAAGTGACCGCTGCGTTACGTCTCACTCATGATCACGCATCAGTTGCGGATCGGCTACCTACATCCGGGTAAGTGATCACTACTTTTTCGCCCAGCCCGGCGTTGCCCGTCACGCTAGGGTCACCAGGTCCGCCAGCCCCTCGTTCCAGGTGTCCTCCACCCCGTCCGGCAGCAGGATGACCCGCTCAGGCGACAGTGCGTTGACGGCGCCCTCGTCGTGCGTGACCAGCACAATCGCACCCTGGTAGCGACGCAGCGCGGCCAGGATCTCATCCCGGCTGGCCGGGTCCAGGTTGTTGGTCGGCTCGTCAAGCAGCAGCACGTTGGCCCCGGACACCACCAGCAGGGCCAGCGCGAGCCGGGTCTTCTCCCCGCCGGACAGCACGCTGGCCGGCTTGTCCACCGCGTCGCCGGAGAACAGGAACGAGCCGAGGATGCGCCGCTGCTCGGGATCGAGCAGATCGGGCGCGGCGGCGCGCATGTTCTCCAGCACGGTGCGCTGCCCGTCCAGCGTCTCGTGCTCCTGGGCGTAGTACCCCAGCCGCAGGCCGTGCCCCGGGGTGACCTCGCCGGTGTCCGGCGGCTCCAGGCCGGCCAGCAGCCGCAGCAGCGTGGTCTTGCCCGCCCCGTTGAGGCCGAGCACCACGATCCGGGCGCCGCGGTCCACGGCCACGCTGACGTCGGTGAACACCTCGAGCGAGCCGTAGGACTTGGACAGGCCGGCCGCGGTCAGCGGTACGCGCCCGCACGGCGCGGGCTCGGGGAAACGCAGCCGGGCCACCCGCTGCGGCGCCCGCTCGGCGCTGACCCCGGCCAGCAGCCGCTCGGCCCGGCGCTGCATGCCCTGGGCCGCCCGGGCCTTGGTCGCCTTGGCCCGCATCTTGTCCGCCTGGGTCTGCAGCGCGGCGGCCTGGCGGGACGCGTTGGCGTGCTCCCGGCGGCGGCGCCGCGCGTCGGTCTCGCGCTGCTGCAGGTAGGCCTGCCAGCCCACGTTGTAGATGTCCAGCTGCTGGGTGTCCGCGTCCAGGTAGAACACCTTGTTCACCAGCGCCTCGAGCAGCGCCGTGTCGTGGCTGATCACCACCAGCCCGCCGCGGAACGCCCGCAGGTGGTCGCGGAGCCAGATCACCGAGTCGGCGTCCAGGTGGTTGGTGGGCTCGTCGAGCAGCAGGGTCTGCGCGTCGGCGAACAGGATCCGGGCCAGCTCGACCCGGCGCCGCTGCCCGCCGGACAGCGTGGCCAGCGGCTGGGCCAGCACCCGGTCCGGCAGCCCGAGGCTGGACGCGATCGAGGACGCCTCGGCCTCGGCGGCGTAACCGCCCAGCATGGCCAGCCGCTCCTCCAGCTGCCCGTACCGGCGGACCGCGGCGTCCCGCCGGCCGGGCACGCCGTCGGACATCTGCTGCTCCGCGGCGCGCAGGCCGGCCCGGATCTCGTCCAGGCCGCGGCCGGACAGCACCCGGTCCAGGGCCAGCCCGGCCAGGTCGCCGGCCCGGGTGTCCTGCGGCAGGTAGCCGATGCCGGCCCCGCGGCGCACCGTGCCGGCCGCGGGCTGCGCCTCGCCCGCCAGCACCCGGGCCAGCGTGGTCTTGCCCGCGCCGTTCCGGCCGACCAGGCCGACCTTGTCGCCGGGCCCGAGCTGGAAACTGGCCCCCTGCAGCAGCAGCTGCGCGCCAGCGCGCAGCTCCAGGCCGGACGCGGCGATCACCAGAACCACTCCAACGACATGAACAGGGAAAGCGGCGACGCCGCGGGCCACGATCAAGGGTACGTGGTCCCCGCAACGCTATTTTCCGAGCACGGCCACCTCGAGCTGGGCCAGCCGGGCCGGATCGGCCACCAGCTCGTAGCCGGTGACCTGCTCCCCGGCCACCGTGACCAGCAGCGCCAGCTGCAGCCGCCCATCCGGCGCGACCACGATCCCGGCGTCGCCGTTGACCAGCGCGGGCGCGGCGAACCGGGCCCGGCCGCCGAACAGCGCGACCTCGCCCGCCACGGTGCGCGCGCCGCGGGCCCGAAGCGGCCGGCCGTCGGGCAGCGCGGCCCGGTCGGCGCGCCGCACCACGTCCGGGTCGAGCACCGCGATGACCGCCTCCACGTCGCCGGCCCGGGACGCGGCCAGGAACGCCTCGACCACCCGGCGGTGCCGGGCCAGCTCGGCCGCGCCCACCCGGGGCGTGCCGCGTACTCGCAGCCGGGCCCGGCTGGCCAGCTTCTTGGTAGTGGCCGGGGACCGGTCCAGCACCGGCGCGATCTCGGTGAACGGCACCGCGAACATGTCGTGCAGCACGAACGCGACCCGCTCCGCCGGTGATAGCCGGTCCAGCACCACCAGCAGCGCCCGGCCGACGTTGTCCACCAGCTCCGCGGCCGCGGCCGGGTCGCCTGCCGGACCGGGCGACGGGTGCTCATCCGGCTGGTGCTGGCCAACCAGGTCCTCACGCCGGGACGCCCGGGCGCGCAGCTGGTCCAGGCACACCCGGGACACCACGGTGGTCAGCCAGCCGCCCAGGTTCTGCACGCCGCCGGGGCCGGTGCGGGCCAGCCGGAGCCAGGCCTCCTGCACCGCGTCGTCGGCCTCGGCCACCGACCCGAGCAGCCGGAAAGCCACCCCGCGCAGCTGCGGCCGGTACGTCTCGAACCGCTCCGCCACCGCATCGAGCTCGGTCATCGGTCCCCTTTGCTGATCCGCGTCCGTCAACACAGTAGGTAAGCACGAAGGAGGTAATCGCTCATGAAACAGCGTCGGCTGACGCTGCTGGTCATGTGCCTGGCCACATTCATGATCCAGCTCGACGTGACGGTGGTGAACGTGGCGCTCCCCCGCATCCAGGCCGGCCTGGACATGAGCCCGGGCGGGCTGGAGTGGGTCATCAGCGCGTACGCGCTCAGCCTGGCCGCGTTCATCCCGGCGGGCGGCGCGGCGGGCGACCACTACGGCCGTAAGCGGGTGTTCCTGGCGGGCCTGGCCATCTTCGCGGCCGGCTCGGCGGGCTGCGCGCTGTCCCCCAGCGCGGGGGCGCTGATCGCGTCCCGCGCGGCGCAGGGCGTGGGCGGGGCGGCCATGCTGGCCCTGACGCTGGCCATTCTCACCGGCGCGTTCCCGCCGGGCCGGCGGGCCGCGGCCATCGGCACCTGGGCCGCGGTCGGCGGCACCGGGTTCGGGGCCGGGCCGGTCACCGGCGGCGTGCTGCTCACGTTCTTCGGCTGGGCCTCGGTGTTCTGGGTCAATGTCCCGGTCGCGGTGCTGGCCATCGTGGGCACCGCAGTGGTCGTACCGGAGTCGCGCGACCCGCGGGCCCGGCGCCTGGACCGGCCGGGCCTGGTGCTGAGCGCCGCCGGGCTGGCCGCCATCACGCTCGGCCTGACCGGTTCGGCCGGGCATCCGTGGCGGTCCTGGCCGGTGCTCGGGCCGCTGCTGCTCGGCGCGGCGGCGCTGGCCGGCTTCGGGTGGTGGCAGCGGCGCTCCCCGTACGCCATGATCCCGCCCGGCCTGCTACGGGCGCGCGGCCTGGTCAGCGCGTCCTGGATCTACCTGATCAGCTACACCGCGTTCAGCGGCGTGCTGTTCTACGTGACGCTGCTGTACCAGGACGTTGACGGCTGGACCGTGCTGCGCACCGGCCTGTCCTGGCTGTTCCTGAACGCCCCGTTCCTGCTGGTGGCGCAGCTGGCCGGCGCTCGACCGCCGGTTCTCCGGCCGCGCCGTGATCTGCGCGGGCTGCCTGGCCGCGGCGGCCGGCGTCCTCGGCCTGAGCCTGGCCAGCCCATGGTTCCCGCTGATGGCCATAGGCTTCGTGCTCTCCGGCGCCGGGTTCGGGGCCCTGGTCCCGGCCATCACCCACGTGGCCATGGGTGACGTGCCGGCCGGCGCGTCCGGCACCGCGTCCGGGCTGCTCAACAGCTCCCGCCAGGCCGGCACGTCGGTGGGCCTGGCCGTGCTGGGCAGCATCGGAGCAGGCGCGGCCACGGCCGGCTGGGCCGCCCAGGCCGGCCGCTTCCCGCCGCCGGTCCGCGCGGCCGCCCGCAGCCAGGCCCAGAACGTGGCCGGCGGCCGCATCGCCGCGGTCACCCACGCGCTCGGCGGGTACCGCGGGCCCGCGGCCGCGGCGTTCGTGCACGGCTACCACCTGGCCGTGGGCGCGGGCGCGCTGTGCCTGCTGCTGGCCGCGCTGGTCACCGTGGCGCTGCCCGCACGGCCCAGACGAGGTCAGCCGGGCCCGGACCAGCTCAGTCCGCGGCAGGCGGCGCAGCGGGCTCGGTGAGCTGGATGCGGATCGCGCGGAACAGCCGCGGCGTGTCCTTGAGCACCACCAGCCGGGGCTCGGGCACGGTGAGGAACCGGCCGGTGGCCAGGCCGAAGTACGGCCGCAGCCGCGGGTCCTCGCGCAGCCCGGCCATCGCGCGCCGGTCCCCGCCCAGCACCACCGCGTCCAGCGGGCCGCCGTAGCGGCCGAACACCCGGACCGCGGTGTCCGCCGCCGCGGCCAGCGCCTCGGTGGCCTGCTTCTCCCGGCGCCGGGCGAACCGGTGCTGGGACTGGCCGCCGGCCGCGCTGCGCCCGTGCACCAGGCGCGAGCCAACCTTGGAGTCGGCCAGCCGGGGCGGCGCGCCGGTGAACACGCCGGCCGCGTAGCCGCCCAGCCGGACCAGCAGCACACCGACGGTGCGGTCGGCGGCAGCGTGCGCCGCGATCCGGTGCGCCTGGCGGACCACGGCCCGCGCCGTGCCGGGCGGCGGGTCATCGGGCGCCGCCGCCGGGAGCGGCGGGAACGGCGGATAGCACGCGGCCGACGCGCCGTCCGTGCCGCGGAACAGCACCACGTCCGGCGCGGCCTCGACGGCGAGCGGGCCGCCGTGCCGGCCGGCGAAGCCCGCGATCCAGCCGGCGAACCGCTCCGGGCTCACCTCGATCCACCGCGGCGCGGCATCGTCGGGCATAGGACTTTAGAATAGCTAAGGAACAACAACTGTAGGGTTATCTGTCGGGTGGATCCATGACCCTGAACCAGCTGCGCACGTTCCTGGCCGTGGCCGAGACCGGCTCGGTCCGGGCCGCGGCCGGGCAGCTGGTGGTGACCCAGGCGGCGGTGTCCGCCTCGCTGGCCGCGCTGCAGCGCTCGCTCGGCGTGCCGCTGCTCGCCCCGGACGGCCGCGGGCTGCGGCTGACCGGCGCGGGCCAGGCCTACGCGGACTACGTCCGGCGCATCCTCGGCCTGCTCGACGAGGCCGGGCGGGCCGCCCGGTCCGCCGCCGACCCGGAACGCGGCGAGCTGCGCATCGCCGCGGTCACGACGGCGGCCGAGCAGATCGTGCCCGGGCTGCTGAGCGGCTTCCGGTCCCGCCAGCCACGTACTGGCGTTCGGCTGGAGGCAGGGAACCGGGCACGGGTCCGCGCCCTGCTCGACCAGCATCAGGTGGATCTGGTGCTGGGGGGCCGCCCTGAGCCCGGCTGGGACGTGCAGGTGCTGGCCGTCCGGCCGCACCAGCTCGTCGTGGTGGCCGCCCCGGCGCTGACCGCCAGCGCCCCGCCCGGCGCGCGGCTGCTGCCCTGGCTGGCCCGGCAGGCGTGGCTGCTGCGCGAGCCCGGCTCGGGCACCCGGGCGGCCACCGACGCGCTGCTCACCGAGCTGGACATCACCCCGCCCACGCTGATGGTCGGATCCAACGGGGCCATCCGCGGCTCGGCCAGCGTGGGCCTGGGGGTCACCCTGGTATCACGGGACGCGGTGGCCGCCGAGCTGGCCGACGGCCGGCTCAGCGAGCTGCCGGTGCCGGGCACGCCGCTGCACCGCGACTGGTACCTGGTCGCGCACCCCGGCCCGCTCCCCCCGGCCCGCGCCAGGCTGCTCGAGCACGTGCTCAGCCACGGCGGCTTCCGGCGGCCAACTGTTAATGCAGAGCTTTAGAGTCAGCACCAAACTCTCAATAGACGACTGGGATACCGGCTGGCAGGGTGAAGAGGACAGCACCGCACCCGCCGCCGGAGGTAAGCATGGAGCGCTGGAACGCGGGCGTGATCCCGTATGCCCAGATGGGCTACTACGAGCCGGACTACGTGCCCAAGGACACCGACGTGCTGGCCGCGTTCCGCATCACCCCGCAGCCCGGGGTGCCGCCCGAGGAGGCCGGCGCCGCGGTGGCGGGCGAGTCGTCCACCGCCACCTGGACCGTGGTGTGGACCGACCGGCTCAGCGCGTACCAGCACTACCAGGCCAAGTGCTACCGGGTTGACCCGGTGCCGGGCCGCGACGGCGAGTACATCGCGGCCATCGCGTACGACATCGACCTGTTCGAGGAAGGCTCGATCGCCAACCTGACCTCGTCGATCATCGGCAACGTGTTCGGCTTCAAGGCGCTGAAGGCGCTGCGCCTGGAGGACATGCGGATCCCGCTGGCCTACGTCAAGACGTTCCAGGGCCCGCCGCACGGCATCGTGATGGAACGCGAGTACCTGAACAAGTACGGCCTGCCGCTGCTCGGCGCGACGACCAAGCCCAAGCTGGGCCTGTCCGCGCGGAACTACGGCCGGGTGGTGTACGAGGCGCTGCGCGGCGGGCTGGACTTCACCAAAGACGACGAGAACATCAACTCCCAGCCGTTCATGCGCTGGCGGGACCGGTACCTGTTCACCATGGAGGCGGTGCACCGGGCCGAGGAGCGCACCGGCGAGATCAAGGGCCACTACCTGAACGTGACCGCGGCCACCATGGAGGACATGTACGAGCGGGCCGAGTTCGCCCGTGAGCTGGGCAGCGTGATCATCATGGCCGACCTGACCGTGGGCTACACAGCATTGCAGTCGATGTCCCGGTGGGCCCGCCGCAACGGGGTCATCCTGCACCTGCACCGGGCCGGCCACGGCACCTACACCCGGCAGAAGACGCACGGGGTCAGCTTCCGGGTCATCGCCAAGTGGTGCCGGCTGATCGGCGTGGACCACCTGCACGCCGGCACCGTGGTCGGCAAGCTGGAAGGCGACCCGGCCATGGTGCGCGGCTACTACGACACGCTGCGCGGCGCGCAGGTGCCCGCCGACCTGGGCCACGGCCTGTACTTCGATCAGGACTGGGGCTCGCTGCCGGCCACCATGCCGGTCGCCTCCGGCGGCATCCACGCGGCCCAGATGCCGCAGCTGCTCGGCTATCTCGGCGAGGACGTGGTGCTGCAGTTCGGCGGCGGCACCATCGGCCACCCGATGGGCATCGCGGCCGGCGCCACCGCCAACCGGGTGGCCGTGGAGGCGATGATCAAAGCCAGGAACGAGGGCCGGGACTTCGTGCGCGAGGGCGAGCGGATCCTGGCCGACGCGGCCCGGCAGTGCCAGCCGCTGCAGATGGCCCTGGATACCTGGGGTGACATCACGTTCAACTACGAGTCCACCGACACGCCCGACGTGGTCGCGACCCCGTCCACCTGAGGAGCAGAGATGCGGATCACCCAGGGCACGTTCTCCTACCTGCCCGACCTGACCGACGACGAGATCGCCGCGCAGCTGCAGTACGCGATCGGCCAGGGCTGGGCGGTGGCGGTGGAGTTCACCGACGACCCGCACCCACGCAACGTGCTGTGGGAGATGTGGGGCCTGCCCATGTTCGACATCAGCGACGCGGCGGCGGGCCTGCACGAGGTCACCGCGTGCCGCCGCGCCTACCCGGAGCACTACATCCGGGTGTCGGCGTACGACGCCAGCCTGGGCCGGCAGACCACCGCGCTCAGCTTCATCGTGCACCGGCCGGACCGCGAGCCAGGATTCCGGCTGGACCGGCAGGACGCCGCTGACCGCCAGATCCGCTACTCACTACACCCCTATTCTGCCCAACGGCCAGCCGGTGAACGGTACGCCAGCAACGGGCACGGTCATCCCGGATGACCAAGCCGGCTTCGCGCGGCTTCGGGATGCCACGCCCAGCCGACCTCACGACCGGGGAGCCAGCCGGCGAGCCGGCCCGGCCGGCCCGCCGCCGCTGGCCGCTGAGGACACTGTCGAACTGAACGAGGAGCAGCAGGCGCAGCGGCTGGCGGCCATGCTCGACGAGTTCGACCGCGAGTTCGTCGGGCTGGCCCCGGTCAAGGCCCGGATCCGGGAGATCGCCGCGCTGCTGCTGGTGGACCGGCTACGGCAGCGGTACGGGCTGGCCTCGTCGCGGCCCAGCCTGCACATGTGCTTCACCGGCAGCCCGGGCACCGGCAAGACCACGGTGGCCACGCATATGGGCGCGCTGCTGCACGAGCTGGGTTACCTGCGTACCGGCCAGCTGGTCAGCGTGACCCGGGACGACCTGGTCGGGCAGTACGTCGGGCACACCGCGCCGAAGACCAAGGAGGTGCTCAAGCGGGCCATGGGCGGCGTGCTGCTCATCGACGAGGCCTACTACCTGTACCGGCCGGAGAACGAGCGGGACTACGGCCAGGAGGCCATCGAGATCCTGCTCCAGTTCATGGAGGCCAACCGGGAGGACCTGGTGGTGATCCTGGCCGGCTACGCGGACCGGATGGACGTGTTCTTCCGGTCCAACCCCGGGATGGCCTCCCGGGTCGCGCACCACATCGACTTCCCCGACTTCACCCTGGACGAGCTGATCCGGATCGCCGCGCTGATGCTGGACCGCGAGCAGTACCAGCTGTCCCCCGCGGCCGAGGTGGCGTTCCGCGAGTACGCCGGGCTGCGCCGCGGGCAGCCGCGGTTCGCCAACGCGCGCAGTATGCGCAACGCCATCGACCGGATGCGGCTGCGCCAGGCGCGCCGCCTGGTCGCCGCGGGCGGCCGGATCGGCCGGGGTGACCTGATGCAGATCAGCGAGGCCGACGTGCGGGCCAGCCGGGTCTTTACGCGCACCAGCTAGGCCTCCCAGTCCCTCGTCGACCACGGCCAGCAGCAGCCCGCCGATCAGGGCCAGGTTCTTGTGGAAGTGGATCCGCTGCTGGGCGCGCTGCACCGGGTCCTCGATGGTCCAGTACGGATGCCCGGCCAGCGTGGTCGGCACCAGCGACGCGGCCAGCACCGCGGCGGACAGCCGCGGCGCCAGGCCCAGCGCCAGCAGGCCGCCCGCCGCCACCTGGGCGCCCGCGTTCACCCGGACCAGCAGTTCGTCGTCCCCGGGCAGCGGCACCCGGGCCCGGATCGCGGACAGCACCGGGCCGGCCAGCTCGACCCGTTTGCCGGGCGCCCGCAGCGCGTCGAAGCCGAGCAGGACGTAAGTCGATCCGGTCAGCACGCGGGCCGCCGGCGCAACGGGGCCAGCACCCGGTTGAACGTCGTCATAACCGCCTCGCTACAGTCCGGGAA
The DNA here is from genome assembly GCA_963747705.1 of uncultured Actinomycetes bacterium. GTDB lineage: Bacteria > Actinomycetota > Actinomycetes > Streptosporangiales > Streptosporangiaceae > RYN-230. Next base: position 366 of record CAVVGF010000094.1, on the reverse strand, counting down.
CATTCCGTCGGCAGGACTGTAACGCCTTTTGCATTGGACCATCTGCCCCGGTCTAGGGTGACTCCATGGGGCTGCGGGTACGGGTCGCCGTTCTGGCTGCGGTGACCGCCTTGTCGGGTGGCACGGCGGCCTGTTCGGTTACCCCGGCGGCGCTCACGGGGCCCAGCTCCCGGCCGGGCGCGCACCGGCTGCCGGCCGCCGCGGGGCTGGCCACCCCGACCCCCGCCACCCCGGCACCCAGTGCGGCGCCGTCCCGGCCCGCCGGGCCGCAGCTCCAGGTGACCGGCGCACCGGCCCGGGTCAAGGCCAGGGGCGCGCTGCTGGCCGACGCGGCCACCGGCCAGGTGCTGTGGGGCCGGGATGAGA
>CAVVGF010000093.1:0-30279 GCA_963747705.1 uncultured Actinomycetes bacterium | reverse complement strand
CCCGCGGCAGCACCGCCGCGCACCTCGTCCGGGCCACCCTGGACGCGATCGCGTTCGAGGTGCGCGACGTAACCGACGTGATGACCGAGGCCACCGGGCAGCACGGCCGGGCCCTGCGCGCGGACGGCGGGGCCAGCGCCAACGACCTGCTCATGCAGTTGCAGGCGGATCAGCTCCAGGTACCGGTGGAACGCCCGGTGGTGGGCGAGACCACCGCGCTCGGCGCCGCGTTCCTGGCCGGCCTGGCCACCGGGACCTGGTCCTCCCGGGACGAGCTCGCCGCCACCTGGCAGCTCGACCGCCGGTTCGAGCCGGGCCCCCGCCGGGACGCGGACTACGCCCGCTGGCGGCGCGCGGTGGACCGGGTCAAAGGCTGGGCCAGCCTGGAGGACTAGCGCTCAGACCACCCCCAGCATCCGGTGCAGCGCGCGGACTTCCGCGGCGAACCGCACGTCCCGCTGGTTCACGGCAGTGCGGGCCGCGATCAACTGGTACTGCTCGACGGTGCTGGCCGTGGACAGTCGCTGGTAGTCGCTGGCCAGCTGGTCCGCGTCTGATCGCACCGTGTCCGCCGCCGCGCTGGTCGCCGTGCTGGGCATCGAGATGCCCTGCATGTCCGAGCCGAATGCCGAGAACGCGTGGGACATCTGCGCGTCCACCCGGTGCACGCAGCTGAGATCGCCGTCGCAGGCGGCGAGGTCGGACTGGTAGCCGGGCGCGGTGCTCTCAGCGGCGCCTAAGCGGTGTCCATGGCCTGCGCCGTGGCCGCCGGAGCCGCCGTACTGCTGGACGAGGCTGGCCACGCCGGTCAGTGCCCCGTACCCCCCGGCGACCAGTACGCCGATGGCCAGGAACGTGCCGACCAGGACCTTGGCCCCGCCGGACAGCACCAGCCGCCAGGGCTGCTCCCCGCCCAGCCACCCGGTGCCCGGCGCCGGCTCGGGCGCATCGTCCCCGAACAGCCCCCACGGGTAGGTGGCGGTGACCAGGAACAGGTACCCGGTGAACCGGATGTAGTAGCGCAGCCCGGCCGCGATGGCCTCGTGCAGCGCCCGGGGCATCCGCCCGGCGACCAGCACGATCAGCCAGGTGATGAACATGACGATGGTTTCCATGCCGAGGACGACCAGCATGGTGACGATGTGGGCCGGGATGGCCAGGATGAGCCGGAAGAACACGGCCAGCCGGTTCAGTGGGCCGGGCCGCAGCTCCAGCTGCACCGGGTAGTCGGCCGGGCCCAGCTCGAACGGCGGATACCGGTCGGTGAGCAGGAACAGGTACGCCTGCACCCGGAGCAGCCAGCGCAGGTACCCGGAGATGAAGCCGGCCAGCCCCTCCGGCAGGCGGCCGAGGAACAGCGCGGCGAACCAGCAGATGATCACCACGATCTCGGTCGCGATGCCCAGCGCCCACAGCACGATCAGGTGCGGGATGGCCAGGATGATCCGGACCAGCACGGTGAGCCGGTTCTGGTGGGCTGGCTCGGCGAACGCGACGAGAATCTGGTCAGGGGGCCCAGCTGGGCCGCTGGTCAGGTCAGCAGCGAAGCCCGCCCCCACTGGCATGTCAGTCATCCCGCACCTCCTTGTGTCACACTAAGTAGTGTAATAACCACGGAGTGTGCACAAGGAAGTGCGGGGAGGTCAAGGGCCGGGCCAGCCCGAGTGAAGGAACGGTCAGGTCACGCCCAGTGTCTGGTTCAGGCTCTGGTAGTCCGCGTCGAACTGGCTCAGCCGCCCCTCCAGGCCGGTGCTGGTCACCGTCTGCTGGTACTGGCTGGCCGAGGACGCGGTGGACAGTTGCTGGAAGTCCGTGGCGATCTGGTTCGCGTCCGACTGCAGCGTGGCCGACGCCGCGCTGGACGCGGGGGTGGGCATGGCGACGCCGTGCAGTTGCGAGCCGAACGTCGCGAACGCCCGGGACATCTGGGCGTCCACCCGGTTCACGCAGCTCAGCTTGCCGCCGCAGGCGGAGATCTTGGAGTCGAAGCTGGTCACGGTGCGGCCGAGCGAGTCGTAAGCGGTCTTCACGGACACCTCGGCCGCGGCCTTGCTCACCGTGGTGCTGGACGAGATGGCCACGCCGATCAGCACCGCGTAGAGCACGAAGACCAGCGCGCCGATGGCCAGGAACATGCCGAGCAGGCTCTTGGCCCCGCTGGACAGCACCAGCCGCCAGGGCTGCTCGCCGCCCAGCCATCTCGTGGGCCCGCCGGGCTGGCCGTAGCCCACCGGCCCGGCGTAGCTGGCCCCAGCCAGCCCGTACCCGGGTCCGGGATAGGCGGGCGCAGGCGCGCTGTACCCCGCGGGCGGCTCGTCCCCAGGCTGGCCGGGACCCGGCGCAGGCTGACCGTACCCGGCAGGCGGCTCATACCCGGGCTGACCGGGGCCCGGCACCGGCTGACCGTACCCGGCGGGCGGCTCGCCCGGCAGCCGGCCCGGCGCGCCGCCGGCCAGCGGGCGGCTGGTAGCCGGCCTCGCCCGGGCCGCGGGCGGCTGGTAGCCGGCCTCGCCCGGGCCGGCGGGCGGCACCATCCCGGGCCAGCCGGTCACCGCCTCCGGCTGGTCGCCGAACAGCCCCCACGGGTAGGTGCCGGTCAGCAGGAACAGGTATCCGGTGTGCCGGAGGTAGTACCGCAGCCCAGCCGCGAACGCCTCGTACAGCGAGCTCGGCATCCGGCCCGTGATGAGCACGATCAGCCAGGTCACGAACAGGACGATCGTTTCCATGCCGAGCGTGACCAGTGCGGCCAGCAGGCTGGCCGGGATGGCCAGGATGATCCGGAAAAACACGGCCAGCCGGTTCAGCCGTCCCGGCCGGAGCAGGATCTGGACCGGGTAGTCCACCTCGCCCAGCGCGAACGGCGGGTACTGGTCGGTGAGCAGCAACAGGTACGCCTGTACCCGCGCCACCCAGCGCAGGTACCCGCACAGAAAGTCGCCCAGTCCCTCCGGCAGCCGGCCCAGGAACAGCGCGGCGAACCAGCAGATGATCAGCACGACCTCGGCGGCGATGCTCAGCGCGTACAGCACCACCAGGTGCGGGATGGCCAGGATGATCCGGACCAGCACGGTGAGCCGGTTCTGCGGGGCAGGCTCGGCGAACGCTACGAGGATCTCGTCCGGCGTCGCCCCCGGGCCGCCGGTCGCTCCCTGGGGGCTTGCCGTCCCCAGCGGCAGGTCAGTCATTTACCCAACTCCTTAATCAAGGGCCGTAACCTTAGCGTTCGCTGAGTAGCTGGCAAAGCCCGTTAATGCGACAGGCAGGACACAATCTGACATCCCGGCCCCGGCGCGCCCGGAAATACCCACGGGGGTCTGTGAGCCACCCGGTGAACCCAGGATGTACAACAGGTATTGCGGGCTGGGCCGGACGGGGATGGAGACGGGGCGTCCATGGTGGACCTGGAGTTGTCCTGGCAGGCCGCGGCGGTGACCGCGGCCTGCCTGGGCGGCGCCGCGGTGGGCTGCCACCGGGCCAGGCGGCCACGCCTGCGCGCCGCGGCCGGGTTCCTGCGCGAGGCGGCCGTGCTGCTGGCCCTGTTCGCGCTGTGGCAGCTAGCCGGCAGCTACGCGGTCATGGGGCCGGACGGCGCCATCGACCGGGCGCAATGGATCTGGCACGCCGAACGCGCCGTTCACCTGCCCAGTGAAGCCGGGCTCCAGCAGGCGTTCCTCAGCCACCCACTAGTCGTTCAGGCAATGAATCTGTACTACGCGGGCCTGCACTTCGCGGTGGTTATCGCGTGCCTGCTGTGGGTCTATATCTGGCACCGGAGGCAGTACCCGCAGGTGCGGACGACACTGGTGCTGTTCACCGCGAGCGCGCTGCTGGTCCAGCTGGTGCCGGTGGCGCCGCCCCGGATGCTGCCCGGCGACAACATGATCGATACCGCGGTGCAGTACGGCCAGTCGGTGTATGGCTCGGTGGCCGGCTTCAACGCCGACCAGCTGTCCGCGATGCCCTCGGTGCACGTCGGCTGGGCGCTGCTGGTGGCGCTGGTGGTGGTGCAGGTGTCCCGTAGCCGGTGGCGCTGGCTCGCGCTCGGCTACCCGGCCCTCACCCTGCTCGCGGTGGTGGTGACCGCGAACCATTTCTGGCTGGATGGCATCGCGGCCGCGGCCCTGCTCGCGCTGGCCCTGGCCGTGCAGCGGGCCGGGCGGCTGGCCCGGCGCCGGCTGCTGGCCGGGTACCGGGCCCGGGCGGTGCGGCGGCCGGCTAGCTGCCCGGACGACTCTGAGTCGCCGCGTGTGCCAGCCGCTCGGCCTTGACCTCGTCCTTCAGCCGCGTCTTGGCGTGCTGCGCGTCCTCATCCACGTACTCCTGGTGGGACAGGTCCATGATCGCGTACATGATCTCGTCGGTCACCGCGCGCAGCACCAGCCGGTCCGATTCCAGCCCGGCGTAGCGGGAGAAATCCAGCGGCTTACCGTACCGGACGCCCGGCCGGAAGCGCAGCCGCGGCAGCAGCTTCCCGGTGGGCATCAGGTCGAACGTGCCGAACATGGCGCACGGGATGACCGGCGCGCCGGACTCCAGGGCCAGCCGGGCCACCCCGGTCTTGGCCCGGTAGAGCCGCCCGTCCGGGGTCCTGGTGCCCTCCGGGTAGATGCCGAGCAGATTGCCCTGGGCCAGCACGCGCAGCCCGGTGTTCAGCGCGCGCTGGCTGGCCGGACCGCCGCCCCGGTCCAGCGGGATCTGCCCGACGCCGCTGAAAAATGCCTTGCTGACCAGGCCCTTGAGGCCCCGCCCGGTGAAGTACTCGGCCTTGGCCATGTAGCTCACCTTGCGCGGCAGCGGCAGCGGCCCGAAGAAGTGATCCGCGAACGAGAGGTGGTTGCTGGCGATGATGGCCGGGCCTTCGCGTGGGACGTTCTCGGTGCCCTCGGCCCAGGGCCGGAAGATCAGCCTCAGGAACGGCCCGAGAATCGCCTTGACCACCCAGTAGAACACGCCCCCATCGTGCCACGAGATGGGCCGAAAGCCGATGCCCCTGTTGCGGTGCGATACGCCGCGCAGCGTGCGACGATGCCAGAGCGCTCAGCCAGCGGCCGGCCCCGGGAGGACGATGCAGTCATGCCAGTCATGCCAGGCGCGGAACCCTACTTCCACCCCGGTGGCAGCACCGGCGTGCTGCTCTGCCACGGATTCACCGGCTCGCCCGGCTCGCTGCGGCCATGGGCCGAGTACCTGGCCGGGGCCGGCCTGACCGTCTCGCTCCCCCGGCTGCCCGGGCACGGCACCACCTGGCAGGAAATGGCCCGGACCCGGTGGGAGGACTGGTACGCGGAAGTGGACCGCGCGTTCGAGGAACTCCGCGGCCAGGCCAGCGAGATCTTCGTCATGGGCCTGTCCATGGGCGGCTGCCTGGCGCTGCGGATGGCCGAGATCCGCGGCACCGCGGTGCGCGGGCTGGTGCTGGTCAACCCGTCGGTGACCGCGGACACCAAGCTGTTCCTGCTGGCCCCGGCGCTGAAGCTGGTGGTCCCGTCGCTGCCCGGCATCGCCAGCGACATCAAGAAGGAAGGCGTCACCGAGCTCGGCTACACCCGGGTGCCGGTACGCGCCGCGGCCACGCTGCCCGCGTTGTGGAAGGTGACCCAGTCCCGGCTGGGTGAGGTGACCCAGCCGGTGCTGATCTACCGGAGCACGACCGATCACGTGGTCGGGCGGCCAGCATGCGGGTGCTGCGCGCCGGGCTGACCGGTACCCAGCTAGATGTCCGGGATTGCGCCAATAGCTACCATGTGGCCACCCTGGATAATGATGCTCCGGCCATCTTCGCCGGGAGCCTCGAGTTCGTCCGCGCGCACTCGCACGCGGGCGCGGAGTGAAGCGGAGTGAACGGGGAGGGGGTACGGGGTGGCCGCCGGCGCAAGCGGTGAGGAGTCCGCCTGGCACGACCTGATCGCGAACTTCGCCGTCGAGCCCGACCCGGCCGGTGGCGAGCCGCCCTGGCCGGAGCGGGAGAACCTGCCGGTATCCTCGCCCGCCTGCCCGGACACCGGCTCAGGCCCGGCCCCCGGCTCCGGGCCAGACACCGGCTCCGGGCCGGACACTGACTCCGGGCCGGACACTGACCCGGACCTGAAGCTGGACCTGGGCGACGACACCGACCCGGAACTCGACTTCGGCGCCGGGCCCGGCGCGCAGTCCGGCCGGTGGTCCAGCCAGCCGCGCATCATCCGGCCGGCCAGCCCGGTCCCGCCGACGCCACCACCGGCCGCCGCCTCGGCCTCGGCCTCGGACGTGGGGGATTTCGTCCCCCCGGTGCCGCCGCCGCTGCCCACGCTCGACCCGGTGACCAAGGGCGCGTGGGCCGCGCTGTTCGGCGGCCCCGCCTACCTGCTCATCGCGACCATGGCGGGCTGGGTCGTGCCGGGCTGGGCCGCGTTCCTGGCCGTAGGCGCGTTCGTAGCCGGATTCGCCACCCTGATCATCCGGATGGGCGACCGGCCACCGCGCGACTCCGGGCCGGACGACGGCGCCGTGCTCTGACGGTTACCAGTCTCGCGGTTACCAGTCCCGCGGCCCCGGGCCGCCGTTGTCCTCGGAGTCCGACCGGCGCCTGGCACCCCGGCGCCGGGAGCGCAGCACCAGCCACATCGCCACGCACAGCACGATCAGCAGCAAGATGATCGGGCCGAACGTCTTGATGTGCCAGATCAGCAGGCTCCAGCGCCAGAACAGCCGCCAGATGAACAGCCGCCAGATGAAATGGACCAGCCCGCCCACACCGAGCGCGGCATGGCCACTGAGCGCAGCGTGGCCGGTGAAAAGCCGGCCCGCGGGCAGTACCTGCGTGTGCGCAGCCATGCCTCACTATGCCACGGGATCGAGAGTGCCCGCGCCGGTCGCGGCCGGCCGCAGCGCGGCGGCGGGCAGCCGGCCCGCCAGCCAGCCCAGCACCAGCACGGCCAGGCCCGCGCTGAGCGCGGCCAGCAGCCAGGGCAGCCACACCGAAACCGAGAACAAGCCGGCCACCGCGGGCGCGATGACCCCGGGCACGGTGAACCCGTACTGGAACGCGGCCAGGTAACGGCCGCGCACCGGGGCGGGCGCGGCCGCCTCGGCCAGCGCGTTGGCCCGGGACCCGAACAGCAGTCCGGCCACGGCCAGCAGCAGCGTGGCCGCCAGCAGCTCAGCCGGCCGCCAGCCGGGCGGGACAGCCAGCGCGGCCAGGCAGGCCGCGCACCAGACCACGTACAGTCCCGCGCCCAGGGCCATCGCGGTGGTCCGGCGCAGCCCGCGGGTGACCCGCAGCGCCGTGGTGGCGCCCACGCTGTTCAGCCCGGTGAGCACGGCCAGCAGCGCGCCCGGCAGCCATGCTGGCGTGTGCAGTTCGGTGAGCAGGTAGACCGACATACCGCTGAGAAAGACATCACTGGGCAGCACGGCCAGGCCGCTGGCCACGATGAGGATCAGGAACGGCCGGTCGGCCAGCAGCCGGGCCCGGCTTGCCGTCCCGGCCGCCGGGGTCACCAGGTGCGGCCTGCCCGGGTCGCGCACCAGCGCGGCGAGCAGCAGGGCGCACAGCAGGAAGCTCACCGCGTCCGCCAGCACGGCCAGCCGGTAGGCGTGCTGGCCGGCCAGGGTGAGCAGGCCCGCGGCGGCCAGCCCGCCCAGGCCGAAACAGGCCGAGCGGACCATGCCGGTCACCGCGTAGGGGTGGTCCTTGGGGCCGTCCCCGGCCACGTCCGCGATCAGCGCGAAGAGCGCGCTGTAGAACGCCTGCTGCCCGGCGGCCAGCAGCACCGCGGCGATCGCGACGGCGGCCGGGCCGCGGGCGGGCAGGTAAGTGAGCGCGCCCAGCGCCTGCACCAGCTCGGCAGCGATCACCACCCGGCGCGGCCCGGCCCGGTCCACCAGGCGGCCGACCCCCGGCGGCACGGCCAGGCCGGCCACCGTGCCCACCGCGACCACGGTCCCGGCCACCGCCAGCGGCAGCCCGACCACCCGGGTCACGTACAGCAGCACGATCGGCAGGAACAAGCCGGACCCGAAGTTGTCCACCCCGAGCGCGGCCAGCAAGCCGAGCCGGCTCCGCGTATCGGCACGCCCCTAGTGAACCCGCTCACCGTCCGGGCTGGCCGCCGGAACGCGGCGGCGCAGCTGCCGCACTTCGGGCACGCAGAGCACCGCCGCGGTCAGCAGGACGATCACTACACCGGCCGCGACCAGCACCGCCGACGTGCCCAGGGCCAGCGCCAGCGGGCCGGCCAGCACGGTGCCGACCGGGGCCAGCCCCCAGCTGCCCATCGCGTCATAGGAGGACACCCGGGACAGCGCGGCAGGCGGAATCTCCTGCTGCATCGCGGTCACCCAGCTCACCTCGAACACCTCGATGCAGGCCCCGGCGGCGAACGCCGCCACCGCGATCACCGGCACGGCCAGCGGCACGGCCAGGGTGAACAGCAGGGCTGAGGTCGGCGCGGTGGCCAGGCTGCCGATCAGCAGCAACCGCCGCGGCCGGAACTTGATCATGACCAGCCCGCCCAGCACCGCCCCGGCGGACTGGGCGGCCAGCACGATCCCCCAGCTGTGCGCGCCGCCGAGCTGGTCGTGCGCGACCACCGGGCCGAGCACCTCGGTCGCCCCATCCCACACCGCGACCAGCAGGGAGAACTCCAGCACGATGGCCCACAGCCAGCGCCGGGAGGCGAACTCCCGCCAGCCTTCGCGCAGCTCGTGCAGCATCCGGCCGCCCTCGCCGCGGGGCTGGGCCGGGATCCGCATCCCGATCCGCAGCAGCGCCGCCGCCGCGAAGCCGACCGCGTCCAGGGCCAGGCCCCACCCGGGCCCGGCCACCCCGACCAGCACGCCGCCCAGCGCCGCCCCTGTGATCAGCGCGGTGTTCTGGCCGATCCGGGCCAGCGCGTTGGCCTGCGGCCGGTGCGCCTCAGGGACCGTGTGCGGCATCAGGCCGGTCACGGCCGGGAAGTAGAAGCCCATCCCGATGCCGCGCACCGCGGCCAGCGCCATCAGCTCCCAGACCTGGGCGTGGCCGGTCAGCACCAGCGCGGCCGAGCCCGCCTGGGCCAGCGCCTGCAGCACGTTCGCGCCCGCCACCACCTGCTGGCGCGGCAGCCGGTCCGCGATCACCCCGCCGAGCAGCAGGAACACGATCACCGGCAGCATGGCCGCGGCGGTGACGTAGCCGACATCGGCGGCCGAGCCGCCGATGCTGAGCACCGCGAACGGGATCGCCACCATCGCGACCGCGGTGCCGAACGTGGACACCACGTTGCTGGCCAGCAGCAGCTGGAAGTTGCGGCTCGCCAGCGCCCCCGCGGCGGGCCTCATCTCGCTGTGTCCATCCCGGTATCCTCCGCCACCCACCGGCGGCAGCGAAACCAGATTTCCCCGCCGCGAACATGGCCTCGGCGGATCGCGGCCGGCCGGGGTCTCATCGGGCAGCGGTCGGGTCTGCCTCATCAGCGCGGTGCTCTATGCCTCGCCGGTGCGGCACAAAGCACCGCGCTGAGCTGATCCATGAGCAGCCAGGGGCTGACGGTGGGCTCGCGGGCCAGGCGGCGCAGCCAGTCTCCGGTAGCGCGGCTGTCCTGCCGGGCGAGCTGGAGGAACTGGCGGGCGATCTGCTGGTGGCGGGCGAGAGTGCGGGGGTCGCAGCGGGCCGGGAACGGTACTGGCGCCGGACCGCGCTGGGGTGGTCCGGTGGAATCGTCGCGGCCGTCGGCGAGGTAGAGCGGGGAGATGTGGAGCACGTCAGCGAGGGCGAGGACGTCGCTGGCGCGGGTGAGCGTACGCTGCCCGGTCTCGATCATCGATCACTGAGATCGGCCAGGTCGGCTAATGCGACCTGGGTCAGGCCATGCCGCAGCCGGATTTCGCGCAGCCGGACCCCCGCGTCGTCGCGCATCGGGTCGATGCGTTTCGTCACTGGCTCGCCTCGCCGCTGGGGTGTATGTCGATGTCGAACCAGACGGTCCAACCGTGCCGGCTGTGACCGTCGCATCCCCAGCGGGACGCGAGCTGGCTGACGATCAGTAACCCCCGGCCGTTCTCGCCGTCCTCGGCTGCATGGCCAGCTGGATGCCATGGACCGCCCTGGTCGCACACTTCTACCCGCAGGCCCTGGTCGTGGCGGTGGACACGGACGGTGAAGTAACCGCCGGGCTGGCGGGAGTGGCTGTGCACGATGGCATTCGTGGCCAGCTCGGATACGCACACAAGGGCGTCGTCGGTGGCTGGGTCGCCATCCATGATCGCAGTCAGGAACTGGCGGGCATCCCGGACCTGGCGCGCGGCGGCGGGGAAGGTGCGGGACCAGGTGACTAGTGGTGTGGTAGCTGCGCTCACAGTCGGTCTCCCGATTTGCGCCGGTGGCGGTGCCGCAGGACGTGGCCGGGCCGTGAGTATTGCCAAGGTTGGCATCACAGAAGTTTCTGTGCAAGCTTCTACACAGAATTTTGAGAAAGTGATCCTGCCTACCCGTGTGATAGTTCTCGGGCAAGATGGGCACCATCGCTGTGCTGGCAAGAGAAGGGTGGTGTGGTGGCTGATAGGCGACCGCCGTCGGTGCGTGCCCGCCAGTTGGCATCAGAGCTGCGGCGACTGCGGGATGCGGCCACGCTAACGGGAGAGGAAACGGCGGGCCAGCTCGGCTGGTCGCCGTCGAAGATCTCCCGGATCGAGAACGGGCAGACTGCTCCAAGCCTCGCGGACCTGCGCCGACTACTGGATCTGTACGACGTATCCGGAACCCAGCGCGGTCGGCTGGAACAACTCGGCCAGAGCGCCGGGCAGCGCGGCTGGTGGGATGCCTACGCCGACACGCTCGGCCCGGAGTACACGGCCTTGATTGCGCTGGAAGCCGAGGCAGACTCGGTGCGCTGGTATGCACCGATGCTGATCCCCGGCCTACTGCAGACCGAGCAGTACGCGCGAGCGGTGATCAGCTCCGGCCTGCTTATCGCCCCGCCCGGCGAAGTCGAGCGGCGCGTCCAGGTGAAGATGACCCACCAGCGAGTCCTCACCCGCGATGATCCACCGTCGCTAGATGTTGTAATCGATGAAGCCGCCGTGCTGCGCCGGGTCGGCAGCGCCGAGATCATGCGCGAGCAACGTTCCTAGCCGGGCTCCAGCAGGCGGCGCGCGGCCAGGTCGGCTGACCCGACACCGGCAGAAGTGGCTGCCTCAGACGAGGAAGAGGTGCAGGTAGCGGCTTACTGCGGTCAGCGTCTCACTGCTGACGCTGCCCAGCCGGCGTGCGGCTCGCTGAGTGGACATGGCAGATGATCCGTCAGCCGACTTCGGGCACCACATGGGTGTTGCATTCATGCGCACGGGTGCGCACCAAACTTTCACCCACGCGCCGGATCGAGGTGGACACTGCGCCGCTGTTCACTCCCACTGGCCACACCAGCCACCCCAGAATCCACCAGCCACAGCGGTGTTGGGCCCCGACTAGGAGTCGTCGCTGAGGGGCCCTGCCTAGTCGGGCCCAAAGGCCTTAGGCGCGCTCAACGGGAACTGTTGATGATGCCAGTCGAGTTTGCGGCGGCTTGCGGGATTAGTCGGTGGGCTCGTCCGGCTTCGCGGCGGTGGGCTCGCCGGGCGGGGTGTGATCGGTGGCCGAACCGCCGGACCGGGCGGCGGGCTTCTTGGCGCCGGTGGCCGGCTTCTTCGCTGTGGCCAACGTCTGCTTGGCCTGACCCGACGGCTGCTTCGACCCGGCGGACGGCGGCTTGGCCTCAGCCGACGGATGCTTGGATCCGGTAGACGGCGGCTTGGCCTCAGCCGACGGATGCTTTGATGCAGCGGACGGCCGCTTGGGCTCGGCCGACGGCTGCCGGGGCCCGGCCGACGGCTGCCGGGGCCCAGGCTGCCGGGTGGCGCTGCGGTTGGCCGGGGGCCGGGTCCGGACGGCGGGCTCGTCGGTGGCCTCGTCCCATACTTCCCCGGCCGGCTGCGGCGCGGCGTCCCGGGACTGCGGCGCGGCATCCTGCGGCCGGGCTGGCAGGCCCGCGGCGGCTACCGCGGCCTCGAACGCGGACATCGCGTCCTGCATCACCGTGCCGACCGCGTCGGCGGCGGCCGCCACCCCGGCGCCCACCCCGGGACCCGACTCCCGGACCAGGCGCCTGGCCCGGCAGTGCGGGCACCAGGCGCATTCCGGCGACTCGTCGTGCTCCGCGGTGGCGGTCTCCCACACATTGGCGGTGCTCTGCTTCCCGCCGCCCAGCGCGGTGCGGATCTGACCGCCGAGCTGCCGGGTTACGCTGCGCGCCCCGGAGCGGATCAGCCAGCGCTGCAGATCGCCGACCGGGTCGTTGCCGGACTGCCTGGATGGCTCCGTCACGTGCTGCCTTCCTTCGTAGCTTTATCCGCCGCGCCCAAGCCCTCTACCCGGGACTTCAGCCCTTTCAGCGCGGTGTCGATGATCACTTTTTCGGCCCGGCGCTTCAGCATGCCGGGCAGCGGCATCCGGATGTCCACGCTGAGCTCGTAGGTGACCTCGGTGCTGGCCGGCTGCTTGACCAGAGCGTAGCTCCCGCTCATAGCACTGATGACCGACCCGGGCTCGGCTAGGTCCCAGCGCACGCCCGAGTCGCCGTCCCAGTCGTAACCGAGCACATAACTGTCCTTGATCATCCCCGCGTCCAGGCTGAACCGGACCCGGCTGGGCCGCCCGTCCGCGTCCCGGCTGACCACCTCGGCGGACCGGACCGCGGACGCCCACTGCGGGTAGGCGGCGAAGTCGGCAATGACCGCCATCACCTGCTGCCGGTCAGCGCCGATCGAAACGCTCGACGTCGTCCTGTCGCCCATGCTCGGAGCGTACCGCGCCCGTAGGGCCGGACGGCCCGGCCGCGCCGCCGCGGCCACGGTGCCCGGGTGCACGGACTGGCTACCACTCCATGACGTACGGGATGCCGGTGGCGCGGAAGTGGCCCACGTTGACGCACTCGGTCCGGCCGATCCGGACCCGCCGGGCCAGCGGCTGGTGCACGTGGCCGAACAGGGCGTACCGCGGCTGGGTCTCCTCGATGTGCCGTAGGAGCGCCGTGCTGCCCCGCTCCACCCGCCGGGCCACGGTGTCGTAGAGCAGCTGCGGCACGGCGGGCGGGATGTGGCTGCACAGCACGTCCACCTGGCCGACCGCGCTCACCTTGGCCGCGAACGCGTCCTCGCCGATCTCGTTGGGCGTGCGGTAGGCCGAATACAGCCCACCGCCGACGAAGCCGAACGTCCAGCCGCCCAGGACGGCCCGCTCACCGTCCAGGACATGGTGGCCGGGGCGCAGGTTCGGCGCCCACAGCCGGGGCAGGTCGACGTTGCCGTAGGTCAGGTAGGCGGGCTCGGGCATGGCCGCGAACAGCTCCGCGTACTGGCCGGCGGCGGCCTGCTCCACGTGCCCGGACGGGTCGCCGTCCAGCTGAGCCCACAGCTCACGGGACATCCGCCGGGCCTCATCGAACCGCTTGAGGTAACGCAACTCGACGAACCGGCGGGCCTGTTCGGCCCCGAACAGGTCGGCGAAGATGCCCTGCCCGTGATCGGCGTAGTCGATGAACAGCAGCAGATCACCGAGGCAGATCAGCGCGTCCGCGCCACCCGCGCCGACCAGCGCGTCCGCGCGGCCATGCACATCACTGACCACGTGAACCCGCATGAGCACACGGTACAAGCCTGGCTATTCGCGCTGGGTCCTGGCCACCGCCAGGACACTGGAGCAGACCAGCACGGCGCCGGCCAGCTGAAGGAGGGTCGGCCGCTGGCCCAGGATGACGGCCGCCAGGACCAGGGCGCCGGCCGCTGCACCAGGAGCAGCAGGGACGACACGGCAGCGGGCAGCCCCGGCAGCGACGAGGTGATCAGCAGCCAGCCGGCCGTCTGTACCAGCAGCGCCAGCAGCAGCAGCCAGCCCAGCGACGGCCAGGAGATGGCCAGCCGCAGCCCGCCGAAGGCCAGGCCGAGCAGCAGCGCCCCGGCCGTCGCCCCGGCGGTGGCATCGAACAGCTGACCGGCCACGTGTGTGGTCCCGTCCGACGACTGGCGCAGCACGAGGAGGAAGCATGCGTAGGCGGCGTTCACCGCGATCGCGTACCCGATGCCGGCGGCGGGATGCCGCCCGGTGCCGCTGCCGCCGGCCAGCCCTGACACCAGCACCATGCCGAGCAGCACCACCGGGAGCATGAGCAGATAGCCGCGCCCCGGCCGCTCGCCCAGCAGCGCCCAGGCCAGAGCCGCGACGAACACCGCGGCCAGGTTGCCCGCCGTGGTGGCGATGCCCGCGCCGAGATCCACGATGGCGTGGTTGAACAGCACCAGATCGACGGCCAGGAAGAACCCGGCCGCCGTGGCGAGGCCGCGGCGGGCCAGCGGGCGCGGCCCGCGGCGGCGCCGCTCGGCCAGGGCCAGCCCGGCCAGCAGCGGCAGCGCCAGGCCGCACCGGTACACGACCGTCGGGACCGGCCCGGTGTGCGCCAGGGTGACCATGATGGCCATCGGGGAGGTGCAGGCCGCGCCGAGGGCCGCCCGCACGGCTGGCCGCGACTGAGTCCCCGTCCCCATCGGCATGACAGCACGAGGCTAGCCGGGCCCGGCGGGCCGGATACGCTGAAATTACTACCTGCTAGTAGCTACTGAGGCGGTACCGGGGGTACGGTCCATGTCGTTCGGCGATGAACCTGACCGGCAGGAGCTGGCATGCGTGAATTCAGCAGTCCCGCGGTAGCGGAGATCTCCGCGGCCGCGAACCTGGCCGATGTGGTCTTCGAGCGCGCGGAGCGCGAGCCGCAGGCGGTGGCCATCCGGCGCAAGGACGCGGCGGCCGGCGGAGCCTGGCGGGACGTGACCACGACCGAGTTCCGCGCCCAGGTGAGCGCGCTGGCCAAGGGCCTGGTCGCGGCCGGCATCGGCGCCGGGGACCGGGTCGCCCTGATGTCCCGGACCCGGTACGAGTGGACGGTGGCCGACTACGCCATCTGGTCGGCCGGGGCGGTCACCGTGCCGATCTACGAGACTTCCTCCGCCGAGCAGGTGGAATGGATCCTGAGCGACTCGGGCACGCGGGCGCTGATCGTGGAGACCTCGGCCCACCTGCAGGCCAACAGCGAGGTACTGGCCAGGCTGCCCGGCGTGGAACGGATCTGGCTGATCGAGGGCCCGGATGCCGAGGGCCAGGCCACGCAGCTGGACAGCCTGGCCGCCGACGGCGCGGGGATCAGCGACGACGACCTGGCCGGACGCCGGCGGCCGGCAGGCCGCCGACCTGGCCACCATCATCTACACCTCGGGGACCACCGGCCGTCCCAAGGGCTGTGAGCTCAGCCACGGGAACCTGCTGGCCAACGTGCGGAACGCGATCGGCGGGCTGCCGGACATCTTCGAGGAGCCGGGCGGGTCGGCGCTGCTGTTCCTGCCGCTGGCCCATTCCTTCGCCCGGATCATCCAGATCGGCTGCCTGGAGTCGGGCACCGTGCTCGGGCACACCGCCGATGTCGCGCACCTCGTGGAAGACCTCGGCTCGTTCCAGCCCACGTTCATCCTGGCCGTGCCGAGGGTGTTCGAGAAGGTCTACAACGGGGCCGAGCAGCAGGCTTCCGCCAGCGGGCTGAAGAGCCGGATCTTCAAGGCGGCGGCGCAGTCCGCGGTGGCCTGGAGCAGGACGCTGGACCAGGCCGGCCAGCCCATCCCGGGCCAGCAGAGCGCGCGGCTGCGCGCCGAGCATGCGCTCTACGACCGGCTGGTCTACACCAAGCTGCGCGCGGCCACCGGCGGCAAGGTGCGGTACGCGGTGTCCGGCGGCGCCGCGCTCGGTGAGCGGCTCGGGCACTTCTTCCGCGGCGTGGGCATCACCGTGCTGGAGGGCTACGGGCTGACCGAGACCAGCCCGGTGGTCACCGCGAACCGGCCCGACCACAACAAGATCGGCACGGTCGGGCCGCCCATCCCCTCGGTCACCGTGCGGATCGCCGACGACGGCGAGATCCTGGCCACCGGGCCCAACGTGTTCACCGGCTACTGGCACAACGAGGCGGCCACCAAGGAGCTGGTCGACCCGGACGGCTGGCTGCACACCGGCGACCTGGGCGAACTCGACGAGGACGGCTACCTGCGGGTCACCGGGCGGAAGAAGGACATCATCGTCACCGCGGGCGGCAAGAACGTGGCCCCGGCCGTGCTGGAGGACCGGCTGCGCGCGCATCCGCTGGTCAGCCAGTGCATGGTGGTGGGCGACGGGCGGCCCTTCGTGGCCTGCCTGGTCACCCTGGACGAGGAGGCCATCGGGCCATGGCAGGCCCGGCACCCGAGCCTGGCCAGCGCCTCGCTGGCCGAACTGGCCGAGGCGCCGGAGCTGATCGCCGAGATCCAGTCGGGCGTGGACGAGGCCAACAAGGCGGTGTCCCGGGCCGAGTCGATCCGCAAGTTCAAGGTGCTCCCGGTCAACTTCACCGAGCAGAACGGCTACCTGACGCCGTCGCTCAAGGTGCGCCGGGGCGTGGTGGCCAAGGACTTCGCCGCCGACATCGACGCGCTGTACAGCTAACCGGCCCAGCGGAACTCAGCCGGCCAGGATCTGCTCCAGCCGCTGCGCCACCAGGTCCCAGCGCCACTCCCGGTCCACCCAGGCCAGGCCCTTCTCCCCCATGGCCCGGGCACCCGCCGGGTCGGCCAGCAGCTGGCCGATCCGGTCGGCGACCGCCGCCACGTCGCGGCCGGGCACCACGTAGCCGGTCTCGCCGCCGAGCACCGCGTCCGGCGCGCCGCCGGAGTCCCCCGCGATCACCGGCAGCCCGGTGGCCGACGCCTCCAGGTAAACGATGCCGAGGCCCTCCACGTCCAGGCCACGGCGCCGGGTCCGGCACGGCATCGCGAACACATCCCCGGCGTCGTAGTACGCGGGCAGCTGGCCCGCGGGCACCTGGCCGGTGAACAGCACCGAGTCCGCCACCCCGAGCTCACCGGCCAGCCCGCGCAGCCCGCCCTCGGCCGGGCCGCTGCCGACCAGCAGCAGCGCGGGATCGCCGCCCCGGGCCCGGACCGCGGGCCAGGCGCGCAGCAGGGTGTCCTGGCCCTTGCGGTGCACCAGCCGGGACACGCAGACCACCACCGGCCGGCTGCCCAGGCCGAGCTGGGCCCGGATCGCGGCCCCACCGGCCCCCGGCCGGAACTCAGCGGTGTCCACGCCGGGCGCCAGCCGGGCCATCCGGGCCACGGCGGCCGGGGACAGCGCCCGGGCCAGCCGCACCCGGAAGTACTCACCCAGATACGTCACCACGTCCACCGAGTCGCCGATCCGGCGCAGCAGGGTGCGCGCGCCAGGCAGCGCGGCCCAGCCGGCCTCGTGGCCGTGGGTGACCGCCACGATCCGCCGGGCCCCGGCCGCGCGGAGCGCGGGCGCCAGCAGGCCGAGCGGTGCGGCCGCGCCGAACAGCACCCGGTCGCAGCCGTGCTCGGTCAGCGCGCGGACCGCGCGGGCCCGCACCGTGGGCACCGGGAGCATCAGCGAGGTGGGATGGCGCAGCACCGGGAACGGCTGCTGCTGGTCGAACTCGGCCGCGCCCGCCCACGCGGGCGCGTACACCACCACGCCATCCGCGGGCAGCCGGGTGGCCAGCGCATGGATGAACGACTGGATGCCGCCCGCCCGCGGCGGGAAGTCATTGGTGACGATCAGGACCTTAGGCATCAGGCAGTGATCTTATCCCTCCGGGAGCCGGCTTCCGGCGCTCCGCGGAAGCACGGTGCCCTCAGGACCAGGTCCTGAGGGCACCGGATGAATCTCAGCGCGCCTAACGCGGCTCAGGGCCGCGCGGCGCTGTCCAGGTTCGCGCTGTACCAGCCGGACAGCGGCACCTTCTCCACGTCCTGGCCGGTCTGCGGGGCGTCGATCAGCTCCCCGCCGCCGACGTAGATGCCGACGTGGCTGTCGCCGGAGAAGAACAGCAGGTCGCCGGGCTGCAGGTTACTGGTGGACACCGCGGGCAGCGCCGCCACCTGCTCGTACGTGGTCCGCGGGATGGACACCCCGGCCGCCGCCCAGGCCGCCTGGACCAGCCCGGAACAGTCGAACGAGCTCGGGCCGGTGGCGCCGTACACGTACGGGTCGCCCAGCTTGGAGTACGCGTACGCGACCGCCTGGCCCGCCTGGGTGTTGGTCGCGATCGGGTCCGTCGCGCTCGTGGTCCCCTGACCACCCAGCGACGAGCCGGTGACCTGCTGCTGCTGGGCGGCGGTCAGCGTGGCCAGGATGGACTTCTGCTTGTCCAGCGTCTTGCCGATGGACTTCTTCCGCGAGAGCCGCTGCGCCTCCAGAGTGGCGATGCCCTGCTCCGTCCGGCGGGCCATCTGCTGTGCGCTGGCCAGCTGGGCGGCGGTCGCGATGAACTGCTTGATCTGCGCCGACCGGTCGCTGGACAGCTGCAGCAGCACCGAGGCCTGGTTCAGCACGGCCTGCGGGTTGTTCGAGGTCAGCAGCGCACCCATCTGGGACATGGTGCCGTTCTCGAACGCGGTGGCGGCGATCGTCGCGATCTGCTCGCGCATCGAGCTGAACCGGGCCTGGTCCGTCTTGATCTGACGGTTCACCAGGGCCAGCCGCTGCTGGGCGCTCTTGAGCTGCTCGGCCGACTGGTCGTACTCCTGTACGGCCACGTTCTCTTCGGCGGTCAGCTTGTTGACCATCTTCTGCACCTGGTGCATGGTCGGCTTCGACGCCGCACCGGCCGTGCCGGCGACGACTAGGCCCCCGGCGGTGGCCAGGCTCACCCCGGCGGCCACGCTGTAGCGCAGCGCCTTGCCGTGGGCGAGACGCACCACGCGGTCGCGTGTGTCCCGCCAGCCGCCGCGTTCACCACCTGGACGCGTACTCACCTGCGTGATCACGCTCCTTCTTCCACCCCGCCTACCGGGTGAGCTGACGGGTTCGGGCTGTGGAAGATGCCCTACGGCCTGGCTGCGCACAGCCCGGCCGATTCACCCCTGGAGGACCCGTGGCCCCGGGCGGTGGCCCGGCGCGTCCTCCGGTGGGTCCCCGGCTCTCCGGCTGGCCACGCCTGGCCAGCACAAAGACTCGGCGGTGACCGGCTGCCGTCACCATCGCGGTGGCTGAGGAGCGAACCGATCGGGGCTGACACTAGCGAAGCTGGAGCGGTGAATTCCACCGCTTCGCGAACTCCGGTGATCTAGCCGACCCGCAATAGGCGTTTCTGTTTCCGCAAATCCGCCCCGGCTCAGGCCACCCGGCCGGCCTGGCGCGGCCCGCCCGCCTGGCCCACCGGGCGCAGCTGCAGCGGCGCCACCAGCCGGGCGTCGGCCAGCACGCGCAGCGCGCGCTGCTCCGCTGGGTCCAGGTCGGGCTGCGGCTGGCCGGGGCCGAGCAGCGCGGTGACAACACAGTCCGGGCAGGCGATGCCGCGCATCTCGCACCGGTCGCAGTCGATCAGCATCTCTCCTCCTGAGGCTGGCGCCCCCGCACCGGGGGCGGCGGGACACACGCTAGGGCGGGGCACCGACACTCAGCCCGCACCCCGCCTGGGATGATTCCGGCATGCCCGCCGACAGCACCCCCGCTGACCGGCCCGCCGGCCAGGACCGGCGGCGGGAGCAGGCCACCTCGTTCGGCGCGGCGGCGGCCGCCTACGAGCGTGGCCGGCCGCCCTACCCGGCCGAGGCCATCGACTGGCTGCTGCCGCCCGGCGCGGCCCGGGTGCTGGATGTCGGCGCGGGCACCGGCAAGCTGACCCGCCAGCTCGCCCAGCGCGGCCTGGACGTGGTCGCCGTCGAGCCGCTGGACGGCATGCGTGAGCAGCTGGCCCGCGCGGTACCCGGCGTGCCGGTGTATCCCGGCACCGCCGAGCAGATCCCGCTCCCCGACGGCAGCGTGGACGCGGTGCTGGTGGCGCAGGCGTGGCACTGGGTGGACCCGGCCCGCGCGGTGCCCGAGGTGGCCCGGGTGCTGGTGCCCGGCGGCCAGCTCGGCCTGGTGTGGAACATGCGCGACGAGCGGGTGGACTGGGTGGCCCAGCTCAGCCAGATCCTGGGCGACCCGGGCGAGGCCGACGGCAGCCGGGGTGGTGCCGTCCTCATCGGCCCGCCGTTCGGGCCGGTGCAGCACCGCACGGTCGAGTGGACCCACCGGCTGACCCGGGACCAGCTGCTCGACATGGTCGCCTCGCGCAGCTACATCATCACCATGCCGCCCGCCGGGCGGGCCGGGGTGCTGGCCGCGGTGGGCCGGCTGGCCGACACGCATCCGGACCTGGCCTGCCGGGCCGGGCTGGAGCTGCCCTACCGCACCGAATGCTTCCGCGCTCAGCTCAGCTGAGCTGAGCCTCGAGACCCTTTTTTCTTAACGCCAGTACCCGCCACTCACCCCAGCCGGGCCGGCGTGCCTGGGGCGGAATGTCGGTACCCGGTCCTACCGTGATGATCGTGATGCTCCGTGACTGGGTGGCAGCGGTCTGGGCGCGGCTACGCCAGCCCTGGGCCGACCGGCACGCGTTCGACGCGCTCGAGTTCGTGATCGTTGACGTGGAGACCACCGGCTGGTCGCCCGAGGAGGCGGGTATCACCGAGATCGGCGCGGTCCGGATGAGCGGCGGGCAGATCCGCGCCGAGTTCAGCACCCTGGTCAACCCGGGCCGGGCCATCCCGCCGGACATCGAGGTGCTGACCGGGATCAGCGACGATATGGTCGCCTCCGCCCCGCCGGCCGGCCAGGCGCTGGCCAGCTTCCTGGCTTTCGCCCAGGGCGCCGTGCTCACCGCGCACAACGCGCCGTTCGACGTCAGCTTCCTGGCCGCGGCCCAGCTCCGGCCTGCCCGGGCCCGACGGGCCCCTGCTGGACGCCGTTGTTCTAGACACCGTGGCGCTGGCCCGCCGATTGCTGGCCACCGGCGGGCTGGCCGCGGACGACGTGCCCAACTGCAAGCTGAGCACGCTGGCGGGTTACTTCGGCGCGCCGCCCGGCCCGCAGCACCGGGCGCTGGCCGACGCCCGGGCCACCGCCACCGTGCTGGCTGGCCTGCTGGAAATGTTCTCCGCGCGCCGGGTACGCACCGTCACCGGGCTGCTGGCCGAGCAGGAGTACGCTCTGCTCTCGGAAGATCCGCGTCATTCCGAGGAGGCATCAGGTGATCACCGCGATCGTGCTGGTGAAGGCCGACGTGGCCCGCATCCCGGAGACGGCGGAGATCATCGCGCAGATCCCGCAGGTTTCCGAGGTGTACTCGGTGACCGGCGAGTTCGACCTGGTGGCCCTGGTCCGGGTGCGGGCTCATGAGGAGCTGGCCGATGTCATCCCGGGCACGCTGAACCGGGTCGCCGGGGTGAGCCACACCGAGACGCACATCGCGTTCCGCACCTACTCGCGGCACGACCTGGAGGCCGCGTTTTCCCTGGGCTACGAGGCGGACTGAGCCGCCAGCCGCTGGCTGGCCGCCACCCAGCGGTCCAGCAGATCCTGCGCCGCACCGCTGTCCACCGCGGCGGCCGCGCGGCCATACCCCTCGGCGAGAGCCTTGTCCAGCCCCTCGGCCCCGGGCACCCCGGCCGCGGCGGCCAGCGCGGCAGCGGCGTTAAGCAATACGGTGTCGCGGATCGGGCCGGTCTGGCCGGCCAGCACCGCGCGAGCCACCGCCGCGTTGTGCTCCTTGTCCCCGCCGCGCAGGCTGCCCGGCTCGGCGCGGGGCAGGCCCAGCGCGGTGGGGTCGAGCGTGGTCCGGCTCACCGTGCCGTCGTGCACCACCCACACCGTGGACGTGGTCACCGGGGTCAGCTCGTCCAGGCCGTCGTCGCCGTGGAACACCAGGGATGAGCAGCCCCGGGCGGCCAGCACCCCGGCGATGACCTCGCCGCCCCGCGGGTCGGACACCCCGACCGCCTGGGCCTCCGGGCGGGCCGGGTTGGACACCGGGCCGAGGAAGTTGAACACGGTGGGCACGCCGAGCTCGCTGCGCGCGACCGACGCGTGCCGGAACGACGGGTGGTACAGCGGCGCGAACAGGAACGCGATCCCGGTCTCCGCGGCCAGCTCGATGGTGGCCTCCGGCGGCAGGCTGATGGCCACGCCGAGCGCCTCGAGCACGTCGGCCGCGCCGCAGGCCGAGCTGGCCGCGCGGTTGCCGTGCTTGACCACCTGGACGCCGGCCGCGGCCGCGACGATCGCGCCCATGGTGGAGATGTTCACCGTGTGCGCGCCATCCCCGCCGGTGCCGACCAGGTCGACCTTCGGGCCCGGCACGCTGATCGGGGTGGCCCGGCTGAGCATTACCGAGGACAGGCCGGCCAGCTCGTCGGGCGTCTCGCCCTTCATCCGCAGCGCCACCGCGAACCCGGCCACCTGGACCGGGGTGGCCGCGCCTTCCATGATCTCGTTCATCGCCCAGGCCGTCTGGTCCGCGCTGAGCGTGTCCCCACGGATCAGCGCGCCGATCAGGCCGCGCCACGACATGGTCGGTTGCATCCCGCCTCTTTTCCTGGGCTCCGGTCCGGGCCGCCTCAGGCCTGGGCGGGCAGCTGGCCGTTCGCCTGCTGCCGCATCAGCCCGGCCAGGGCCGCGGCGAACGGGACCGGGTCGATCGGGTGGCTGGTCACCGCGTCCGCGCCGGACCAGGTGGCCAGCCAGCCATCGTCTGCCCGGCCGACCACGAGCAGCACCGGCGGGCAGTTGTGAATCTCGTCCTTGGCCTGGCGGCAGACGCCCATGCCGCCGGCGGGCTGCGCCTCGCCGTCCAGCACCATGACGTCCGCGCCACCGGCGTCGAGCAGGCGGAACAAGGCTGGCTCGGTAGCCACCGGGATGATCTCCGCCTCGGGCACGTCGGGCGCGGGGCGGCGGCCGATGGCGAGCCGCATCCGGGCCCGGGTGTCCGCGTCATGGCTGTAGACAACGACCTTCATAGAACTGGATGGTACCGACACGGGGGGTCGGCCGACGCTCGCCTACGGGTTGTCGTAATAATGACCCCGTGGCCACCGCATCCGTAGCCGAGAAAGCACCCACCCCCAGGCCGCCCTCAGCGCGGCCAAACCTGGTCAGCGTGGGCACCATCATCTGGCTTTCCTCGGAACTCATGTTCTTCGCGGCGCTGTTCGCGATGTACTTCACCATCCGCTCCGTGGACAAGGGCGAGGGCCTGCGCTGGCCCGGCGCTCACCTGGACCTGACCCTGGGGTCGATCAACACCACGGTCCTGCTGCTGTCCAGTGTGACCTGCCAGCTTGGCGTGTTCGCGGTCGAGCGCGGCCAGCTCCGCCGGGCCGGCCGGATCTGGCAGCCGGCCCGCTGGGGCCTGCGCGAGTGGTACTGGCTGTCTTTCCTGATGGGCCTGTACTTCGTGCTCGGCCAGGGCTTTGAGTACCTGAGCCTGATCCGCGACCAGCACCTGACGCTGTCGTCCAGCAACTACGGGTCGGTGTTCTACATCCCGACCGGGTTCCACGGGCTGCACGTGACCGGCGGGCTTGTCGCCTTCCTGTTCGTCCTCGGCCGCACCTATGTGGCCAAGAGGTTCACGCACGAGCAGCAGGTCAGCGCCATCGTCGTCTCCTACTACTGGCACTTCGTGGACGTGGTCTGGATCGCGCTGTTCACCACGATCTACCTGATCCAGTAGCCACCCTCGCGACGGATAGCTGAGCGAGGCGCCACACATGCCGAACCTGAAGAGCATTGACCAGAAGATGAGGGCTCCATTGAGCTGGATCACCGCCCGGCGGCGGCGCCCGGTCGCCGGATACGCCGTTATGCTGCTTGGGCTACTCGCGGTGGGCGGGGGGTACGCGGCGGTCACCGCCTCCGGCAGCCCGGCCAATGCGTCCTCCCCCGCGGCGAACTCGACGCAGATCGACCAGGGCCGCCAGATCTTCGTGCAGGACTGCGCCAGCTGCCATGGCATCGACGCGCAGGGCACCAGCACCGGCCCCAGCCTGATCGGGGTGGGTGCGGCCGCGGTGGACTTCCAGGTCAGCACCGGGCGGATGCCGGCCAAGGAGATCGAGGCCGAGATGCCGCGCAAGCCGCGGGTGCTGAACGTGGAGCAGACCCACGCGGTGGCCGCCTACATCCAGTCGCTGGGCGGCGGGCCGACCATTCCGTCCCCGGAGCAGGTGAGCACCGAAGGCGCGGACACCGGCCTGGGCCAGGAACTGTTCACCGAGAACTGCTCGCAGTGCCACAACTTCGTGGGTGCGGGCGGCGCGCTGACGTACGGGAAGTACGCGCCTCCGCTGACCCAGTCCACGCCGACCCAGATTTACGAGGCCATGCTGACTGGCCCGGAGGCCATGCCGGTGTTCAACGACACTACGATTACTCCTAGTGAGAAGCGCGACATCATCGCGTATGTCACGCAGACCCGGAGCGAGCCCAACCCCGGCGGGTTCAGCCTCGGCCGGATCGGCCCGGTGACCGAGGGCCTGGTCGGCTGGATCGGCGGGATCGGCGGCCTGATCCTGGTCGCCATGTGGATCACGGCAAGGCGGCGCGAGCACTCATGAGCGGCACCGAGGACTACCCAGTCGAGCTTCCCGGCCACGGTGAGGAGGCCGAACCATCGCGGGCGCCGCGCCGGGTGATCGGCACTCCCCCGCCCGCGGAGCAGCGGACCCTGCTCGGCACGGCCGCGCAGGACAGCCCGCCGCCCGCCCCGCGTGAGCTGCCCGCCGACCCGCCCAACCCGGCCGCGGCCAAGCGGGCGGAGCGGGTCGTCGCCGCCCTGTTCATCCTGTCCATGCTGGCCGGCATCGGGTTCATCGCGGCCTACATCGGCCTGGAGGTGAACTCCGGCGGGCTGGACGCCGTGCTGCGCTCCAACCTGGCACTGGGCCTGTCCATGTCGGTCGCGTTCATCGCCCTCGGCGTCGGCGCGGTCATCTGGGTCCGGTCGATCATGCCGGACGTGGAACTCACCGAGGAACGCCACCCGCTGGCCTCGTCCGAGGCGGACCGGGAGGCGTTCGCCGAGACGTTCCAGGAAGGTGCGGACACCAGTCAGTTCGTCAAGCGGCCGCTGCTGCGCCGCACCCTGATCGCGGCCAGCGTCCCGCTCGGCCTGGCCCCGCTGGTGCTGCTACGCGACATGGGCCCACTGCCCGGCACATCGCTGCGGCACACGGTGTGGCGCAACGGGCTGCGGCTCACCATCGCGGGCAGCAACCGGCCGATCAAGCCGGCCGACTTCGACACCCCCGGTTCGATGATCACCGTCATCCCCGAGGGCTACCAGAACAACGACGACGCGATCGCCAAGGCGGCGGTGATCATCATCAAGCTCGGGCCGGGTGAGCTGAAATCCCCGACCGTCATGAACTGGACGGTGGACAACATCGTGGCCTACTCGAAGATCTGCACCCACGTGGGCTGCCCGGTGGCGCTGTACGAGCAGACCACGCATCACATCCTGTGCCCGTGCCACCAGTCCACGTTCGACGCTCCGGCAGGCGCTGCGGTGCTCTTCGGGCCGGCGCCCCGGCCGCTGCCGCAGCTACCCATGGGCGTGGACTCCGAGGGGTACCTGATCGCGACGAGCGACTTCCACGAACCGGTCGGCCCAAGCTTCTGGGAGCGGGGATGAGCACTAGCAACGGCTCTCCGAACGGCCAGGTCCAGGTCCAGGGACCGGTCGAGAAGGTACTCGGCCAGACCGGCGTCTTCCTGGACGACCGGCTGCGGGCCGCGAAGTCGACCCGCACCTTCCTGCGCAAGGTCTTCCCGGACCACTGGTCGTTCCTGCTCGGCGAGATCGCCCTCTACTCGTTCATCATCCTGCTGCTCACCGGCACGTTCCTGACGTTCTTCTTCAAGCCGAGTATGTCCTCAGTGGTCTACCACGGCACCTACACGAAGCTCGACGGCGTGCGGATGAGCGAGGCGTACGCGTCCACGCTGAACATCAGCTTCGACGTCCGCGGCGGGCTGCTGATGCGGCAGATCCACCACTGGGCGGCCGACCTGTTCATGGCCGCGCTGATCGCGCACATGCTGCGGATCTTCTTCACCGGCGCGTACCGCAAGCCGCGCGAGTTCAACTGGCTGATCGGCATCGTGCTGTTCACGCTGGGCATGCTGGAGGGCCTGTTCGGCTACTCGCTGCCGGACGACCTGCTGTCCGGCACCGGGCTGCGGATCACCGAGGGCGTCGCGCTGGGCATCCCGATCGTCGGCACCTACCTGTCGTTCTTCCTGTTCGGCGGGCAGTTCCCCGGCACCGACATCATCCCGCGGCTGTACATCATCCACGTGCTGCTGATCCCCGGGCTGCTGCTGGCCCTGATCACCGCGCACCTGTTCTTCATGTTCCACCAGAAGCACACCCAGATGCCGGGGCTGGGGCACACCGACAAGAACGTGGTCGGCCAGCCGATGTACCCGTACTTCATGGCCAAGACCGGCGCGTGGTTCATGTTCATCTTCGGCGGCCTGGCCCTGCTGTCCACGTTCGCCCAGATCAACCCGATCTGGCTGTACGGTCCTTACAACCCGGCGGAGATCTCGGCCGGCTCGCAGCCCGACTTCTACATGGGCATCCTCGAGGGCTCGCTGCGGATGATGCCCAGCTGGACCTGGGACATAGCCGGGCATTACACCGTCCCCTGGGACGTATTCATCCCGGCGCTGGTGCCGCTAGGGATCATCTTCACCGGGGCCGCGCTGTGGCCGTTCATCGAACGCTGGGCCACTGGTGACTACGCAGAGCACCATGTCAATGACCGGCCGCGAAACGCGGCCACCCGGACCGGGATCGGCATGGCGGCGATCGCGTTCTACGGCATCCTCTGGCTGGAGGGCGCCAACGACGTCATCGCCGACCACCTGGACATCCCGCTGTATGTCACCACTGAGATCGCCCGGTACGCGATCTTCATCGGGCCGGTGGTGGCCTACTGGGTGACCAAGCGGATCTGCCTGGGCCTGCAGCGCAAGGACACCGAGTCGCTGGCCCACGGCTACGAGACCGGGGTCATCGAGATGACCCCGGAGGGCGAGTTCATCGAGCGGCACGCGCCGGTGCCGGCCGAGTACCGGGCCGTGCTGGAGGCCAAGCGCCCGGTGGCCGAACTACCCGCGCCGTCCGACGGCGGCGACGAGGTGCCCGCGCCGGCCACCCGCGGCGCGCTGGGCAAGGCCCGGCTGGCGCTGGGCCGGGTGATCACCGAGCAGGTCCCGCCGCAGACCGGCGACGGGCACGGCACGGCATAACGGCCACCACGAGGCCGAACGGGCCGCGGTGACGGCCGGCGAGCCAGCCAGCGACGACGAGGCGGACCGCCCGGAGGACTCCGGCGGCCACTAGCCAGCGTCCACGCAGCGACATCGCGGCCAGGATCCCGGGATAGCCCGGGTCCTGGCCGCGATGCTGTTCCTGGCTGTTCCGCCTGCCAGCAGCCCGCTCAGGCCTTCTCAGGCCCGCTCCAGGCGGCCGCAGGCCGTCTCAGGCCGACGGGAGGCGGGTGACCTGCACCGGGGCCGCCGGCCCGGCGGCCGGCGCCGCCACCGAGGACGCGGGCACGAACTGGCTGCCAGTGGCCGAGGCCAGCACCGCGTCGCCGGTGGCGCTGCCGGCCAGCAGCTTGTGCCAGCTCAGGAAGTAGATAGTCCAGCCGTTGTTCCAGGTGCCGCGGACCGGGCTGCCGACCACGCTGATCGGGTCCCCCAGCATGGAGTGGTTGTAGTACCAGACCGCGTTGGCCGGGCCCAGGTTGACGCAGCCGTGGCTCACGTTGACGATGCCCTGCTCGCCCACCGACCACGGGGCGCTGTGGATGTAGGTCCCGCTCGCCATGAACTGCACCGCGTCGTAGACCAGCTCGTTGTAGTAGCCCGGGCTGCCCGCCGGGATGCCGATCGTGGCCGAGTTCATGTCCACTGGGTTGGCCATGTCGAAGGACAGGTACCGGCCATCGGCGGTGTCCATTCCGGGCCGCCCGGTGCTGATTGGCCAGTCGCCGATCCGCCGGCCCTTCCACCACACCTTCATGTAGTGGGTGGCGGTGTTGGCCACCACGACCAGCGAGGCACCGATCCGGAAGTGCTGGCTCAGATTGGACCGGCCGAACACACCCGGCGCGACCTGGACCCCGGCCAGGTGCGCGGTGAACTGCACGCGGGTGTGCGCGGGCCAGTACCGCTCCGGCCGGAACCATACGGTCTTGCTGTTCATCCAGTACCAGGCGCCGGTCACCGGCTTGCTCGAGGTGATCTGCAGCGACTGCTCGACGGCCGCCTTGCTGGTCACCGGCCGGCTGAACGAGATCATGATCGGTATGCCGATGCCGTAGTCCTGCTGCGGTGTGAGGGTCGTGCTGGCCACGATGCTGTGCGCGGGCCGGAAGGTGCGGAATGTCCCGCTGATCTCGGTCCGCTTGTGCTTGCTGTTCACTGCCGTGGCGCTGACCTGGTAGGTCTGCGACGGCGCCAGTGCCCAGGTGGTGTGCCAGCCCTGCGCCCCGCCGGTGTAGCTGCCCGCCACCAGGTGACCTGCGGCGCTGCGCACCGTTACCCCGGTCAGCGTGCCGCGCTGCGCGGTAACCTGCACGCCCAGGTCGGGGCGGCGGTCCAGCTGCACGCCAGGGTGCGCCGAGCCGGCCGCGTGCAGGGCCTGCCCAGACCCGCTCGCGGCCGAGCTGAACGTCACGTTCCCGCTGGTGATGGTCACGTTGGCGGGCAGGTGCGTAGCCGCGTGCGGAGCGGCCGCACCCCCGCTGCACGAGCTGGCCAGCAGCAGGGCCGCCGCTCCAGCCCCGGCCACGATGACCTGTTTCGGCCGGCGATGGCCAAGCTTGCGGATGGTGTGCGAAATGTCCCCCGACATTGAGCTACCCCCATAGCTCCGAAGTGACTATACCTAACTCCCCGTAGCCACCGCAGGCAAAACCCTACGCTCCACGCACAAGCCACCGGAGTGGGGGGTACCGCCAGTCTCGTAAAACCCCGGCAAATGGCCGGGGCTAGGGCTTCCGGCCGACCGCGGCCAGCACGTACCCGGCTGGTGGCCTCAGTTTCTCGCCCCATCCGGCCCGCCATGCCCGCGCGTCGCTCAGCCCCGGCTCCACCAGGTCCAGGCCCGCCAGGAAGCCCGCGACCTGCTCGCGGCCGTGCGTGTGCAGGGTGCCGGCCGTGTACGCGGCGGCGGCCCGCCCGCCGGGATCGTCGCTGCCTCCCACGGAGAGGACCACGCAGCTGCCAGGGGCGAGCGCTGAGATGTACCCGGCGGTGATCTCCCGCGCGGTCACCGCGTCGGAGAAGTGCAGCACCAGCGCGAGGATCACGCAGGCGGGCTGGCGGATGTCGATGACTTCGGTCAGGCCCTCGCTGGCCAGGACGGCGGCGGGGTCACGCAGGTCACCAGGGACGGCGGCTACGCCGTCGTCCGTGGCGAGCAGTGCACGGGCGTGGGAGATCACCACAGGGTCGTTATCGACGTAGGCGACGTGCGCTCCCGGCAGCACCGCGCGGGCCGTCTCATGCACGGACGGCGACGCCGGCAGGCCCGCGCCGAGATCGATGAACTGCCCGATCCCCTCCCGCGCCGCCCAGGTGACGGCGCGGCCGACGAACTGCCGGTTCGCCCGCACGGCGTCCGCGATGCCCGGGTAGATCTGGAGGAGCTGCTCCGCCTGCTCGCGGTCGGCGGCATAGTTGTCGCTGCCGCCGAGCCAGTAGTTGTAGACGCGGGCGATGTTTGGCCGTTTGGGGTCTAAGCCATCAGACATCCGGCGGTGTCTCCGTCCCCGCAATAACCGTCAGTGCGCGTAGATGCCGCGGTAATACTCGAAGACGAAGCCGATCACGGTGAGGAAGGTGAACAGCAACCCGATCAGGAACAGCCACCAGCCGATCGCCATCCCGAGCGCGGCCAGCGCGGCGGCCATGCCGACGTACAGCGGCCACCAGCTGTGCGGGCTGAAGAACCCCAGCTCCCCGGCGCCGTCGACGATCTCGCCCTCCGGGTCGTCCTCCGGCCGCGGCGGCAGCCGACGTCCGGTGAACAGCAGGTAGAACCCGGTCAGGAAGGCCAGCCCGACGGACAGCGCCAGCGCGGTGGTGCCGGTCGGGTCCTTGGAGAAGTACCAGTACACGATGTCCGACGCGCCGAAGAAGATGGCGCAGCCGATGAACAGGGACCCCTCGAACTTCATCTGTCTGACACCTTCTCGCCCGCGTGCTCCGCAATGCGCTGCTGATGCGTCCGGCCCGACTGGATGTGCGGATAGTGCAGGTCGAACGCGGGCCGCTCGGACCGGATGCGCGGCATCCGGGTGAAGTTATGCCGGGGCGGCGGGCAGGACGTGGCCCATTCCAGGGAA
>CAVVGF010000092.1:0-123616 GCA_963747705.1 uncultured Actinomycetes bacterium | reverse complement strand
TGGTCGGCTGCATCGCAGCGCCATTCCTGGCCAACACGGCCGGCTGGATCTTCACCGAGATGGGCCGCCAGCCGTGGATCGTGTTCGGCCTGATGAAAACCGGGCTGGCCGCGTCGCCCAGCGTGTGGACCGGTCTACGTGATCGGCACCCTGACCGTGTTCACCCTGCTCTACGCCGTGCTCGGGGTCATCGACCTGGGGCTGATGGCCACGTATGCCCGGCGGGATCTGGCGCGCCGGAGAACCCGAGCCGAGCCGCCCGGGAACGCGAAGCCGTGCCCATTTACTGAGGAGGCGGGTGGTGAGCGGACCGGTAACGAGCCTGAACACTGTCTGGTTCGCGGTGCTCGGATTCCTGTGGACCGGCTACTTCGTGCTCGAGGGCTTCGACTTCGGCGTCGGCGTGCTCAGCCTGGTCCTCGGCCGGGACGACATCGACCGGCGGATGGCCCGGACCGCCATAGGCCCGTGTGGGACGGCAACGAGGTGTGGCTGATCGTCGCGGCGGGCGCCACCTTCGCCGCGTTCCCGCTCTGGTACGCCAGCATGTTCAGCGGCTTCTACCTGGCGCTGTTCGTCGTGCTGGTCGCGCTGATCGTGCGCGGGGTGAGTTTCGAGTTCCGCGGCAAGCGGGATGGCGCCCGGTGGCGGGCAGCTGGGACTGGGCGCTGGCCGTGGGCAGCCTCATCCCGGCTTTCGCCTGGGGCGTCGCGTTCACCGACCTGGTGCACGGCCTGCCGCTTATCCCGGTCCGGACTGTACCTGGGCAGCTTCTGGGCCTGCTGGCCCCGGTCGCGGTGGTCGGCGGGCTGGCCAGCGCGCCATGTTCCTCACCCACGGCGCCGTGTTTTTGACCCTAGACACCGGGCCGCTCGCCGTCCGGGCCCGCCGGGCCGCCATATGGCTCTGCTGGCCAGCCGCTGCGCTGGTCGCCGGCACCGCGGCCTGGCCGCCGCACGGGGCTGCCCGGCCCGGCGGTCTGCCCGGCGCAGTACCGCTCGCGCTGGCCGGCGAGTGCGCGGTGGCCTTCACTGGGTCCGGGCTGCTGATCTGGCGCCGGCCGGGCGGCCGCCGCGTTCGGGCTCAGCGCGCTGGGCATCGTCGCGGCCAGTGCCGCAGTGTTCACCGCGCTGTTCCCCCGGGTCATGGTCTCCACCGGCCCGGGACCGTCGCTGACCATCTGGGGCGCCGCCTGAGCCCAACCGGACCTGATCGTGATGACCATCGTCGCAGCCATCTTCGTCCCGCTCGTGCTGGCCTATCAGGGCTGGAGTACTGGGTGTTCCGGCAGCGGCTGACCCGGCCCGCCGGGTCCGCCAGCCCGTCCTGCTCATCGCGGAGAGCGCGACCCGCAGGTGATTGAACTCATCCGGCGGGCGATGCGGCAGCGCCGGCAACGCCCGCCTGGACATCATCAGACGCATCGCACTGTTCGAAGAGCCCGGGCGCTGGACAGGTCGACCGGCCGGCCAGGGAATGGCTTAGCCAGCACCTGCGGCCGGTGCCCCGGCCAACCGCCACTAAGGGGGCAACGATAATGGTTGACACCGGATTCTCGTCTTTCAGTACCACCGTGGACAAGACCAACCGGTCCTGAAGAGCATCGAGCAGCGGCATGGCTGGACGAAAGAGCGCCGGAACCAGTCCTCGGAGCACTGCGCGCGGTTTTGCACGCCCTGCGCGACCGGCTCACCGTCGAGGAGACCGCGCACCTCGCTGCCCATGCTGCGCCGATCCGCGGTGTGTACTACACCGGCTGGGATCCCAGCCGGGTGCCGGTCAAGGTGCACCGGGACGAGTTCCTGGCGCGGGTGCGGCGAGAGTTTCCCTATGAGGTGCAGGGCGGCATAGAACCGCTGGTCGATACCGTCCTCGAGAGCCTGCGACTCCATATCACCGACGGCGAATGGCGGGAGGTTAAGTCCATGCTGCCCAAGGACCTGGCCACAGTCCTGCCTTAATACCGCGCTCGCTCACGAGGGCAGCGGCGGGCCCGAGACATAGCGCGGCCAGGACGATGGCGCAGCCGGGCTCCACCCGGAACTCGCCGATATGCGCCACCTGCAGCGCAAGGTCGGCGACCAGGCCCCCGCCGCACACGTGGTGCGCACTCCGGCCGGGCCCCGGTTCCTGTTTCTCGAGCACCTGCGCTCCGACGACCCGCGGCAGGCCCGGCTGCAGGACCCGGTCAACTGGCCAACCGCTCGTCTTGCTGCGACTGCCGCCGCCCACCCTGGACTCCATCCAGGAAGCCAGTTCACCATCACCCACCTGGAGCACATGACGCTGCCCAAGGCCCCAAAGTTCGTCGGCCCGGCCATCATGGGCAGCGCGACCACTCCCGCGTGCCGTTCCCGGCGGCGCTAGGCCGCGCGGCGGGCCCGGGCGGCGTCACGGCGGTGGAACGCCAGATTACGGACGTCCTGTCGCCAGCTGGGGACGATGGCGGCCAGTGTCAGGTAGCCGCCAATGGCGACGGCCACCCAGGTGGCGAGTGCGGCAAGCAAGGCCGCGCCGAGCGGGATCCGGGCCATACTGGCCGCCGCGACCCCCGCGAAGCCGATGAGCGCGATGGCACCGGGCACCGCGCCCTCCACTTCGGTCACGGCGGGCCCACGGCCCTCATGCCGCTCGATGATGGTCAGCGTGGCCGGCAGCACGGCTGGCGCGGCCAGCATCACCCCACCGGCCGCCTTCCCGGCCAGCACGCCGATCAGCCCGGCCACCACGGAGATGGTGGCGCCGAAGGCGAAACGAACGACGAGAGCAGGCAGCGGGATCTCGCGTAGTGCCCCGACATCGACAGCGAACAGTCGGCCGGGCGCGACGCCGGTGCTGCGGCTGGTATCCGCCTGCCGCCTGGCCCGGCTGCCCGGCTGTCGCCCGGCCTGGCCGCCCACTGGCAGGCCGGACGGGGATCGGGCACTTGCCGCGCCTGCCACCGGAAGCGCGATGGCGCCGCCGACCGTGAGCCAGACGGTCCAGAGCACGGCCGAACCCCAGACAGTGCCCCAGCGGCGTACGGCCGGTATCGCGGCCGTGCACGCCACCGCTAGGGCGACCGCGCCGGCGATCATCCCGGTGGCGGAGACCCGGGCCGAGGCTTCCCCCTCAGCCAAGGCGATCACGAGCAGATTACCCAGCGCAACCGCGGGAGAGGCGCCGAAGATGCCTGCGAACCGCTTGGGCTGCAGCAGCTCACCGAGCACTGCGAACAGGGCGACGAAGAGACCCCCGTTGATCGCCTTGACGCAGATGAGCAGTGCAGTGGACATGAGATGACTCCCCTTGCTGGGGTACGCCATTAACCACCAGCCAGGCGGTTAAACCTCGGGCGGCGCTCAGCGGCGCGTTGCTGGCAAGACCGCGGATTCCAGTCACCGCACGGCTGCCTTTCAGGTGCCACCTGGGCAAATTCTTCTCCGGGCACTGTGACTCTTGCCGCCTAGGTCGTCACCCGGCTCCTGCGAGCGGTCAGCCGGGCTGTGACCGCGTCAACGGCGGGATCGGACCGCGCCCGGGGTCCATGCCGGCGCGGCCCGCGGCCGGCCGCCCAGCCAGCCCAGCTCTGAACCAGCCCAGCTATGAGCCAGGACTTCTCAGCGGGCGGTGCCTGCTTGGCTGGGTCAGCCATGGTGTTGAGCTGCGTATCCGGCTGATAGGTGTAAGCGGCCTCGCGTACCGCCTCATGGGACTCCAGCGCGGCACCGAGCCCGCCGCCCAGCGTCGCGATTGAGGTGGCTAGCCAGGCGAGCCTGATCTGGTCAGCCACGCCCGCCGGGTGGCTGAGCTGCATGCTGAGCAGATCTCCTGGTATCAGCAGCAGCGCGGCGACGAGCATCACGGCGAAGAGTGCGAGGTAGAGCACGGCCACGCCGATGCCGACCGTGGCCGTGGTGACTATGTTGAACAAGATGACCTGCTCGCGCGCGCCTGGGTGCGGGCTGCGCTCCCACAGTCCGGTTGCGATCACGATGGTCACGCAGGTGGCGGCCACCGAGCCAACCGTGATAACGGTGAGCCGCACCGGCCCGAGGTAATCAGCGAGCCGCCAGATGTCGCTGGTCACCAGGGCGAACACGCCGGCTGCGACGGCCGCGGCCAGCGCGCGGATCAGCCGGAGCGCGAGCCGCCACGGGCGGTTGGCCCGGAGCATGCCCAGCAACAGCCAGACATTGCCGGTGAAGACGCGCGCGGCAAAGCCCACCTCATTCTCTCCGTGCTCGATCCGCCTGCCCAGTTCGGCCATCCGCCGGGTCACGGCATCGGCGAGCGGGCGGCGGCGCCGCCCGGCGGCGTCTGAGGCCGGCGCGATGTCGCCGAGCATGTGCCCGATCAGGCGGACGATCGCCTCGGCGGCGCGCTTGCGTACCGCGACCGGGCCGAGCGCGGGCATGGACAGCACGGCAACCCCGTGGGTCGGGCTGACATGGGCGATCACCGGCCGCCTGGCGGTCTGCAGCGGGAGGTCGGTAACGCACACCACGAGCGACCAGCCGCGGGCCAGAAGCATGCCGCGCCCCGCCGAGATCAGCGAGCTGAGGTCAGTAGGCGGCCCAACCACCGGTCCGAGACGAATTCAATTTCCGCCGGGCCCCCGGCAGCTGCGCGGCTACCGGTCAGCGATGTCCGGCGGCAGGCTCCCGTCAATTCCGAAGCAGGTCCTGGCGACCCAGCAAACCGACCACCAGGTCCGGCTCCGGAAGTAGCGGGAAAGCTCACCGGAGACCTCTCTACCTTGCCCTCGCTCCCCTACGCCTCGCGATCAGGGATCGCCAGGAGATAACGAACGATTTGGGCTCCTGCTTGCGCCGCTGAACTACCTTTCACGTCGGCTCGCATCCAGGGTAGCCAGCCACCCTGGCGGCCGGGGCCGCGTCCCCCGGTTGGCGAGAAGCTCTCCGAAGTCGGTATCGGCTGATACGAGGATCCGGTTTTCGCGGTTTGCCAGTGCCATGATGTGTTCGTCGGACTGGCCGCCGAGGCCGAGGTCGTAGACATGTGCGCAGTCATGGCCGGCGGCGCGCAACAGCCTCGCCATCTGTGGCGGCAGGCACTCATCAATCAGGAATCTCACGCGGTGAGCCGGACCGGAAGCTCACGTTCATCGACGGCGCGCGCCGCATGACCTAGTTATGCCTGCACATCGGCGGCAGTGAGTTGCGGGTACTCAGCAACGATCTCCACGATGGTGAGGCCGCTGGCGACGAGGCCCACGACTGTGGCGACCGGGATGTGGGTACCGGCCACGCAGGGAACCCCGCCCATGATCCGGTGATCGACAGTACCGATGATGAGGCACGAAGATGACTGAATGCCCGGGTCCGTGCGGTCGAGACAACCTCGCGCAGATGACTCAGGAGTTGCGCTTCCTCAGCGACCGCCTTGACGCGAGGCCACAGCTTGCTGCCCTCACTGAGAAAGCCGTTATAGGGGTCGATCAGCAGGATTGCGGTAGTCGAGGGATCGTAGTTCATGGGAAGCTCGCGGTCACTTCACCCGTGGGAGGTCGCAAAGTCGTCTGATGGCGGCCAGGGCAGCTGGCTGTTCCGGCGGGCCAGTGCCGCTCCCCGGATGAGGGCGGTGTGTACGCTATGACGCCGGTGTCCGAACGCGGTCGCGGACGGCTGGCAGCAGTGTGGCGTGGGAGTACTCCTGTAGGCCAGCAGGATGGGGACCGCGGACGGCGCGGCGTGGGCTTGGTTGTCGGTTGCGTCAAGGGGAGCGTACGGACACGAAGCCCGCGGCGAGGCGTTGGGGGTCGTGGTAGCCGCGGGCGTAAACGTCGATGTCGGCGTCGTCGATGGCATCGGGATGGGGCAAACCGGTCGATGAAAATGCGGAAGTAAACGGCCTGGCGGCCCTCCCGGCGCTTCGGCGATGGGCGGCCGCGGCCGGTCTCGCTGTGGAAGCGCAGATGCCAGTAGGCGGTGGAGCTGGCGATGTTGTCCGCGGCGATACCCGGCAGCGGGATGTCGATGATCACGGCCCCGGCGAGGTCGCCCGGATACCGGCGGGCGAGGCGTAGGCGACCATAGCCCCCATGTCGTGGCCGACGAGCACTGGCCAGTCGCCGAGATTTCGTTTTGGCGGCGTATACATCCGCAGCCATGGTGGCTTTGTCTATCCGTGTGCTTGCCGGGCTGAGTGTCCCACTCCGCGCAGATCCAGCGCCACGGTTGTCCACTTGGCCGCCAGAAGCGGCTGGACACGGCGCCAGGCATGCGAGGTTTGCGGCCAGCCGTGCAGTAGCAGAATGGGAAGCGGAGCCGTCCCGGCCCGGGTATAGCCAAGCTTGCCGTCTGCCATGGCGGCGCCTCCAGCGCTCTGGCGTGCGTTGCGACCCTAGGCTCACCTGCGGCGGCGCTGCGATCGTCTAAATGGGGGAGGCGGCGACGCCGCATTTCCGCTTGCCTGTAACTGTCGTATGTTCGTGGTGGTGGCCATGCGTTCGAGACCGTTGAGAGGTCGTAGCGAGCCGATAGCGCAAGCGCTAGCGGTCGTGCGTGGCGCGCGAACGCACGGCACCGGTGGGCTCCTGCTGGTGTCTGGCCCTCCTGGGATCGGCAAAACCGCCCTGCTAACGGAGATCTGCCAGCAGGCAGGCAGGTCGGGCGTGCGGGTGGCCGCCGGGAAGTGTGACCGGATCGACCAGGAGTGGCCGGGCGCCACCGTTCTGGCGCTGCTGCGGGCCGGCCGGGCGCCGCTGACCAGCGCACTGGAGTTCGAGGAGCTGACCCGCATGGCGGGCGAACCGCTGCTGCTGGGCGACCGGATCGCCGCCGTCCTGGAGGCCAGCGCAGCCGACCAGCCGGTGCTGATCGCGCTCGATGACCTGCAGTGGGCCGATCGGATCAGCTGGTTTATGCTCCGTGCTCTGGTGTCTCGCCTGATAGGGCTGCCGGTGGTGTGGCTGCTGGCCGGGCGCGATGACCTTGGCGCCGAACTCACCAGCCCAGATCTCATCCGGCGGGATCACCTGCGCCTGGGTCCGCTGAGTTCTTCCGATCTGGCCGCTATGGCCCAGGACTGCCTCGGCCGGGTGCCCGGCGAGCACGTCCAGGGCCTGCTCGCGGCGGCCAGCGGCAACCCGATTTCTGGCGGTCGAGATCCTGGAGGGGATCGTCCGGGCGTCGGCCCGGGGAGAGGAGGAGCAGCACGCCCCGGTCGAGTTCACCGCGGCCATTGCCCGCCAGCTGGCGGAGCTGGCCGACCCCGCCCGTGAGCTGGTCCAGCTGGTCTCCGTCGCTGGTTACCCCACCTCTCTCCGCGACGCGGTCGCACTGCTGCCGGACGGGAACGACACCGAGCGGGCCCTGACGGAAGCTGTCCAATCGGGCCTGCTCGCTGTTTCTGGCCAGGTGATGGGCTTCCGTCACGAGCTGGTACGCGACAGCATCTATGCGTCCATACCCGCGCAGCAGCTGCGCCGCCTGCACCTTCAGTTCGCCGAGTACCATCTGGCCGTCTCCGGCACGCCGCTGGCGGCGGCAGCCCACGCCCGCGCGGCCGCCGCCCCGGGCGATCTGGAGAGCGCCCAGATTCTGACCGCGACGGCGGAGGCGCTCGCTGCGGTCAGCGCCGAGGATGCCGGGGATCTGGCCGCTCTGGCTTTCCGCACCGTCCGGCCTGCACAGCCGCAATGGCTTGAGCTGAGTCTGCGCTGCCTCGCGGTGCTGTGCCGGACGCAGCATACGGCTGAGACGATCACCGTCGCCGACCTCATCCTCGCCCGGATCGACGACAGCGACCTAGCGGGACAGGTGGAGACACAGGCCGCCCGCGCGCTGTGGCTGAGCGGGCGGGTGCGGGAGCTGACCTCGCGCACCGACCGCCTCCTGCAGCTCACCGATCTGGCGCCCGCCGTTGCTGCCCGGCTGCTGGCCGCCCGGGCGCTGGCCACTACCCGCACAGAGCGGGGGGATGTCGCCGCCGCCAGGCCGAGGCTGCGGCCGCATTGGCCCGTGAAGCCGGCGACCTCGATGCGCTGGTGCTGGCCCTGCAGGCCGCCGGGGAGGCCGCGCGCAACGAGGGCCGCCACTTCGACGCGCTGGCGCGCTTCCGGGAGCTGCGCCAGCTGACCGGCACCTCGTATCTGGCCGAGGAGATCACGGCGCTGCAGTTTCTGGACCGCTACGACCACGCCCAGGCGCTGCTGGACCAGGCCGGAGCCGACAGCCGCAATGCCACAGAGACGCTGCTGCCGGCTCTGATATGCGCCCAGCTATGGCAGGACTTCAACCTCGGCCGCCTGGATGAGGCCGACACCGGCGCCCGGGCCCTGATCGAACTCAGCGGCCAAATCGGCAACGCGGTCCACATGATCGAGGCCATCGTGATCCAGACCGCCGTGGCGCTGCTACGCGGAGAGTTCCGCACCGCCGCCGCCCACCTGCGCAGCGCCGACATCCTCGGCGCCGACGACGACATCCGCCGCCCCGGCCTGGCGGTGATGCGCGGCTGGCTGGCCATCGTCCGCGAGGACCTCGCCTCGGCCCTGGATCACCTGCGCCCAGTCCTGGAGGGCGCCAGCGGGAAGCGCAACTACTGGCCACTGTGGCCCTGCTGGAACGGCCTGTTCTTCGAGCTCGCCGCCGTCACCAACGACCGGGAGTTCTTGGCCGGCGTTGTGGAGGTCGCCGAGCACGCGGCCGCCCACAATCCCGGGGTCGCCAGCTTCGAGGGCGTGGCGCTCAACACCCGGGGCCGCAGCGTTGGTGACCTGGACATGGTCGGACGCTCCGCGGAGATCCTCGCCCGCAGCCCTCGCCCCATCCTGCGGGCTATCGGCGGCCACACCTACGGCAGCGCCCTGCTCGCCGCCGGGCACCGGACCGAGGGGCTGGCACAACTCGACCGCGCGTGGGATGAGTACCACCACATGGGCGCGTGGGCGTGGTCCGCGGTTGTGCAGCGCACCATGCGCAAAGCCGGAACCCGCCGCGCCAAATGGCCTACCGCCCCACCGCGGCAGACGAGCGGCTGGTCACACTGACCGACGGCGAGCGCCGCGTCGCCACCCTGATCGGCTCCGGCCATACCAACAAGTCGGCCGCCTCCGAACTGGGTGTCTCGGTCAGCACTATCGCCACCCATCTGCGCTCGGTCTTCACCAAGCTCGGCATCCAGTCCCGCGTCCAGCTGGCCAACGAAATCCACAAACGGGACGAGCCCACGGCGCACAGCGGGCGGCCACAAAGTTCGAGAAGCTTAGGCGGGCGGGTCTGAGCCGCCACCAGGCGATCCAGATGATGCGGACGGCCCGAGGGAGCCCGGGCCGCCCTGGTTCTGGCCGCCCGGCTATCCCTGCACGCCGCGGGCAGCGGCCCGGATCACGTCGAGGACGCGCGCGGGCTGGGAGAGCATGGCGACGTGGCTGCTGTCGAGCTCATAGGTGGTGGCGCCCATGCGCTTGGCCGCGGCCCGCTCCAGCTCGGGGTGGACGGTGTGGTCGTTGTTGGCGACGATGTACCAGCTCGGCTTCGACCGCCACGCGACACCCGGGGCGTTGTGCATGAACAAGTCAGCGGCCGGCGCGAAATGGGTCGCCCAGACCACCTTCTGCTCCTCTTCAGGCAGGTCGCCCGCGAAGCACGCGGCGCCTGACGGGAGCATCCAGACGCGTCCGTCGGCCACCTCGACGTGCTGGAAGACGTCCGTGACGGGGAACTTCTCCTGCTGGCCCTGCGAGGTCTCGGTCTCGTCGGGGGCGAGGGCGGCGATGTAGACCAGCCCGACCACGCGGTCATCGGTGCCCGCGGCCGTGATGACGCTGCCCCCGTAGGAGTGGCCGACGAGAATGGCCGGGCTGCTGACCCGGCCCAGGGTACGCACCGTCGCGGCGACGTTGGCTTCGTTCGTGTCGAGGCCGTACTGCGCGGAAGCCACCTCGTAGCCTTCCGCCTGAAGCTGGGGGATCAGCTTGTTGAAGCACGAGCCGTCGGCCCAGATTCCGTGCGCGAACACGATGCTCGGCTTGGCTTGCGAGGACATGATCTGCTCCTTCGAGTCGGTTTCCGGGGGCAGAACCATCGTTGGCCGATAACGGCCGTCAATCCCCTCGCACATTTAGATGAGAAGCCTGGCCAGGGCTTCACGAGGAGGCTGGGCTGTGGTAGTTACCCAAGCACGAGGGGGAAACGGTTTTGGGTAGCTACAGTCAGCATTTCCCTTACAACTGCGAGAACGGGCACTCGGGGCGCCTGGAAGTTTGGCTGGTCGTGGACGGGGCCGAACGGCCTGATCTGTTCCGGCTGGCCGCGGCGGGCGAGTTCACTCGCGCCCCGCTGCCCGGTGTGCGGCGCGGACGCCGGAGTGGCCGGGCCGCTGAGCCTGCTGCTCTACCGGCCCGGCAAACGGCCGGAGTTGCTGTTCGGGTCGACCAGCCCCCCCGACGACCCGCGGCGGCGTCAGCAGGCCGCCATTTCCGGGATGGAGTTCAACCGGGGGCGGGACCGGCCGTTCGATGGAACGGCGATCCAGGTGCCTTACGAACTGCTCACCGTAATGGCTGAGCGCGACATGGAGGACGACGCCGACGCGCTGGACGGGGGTACCTTCTCCGCGCCCTCGGCTGAGCTGCAGCAGTACGCCGAGTTCCTGTCGGGCTATGCCTTCGAGCGGTTCAAGCAGGCCAGCTGGCCCGCGCTGATCGGCCTGCTGCAAGCCAACGGCCCGGCCGCGGTCCGTGAGGTCATCGAGGCCAGCCCGGTGCTGCTCGACCAGCGATGCGACGCGCTGCTGGCCCAGATCGCGGACACCGCCGAGCAGGAGGGCGAGCCGCAGATGGCCCACGTCGCCCGCGAGCGGCGTGATCTCTTGCGGCGGGTCAGCGAGCAGGGCATCGACCGGGCGTTCGGGCCCGCGCAGCCACCCCCGGCCGTGCAGGCGAACATCGCCGATGGCGGGCCAGCGACGGCCGAATCGGCTGATGCTGGGGGAACAGGAACGGACGACGGTGACGAGAGCGTGGGCACCCTCTCGCCAGCGGTCGGGGCGGCGCTGCTAGCCATGGCGGGCATTCCGGTTGGTGATCCGCCGGCCCCGGTGACCGAGGCCGAGCAGCGGCAGCTGCTGGAGCGAGCACTGGCCGAGATGACGCCCGGGGAGGGCCAGCTCGCGATGGAGTTCCAGCCCGGGGAGCTGGTCAGCCTGCGCGATCTGATGAGCAACCAGCTGGCCGGCGATCTGGCCGGTTCCCCGCGGGACCGCATTGATCTCCAGCGGGCACAGCGGCTGCTGCAAGGCCTCGACCACCTGCGGGAGACGGCGCCGCATGCCTGGGCGATGGCGCGGCACAACAGCGCAGTCGTCGCGGCGCGGCTCGCGTCTCCCGGTGACCTGGCCGCGCTGGACGCCGCCCAGGCCGACTTCGAGCTGGCCCTGACCGTCCGCACCAGCAACACCAACCCTGAGGACTGGGCGGAGACCCTGGTCGCACTGGCCAACCTGCTGCGCGATGACTATCCGGGCCAAGACCCCCGCTACCTGGACCGCTCGGTGGCCATGATGGAAGAGGCACTCGCGAACCCGCCGCCCGGGCTGTCCGGCCGGTCCCGGCTGATGCTCCTGGTCACGCTGGCATCAGGGCTGTCGCGGCAGGGCGAGCGCCGGGGCGACGCGGCCGCGCTGCGCCGGGCGGCAGGCAACTTCGCGGAGGTGATCGCCGAGGCGGAAGGGCCGGACCACGAGGAGATCCGCCGGGTCGCGCGGGCCAACTCCGGCATGGCGCTGAGCCTGCTCGCCGAGCGCACTGGGCAGCCCGATGACTGGCGCGCGGCGGTAGCGAGGCTGCGCGAGGCACTCGCGGACGCCGCGACGGGCACCGTGAGCCAGTGGGTCGCGGCGGCCATCAACCTGTCCATCGCGCTGCGCCACGCCGGCGACATCGAGGCCGCGATCCCGCTCATGCGGCAGACACTGGAGCGGACGGCGGCCGCCGAGATCTGGTC
This sequence comes from uncultured Actinomycetes bacterium, assembly GCA_963747705.1. Taxonomy (GTDB): domain Bacteria; phylum Actinomycetota; class Actinomycetes; order Streptosporangiales; family Streptosporangiaceae; genus RYN-230. The sequence continues at coordinate 111,665 of CAVVGF010000092.1, read as the reverse complement.
CGCCTGGGCGAGTACGCAGAACAACCTCGGCAACGCGCTGCTCGACCGCACCGAAGGCGACCGTGACGAGAACATCGACCAGGCGATAGCGGCCTACGACAGCGCCCGCCGGGTGTGGACAAGGGAGAAGTTCCCCATCGAGTGGGCGCTGACCACGGCACGCATGGCCGTGGCCCACGAGGCCACCGCAGACGGCCAGGCCCGGGCCGGGGAGCTGCTGCGCGAGGCGGTAGCCCTGGTGCCGCGGGCCGAGCGGCCGGTTGACTGGGCCCGGGTGGCCAACCGGCTCGCCTCGTTCGAGTCACCGGAGGCAGCAATCACGCGTTATGGGGCGGCGGCCGAGGTGCTGAATCAGGCCGACTTCCCGCATGAGTGGGCATCCATCCAGCACAACCTGGGCGGGCTATACCGCCGACTGGCGAGGGAGGCGGGCAACGAGGCCGACGCGGTGAGCTACCTGGCGGCAGCCGCCGACCGGTTCCGGGGGGCCCTCGCCGTCCGCCCGGTCAGCGAGGCCCCGCTGCTCTGGGCGGAGACCTCGATGTCCCTGGCCAGCACGCTGCGGGACCTGTCCGCGCGGCACGAAACCGGCAGTGGCGATCAGCGCCCCGGACCGGACTACCGCGCCGAGGCAGAGCGCATCTATGCCGAGGCGCTGCACGTACTGCAGGACGGCGGCCCCGCCGAGCGGATGATCCAGACGGCAGCCGCGCTGGGCGTCATGCTCGCCGAGGACGGCAAGTGGGCGGACGCGGCGCGGGCGCTGTCGGCGGCCAGCGACGCGGCCGACCACCTGTACGCGGCCAACCTGCTGCGGCGCAGTCGCGAGCAGACCATCAGCCAGCACAACTGGCTGTCCGCGGCGCTCGCGTACTGCCTGATCCAGCTGGACCGCCCGGCGGATGCGGTCCGCGCCCTGGAGCACGGCCGGGCGCGGATGCTGCGGGAGGCGCTGGCCCGCGACCCGGACCGCGTGGCGGCAGCCCGGTCAGCACACCCGGAGCAGTACGCGGCGTATGTGCAGGCGGCCCAGCGGCTCGATGCGGCCGAGGCGGCATCCGCCCGGCTGCTGGCCGCCGCGTCGGCTGCTGCCGCCGGCAGCGACACCTATCACCAGCGGGCCGAGCAGGCCGCCCGGGACGAGCTGCGAGCGGCGCGCGCCGCTTTCCAGGAGGCGGGTTCCCGGCTACCCGAACTGCCACAGCCGCCCCAGGAGCAGGTGGCGGGCAGCGTTACCAGCCACCTGTTCACCTCCGGCCGGGGCGGCTGGGCGCTTCTCACCTGGCCCGACCGGGTGCAGAGCCTGCGGCTGCCCGATATCGACGGATCGACACTGCGGCGGCTAGCCGACGAGCTGGTCCAGGCGCAGGCTGGGGACCGGCGCGAGCTGCGCACCGTCCTCGACTCGGCGCTCGGCGTCCTCGGGCCGCGGGTGCTGGCACCGATGGCGGCCGCGCTGCGGGCCGGCCGGGCGGCCCGCGTCACCCTGGTGCCCATCGGGCTATTCGGCGCGTTCCCGCTGCACGCCGCCCCCGTTAACTCGACCGGCCGCTGCCTGCTCGATGACCTCGCGGTGTCCTACGCACCCTCCGCGATGGTGCTGGCCGAAGCCCGCCAATCGGCGCGGCACCGCGCCGACGGCAGACAGCGGGCCGGCCTGGCCATCGTCGACCCCGATGCCGGGCTCGCGTTCGCCGGGCCAGAGGCCGACGCCATGGCCCGCTGGACCGGCGGCCACCGCGTCGAGGCGGCCGCCGGGAACGTCCTTGACCAGCTCGCCAACCCCGCGGTCACGCACGTGCACTTCGCCTGTCATGGGCAGTCGCTGGCCGACCGGCCACTCCAGTCCTACCTGGCGCTCGGGCACGGGCGGCGGCTCACCGTTCTCGACCTGCTGGCTGGTCACCGGCCCGAGCTGCTGCGCGGGGCGCGGATCGTCGTTGCCTCCGCGTGCCAGACCGCGGTCACAGACATGACCCGGACGCCCGATGAGTTCGTCGGCCTCGGGGCCGGATTTCTCGCGGCTGGCGTTCCCTGCTTCGTCGGGACGCTGTGGTCGGCCGACGACATTCCGGCCGCATTGGTCATGAGCCGGTTCTACGAACTGCTCGCGGGTGACGGCTTGCCCGCCGGCGAGGCGATGCGGCACGCGCAACGCTGGCTGCGCGACCTCGACGGCCGCGGGCTGCATGAATATCTGACCGCCAATCCCGGTCTCGCGGCCGTCCGGCCCGGGCTGGCCGCCCTGGCGGAATCCCGGCCAGATCAGCGCTTCTACACCGACCCCGTGAGCTGGTCGCCGTACGTTGTGATCGGCGATGCCCGCTAACTGCCTCCGGATCTTGCCGACCCGGTTGACCGGGTAAAGAGGAAGGCGTCACATGAGTGAACGCGTGAGTGACCGCGACATCGCGCCGGCGGTGACGGCTCCCGCCGGGCCCGTCGTCCCGGACGCTACCCGCTGGACCGTCGTCCTGGATGGCGACGGCCATCCCGCTGCCGCGATCTCGCCTGGCGGTGCGTCCGTCACGGCGAACCTGGTCATCACGGACGCGGCCATACCTCTCGCGGCCGTCGTCGGGTCTGACGTGCTGGCCGACGCCCCCGTTGACACGGCTGTCGTGGTGACATCCGGGCCGTCGGTGATAGGCGTCTGGTCGGGCGATGATCTCGTCAACGCCCTCCTGCACGGCATCACCCGGGATGCCAGCGCCGCCCTCCCCGGCGACATCCAGCTGCCTGGCCGGATCGCGAAAAAGGACATTACCCGCCACTGTCGCCATACCGGGGACGGCCATGCGTGCGCGACGGTCCTGGTCGTGCCAGAGAAGCCAGACCCGATGCCGCCGTGCCCCGCCCAGACCGGGGTAGCCGCCCACACGTTCGCGTGGTGACCTGTGTGGGATCCGATCTTCAGCCAGGCAACAGGGTTCCTCGATAAGCGCTTTGTGCTCAACATCGTGCTGCCTGCGCTCGGGTTCTGGGGCGGCCTGGCCCTGCTCGCCGCGGGTGGCGTCGGCTGGGCCAGCGTGTCTCACTGGTGGTCGGCGCGAACCGGCTTTGTGCAGACCCTCGTCGTCGGCGCGGCTGTCGCGGGCCTGCTGGTGTTCTCTTTCCTGGCGTCCGGCCTGGTAACGTCCCTGACCCGGCTCTGGGAGGGGTACTGGCCACGTGGCATGAACAGCGCGCTGGCCCGGTGGCGGATCGGCCGCCACGTCAAGCGCTGGGATGCGCTCAATCTCGCCGACGATAACGATTACATGCGGCGGTTCTATCACTTCCCGGCCCGCAAAGCCAACGTCATGCCGACCCGGCTCGGCAACGTGCTGCGCGCCGCCGAAGACTACCCAGGCGACGACGAGAGGTACGGCATGGACGCCGTCTTCTACTGGCCCCGGCTGTACCTGATCCTGCCCTCGGATGCGCGCTCACTGGCCGACAGCTACCGCTCCGGCCTGGACCGGATGATCCTGCTCGCGAGCCTCGCGACCGCGTTCCCGGTGGCGGCCCTCGTCGTCCTCGCGCTCGCACACACGTCCTTCCTGGCCTGGGCCGTTGCCCTGGTCATCAGCGTTCTCGTCGGGGTAGCCGGCTACCGGGGCGCCATCAGCGCCGCGGTCGCTTTCGGGGACGTGCTGCGCTCCTGCTTCGACAACTACCGCCGGACGCTTCTGACGCAGCTCGGCATGACCCCGCCTTCCTCCCTGGAAGCCGAGCGCAAACTCTGGGGCGCCCTCAAGCAGCAGCTCTACCAGCGCGGCACCGATGATCCATCCCTGCTCGAGTTCACCACCGGGCAGGACAATCCATAGCCGGCACGGCATGCTACAGATAGCCCCCTGGAAGGCCTGCGATGACTAGCCCAGCCCCGGTGCCCGGCCCGCCCGCGGCCGACCGTGAGTGGACCCTGCTGATCGGCGGCCGCCCGGCGGCGGCCCGGTCCGGGCAGTATTACCCGGACGAGAGCCCGGTGACCGAGCAGGTCATCGCGGCGGTGCCGGACGGCGGCGCGGACGATGTCAACGCAGCGGTCCGCGCGGCTGTGCCCGCCGCGGCGCAATGGCGCCGGGTGCCGGCCCGCGAGCGCGGTGCGGTCGTGGCCGGGCTGGCCCAGATTCTGGAGCGCAACGCCGCCGAGCTGGCCATGCTGGACGCGATCGATGGCGGTCATCCGGTCACCGGAATGCACCTGGACGTGGCCATTGCCGCTGACATGCTGCGGCTGTTCGCCGGGCTGGCCATCGAGCTGAAGGGCTCGACCATCCCGGCCAGCGGCCAGCACCTGCACCTGACCGTGCGCGAGCCGTTCGGCGTGGTTGGCCGGATCATCCCGTTCAATCACCCGCTGATGTTCGCCGCCGGGAAGATTGCCGCCCCGCTGGTCGCGGGCAACGCGGTGATCGTCAAGCCGCCGGACATCGCGCCGCTGTCCGCGTTGCGGATCGGCGAGCTGTTCGCCGGCGCGCTGCCGCCCGGCGTGCTGTCGGTCGTGACCGGCCAGGGGCCCGCGGCGGGCCGGGCCGTGGTGACCCACCCGGAGATCCGGCGGATCGGCTTCATCGGCAGCGATGTCACCGGCCGGGAGATCCAGCGGGAGGCGGCCGGGGTGGGGGTGAAGGACATCACCCTGGAGCTGGGCGGCAAGAACGCGCTGATCGCCTTCCCCGACGCCGACCCGGCGGCGGTCGCGGCCGGCGCCGTGGCCGGGATGAACTTCGCCCGGTCCGCGGGCCAGTCCTGCGGCTCCACCTCCCGCCTGCTGGTCCACGAGTCGATCGCCGATGAGGTGGTGAGCCGGGTGGCGGCGCTGATGGCGGCGATCCGGATCGGCTCGCCGCTGGACCCGGCGACCGAGATGGGCACCATGGCCTCGCCGGCCCAGTACGCCAAGACGCAGCGCTACATCCGGCTGGCCCAGGACGAGGGCGCCGAGCTGGTCACCGGCGGCGGGCGTCCGCCCGGCCTGGCTGACCAGCCCGGCCTGTACATCGAGCCGACCTTGTTCCGCGGCGTGCGGCCGGACATGCGGATCGCCCAGGAGGAAGTGTTCGGCCCGGTACTGGCCGCGCTGACCTGGAAGGACGAAGACGAGGCGATCCGGATCGCGAACAGCGTCGGCTATGGGCTGACTGGCAGCATCTGGACCAACGACATCAGCCGCGCACACCGGGTCGCCGCCGCCCTGGAAGCCGGTTACCTGTGGATCAACGGCGCGGCCACGCATTTCACCGGGGTCCCGTTCGGCGGCGTCAAGCTGTCCGGGATCGGGCGCGAGGAGAGCCTGGACGAGCTGCTCAGCTACACCCAGCTGAAGACCATCAACGTCATCCTGGGCTGACCTGCGGTCAGGCCCCGAGCACGAGCTGCAACGCGGCGCGAATCGTCGCTGGCTCCCGTTCTGGCACCGCATGGGTCATCACGGTGATGGCGATGCGGGCCTGATGACGGGCGATCCCGTTCCTGGCCTCGGCCTGGTTGCGCTCACGGCAGGCGGCCAGAATCCGGTCGTGTTCCAGCACGGTCTGCGGTTCGAGATGGGGGGCGTCCCGCAGCCACACCGACCGGTACAGGCCGTTGCGCTCGGCCAGCCGCAGGACTTCCTGGTGCAGCCGGGCGGGCGCCCGGCTGTAGTGGGCGGCGTGGAACTCCGCGTCGGCGGCCCGCCAGGCGGCCGCGTCGTCACGGCCCGCCGCGCCCGCCATGGCCGCCAGGCTGCGCTCCATCCCGGCCAGATCCGCATCGGTCAGCTGGGGCACGGTGATCGCGGTGGCCAGTGCGGACAGCAGTATCCGCTGCGCCGCGATGGCCTCCAGATCGTCGAGGTGGAAGGTGGCCACCCGGGCCCGGCGGTTGCTTTCCGCCTCGATGAGCCCCTCTTCCTGCAGCATCCGGAGCGCTTCGCGGAGCGGGGTCCGGCTGACGCCGAAGCTCTCGGCCAGCTGCACCTGGGAGAGGAAGGTGCCGGCCGGGATGTGCCCGACCAGGATCTGCTCCCGCAGCTTGCGGTGGATCGTGTGCACGTTGGGCTTCCCGCCCGGCAGAGGGTTCCCCTCGTCCAGTGAGATCTCCGTGCTGCCCTGCGCTCGCATGCCCCAAACTCTAACAGTGTCTTCATCTGGCACTTCGCAGGATGTCCATCTGGATCCAAGATAGGGAACGGTTAGCGCAACATCGTTATCTGGACGGCTCTTGACACCACCTCCACGCACTCATAAGTTCCCGGTGAGCCAAAAACTGTATCCAAGAGTTCTATCAACTGTTCTGCATATGATCCCTCCGAAGCCTGTAGTCGCTGTCCAAAGGAGCGCGGATGACCGCAGGTTCAGCCGATCCGAGCGTGTACGTGTACGACCCGGTGGACGAGCCCATCGAGTGGCTGCTGGACCGGGGAGTCAGGGTCACGCTCGGAGCTCCGCTGTTCTCGACCGGGCGAAGCAGGCCGAAGATCCCCGAGGACGAGCTGGTGGCGGCGGCCCAGGGGCATAGCGCGCTGATGGGCGCGAGCGGTGCCTTCATTACCCGCCAGGTCATGGAGCAGCTGCCTGACCTGCGCTACATCTCTAAGTTAGGGATCGGCCACGAGGTCATCGATCTAGCCGCGGCCACCGAGCGCGGGATCATGGTGACGAATACCCCCGCGGACGCCGAGGCCGAGCCGGTGGCCGAGCACGCCATCGCGCTCATGCTCGCACTGGTCAAGCAGTTGCACTGGTACTCGGGGGCGTACATCGCCGCGGGCGGCTGGCGAGCCGCCGACCGGATGGCGGGCACGCTGCGTGGATCCACCGTGGGCATCGTCGGCCTCGGCCACATCGGGCGCGCCGTGGCGGCCCGGCTCGGCCCGTGGGGGGCCCGCCTGATCGGCGCCGACGTCCAGGCGGCCGCCATCCCCGCCGGGGTCGAGCACGTCGATCTGCCCACGCTGCTGAGCACCGCGGACATCGTGACTCTGCACGTGCCGGGCCGCGCCGCGGGTGCCGGACCGCTGCTCGACCGGGCGCGGCTGGAAGCGCTGAAGCCGGGCGCCCTGCTGGTCAACACCGCTCGTGGCAACCTGGTCGATCAGGCCGTCCTGGCCCGGCTGCTGACCGAGGGCAGGATCGGCGGCGCCGCCGTGGATGTGTACAGCCCGGAACCCCCACCGCCCGACGATCCCCTGCTGTTTGCACCCAACCTCATCGCGACCCCGCACATGGCCGCGTGGAACGCCCATCTGCGAAGGGAGATGGCAACGATGGCCTTCCGCAACCTCTGGACCATGCTGACCGGCGGGCTGCCGCACGACCTGGTCAACCCGGACGTCCTGCGCAGGACGCCGAGGTGAGCGCCCGGCCGGCAGCGACGCGCGGAACATGCGCTTCGTCGGCTACAGCGACCAGGGCGGCAGGCCCGGCGGCACCCAGATCATGGTGCACCGGTCGCACGCCTACATCGGCAAGAACGAGGGGGTCAGCGTCCTCGACGTGTCCGACCCGAGGCACCCCCGGGCGGTGAACTTCCTCGACGGCTCGCCCAACTCCTGGCACATCCACCTGCAGACCCACGACGACCTGCTGCTGGTCATCGACTCGGTCGACTTCTACATGGTCAAGCCGGTCGAGAAGGACTACTACGGCCGCTCCGTCGACGGCGTGCACAGCTCGCTGTACGGGGTCCGCGGCCAGGACTTCGCGGCCGGCATGCGGGTCTACGACGTGTCCGTGCCGGCCCAGCCCCGGCAGATCGGGTACCTGGCCGTGGAAGGCTGCGGGCTGCACCGGATCTGGTACGACGGCGGCCGGTACGCCTACGCGTCCGCGTTGATCGACGGGTTCACCGACCACATCCTGCTCATCATCGACCTGGCCGACCCGGCCCACCCCGTGGAGGCGGGCCGGTGGTGGATTCCCGGCATGTGGCGGGAGGGCGGCGAGGAACCGTCCTGGAAGAACCGGGTCGCGCTGCATCACGCGGTAGTGGCGGACGGCATCGCCTACGGCGGCTGGCGCGACGGCGGGCTGACCATCGTCGACGTGCGTGATCCGGCCCGCCCGCAGTTGCTCGCGCACCGCAACTGGTGCCCGCCGTTCGGTGGCGGGACGCACTCCTGCCTGCCGCTGCTCGATCGCGACGTGCTAGTCGTTGCGGACGAAGCGGTCCTCGACAACTGCGCCGACCAGGTCAAGTACACCTGGGTGTTCGACATCCGGGAGAAGTCCAACCCGGTGAGCATCTCGACCTTCCCCACCCCGCGGGAGCGGGAGTACTGCCGTGAGCCTGGCCACTTCGGCCCGCACAACCTGCACGAGAACCGGGCCGGCAGCTTCCAGTCCAGCCAGGTCATCTACGCCACCTACCAGAACGCGGGGCTGCGGGTGGTCAGCATCGCCGACCCGTTCCGGCCGGAGGAACTGGGCTACTTCGTCCCGCCCCTCCCCGAGCGGATGACCGAGCGCCGCAAGAACCGGCCACTGGCCACGCACACCACGGACGTGTTCGTGACCGCCGAGGGTCTCGCCTACATCACCGACTACAACGCCGGCGTGTACATCGTCGAGTACACCGGCGCCTGAGCGGAGGAACCCCGATGGCCTACAGCCAGGCCGATCCGCGATCACGGCTCGCCGCCGCGTCGGCGCCGTCCGCGGCGGCGGACGGGTACGGCACCCCGTCCTACGCCAAGTTCTACGAGACCGAGCCACAGCTCCGTGCCGACGGCGCGGATACGTGGCTGGCCCGGGGCCAGCACTTCGTCCTCGGCTACAGCCAGGTGTCGCCGGAGGCGGTGCTCTGGCGGCCGGCTCAGCATGACGAGTACGCCCTGCTCATCCCGGACGCCGGGGTGTCTGCCGAGGTGACCGTGGGCGAGGAGAGCCTGACCGTCCCGGGCCGGACGCTGACCTTTATCCCGCCCGGCCGCTCAGCCGTCCGTGCGCTCAGCGAGGGACGGCTGATCCGGGTGCTGACCAGCGCCGCGGCTGACCTGGCCGAGGCCAGCAGCAATGCGGCCGCCTACCGGACGGCGCAGCCGAACATCGCGCCGCTCGCCCCCTGGCCGCTGCCGGTCGGCGGGTACCGGCTGCGGTCCTACCAGCTGGATGTGGCGCCTGAGCCCGGCCGGTTCGGCCGGATCTGGCGGTGCACCACCCTGATGGTCAACTACACCGAACCGCGGCCGGGTCCGCGTGATGTCACCCGGATGTCGCCGCACGTGCATGAGGACTTCGAGCAGGCCTCGCTGGTGCTCGATGGCAGCTTCGTGCACCACATCCGCCGGCCCTGGGGCACCGACCTGCGCCAGTGGGTGCCCGACGAGCACGAGATCTGTGCCGGGCCGTCGCTGACCGTCATCCCCCCACGCACCGTGCATACCAGCCAGCAGGTCGGTACCGGGATCAACCAGCTCGTCAACATCTTCGCGCCGCCCCGGGTGGATTTCTCCAGCATGGACGGCTGGGTGCTCAACGCCAGCGACTACCCGATGCCGGCCAGACAGCAAAAGGAAGCATCATGAAAAACATCGCCGCCCTTATCGCGGTCACCATCCTGGCCGCGGCCGGCCTGGCCGCGTGCGGTTCCCCGTCGTCCAGCAACTCCGCGCCCGCCGCGAGCTCCGCTCCGATCCTGATCGGCCTGGCCACCCCGCTGACCGGCAGCAACCCCAGCGAGGGAACGTCCGAGGAGGCGATCGCCAAGGACGCGGTCGCCACCATCAACAGCCACGGCGGCATCCATGGCCGTCACCTGAAGCTGATCATCCGCGACACCGGAGGGGTGTCACCTACCGGCGCGGTCAGCGCGTTCGAGTCGCTGAGCGGCGCGGGCGTCGCGCTGGTTATCGGCGAGTACACGTCCACCAACTTCCAGGCAGGCTGCACGATCGCGATGGCCGAGCACGTCGTGCTCATCGGCCATGCCTCGGCCACGACCGGGCTGACCGATGGCAAGACGTACTGCTTCCGCGATGCCTACCAGGTCTCACAGTCCGCGGGCGCGATGTTCGAGACCGCCAAGGCCAAGCACTGGAACCCGATCGCGATCGCGGCCGACACCACCAGCTTCGGGGTCGCCGAGGACACCGCGTTCCGGTCCCTGGCCAGTCACTACGGGGTCAAGATCGCCGCCGACGTGAGCTGGACGTCACCGGCCTCGTCGCTGACCGCCCAGGTCCTGCGGCTGGCGCACAGCGGGGCCAAGGCGATCTTCGTCGGCGCCGCGTCCGGCCCGGACGTGACGCTGCTGGCCAAGACGATGGCCCAGGCCGGGGTGAAGATCCCGCTGTTCGGCCCCGGCGGTATCAACGCGCCTGGCGTGCCCGCGGCGGCGGGCAGTGCCTATGACAGCCTGCCCGGCGTCTACGACATCACCAGCTACGACTCGGCCGTCCCGGCGGCGCAGGCGTTCATGAACAAGATCTCCAAGCAGACCGGCATCATCCAGGGCGGGGAGAACCCCACCCAGCTCTGGGACGCCTTCCAGATCGCCGCCGCCGGGCTGGCCAAGTCCGGCGGCAAGGGCGGCCTGCCGCTGGTCGATGCCCTGCAGTCGCTGGGCAAGTTCCACACGATGAGCGGCGGGCCCGGCACGTACACGGACTTCACTGCCACCCAGCACTCCGGGCTGTTCGGGCCGCACCTGATGACCATCTACCGGTGGGATGCGGCGAGCAAGGCATTCGTCCCTGACAACGCCCTGTCCAAGATCGCGGACAGCAGCCCGGGAGTCAACGGGTGAACGAGCTGGCTGGCGCCATCGTGTCCAGCGTGTTCCTGGGGACCGCGCTGGGCCTGATGGCGCTGGCCTTCACGATCGTCTACACCGTGTCGCAGGTGTTCAACTTCGCGGTCGGCCAGTACATGATCCTCGGGGCCCTGCTCAGCACGGCGGTCCACTTCACCGCCAACCCGGCGGTCAACGACCTGATCGCGGTGATCCTGGTCGCGGCCCTGGGCAGCGCCACCTACCTGGTGGCGCTGCGCTGGCCGGAAACGCACGGCGCGAAGCCGCTCACGCTGGTCATCATCACGTTCGGCGTCGGCATCATCATCGAGCAGGTCGCGATCATGGCGTGGGGGAGCTACCCGCTGTCCGAGCCGCCCATCCTGGCCGGCCACTTCCCGCTGTACGGGAACCTGGTCCCGGACCAGGGCCTGCTGCTCGTCGCCGTCGCGGCGGCGGTGGTGGCCGGCCTCGGCTTCGCGCAGCGCCGCACCATCGTCGGCAAACAGTTCCTGGCCCTCGGCGCCAACCGGGCCACCGCCCGCTACTTCGGCATCAACGACCTGGTGCTGGTCACGCTGGCCTGGGGTTTGTCCGGCGCGGTCCTGGCCCTGGCGGGCACCCTGTACCTCCCGCTGACCGGGGTGTCCATCACCACCGACCTGAGCTTCGGGGTGGGCGCGTTCGCCGCCGCGGTGATCGGCGGCCTCGGCAACCCGGGCGGGGCCATGGTCGGTGGCCTCGTCGTCGCGTTCGTCACCAACGTCATGGGGGTCTACGTCAATCCCAACCTCACCGACCTGCTGACCTTCGGCCTGCTGTTCGCCTTCCTGGTGTTCCGGCCGGGCGGGCTCACCGGCAACGTGGCCGACCTGGTCGGGCCGAGAGCGTAAAGGGGCGGGATGCGCATGCCCGTGCCGGGCGCCCCGCAGCCGGTGCTGCCGCGCGCTCCGGACGCCGGCCCGGCCGCGGCCCGGCTGCCCGGGCATGCCCGGGCCGTCCGGACCGACGTGGCGGTGCTCGCGGTGTTCGCCGCGATCGCCGCGTTCACCGCGCTGCACGGTTCGGACTTCGCCACCACCACGGCCATCAACTTCGGCCTGTTCACGTTGCTGGTCGCCAGCTTGCAGCTCATGCTGGGGTTCGCCAACCAGGCGTCGCTGGCCCAGGCTGGTGTGTACGGGGCCGGCGCCTACGTGGCCATCTACGCCGAAGCCCACGCGGGCGTTCCCGTCCCGGTGGCGTTCCTGGCCGCGGCCGCGGCCGGCGCCCTGCTCGGCCTGCTGATTGCGCTGCCGCTGTCCCGGCTGCGGGAGCATTTCCTGGCCATGGGCACGCTGGCGGGCCAGGTCATCCTGTCCACGGCCTTCGTCCACCTCACCGGGTTTACCGGCGGGGTGAACGGCGAGGCGGTTCCGGACTCGAACCTCAACTCGGTGCCGGTGCTCATAGTGATCTTCGGGTGCGCGGTGCTGGTCATCGCCGGGCTGAACCATCTGCGGCTCAGCCGGCGGGTGCGGCAGGTTCTCGCGGTCAAGGCCGACGAGACCATGGCCGCGTCCATCGGGATCAACGTGCGGATGCTCCGCATCACGGTGATCGTGGTGGCGTTCGCGATCGCGGCCGGGGCCTGTGCTGCCTGTTCACCGAGACCGCCGGGTTCGTCTCCCCGGACGACTTCACGCTCACCGCCTCGCTGGCCGTCCTGGTCGCGGTCATCCTGGGCGGCCGGTCGGTGACCTGGGGAACACTGGCCGGGGCCGCCGCCTACAGCGTGCTGAACGCCGAGAGCACCTCGCTGCCAGGGCTGTCCGACCTGCTGCTGGGCATCATGCTGGTGATCGTCCTCGGCTACCTGCCGGAGGGGCTCACCGGCGTCGCCGTGCCCGCCGCGTGGCGGGCCAGGCTGCACTGGCCGGCCAGCTGCCGCCCGCAAAGCTGCGGCCGGCCATGCTGCGGCCCGCGAAACAGCGGCCCGCGAAGCAGCCCTCCGCGAAGCAAAGGCCGGGCTCATGACCGGGCCAGATGCCCTCGCCGTGTCCGGGCTGTGCAAGAGCTTCGGCGGCGTCCAGGTGCTGAGCGACTTCACGCTTACCGTCCGGGCGGCCCCGGACACGTCGGTGGCCGTCCTCGGTCAGAACGGCGCGGGCAAGACCACGCTGCTGAACCTCATCACCCGGCTGATCCCGGCGGACGCTGGGATGATCACCGTGTTCGGCCAGGATGTGCTGGCCCAGCCCGCCCGGTACCTGGCCCGGCACGGCGTCGGGCGCACGTTCCAGAGCCCGCGGCTGCTGCTCGACGAGACCTGCCTGGGCAACGTGGCCCTGGGGGCGATGAGCGCCGGGCGCCGGGACGGCAGCCCGGCCGGCCGGGCCGCGGCGGCCCTGGACCGGGTCGGGCTGGCCGGGCAGGCAGGCCGGATCGCCGGGACGCTGCCGTTCGGCACGCGCAAGCTGGTCGAGCTGGCCCGGGCCCTGGTCATCGGGCCCAGGCTGCTGCTGCTCGACGAGCAGGCAGCGGCCTCAGCGGGGCGGAGGAGCATGATCTCGCCGCGGTCCTGGTCGCGCTGCGCGCTTCGGGGATCGCCCTGCTGCTCATCGAGCACCGGATGGCGCTGGTCACCGCGGTGGCCAGGCGTGTAGTGATGATGGACGGAGGCGGCATCGTGTTCGACGGTGACCCGGCGCAGGCGATGGCCAGCCCGGTCGTACGGGAACGCTACCTGGGCGCCGGATTCGCCGCCCCGGCCGATGAAAGCGGGCCGGCGTGAATGTGCCGTCCAGAAGCAGCGGCAAGACCGCGGCTGCACTCGAGGTCCTGGATGCCACCTATCGCTACGACGCGCTCGAAGCCCTGCGCGGCGTCTCGCTCACCGTCCTGGAGGGTGAGGCGGTCGCGGTCATCGGGGTGAACGGGGCAGGCAAGACGACGCTGCTCAACATGGCCGCCGGGCTGCTGCGGGCCCGGACCGGCAGCCTCCGCGCGTTCGGGGCGCAGTGGCCGCGGCGGGCTGCGCGCGCACATGCGCCGCGGCATCGTCCTGGTACCAGAAGGGCGTCACGTCGTGACCAGGCTGTCGGTGGCCGACAACATCCTGCTCGGCGGTTCCTGCCGGGGCTGGCGGCACCCGCCGGCCGAGGCGCTTGCCTTCGCCTACGACGTGTTCCCTGAGCTGGCCGCGATGGCCGGCCGCCGCGCTGGCACGCTCAGCGGTGGCCAGCAGCAGATGCTCGCGATCGCCCGCGCGCTGGTCGCAGGCCCGCGCGTGCTGCTGCTCGACGAACCCTCGCAAGGACTGGCCCCTTTCGTCGCCGAACGCCTCGCGGGCTCCTTGCGGCAGCTTCAGGAAGCCGGGATCACCATGCTGATCGTGGAGCAGAACCTGGCCTTCGCCCGGCAGTGCACCAGCCGCCTCTATGCGATCGCTCAGGGCAGCGTGCGTTTCACCGGTACCTGGACCGAGTTCACCGCCGAGGGGGACCTGATCGGCGCCTACCTGTGAACCGCTGGCCGCCCCGCGGTATCCGGCCAGGATTGTTGACAATCGTGTCATCAAAATGATTAGGTGTGGCTTGAGGATAAGCAAAGTGATTGGGCGTGGCTCATAGTGCCCGGTGAACACAGCACGGCTCGCGTGGTGGCCGGCTACATCCAGGCCACCGGGACCAATTTCGTTTTCGCTTACCCCGGCGACCCGATCATCGAGCTCATGGAGGCGACGCGATCGGCGGGCGTGGAGGTTGTCCTCGGCGGCCGTGAGGGCACCGCGGCCAGCATGGCCGAGGCCTACGCGATGGCGACCGGGCGGCCTGGCTTCTGCCTGTCCACGCTGGGGCCCGGTTCGACCGCGCTGGTCAACGGCGTCGCCGCGGCCACGTGGGACCGGGTTCCGCTGGTGGCCATCTCGGGCCAGGTCGAGGCGAGCCGTGAGCAGTACTTCACCCACCAGGTGGTGGACCACAAGCTGCTGTTCTCACCGGTCACTAAGTGGGCCGGGCGGCTGGAAAGCGCGTCGGCCGGCACCATCATGCGCAAGGCGCTCCGCACCGCGGTGGCCGAACGGCCGGGTGCGGTCCATCTCACCGGCGCGGCCGACACCTTCACGGCGGATGCCGCGGAGACCAGCGTGATCATGCCGCCGCTGAACGCGGCCGTTTCCACCGTCACGGTCAGCCAGGCGGCCGGCTGTGCCGACCCGGTCGCCCAGTTGCTGGGCGCGCGCCGGCCTCTGCTGCTGGCCGGTAACGCGGCGACCCGGTGCGGTGCGTCCGCCGCCCTGGTCCGCGCGGCCGAGACCATTGGCATGCCCGTCGTCACCAGCCCCATGGCCAAGGGCGTGTTTCCCGAGGACCATCCGTATTTCGCCGGCGTGCTGGATATGGCGTGCCATCAGGTGATGTGGCAGCTCCTGGCGGACAGTGACCTGATCGTCGCGGCCGGGTTCGATCCGGTGGAGCTGATCAAGCCATGGCGGCTGGCCACCCCGGTACTGCACGTGGACACCACCCCCAACACCGACCAGGTTTACGTCAGCGGCTGTGAGATCACCGGCGACGTGGCCGCCGCCCTGGACTGGCTCACGGATTCCTGGCGAGGTGAACCCCGGTGGACGGAACGGGATGCCGGGGCGCACCGGGCCCGGTTGCGCGCGGCCTACTACGCGGGGCGGTCCGAGGGCCGTCTCAACCCCAGTGACGTTGTCGACGTGATCCGGGCGGCCACCCCGCGCGAGACCGTCGTCACCTGCGACGTTGGCTCGCACAAGCTTCTGGTCGGGCAAGGCTGGCAGGCGTTAGCGCCGCGCAGTGTGCTGATGAGCAACGGGTTGTCCGCGATGGGCTTCGGGCTGCCTGGTGCTATCGCGGCGCAGCTGCTCTGCCGTGAGGTCCCGGTCGTCGCGCTGATCGGTGATGGCGGGTTCGCGATGGCCGCCACGGAACTCCGGATGGCCGCGGCCCGTGGTCTTCCGCTGGCCGTGGTGGTGTTCGCCGACGGCAGTCTCAACCGGATCGAGCTGAAACAGGCGGCCCTCGGCTACCCGAGCACGGCCACCCGCCTGGACGGCATCGACCTGGTCGGGCTGGCCGAGTCGATGGCCTGCGATGGCATCCGGGTCTCCTCGGCCGCCGAACTGGAGAAGGCGGCCGCATCCCTGACCACGCTGACCCGGCCGCTGGTCATCGAGGCGCGTATCGATACCGCCCAGTACGAGGCCCAATTCTGACGTGAGCACCGTGACCGGCGAACTGGCGGCTTTCGCGGTAGCGCGGCGGGCCCAGCCATTGCCCCCGCCGGTGCGGCACGGGGCCGTGCGCACCGTCGTCAACTGGGTCAGTGCCGTGGTGCCGGGGTCAGCCCTTCCGCCGCCACGCATCCTCGCGGAAGCCACCGCTACCGGCACCGGTGCCTGCCGCCTGGTCCCGTCGGGCCGGCTGCTGATGCGCGGACGGCCGCGCTGCTGAACGGCACCGCGGCCCACGCCGCCGAGCTGGATGACATCTACCGGGACGCGCTCTATCACCCCGGAGCGCCGACCATCGCGGCCGCGCTCGCCGTCGCCGAGCATGCCGATGCGACCGGTGCCGATCTGCTCCGCGCCGTCACCATCGGTTATGAGATCGGCGCGCGCGTCGCGCTGGCGGTCGCTCCGGCGCACTACCGGAACTGGCATCCGACCGGGACGGCCTGCGTCATCGGCGCCGCGGCGGCGGCAGCGGAAATCCTCCAGCTGGACGAGCTGCGGTTCGCCCACGCGCTGGCCATCGCGACGACCATGGCCGCGGGGCTGCAGCAGACGATCAGAACCGGGTCCATGGGCAAGCCGCTGCACGCCGGGCATGCGGCCGAGGCGGGCACGCTGGCCGCCCTCGCCGCCGGCCGGGGGCTGACCGGAGCCCTGGACGTCCTGGAAGGCACGGCGGGGTTCGGCATGGCCACCGCTGGGATCACGAAGTTGGGGGTTGACCGCCTTGGCGACCCGTTCTGCGTGACCGAAACGACGGTGAAGTGCCACGCCTGCTGTGGCCACACGTTCGCCGCGATCGACGCCGCGCTGGAACTGCGGGCGGGCGGCGTGCGCGCCGAGGATGTGAACCGCGTGGAGATCGAGACGTACCAGGTGGCCACGGAGGTCGCCGGGCAGGCCAACCCCGCAGGCCCGGAGCAGGCGCGGTTCAGCCTGGCGTACACCGTGGCCGCGGCCCTCGTGCTCGGCACCGTGCGGCTGGGGGCCTTCACCCCGGAGGCGCTCGCGAACCCGCTCATCCGGCGGCTGACCGCGGCGACCGTCGTGCGGGCCGACCCCGGACTGGACGCGATGGCGCCGCGGCGCCGGGCCGCGCGGGTGCGCATCACGGACCGCGGCGGCGGCCGGCTTGAGCAGCTGCGGCTCACCCGCAAGGGTGACCCGGACGACCCACTGAGCGACGCCGAGCTGCGCGCCAAGTACGACGAACTGGTCGTCCCGTTCCTCGGTGCGCCGCGAGCGGCGTCGATAGCCGCCGCGCTGTGGGACCTGCCGGGCCTGGCCCGGGTACGCGGCCTGGACTGGGGCTGACCGGCCTGGCGGGCGGTACGCGCCCGCCAGGCCGGATGGCTCAGGAACCGGCCTTGCTCATCGCGGCCGAGATCAGGGCGGAATCGATGAGCGTGCTGTAGGAGGGCGGGTTCGCGAAGAGGCCCGCTGTCTTATGAAAGCTGACCGCCTTCTGGTAGCCCGGGACGGAGACGGCCGGGGTGGTGGAGATCTCCGCCTGCAGCAGCGGGATGATAGCGGCGACCATCTTCGGTGAGAGGTCGGGGAGGTAGTCCTTCAGCAGAGCACTCACCCTGGCCGTGGAGGCGGTGTGGATGAGGTGCTCCGCCTTGGCCACGCCCGCGACGAACGCCTCGACGGCCGGCTTCTTGTTCGCCAGTACCCCCGCATCGGTGAAGGCCACGCCCTGCACCTCGCCGGTCATGGCCGGGATGTCACCGCGGGCGGGCGAGATGTAGATCGACCCGACGCCGGAGATCGTGGCCTGCTGCCCCAGCGGCTGGGCGAAGGAGACCGCGTCCACCCGCCCGGCCTTGAGCGCGTCGAGGACGGCCGTGGCGTCGGCACCGAGGTTGACCAGCGTCGCGTCGGTCTGCGCGTTCATCCCGGCCAGCTTGAACAGGTAGGTGATCAGGGCTTCGGTGCCGCTGCCCGGGCCGGTAATGCCGATCTTCATTCCCTTGAGCGCCCGCACCTTCTCGATCAGGGTGGCGCCAGCGGGCGCGACGTGCGCGTGCTGGCCCACGACGATGTCGATGTAGTAGGCGTTGACCAGGGCGGCCACGACCTTCGGGTGCTGCCCGGCCTTGGCCAGGTTGAAGGCATCGGTCATCACGCTGCCACCAACGTCGATGCTGCCCCCGGCCAGCGCCGCGGCGACCTTGGCGCCGGTGCCCAGGACCGGGAACGGGTTCGGCCCCACGGTGAGGTGCTCGGCGGCGAAGTAGCCCTCGTGCTGAGCCACGAACACGGGGAAGAACGCGATGGAGTTGCTGACCTGGCCATAGTTCAGCGTGAGCTGCGTGCTGGCCCCGCTCCCGGCGGAAGACGAGGCTGACGGACCGCAGGCGGCGGCGGCTAAGACCGTGCCTGCGAGCAGTGCTGTCAGCAGGCTGCGGCTAGGTCTGTTCAAGGAGAGCTCCTCTCGGTGTGATCTGGTCACTCATTGCCGGGCAGGGGCTTCCATCGGCTGGACCGGTGCGACAGCAACGTCACGCCCTGGTTGAGGATCGCGGCGATGACGGACAGCACGATGAGGGCGGCGAAAACCCCGGCGGTGTCGAACTCTGACGCGGAGTTATTGATGAGGTACCCGAGCCCCTGGTTGGAGGCGACCAGCTCACCGATGACCGCGCCGATCAGCGCGTACGGGACGGAGACCCGCAATCCGGTAATCACCCCGGACATCGAGCCGGGCAGCGTCACCTTGAACAGCAGGTCCCGCCGCGCGCGCCCATCAGCCGCGCCGCGTCCAGCAGCGCGGGGTCGATCTCGCGCACCCCGTGGGCGGTGTTGATGAAGACCAGGAAGAACACGGTGGCCGCGGCCAGCACCACCTTCATCTCCAGGCCGATGCCGAACCACACGATGAACAGCGGCGCGAGGGCGACCTTGGGTATCGAGTAAAGCCCCATGATGAACGGGTCGAGCACCCGGGCCAGGAGTGCGGCGGAGGTGATGAGGAACCCGGCCACGGCGCCGGTGACCGCCCCGAACACGTAGCCCAGGGCGACCTCTTTGATGGTGATCCAGGTGTTGCTCCACAGCGTCCCGTCAGCCGACCACGTCACCAGCTGATGCCAAACCTGGGTCGGCGAGCTGACCAGCGTCCGGTCCAGGACCGGCCCGGACATGAGCTGCCAGGCGATCAGCACGACGGCCAGCAGAGCAAGACGGCACCCAACGACTAGTACCGTGAACCGGTGTTTCGTCCACCAGCTCCGGTCGGCTGGTATCTCGACAAGATCGTGTGCCCACACGGTGTCCGGGTCAGGAATCGCGGTCATTGGCGGCGTCCTTCAAGGCGGCGGACAGCCTCTTGCGCAGCGCGACGAACTGCGGATCTCCGCGCAGGTCGTCAACGTCACGAGGGCGTGGCAGGCCGACGGCCAGGTCGGCAAGGATGCGGCCGAGCGGGCCGAGCAAGACCACCCGGTCGGACAGGACCAGCGCCTCGTCGATGTCGTGGGTGACGAAGACGACGGTGCGCCCTGAGCCATCCCACAGGGCGAGGAGCAGACGCTGCATCTCGGCGCGCAGGTGCGCGTCGAGCGCGGCGAACGGCTCGTCGAGCAGGAGCGTGTCCAGCTCGCGGCCAGCATCCGGGCCAGGCTGGCCCGGCGGCGCATCCCGCCGGACAGCTCGCGCGGGTAGTGCTTACCGAACCCGTGCAGGCCGACCGCGTCGATCAGCACATCCGCGCGGGCGTGGCGTTCGGCGCCACGGGTGCCGCGGATCTCCAGCGGCATCTCGACGTTGCGCCGGACATCCCGCCACGGCATGAGCGTGTCGGACTGAGTCAGGTAGCCCACGGCCGGGTTCGGCCGCGTGATCGGGCTTCCGCGGTAGCGGATGTCGCCCTCGCTGGGCCGGGTGAGCCCGGCCATCAGGTTGAGCAGCGTGGACTTGCCGCACCCGCTCCGGCCGAGAACGCAGACGAAGCTGCCCTGCTCGACGGTGAGGTCGAACCGGCGCAGCGCGACGATGTAGCGGTCGTCCTTGAGGAAGGACTTGCCCAGGTCGCGGGTCTGCAGCACGGGGCCGTCGCGGCGCCGGTGCCTACGCGGCCCGGGTTTGCGGTGCCGCGGCGAGGGCGCGAGTATTCGCCACGGCCATCGTGTGCACGTCGGCCTCGCGCAGCCCCGCCTTCAGCAGGAAGTCGGCCATCAGGGCGAGCCCGTCCTCCACCGGAGGGCCAGCCGGGGCGCCGAGATCGAGACGACAGGAACGAATGCTCCGGGCCGGCGGCCCGGACATTCTCCAGCATCGTCTCCCAGCTCACCTTCCCGGTGTACGGGGTGGTGAAGCAGCGTTCGAGCAGGGCGCCGCGCCCGGCCAGCTCGGCCTGTTCACTGACCGGCAGCCGCTGCGACGTGAACTCGGGATGCGTGATGATGATGCGCCGCACGCCCAGGTCATGGGCGGCCGCGGTGACCGCCATGATCTCCTCCCGGCCCAGGTGGCCGGTGGCCAGCACCATGTCGTGCCGGGCGATCAGCGACAGCACCTGGCGCACCTCGGGCAGGACCTCGCCGTCCGCGCCGAGCACGTGGACGGGGGGTGCCTCGATGCCCTGGGCGACGAGCTCGTCCTGCAGCGCCGCCCAGGGCGGCGGTGTCGCCCCCGGCGGGTCGGCTGCCCGGCTCTTGCGCTGGTTGATCGCGTCAACGGTGGGTAACCACACGACGCGCGCGCCGGAGCGGGCCGCGATCTCGACGGCTACCGGGTTCATCCCGCCGACCGAGGCGTTGAGCGTGACCGCGCCCAGCACATCGACCCCCGGGACGGCTTTGCGGACGACGGACGCCCGCTCGGCGGTCGGGTTGTAGTGGGACTTGAGCACGAACCCCGCCAGGCCCTCCTCGCGGAAGCGGCTGGCCAGCGGGATGTCATCGATCGCGCCTGCCGATCACGTCCGGGGCGACGTGCACATGCAGGTCGTAGCCGCCCGCTACTAACTCGCGGGCGCGGGCGGACGGTCTTGGGTGCTCCTGGTCAGCCATGGACGTGGCAACTCCTAATCAGCTGGTGCGTCCTCGCCAAATTAGGATCATTGAACGTGATCTGTTTTGTCAACAATTACGTCGACAAGAATTTCCGACATCCGCCGGGACGCGGGACGCCATGGCCGTAACCCTTGCCATCCCGTTGCGCGGTGAGATAAGACATACGCACGCAGAGCCAAAGCGACTCTCAGTTAGTGAGAGTCGCTCCTGTTCCTAGCTCACATACCCGACTCGGATCTTGCTGGGTGAATGAAACGTATCAATGAAACGTATCAATCACTCGGCCCGTGCCCCTGCCCGTCCCAGCCAAGGAGTCCACGTGAGCACAGAAATCTCCCGCAGATCGCTGCTGACCGCGGCCACGGCGGCGGCCGCCGCCGTGGCCGCCGGGCCGCTGCTGGCCGGTCCCGCCTCGGCCCAGGTGGCCGGTGCGCCTGCCCCGGGCGGCAGCGAAGGCATGCTGGGTCTGTCCTCCACCGCGAGTAAGCCAAGGTTCCGGTACTGGTGGCCCGGCGCCGACGTGACTCCGGCCCAGATCGCCGCGGAGATCAATGCGATGGCTGACGCCGGGTTCACCGGCTTTGAGATCGGTGATGTCCGCAACAGCGAGCATGAGGCGATGCCCGCCGCGAGGTACGGCTGGGGCAGCCCGGCCTGGAAGGCCGGGCTGGCCGCGGCCCTGCGGACGGCGCAGGCCCGTGGCCTGACCGCCGACATTTACATCGGCCCGTACTGGCCCGCGGTGGCGGCCGGGATTGAGCCCGACGACGACTCGGCGATGAAGGAACTGACGTACGGGCAGGCCATCATTGACGGCGGCGCCGCCTTCGATGCCGCCGTTCCCCCGCCGCACTCCGCGCCCAGTGGGGTGGCCGCGGGACTGCCGCCGGTGACGGTCACTCCGGTCCTCGAGGCCGTGCATGCGGCCCGGATTTCCGGCAGCACGAGTGCCTCACCACTGGTGATCGAGCAGGCCACGCTGACCAACGTCACCGCCAAGGTATCCGGCGGCGTGCTGACCTGGACCGCTCCGTCCGGGGGGAGCTGGGTAATCATCGCCAGCTGGTCCCGTGGCACCGGCATGATCGAGCGGCAGGCTTACTACGAGGGCTACTTCTACAATTTCACCGTTCCGCAGTCCTACGTGGTGGACCATTTTGGCGCCGCGGGCGGCAATGCCATCGTCCAGTGGTGGGAGCAGGACCTCCTCACCGCCGAGACCCGGGCTCTCTTCCAGCAGGTGGGCGGCAATTTCTTCGAGGATTCGCTGGAGTTCCTGACCGAGCTGCACTGGACCCCGAAGATGCTGGGCGAATTCAGGTCCCGCCGCGGGTACCCGCTGACCCCGTACCTGCCGCTGGTCCAGGGCGAGTCGGCCGCGGTGTACACGTTCGAGGACGCGGCCGTCAGCGATCGCATCCGCTGGGACTACTTCCAGACGCTGAGCGACCTGTTCATTGACAATCACGTCACGCTGCTCGATGACTGGGCGCACACCCTGGGCATGAAGTTCCGTAATCAGCCGTACGGCGCGCCACTGGACACCGCCCTGGTGGCGGCCAGCACCGGGGTGCCCGAAGGAGAATCGCTGGGCTTCACCGGCAATCCCGACTCGTTCCGGGTCATGGCGGCCGGGCGCGATCTCGGGCAGCGCAGCACCATCCTGTCCAGCGAGATGGGGGCGATGCTGCAGGCCGCCTACAGCATGACCATCGCCACTGAGGTGACGACGGCGAACACCGGGTACGCGCTGGGCGTCAACCAGGTCCGCGTGCATGGCTTCCCGTACGCCTCGTCCCCATCGGGACAATGGCCGGGCTTCTTCCCCTGGGCGCCACTCGCCGCGCCGATCAATTTCTCCGAGGCCTGGGGGCCGCGCCAGCCGCAATGGCAGTTCATCGGGGACTGGTCCGGGTACATGGCCCGGACCCATCAGGTCCTGCAATCAGGCACGAACAAGGTTGACATCGCCATCTACCGCGAGCAATTCGACCAGACCCAGACGGCCGGGCAGTTCGATGGCGCCGCTCTCGCCGACGCCGGCTATTCCTACCACCTGCTCAACTGGGGCCTGCTCGGCCTGCCCGCCGCCCAGGCACGCGGTGGTGTGCTCGACCCGGGCGGGCCCGGCTACCAAGCCCTGGTCATCGCCAACCAGGAAACGATGCTCCTGGACAGCGCCGGGAAGATCCTCGGTTTCGCCCGGGCGGGCCTGCCTGTGCTCATCGTCGGTGCGCTGCCCGCCGCCACCACCAGCTTCGCCAACGCGGCCGCCAGCGATGCGGCCCTGGCCAGGATCCTGGCCCAGCTCGTCCAGCTGCCCGCGGTGACCCGGGTCGCCACCCCCGCCGATCTGCCTGCCGCGCTGGGCCGCCAGCATGTCGCCGGGTCCGCGGTGCCCACCGGGATCACTGGGCTGCTGTACGCCCGCCGGGTCAGCGATGATGCCAGCTACTACTTCCTGCTCAACTCCACCGCGAGCCCGGTCAGCGGGACCGTCGCGCTGGCGGGCAGCGGCTGCCCATATGCGATCAACCCGTGGACCGGCACGATCACCCCGCTGGGCCGGTATGACACGCGGACTTCGGGCTACGTGACCGTGCCGGTCACGGCGGCCGCCGGCGAAGCCGTGATCATCGCACTGGCCGCTCCGCAGCATTTCGGGACGCACACCTCGGCCCGGCACGCGGTCAGCGCCGATGCCGACGTGGTGGCGGGCCCAGCCGGCCTGAACGCGCGGGTCACCGCGCCCGGTCGCTACCAGGCCGTCCTGGACAACGGAAGCTCGGCCTCGGCCCAGGTCACCAGCGTCCCGGCGGCACCGGTGGTGCCATCCTGGGCGGTCCGCGTCGAAGACTGGCAGCCCGCCGACCCGGGCGGCGTCGAGGCCGACGCCATCGGCACGACGAAGACCATCCACAACCTGACGCTGACCACCCTGTCCTCCTGGCAGGACATCCAGGGGCTGGCGGACGTGTCCGGGGTGGGCCGCTACACCGCCACCATCACCCTGCCAGCCAGCTGGCGGGCCGCGGACGGTGCCTACCTGGACCTCGGCAGCATCGGGGCGGGCAGCGCCCATGTCAGCGTCAACGGCCAGGACCTCGGGCCCGTCAACCAGGTCCACCCGGTCATCGACCTGGGCGCCGCGCTCCGGCCGGGCAGCAACACGCTCACCGTCACGGTGGCGACGACCCTGCTGAACCGGCTCCGGGTCACCAGGCCCACCGTCTACACCCAGCCACGGCAGGACTACGGCCTGATCGGCCCGGTCACCATCACGCCCTACATCGACGCCAAGCTGTCCTGACCCAGCGCTATGGTGCCCGGCATGGCCCGGATCACGATTGCTGCAGCTCGCGGTCGCGCTCTCGGCCGAGCTGGGCGTGACGTTCGGCGACGAGGATCAAGCTGGCTAGGGATCCGGTCAGTGGCCGTCCGACGCGGTGAGGGCGTCGCCGAGTGGGGTGCGCCAGTACAGCACGTGGCGCCCGGAGCGGCGGCGGGCCACCACACCGGCGTCGAGCAGGACCCGCAGGTGATTGCCGACCGCCCCGATGGGCAGCCCGGTGCGGGTGGCCAGATGGGTGGTGCCGGCTGGCTGGTCGAGCAGGCGCAGCAGCGTGGCGCGGTTGGTGCCGAGCAGGCGGTTCAGCCCGTCGCGGCGCTGCCCGTCGGCCGGGGCCAGCCGGCCGGTGACCGGGTAGTAGATGGCGTACCTGGCCGGCTCATCCCAGCCGACCCAGCCAGAACACGCCGTGACCGGGATGAAGTACAGCTGGGCACCGGGCGGTAGGACCCGGGTGGGCAGTTCGTAGCGGTTGATCCGCAGCTGGCCGTCACCAGCCCACTCGCGGTTCTGGCCGAGGTCGCGGAGGACCGCCGCCCAGCCCTGGCGGGCGAGCTGCCCGGTACGCGCGACGATGTCCGCCTGCAGCAGGCGCTCGCGCCGGGGCCAGTCGGTGTCGACGGTGTGCGTCCACACCCAGTCCAGCAGGCCGGTGGCCGCCGCCGTCAGGCTGGCTGACTCCAGGTGCGCGGGCAGCGCGGCCAGTGCGGTCTCCCGCAGGTCCGCGCGCAGCATGTCGTCCGGTATCGCGGCCACGGCCGCCAATTCGGCCGCGAACGTCACGCCCGGCCCGGGGGCGGGTCGCACAGATAGCCGGCGGTCCAGCCGGGCTGGGGGCCGCGGCGCGGGCGGAAGCTGCGCGCCAGCACGTCACGGCGGAGCGGGTAGCTGGCCAGCATGGTTTCGAAGGCGGCGTGGTGCGCGGCGTGGAAGGCGCGTTCGGCCGGGTCCCGGGGGGCCAGCAGCGCGGACAGCGCGGTCACCACCTCGGCCTTCGGTGACAGGGTGAACCGGGCCTGGGCCAGCAGGTCGGAAGAAACTCGCCAGGTCCCCACGTCACCCACTGTGACACATTTCGCGTACCCGCGAAATGTTCGCGCGGTAGGGCCGTCCGGCCCGAGACTCCCGGCATGCGCACTTACCGGCAACTGTTCGGGATCGCCGAGTTCCGTGCCCTGTTCGCCACCCAGTGCCTGTCGGTGGCCGCGGCCTCCATCGGCAGCCTGGCCCTGGCCACGATCACCTACTCGGCCACCGGCAACGCGCTGCTCAGCGGCCTGGCCATGTTCGGCGGCCCGCTGATCCGGCTGGCCGCCTCCTGGTTCTTGCTGTCCGCCTCGGACCTGCTGCGACCGCGGCAGGCCATGGCCGCCGTGGCCGCGATAGGCGGCGCGGCCGATCTGGCCCAGGCCATTCCCGGGATGCCGTGGGGGCTGCGGTTCGTGATCCTCGCCCTGCCCTGGATCGCGATGTCGGCCACCGGAGGATCCATGCTCGCCCTGGTCTCGGACATCATGCCGGCCGATGGCTATGTGTTCGGCCGGGCCACGCTGAACATCGCCGTGGGCGGCATGCAGATCGTCGCCTACGCGCTCGGCGGGATCCTGCTGCTGTACCTGGACACGCCCGCGCTGTTCCTGTGGGCCGCCGCCGCCTCCGCGCTGGCGTTCGTGATCGTGGTCCGGGGCGTCGGCGACCATCCGCCGCGGGCCGCGGGCCAGCCGCTGCTGCGGCGGGCCCGCGCCGTCAACCGCGCGCTGCTGGGCTCACCGCTGCTCCGCCCGGTCTTCCTGGCCGGGTGGGTACCCAATGGCCTGATCGTGGGGTGCGAGTCGCTGTTCGTGCCGTTCGCCGGGCGCTCGGCTGGTTACCTGTTCGCCGCCACCGCGGCCGGGATGCTCACCGGCGACATCCTGGTCGGCCGGTTCCTGCCCGCTGCGGCCCGTACCTGGCTGGTCGAGCCGCTGCGCTTCCTGCTGGCCGCGCCCTACGTGCTGTTCTTCCTGCACCCGCCCGTGGTGCTCGCCGCGGGGCTGGGCTTCCTCGCCTCGGCCGGCTACTCGGCCAGCCTGCCGCTCCAGGAGCGGCTGATCAGCCACACCAGTCCGGAGATCCGCGGTCAGGTACTCGGCCTCAACTCCACTGGCCTGACGGCCATGCAGGGCGTGGGCGCCGTGATCGCCGGCCTGCTCACGCAGCAGTTGCACGGCGGGCCAGCCGCCGCCAGCACCGCCATCGGCGTCATGGGCTGCGCCTCGCTGGCCGTCACCGTGGCCCTCATCCCCGGTCTGCGGCGGACCCGGAACCCTCGCGGGCGCTACGACTCGGGCATGGCTTCGGCTGGCTGCGGCGAGCTGGCGGCCACGCCGGAGGACCAGCGGTCTTCCACGTTGCCCAGCCGCCAGTAGAGCAGCGCCACCGCCCAGACCAGGACGAACAGGCCGGCGATGCAGAACCCGGCCAGGTTGATGTCGAAGCCGGCCACCAGGTTCCAGAACGCGCCGTGCAGGTGGATCTCGTCGGTCAGGATGCCCAGGATCTCGATGGTGCCGATGATGAACGCCGCGCCGATGGACAGGGCCGTGATGACCAGGTTGTAGTACACCTTGCGGACCGGGCGGGCGAACGCCCAGCCGTAGGCGAAGTTCATGAACGCCCCGTCCAGGGTGTCGAACAGCATCATGCCGCCCGCGAACAGGAACGGCAGCGCCAGCACCGCGAAGTAGGGCAGGCCCTGGATGGCCGCGTAGGCGGTGGCCGAGAGCAGCACGACCTCGGTGGCGGTGTCGAAGCCGATGCCGAAGACCAGGCCGACGAAGTACAGCTGCCAGGTGTGGTTGATGGACCGCATGAACCGGCCGAAGAACCGGTACATCAGCCCGCGGGCCTGCAGTTGTGACTCGAGTTCCTGCTCGTCGTACGCGCCGGCCCGCATGCCGCGGAACACCTTGACGATGCCGGCCAGCACGATCAGGTTGAGCAGCGCGATCAGGTACAGGAATCCGGCCGACAGCAGGGTGCCGATGGTCCCGCCGGCCGTCTCGTAGACCGAGGTGGGGTTCACCATGGCGCCGAACACGGCACGGGCCGCGACGGTGATGCCGACCCCGACCGCGACGATGACCGTCGAATGGCCGAAGGAGAAGAAGAACCCGCTGGCCAGCGGCCGCTTCCCATCGGCCATCAGCTTACGGGTGGTGTTGTCGATACACGAGATGTGGTCGGCGTCGAACGCGTGCCGGAAGCCCAGGAACCAGGCGGTGAGCGCGACGCCGATACCGACGCCCAGGCCCTGGCTGCCGCCCTCGCCCCGGTAGTCGAAATGATGCGGCAGCACGTACAGCACGAAAATGCCCCACCCGGTCACGTTGACCGCGGCGATGAACGCGAACATGGCGATCAGCCGGCCCCATTCGCGGGGGTTCAGCGCGGTGCGGATGGCCTGGGCACGTGCGCGGATCGCCGTCATGCGGCCTGACATGAAACCGCCCTTCCTCCGAGGACTGGTGTTCACCGCAGGCCAGGCCAGGCGACCGGACTCGTCCCCCTGGAAGGGGCTTTACCGTTGCGGGACAGTGCCGGGCTCACACCGGACTTCGCTGGGCTGGCTGCTACCTGGGCCTGCGCCCAGGGACAACGGAAACCTACTGGCCGGGCCGGATGGCCGTCAAGTCTCATTAGGTAATCAGATATAAAGCTGAGAATGTGGCACACTGGGCCGGTGCATCTGCTGCCTGCGGAGCGGGCCTGCCACCGGGTCATCGACGGTGAGCGGGTCTGCGAGGCTATCGAGGCCCTGGGCGACCCGGCGGACATCCGCGCCCGTGCCCAGTTGTTCGCCCTGCTCGGCGACCCGACCCGGCTGACGCTGCTGACCTGCATCGAGGCCGCCGGGCCGATCAGCGTCTCCGATCTGGCCGCCGCGACCGGGATCAACGACACCACCGTGTCCCAGACGCTGCGCTACCTGCGGGCCAGCGAGGCCGTCACCGCGGAGCGCGATGGCCGGATCATCCGCTACCGCCTGGCCAGCCCCCAGATCGCCGCCCTGCTGACCAGCCAATAGCCGGGCCGGTTTTCGTGGCGGCAGTTCTGCTCCCGGCCGTCTGCATCGCGCCCAGCCACCACTCGCTAGTCACCCTGCCGGGGTGAGTTGACTGGCCGGGCTGCGGGGGATGGTGGATAGGCACGGTGTGACTACCGAGCGGGGGAGGTTGACATGCGGGTAGGCATCCGGTCCGGAAGACTTCTGGTGGCGGTGTGCGCGGCTGCGGTGGCGCTGCTCCTGGCGGCGTGCAGCTCGTCACCGAACAACGCCTCGGCCTCGTCCTCCGGGAAGCCCTCGGGCAGCCTGGTCGTGTTCGCGGCTACGTCGCTGACCGACGCGTTCGACAAGATCGGCGCGGGGTTCGAGAAGGCCAACCCGGGCGTGACGGTGAAGTTCAACTACAACGGCAGCTCCTCGCTGGCGACCTCGATCACGCAGGGCGCGCCGCCGATGTGTTCGCCTCGGCGGCACCGGCGAACATGAAGACCGTCACCGACGCCGGGGATGCGTCAGGCACGCCGCAGATCTTTACCCGCAATACGGCCGAGATCATGGTCGAGAAGGGCAACCCGGAGCACATCAAGTCGGTCAAGAACCTGGCCAACTCGAAGGTCAAGGTGGTGGTCTGTGCCCCGGAGGTTCCGTGCGGCGCCCTGGCCGAGGACGTGTTCAAGAACGCCGGGGTCACCGTCAAGCCGGTCAGCGAGGAGACCAACGTCGGCGGGGTAGTCACCAAGGTCACTCTGGGCGAGGCAGACGCGGGCATCGTGTATGTGACCGACGTCAAGGCGAACGAGAGCAAAGCCAGCGGAGTGTCGATTCCGGCTGATGAGAACGAGATCACCAAGTACCCGATCGCGCAGGTCAAGGGCGCGCCGAACGCCGCCGCGGCGAAGGCGTTCATCAGCTATGTGCTGGGCTCCGACGGCCAGAAGGTACTCGCGAGCTTCGGCTTCATGCCGCCGGGGTCGTAGCCGGATGGACGATCAGAAGCAGCCGTTCAACCCGCTGATGGCCTTGCTGGCCGCGCTGGCCGCGCTGTTCTTCGTGTTCCCGCTGATCGGGCTGCTTACCGGGGCCCCGTGGGGCCGCATGACCAGCGTTATCACCAGCAAGACCTCGCTGGACGCGCTGGGGCTTTCCATCGTCGCCTCGCTGGCCAGCACCGTCATCGCGCTGCTGTTCGGGTTCCCGCTGGCGTGGCTGCTGGCCCGCGGCAGTTCCGCGGTAAGGGGCTGGTGCGCGGCCTGACCACGCTGCCGATGGTGCTGCCGCCGGTCGTCGGCGGCATCGCGCTGCTGCTGGCTTATGGCCGCCGCGGGTTCATCGGCGAGCCGCTGGACAATGCGACCGGGATATCGCTGCCGTTTACCCTGGCCGGAGTCATCGTGGCCGAATCGTTTGTGGCCATGCCGTTCTTCGTGATCACGGTGGAGTCCGGTCTGCGGTCCATGAACCAGCGGCTGGAGGATGCCGCCCGCAGCATGGGCGCGAGACGCTTGATGGTCTTCCGCCGGGTGACGCTGCCGCTCATCTGGCCTTCGCTCTGGCCGGGCACGGTGCTGACCTGGGCCCGGGCGCTGGGCGAGTTCGGGGCGACGATCACCTTCGCCGGCAACCTCCCGGGCGTCACCCAGACCACGCCGCTGGCGATCTACATCAGCCAGAGCTCGGGCAAGATGGACGAGGCGATCGCGCTGAGCCTGGTCCTGGTCGTGGTCAGCCTGGTGGTCATGTCTTCAGGCGCGACTTCCGCGGGCAAACTGACCGGCGATGCTCGAAGCGGATATTCAGCTGCGGCTGTCCAGGCTCGACCTGGACGCGGCATTCACTGTGGCGTCGGGCGAGGTCGTTGCGCTGCTGGGCCCGAACGGCTCGGGAAATCGACCACGCTGCGGGCTCTGGTGGGTCTGCTGCCGCTGGCCGGTGGGCGGGTGGTGCTGGACGGCACGGTCCTGGAAGACCCGGCCAAGCGGGTCAAGATCGCACCGGAGAAGCGGCCCATCAGCCTGATGTTCCAGGACTACCTGCTGTTCCCGCACATGAGCGCGCTGGAGAACGTGGCGTTCGGCCTGCGGGCCAGGGGCGCGGACAAGAAGACCGCGCGGCAGAAGGCGGAGGAGACGCTGGCCCGGCTGGACCTGGACAGCCAGCTGGCCGCGGCCCACCCGGGCGCCATGTCCGGCGGCCAGCAGCAGCGGGTGGCCATGGCCCGCGCCCTGGCGACCGAACCGAAGCTGCTGCTGCTCGATGAGCCCCTGGCGGCTCTGGATGTGTCGACCAAGACCGACGTCCGCCGCATTCTGCGGACCACCCTGCGCCAGTCCCAGGCGGCGAACGTGCTGGTCACCCACGACCTGCTGGACGCCGTGGCGCTCGGCGACCGGATGGTCGTGATCGAGAACGGCGGGATCGTGCAGACCGGGACCCCGGCCGAGGTGACGGCGCACCCCCGCTCGCAGTACGTCGCCGACCTGGTCGGCGTCAACCTGCTGCGGGGCACGGCCAGCGGCACTGTGCTGATCTCGACGGCGGTGGCCAGCTCGTCACCACCGCCCCGGCGACTGGGCCCGTACGGCTTCCTTCGCCCCGGCTGGCGTGTCGGTTTCCCGGCAGCGGCCCGAAGGGAAGAAAGAGAACACTTGGCCAGGACAGATCAGCGCCGTTGACCTCATGGGCGATCGGGTCCGGGTACGCGTCACCGGGACGCCCAGCATCACGGCCGAGGTGCCGCCCAGCGCGGTCGATGAACTGAAGCTCGACGACGGGGGCGAGATGTGGGCCACCGTCAGCCAGTCCGCCATCACCGTCTATCCAGAATAATCACCAAGGAGGGAACGTTATGCAGCTCAGCGCCCGCAACCAGATCCCGGCCCGGGTCACCGGCATCACCAGCCGGCGAAGCCATCGCCAACGTCGAACTCGACGCCAATGGGACCCGCCTGGTGGCGTCGGTCACCGTAGAGGCCGTCCGCCAGCTGGGCCTCAAGGAGGGCAGCGACGTCACCGCGGTGATCAAGGCGTCAGAGGTGATCCTGGCCACGGGCGACTAGACACGGGCGACCAGACACGGGCAACTAGATCGGGAAGCTGCCGCCGCCGTCCCGGGTGGTGATCCACTGCACCTCGGTGAAGTCAGCCATCGAGGCGGGCCCGGACCGGCCCCAGCCGCTGTCCTTGACCCCGCCCAGCGGCAGCTGGGGCTCGTCGGCCACGGTCTGGTCGTTGACGTGCACCACGCCCGAGTCGATCCGCCGGGCCAGCGCGAAGCCGCGCTGGTTGTCCCCGGTGATCAGGCCGGCGCTCAGCCCGTACCGGGTGGAGTTCGCGATGGCCACCGCCTCGTCGGCGGTGTCGGCCGGCTGGGCCACCAGCACCGGGCCGAACGTCTCCTCGGCATGGATCCGTGCCCCGGCGGGCACGTCGGCCAGGATGGTGGGCTGGTAGCACGGCCCGTCCGCGCGGCCGCCGGCCAGGACCGTGGCCCCGGCCGCGACGGCCTCGTCCACCTCGCGGGCCACCCGCCGCACGGCGGCCGCGTTGATCAGCGGCCCGATCACCGTGCCCGGGGTGGCCGGGTCGCCGACGGACAGCGCCGCGGTCCGCGTCACCAGCCGGTCCACGAACTCGGCGTAGACCGGC
Source organism: uncultured Actinomycetes bacterium (assembly GCA_963747705.1). Taxonomy (GTDB): domain Bacteria; phylum Actinomycetota; class Actinomycetes; order Streptosporangiales; family Streptosporangiaceae; genus RYN-230. Next base: position 79,665 of record CAVVGF010000092.1, on the reverse strand, counting down.
CGCTCCACGATCACCTTTCGTGCGTTCATGCAGATCTGGCCCTGGTGGAAGAAGGCGGCGAAGGCCGCCGCCTCGACCGCGTAGTCCAGGTCGGCGTCGGCCAGCACGATGAGCGGGTTGTATCCGCCGAGTTCGAGCACGCAGCGCTTCAGGTGCCGCCCAGCCCGCTCGGCCAGCAGCCGTCCGGTGGCCGAGGAGCCAGTGAAGTTGATGCACCGCACCTCGGGGCGCTCGAAGAACTCGTCGGCGATCGGCACCGCCTCGCCGGGGGCATGCGTGACCACGTTCACCACCCCCGGCGGGAAGCCCGCCTCGGCCATGATCTCCGGCAGCAGCAGCCCGGCCGACACCGGCGCTTCCTCCGACGGCTTCAGCACCACCGTGTTGCCGAACGCCACCGGGTTGACCACCGTGCGCCAGGCCAGGACGTGGGCCCCGTTCCACGGGGTAGAGGCCGGCCACCACGCCGAGCGGCTTGCGCAGCGCCATCGCGAACGTGCCCGGCATGTCCGAGCGGATGATCTCACCGACCGGCAGGTAGCCCCAGTTCGACGCCTGCCGCAGCAGCCGGACCGCGGTGAGCACCTGGAACCCGGCGAAAGCACCGGCGCAGCCCGTCTCGGCGGCCAGCAGTTCGATGATCTCGGCCCGGCGCCGTTCCACGATCTCGGCCGCGCGCAGGAACATGACCTGCTTCTCGGCCGGCGGCAGCTCGGCCCAGGCCGGGAACGCGGCCGCGGCCGCGTCCACCGCCCGGGCGGCATCGGCCCTGGTCCCGGCGGCGACGCGGGCCATGACCGTGCCCCGGTAGGGATCGACATCATCGAACAGCCGGTCCGTCTTGACCCACTCGCCGCCGATGTACTGCTGGTATTCGCGCACCGGTCCTCCTGCCTGCTAGGCCAGCCCACGGCCGGCGGCTGGCCTCGGTAGTCAGGGAGAGACTAACCGGCGGCGCGGCCGGGGCGGCAGGCAGACAGGGATGCGGGCCCGGCAGTGTGCCGGGCCCGCGTGGGTGGTGGTGGGTGGTGACTGGGTCTAGTAACCGGCCGCCTTCATGCTCAGGAAGAACTGGTCGGCCTGGGCGGTGGCGCCGGGCGCGGCGACGTACATGCCGTCCGGGCTGATGGACTTGGCTGCCGCGGTCATCTGGGCCGCGGTGCCGTTGGCCGTGGAGACCTCGGAGTACACCGGGATCCCGGCGTGCGCCGCCCGGGCCTGGGCCGCTGAGCTGGTGTAGAGCGAGTCGTACACGGACAGGTTGGTGGTGTTGGACTCGTCCTGCAGCACGAACAGGTCAGCATCGGTAGCGGCCGCCCCGGCGATGTTCACCCGGGTGAACCACTGGGCGCAGGTCTCGCCGGACTGGCGGGGGTAGGCGGTGCCGGACACCGAGCACAGGTCCATGGCCGGGGCCTCGACCACCTTGAGGCCGTGCGCGTGGGCCAGCTGGCCGAACAGCTTCATGTACTTGACCGGGTTCTGCTGCTCACCAACCGGGGTCTGCGACCAGTCCTCCGGGTCGTACATGACCCACTTGTACGGGTAGGTGATCGCACCGCTGGAGATGTCGGAGCTGAACTGGGCGTAGGAGGTGTAGTTCAGCACCGGGGTGGTGGCATACCCGGCCTGGACCGGCGTCCTGACCAGGCTGGCCCCGGCCCCGTAGGCGCTCGGGGTGTTGAAGAAGTGCGACGCGGTCGCGGAGTCGGTCTGGCTCAGCGACTGGATGTTGCCAGCGGTCATGAACCAGTTCGGCTTGGTGGCGGCGTTCGCCGCACCGCCGGACAGCATGCTCAGCGCGACGCCGCCGACAACCGCGGCACCTGCCGCGGCGGCGGCCAGCTTGGCCAGCGGCCGCTTGCTGCGAATACGGGATGCGCGGGGGGTGTTGGCGGTGGCAGACACGAAAGCTCCTAATGGTTTAGCGCGGGTTATTGCGTTACACCATTAGTCTTTAAAATTCGCCGCCTGCGCCCCAGAGAATAGCGGCCTGTCTTGGCTGAGGAATTCCACCCGGGCCGTAAGCCACCAGACCCCAGTCCGGTGCGGCGCAACGGCCCGGGCCAGAAGGCCCGGGCCGCGCAGTGGGTTGGGTGTCGGTCAGTAACCAGCGGCCTGCATGGTCTGGAAGAACTGGTCGGCCTGGGCGGTGGCGCTGGGCGCCGCGACATAGAACCCGTCCGGGCTGATCGACTGGGCGGCCGAGGCCATCTGGGCGGCGGTGCCGTTGGCCGTGGACACCTCGGAGTAGACCTTGACCGCCGAGTTGGCCGCGCGGGCCTGGCTGGCCGCCGTGGTGTACAGCGAGTCGTACTGGCTCAGGTTGGTGGTGTTGGACTCGTCCTGCAGGACGAAGATGTCGCCGTCGGTGGCGCCGGCCCCGGCGATGTTGACCCGGGAGAACCAGGCCGAGCAGGTCTCACCGGACAGCCGCGGGTAGCTGGTGCCGGACACCGAGCAGAGGTCCATGGCCGGGGCCTCGATCACCTTGAGGCCGTGCGCGTGGGCCAGCTGGCCAAACAGCTCCATGTACTTGACCGGGTCCTGCTGCTCGTTGACCGGCGTCTGGCTCCAGTCCTCGGGGTCATACATGACCCACTTGTACGGATAGGTGATGGCGCCACTGGAGATGTCCGAGCTGAACTGGGCGTACGAGGTGTAGTTCAGCACCGGGGTGGTGGCGTACCCGGCCTGGACCGGCGTCTTGACCAGGCTGGCCCCGGCCCCGTACGCGGTGGACGTGTTGAAGAAGTGCGCCGCGGTCGCGGAGTCAACCTGGCTCAGCGACTGCACGTTGCTGGCGGTCATCATCCAGGCGGGCTTGGTGGCCGCCGACGCGACCCCGCCGGACAGCAGGCTCAGCGTGGCGCCGCCGACGAGCGCGGCGGCCGCGGCTGCGGCACTGAATTTCGCCAGCGGGCGCCAGTCGCGAATACGGGACAGGACGGAATTCGGGCCGTGAGAATTGGTGGTGGTGGAAGGCATGACAGCTCCTGATGATTTAGCGCGGGTGACTACGTTGTGGTCATCAGTCTTGGGAAATCGCTGTCCGCGCCCCAGAGAAATGCGGCCCATCTTGGCTGAGGCGTTCCACCCGGGCCGAAAGCCTCTCGCCTAGTAGCCCGCGGCCTTCATGCTCTTGAAGAACTGGTCCGCCGTGGGGATGGCGCCGGGTGCGGCGACGTACATGCCGTCCGGGCTGATCGACTTGGCGGCGGCGGTCATCTGAGCGGCGGTGCCGTTGGCTGTGGACACCTCGGAGTAGACCGAGACCGCGGAGTTGGCCGCGCGGGCCTGGGCGGCCACGGTGGTGTAGAGCGAGTCGTACACGCTGAGGTTGGTGGTGTTGGACTCGTCCTGCAGGATGAAGATGTTGCCGTCAGCGGCCGCGCCGCCGGCGATGTTCACCCGGCTGAACCACTGCGAGCAGGTCTCACCGGACTTGCGGGGCAGCAGTGTCCCAGAGACCGAGCACAGGTCCAGGGCCGGAGCCTCGACCACCTTGAGGCCGTGCGCGTGGGCCAGCTGGCCGAACAGCTTCATGTACTTGACCGGGTTCTTCTGCTCGCCCACCGGGGTCGCGGCCCAGTCCTCCGGGTCGTACATGACCCACTTGTAGGAGTACTTGATCGCGCCGCTCTTCACATCCGAGCTGAACTTGGCATAGGAGGTGTAGCCCAGCACCGGGGTGGTGGCGTAGCCCGCCTGCACCGGCGTCTGCACCAGGCTGGCGCCCGCCCCATAGGAACTGGACTTGTTGAAGAAATGCGACGCCGTGCCGGAGTCGTTCTGGCTCAGCGACTTGATGTTCCCGGCGGTCATGACCCAGGCCGACGGCTTGGTGGCGGCGGAGGCGACCCCGCCGGACAGCATGCTCAGCGCGGCCCCGCCGGCCACGGCAAAGCCCGCGGCAGCGGCGGCGAGCTTGGCCAGCGGACGCCGGCGGCGAATACGGGGGCGGGGGGTGTTATTGCTGGTAAACACGGCTTCTCCTGATGGTTTTGCGTTGGTTAGCGTTACACCATCAGTCTTTAAAAATTGCCGTCTGCGCCCCAGAGAATAGCGGCCCGTCTTGGCTGGGGCATTACGCCCGGGCCGTCTGGGCCGGGCCGGGCCGAGGCTGGGTGGCGAACGGCCCGGGCCATGTGGCCCGGGCCCTATCACCCCGGCGCAGCAGAGCGGGCCCGGCATGTGCCGGGCCCGCGCGATGGATGGGTGTCTAGCTGGGTTCAGTAGCCGGCCGCCTCCATGGTCTGGAAGTACTGGTCGGCCTGCGCGGTGGCGCTGGGCGCGGCCACGTACATCCCGTCCGGGCTGATCGACTGCGTGGCCGAGGCCATCTGGGCGGCGGTGCCGTTGGCCGTGGACACCTCGGAGTAGACCTTGATCCCGGAGTTGGCCGACCGGGCCTGAGCCGAGGTGGTGGCGTACAGCGAGTCGTACTGGCTCAGGTTGGTGGTGTTGGACTCGTCCTGCAGGACGAAGATGTCGCCGCCCGTGGCGGCCGCCCCGGCGATGTTGACCCGGGAGAACCAGGCCGAGCAGGTCTCACCGGACAGCCGCGGGTAGCTGGTGCCGGACACCGAGCAGAGGTCCATGGCCGGGGCCTCGATCACCTTGAGGCCGTGGGCGTGCGCGAGCTGGTTGAAGTCCTTCATGTAGGTGATCGGGTCCTGCTGCTCGTTGACCGGGGTCTGCGCCCAGTCCTCGGGGTCGTACATGACCCACTTGTACGGGTACTTGATCGCACCGCTGGCGATGTCCGAGCTGAACTGGGCGTAGGAGGTGTAGTTCAGCACCGGGGTGGTGGCGTACCCGGCCTGGACCGGCGTCTTGATCAGGCTGGCCCCGGCCCCATACGCGGTGGACGTGTTGAAGAAGTGCGAGGCCGTGGCCGAGTCCACCCCGCTCAGCGACTGGACGTTGGCCGCGGTCATGAACCAGGCCGGCTTGGTGGCCGCGGATGCGACCCCGCCGGACAGCAGGCTCAGCGTGACCCCGCCCACTACGGCGGCGGCCGCGCCGACGGCGGTGACCTTGGCCAGCGGCCGCCAGTCGCGGATACGGGACAGCACGGAATGGAGGTGGGTGGAATTGCTGGTGGTGGAAGGCATGGCTTCTCCTGTTGCTTTAGCGCGGGTTATTGCCATGCCATAAGTGTTTAAAGAAATCACCATGTGCCCCAGAGGAATGCGGCCTGTTCCGGCGGGGGTAATTCCGCCCGGTCCGTTTGCCCGCCAGGTCCTGGGCCAGCCGGGAGGGACGGCCCGGGCCATAAGACCCTGGCCGGGCGCTAGGGCGTGCTGACCGGCAGCGATGAGCAGACGCTGGCTGGCTGGTTACCGGTCATCTTGCAGATGGCGGCGGTCATGTAGTTCGCCGCGCCGAGCGCCCCCTGGGCGATCGCGCTGGACGGGTCGTGCAGCGCGGTGGCGATCTGCGCCCAGGTCTTGCCCTGCAGCACCTGCGGGTCGTAAATCGGCGTGGTGATGATGTATTTGCCGCCGAAGTAGATGAACGGGTAGGAGTTCGCGTCGTATTTGTCCCAGATCGCCTGCTGCTGCTTGGTCGTCGCCTGCAGCGGTGCGTGGCTCACCGTCTCGTTCTCCACCGGGGTGAACGTCAGGTACTTGCTGGTGTAGCCCGCCCGGTAGAACGTCAGCGTCGCGGTGTTCGGGTAGACGTCGGTGGGCGAGGAGTGGATGCCGCGCAGCGGCGTGGTGAACGAGCCGAACCGGCTCAGCGCGACCGCCATCGACCAGCGCAGCTCGGCGCAGTACGGGCAGAACTCGGCCCCGATGTACAGCATCTCCGGCTTGCCGCCACTGGTCAGCGCGGGACCGGAAATCGCCTTCAGCGGGGTCGGGGTGAACGACCGGACCGAGCCGCTGCCCACCGTGGCCAGCGCGCTGGCCGGGACGCTGGTCACCTGGCGGGCCACGCTGGCCGGCAGCACCGTGCCCCCCGCTGAGCTGGCCTTGGGCGTCTTCCGCCCGGCGCTGAGCACGACGAATACCACCACGACCACGACGACCAGGACGATGATGCCGCCGGTGAGCAGGATCCGGTTGCGGATCTGCTGGCGCCGGGCCGCGGCCCGCTGCTCGGCGATCCGGGCCCGTGCGCTGCGCTGCTGCCTGGCTCGCGCCCCCTTGCTCATAGCCAAACGTTACCGAGCCGGGAAACCCCGGAAACCACACGCTCGCCTCAAGCGCAGGTAAAAAGCGCATCAATGGGGCTCAGTAGGCCGGGTGCACACGATTGTGGCGTAAACCACCCCTGGCGGCCTGGCGTCTCACTGCCGGAATCGCTGATGGAGGGGAGCCCCAGTGGGAGCCGCAGTGCCAGGGTCAGGGTCGGTAAGAGCAATACAACGTGTGATCGCGGTGGCCTCGGCCGCCGTGCTGGCGCTGGGCGGCACCGCCGCCGCGTCGGCGGCCACGTCCGGCGCCACCGCGCACCCGCCGGTGTACTGGGTGGCCACCAACGGCGTGACCAGAACGCCAACACGGACTGCGCCACCGCCGGGTACAGCACCGTGCAGTCGGCGGTGACCGCGGCGGAAGCGGCCGAGACGGGCAGCCACCCGGCGCCCCCGACGATCGAGATGTGCCCGGGCACGTACCAGGAGCAGGTGACGATCACCAAGAGCCTGAACATCGTGCACGCCCCCCGGTCCGGCCGGGTCACCATCGAGGGGCTGGCCAGCCCGGTGGGGTCCACGACCAACTGCCAGGCCACGGACACGGCCAGCCAGGTGCCGCAGTCGGTGCTGGAGATCTGCGCGGCCACAGCGGGCGGCGCCAACGGCACCGGCGTGGTGGTCATCATCAGCCGGGTCACGATCAAGGGTGACTGGCCCGCCAACGTCTGCAACGACAGCCTGTACGGGGTCCTGGTCGAGGGCGGCGCGACGCTGAGCCTGACCACGTCCGTGGTGGAGAACATCGGCGCCGACCCGCTGACCTCAGCCGGCGGCTGCCAGGGTGGCGTGGGCATCGAGGCGGGCAACTCCTATACCAACCAGATCGGCCACGCCCTGCTCGACGACGACACGGTCCGGGGCTACCAGAAGAACGGCATCACGCTCGACGGCGCCGGCTCGACCGGGCAGATCGTGCGGACACACGGTGACCGGCGCCGGGGCCACCCCGTACATCGCGCAGAACGGGATCCAGATCTCGACCGGCGCGCGGGCGCTGGTCCTTGGGACCACCATCTCCGGCAACAACTACACCGGCACCGGCGAAGCGTCGTCCACCGGCATCCTGGCCTACGGCGGCGGCGCGTCGTGCAGCGGCGGCGACCCGCAATCCGGGCTGGTGCGCAACAGCGGCTTCTCGGCCAACACGCTGGTCAACAACGACATTGGCATCGCGCTGTTCAACCTGAACCCTGGGTGCAACAAGTCCGCGGCCACCCCCACACGGGACACGGCCTGCTTCAACACGATCAGCAACAGCCACGGCTACCCGGGCGGGGTCGCCTCGGCCGACGCCAACATCAGCGGACTGGTCACCAGCACCGGCTACGTAGGCGACCAGGCCGGGGTCAGCGACACCGGCAACCGTGACACCATCTGCCACAACAAGATCAGCGGTGCCGGGTACGCGCCACGGGACAAGGCCAGTTCGCTGCCCAACCCGCCCGGGCCGGCCTGGGTGCGCCCGGTGGACATCTACTCCTTCGCCGCTGCCATCCACCCGCAGGTGACCGGCAACCGTTACGACGGCAAGCCGTACAACCCGTAAAGACGGCCGGCCGGTCAGCGTCCCAAGCGGGGAGACACTGGCCGGCCGGTCCCGGGCGGGCGCGGCACATCCGGCCCCCGGCCGCGCCGGCCCGCAAGAGCGCTCTGCGTGTCACCATGGCCCGCACCCTGCCCGCGTCCCGGCGCACCTAGGCTAAATATTGCCTTTCTTTACCTAACGCCAGTGCCCGCCACCCGGCTTATCAGCGCGCGCTGTTCACCGGAAAGCCAGCCACCAGACGCCGGAAGTTTTTGTCATTCCGGATCCAGCATGTTCGCTGCTGGGGACCTCATCCGTGCCGGGTGAAGCGCGCTGCCCGGCCTGGGCGAAGACTGGCCGCGCAAACACCGAAGCCATGAGATTTCCGGGGCGCGAGTGATGAGTGCTGAAAATGATCGGGTCGCTTCATTTGGGCGTCTTGAGGATGGATTGCGGCAGGCGGGCGACTGGTACCTGTGGGGCCCATACGTCAGCGAGCGGCAGTGGGGCACGGTCCGCGAGGACTACAGCCCGGACGGCGAGGCGTGGACGTTCTTGCCGCACGACTGGGCGCGCTCGCACGCCTACCGCTGGGGCGAGGACGGCCTGGCCGGGTTCTGCGACATCGAGCAGCGGATGTGCCTGGGCCTGGCCCTGTGGAACGGCCGGGACCCGATCCTCAAGGAGCGGATCGTTCGGGCTGACCGGGGCCGAGGCCAACCACGGCGAGGACGCCAAGGAGTACTGGTGGTACCTGGACGCGCTGCCCAGCCACGCCTGGAACCGCTGGCGTTACCACTACCCGCAGCAGGCGTTCCCGTATGACGACCTGCGCGCGCAGAACGGCCGCCGGGGAAGCTACCACCCCGAGTACGAGCTCTGGACACCGGCGTGTTCGACGGCCGGTTACTGGATCACCGACGTCACTACGCCAAGGCCGACCCCACCGACCTGCTGATGGCCATCAGCGTCACCAACGCGGGCCCGGCGCCGGCCACGCTGCACGTGCTGCCCACGGCCTGGTTCCGCAACACCTGGTCCTGGGACCCCGGCGCGGCCAAGCCGGCGCTGACCGCCACCGGCAACGGCCTCGGTCCAGGTGGACGCACCCCTATCTGGGCACCCTGGAGCTGATGGCCGACGAGGGCCCCGACGGCACCGAGCCGGAGCTGCTGTTCTGCGAGAACGAGACCAACCTGGCCCGCCTGTACGGAGCCACTCCGACACGCCCTACCCCAAGGACGGCATCAACGACCACGTGGTGCACGGCGCGGCCGACCGTCAACCCGGAGCAGCCGCGGCACCAAGTGCGCCGCCTGGTACCAGCTGACGTGGCGCCGGGCGGCACGGTCGAGCTGCGGCTGCGGCTGCGGCCGACAGAAGAGCCCGGGCGGCCGCGGCGTTCGGCGCGACGTTCGGCCGGACCATTCGCCGCCCGGCGCAAGCGGAAGCCGACGAGTTCTACGCCGGGCTCAGCCCCGCGCACCGCCCGCGCCGACGCCGCCCACGTCATGCGCCAGGCCTTCGCGGGCCTGCTCTGGTGCAAGCAGTTCTACTACTACGACGTGGCCCGCTGGCTGGACGGCGACCCGGCCCAGCCGCCCGCCGCCGCCCGGCCGCCAGCCCGGCCGCAACACACGGTGGCGGAACTTCAACACCTTCGACATCATGTCCATGCCGGACAAGTGGGAGTACCCCTGGTTCGCGGCCTGGGACCTTGCCTTCCACTGCGTGGCCCTGGCCCACATCGACCCGGCGTTCGCCAAGTACCAGCTGATCCTGCTGTGCCGGGAGTGGTTCCAGCACCCGAACGGCGCGCTGCCCGCCTACGAGTGGGACTTCGGCGACGTCAACCCGCCGGTGCAGGCCTGGGCCGCGTTCGAAGTGTTCGCCATCGACGGCGGCCGTGACCTGAACTTCCTGTCCCGGGTCTTCGACAAGCTGCTGGTCAACTTCACCTGGTGGGTGAACCGCGAGGACGCCGAACGGCAACAACCTGTTCGAGGGCGGCTTCCTGGGCCTGGACAACATCGGCCCGATCGACCGGTCCCACCTGCCGGTCGGCGGCACCCTGGAGCAGTCCGACGCCACCGGCTGGATGGCCTTCTACGCCATCGGCATGGCCACCATCGCCACCGTGCTGTACCGCAGCGGGCGGCCGGACACCGATCTCGTGCTGAAGTTCCTCGAGCACTTCGCGTCCATCACCGAGGCGATCGACAGCCAGGGCCTGTGGGACGACAACGACGGCCTGTACTACGACCGGCTGCTCACCCAGGACGGCACCGCGATGCCGGTCAAGGTCCGGTCCATGGTGGGGGTCATCCCGATGCTGGGCGCCGTGGCCATCGACGAGCGGATGCTCGACCGGGCGTTCACGGTGAGCAAGCAGTTCGCCGACTACACCGCGCGGCCGGCTTGGACGACCGGGAGAAGCTGGCCGAGACCGGGCTGGTGCGCGGCGACGATCCCGGCGACCGGCGGATGCTGCTCAGCGTGGTCGGCCTGGACCGGCTGGAGAAGCTCTTCACCAAGCTGTTCAGCGAGGACGAGTTCCTGTCCCCGTACGGGCTGCGCGCCCTGTCCGCCTACCACCGGGACCACCCCTACGTGCTGAACGTCGAGGGCTTCAGCGTCCACCATCGACTACGAGCCGGCCGAGTCCACCACGGCCATGTTCGGCGGCAACTCCAACTGGCGCGGGCCGATCTGGTTCCCGCTCAACTACCTGATCTGCGCATCGCTGGAGCGCTACTCCCTGTTCTTCGGCGATGACGTGACCTTCGAGTACCCGGCCGGCTCCGGCCAGCGCAACTCCCGACCGAGATCTACCTGACCTGCGGTACCGGCTGATCTCGATCTTCCTGACCGGGGCGGACGGCCGTCGCCCTGCTTCGGCGGGGTGGACAGGATGCAGCACGACCCGGCCTGGAAGGACAACCTGATGTTCAACGAGTACTTTCACGGCGACAACGCGGCCGGCCTCGGCGCCTCCCACCAGACCGGCTGGACCGGCGTGGTCGCCGACCTGATCCGGCGGCGGTACCGTGACCTCCGCTCGGGACCGGCGAAATTCAGTCCGCCGCTCCGACCCCAGCCCAAGCAATGCCCGCCCCGGCCATCCAGGAGGACAAGTGACCGACCTGCCGGGCACCGAGTTCCCGCTCGGCGCCACCCTGAAGCGGGCGGTGGCGGCACCAACTTCGCCGTGGCCTCCGAGGTCGCGGACGGGCTCACGCTGTGCCTGTTCGACGCGGCGGGCCACGAGACCCAGGTTCCGCTGCTCGACTTCGACGCCGGCATCTGGCACGCCTTCGTCCCCGGCGTGCGGTCGGGTCAGGCCTATGGCTACCGGGCGCCGGGCCCGTACGACCCGGCCCAGGGCATCCGCTGTAACCCGGCCAAGCTCCTGCTCGATCCGTACGCGAGCGCCATCACCGGCACCGTGACGTTCGGCAACGGACGTCTTCGGGTACGTCGGCGGCAACCCGGACACCCCCAGCGACACCGACTCCGCCTCCGACGTGCCCCGCAGCGTGGTCGTGGACCCGGCCTACGGCTGGCGCGACTCTGGCCCGCTGCGCCGCCGCTACGCCGACACCGTGATCTACGAGGTACACGTCAAGGGCTTCACCATGCAGCACCCGGGCGTACCGCCCGCGCTGCGCGGCACCTACGCCGGGCTGGCCCACGAGGCCGCCACCAGCTACCTGACCCGCCTGGGCGTCACCGCGGTCGAACTGCTGCCGGTGCACGAGTTCGTCCCGGAGGGCTTCCTGACCGGCCGCGGCCTGACCAACTACTGGGGCTACAACACGATCGGCTTCTTCGCCCCCAGCACAGCGCTACTCGGCGCGGTGCGCGCGGGCCGTCCCGGCGGCCAGGTCGGCGAGTTCAAGGCCATGGTCGACGCGCTGCACGCGGCCGGGCTCGAGGTCATCCTGGACGTGGTGTTCAACCACTCGGCCGAGGCCAACGAACTCGGCCCGACACTATGCTTCCGCGGCCTGGACAACCCGGCCTACTACCGGCTCGACGACGGTGACCCGCGGCACTACTTCGACACCACCGGCACCGGCAACTCGCTGAACGCCGGCCACCCGCGCACGCTGCAGCTGATCATGGACTCGCTGCGCTACTGGATCACCGAGATGCACGTGGACGGCTACCGGTTCGACCTGGCCCCGACGCTGGCCCGCCAGGACGGCAGCTTCGACACCGTGTCGGCGTTCTTCGACCTGGTCTCCCAGGACCCGGTGGTGTCCCAGGCCAAGCTCATCGCCGAGCCGTGGGACGTGGGCCAGATCGACAGCTACGACCTGGGCCGTTTCCCGCCGCTGTGGAGCGAGTGGAACGGCAACTACCGGGACACGATGCGCGACTTCTGGCGCAGCCACCCGGTCGGGCTGGGCGAGTTCGCCACCCGGTTCGCCGGGCTCGTCCGACCTGTACCAGCGGGTCCGCGGCGGCGGCCCACCGCGTCGGTCAACCTGATCACCGTGCACGACGGCTTCACCCTGCGCGACCTGGTCTCCTACGACGACAAGCACAACGAGGCCAACGGCGAGAACAACCGGGACGGCACCAACGACAACCGGTCCTGGAACTGCGGCGCCGAGGGCCCCACCAGCGACCCGGCCATCCTGGCCCTGCGCGCGCGCCAGTCCCGGGCCATGCTCACCACGCTGCTGCTGTCGGCCGGCATACCGATGCTGCTCGGCGGCGACGAACTGGGCCGCACCCAGCAGGGCAACAACAACGCCTACTGCCAGGACAACGAGATCTCCTGGTTCGACTGGGCCAGCGCCGACTACGACCTGCTCGCCTTCACCCGCCAGCTGATCGCGTTCCGCAGCCAGCACCCGGTGTTCCGCCGCCGCCGCTACCTGTCCGGTGCGGACGCGCCCGAGCTGGGCTGGTTCATCCTGGCCGGCACGCCCATGACCGGCGCCGACTGGGCCGACCCGAGCGCGCTGTCGCTGGGCATCTACCTGGACGGCTCGGACGCCCCGGACCGCGCCCAGGACGGCACGCCGCTGCTCGACGACGACTTCCTGGTGCTGATCAACGCCTGGTGGGAGCCGCTGGACTTCGTCATCCCTGCGCAGACCCGGGATGGGCAGGAGTGGCGGCCCGCGCTGGACAGCTACGACCTGACCTCTTCGGGGGCGGCCTCCGCGTCGGCCGGGCCGATGGACAGGTGCCGCCGCTGGGTCCGGGTGACCAGGTCATGCGTCGGGCCGCGCTCGGTCCGGGTGCTCCGCGGCCTGCACCGCGGCTGACGATTCCCGGCCTGGCCCTGCTCGCTGCCCGGCCCCGGCCGCCCAATCATCAAAACACCGCGATCTCACCGTCACGCATTACGTGCGGATAAATCGGGCAAAACACCCGCCGGACACGCACGTTTCGCGTGAAGAGTCGAGATGATCAAGGAATGACGCACACTAGCCGCTAGCTTTCGGCTCGGATACCGTTGCCCCGTTGTGATCCAGAGGGGGAATGGGGTCATGGACAAGGATCTGGCCGACCAGGTAGTGGACGTCGCGCGGCGGGTGGTGGCCAGCGGGGCGATCTCCGCCAACGGGCACGGCAACGTGAGCCTCCGGGTGCCCGGTGCGGAAGAGATGTACTTCACCGCCGGGCCGTCGCTGCACGATCATCCGGCGTCGCGCGGTGGTGCGGGTCGGGCTGGACGGGACGCTGCTGGAAGGGGACCTGCCGCCCATCCAGGGCGCCGTGGTGGCCATGCACACCGCCATGTACGCCGACCACCAGGACGTCGGCTGCGTGGTGCACACGCATTCGCCGTACGCCACGGCGTACGCGGTGGCCCGGCAGCCGATCGGGTGCTGGGTGGAGGCGCTGGCCATGTTCGGCCTGGCGTCCGGCGTGCCGGTGGCCGGCTACGGGCCACGCGGCTCCGCGGAGGCGATCGCCGGCATCCGGGCCGCGGTCACCCCGGGAGTCCCGGCCGTGCTGCTGGCCAACCATGGCGTGCTGGTCTTCCACCGCACCCCGGAGCTGGCCATCCTGGTCGGCGGGGTGGTCGAGGAGGCGGCGCAGGCGGGCATCAACGCGGCCGCGCTGGGTGGCCCGGCCGAGATCGCCGCGGGCTGCGCGCCGCCGCATTGCAGCGCGCGATGACCTTCGAGAGCCAGGGCACGGTGCAGGCCTAACCAGTGCACGCCTAACCAGTGCACGCTTAAGGGGAGACGGCCTTGCTCAACGATCTGGAATACGACGACCTGGAATCCCCGGCGATCGCCCTGGTGCCCGGAGTGGTCGGGTGGGACGAGGTTCAGGACCACATAAAGATCGCGCACAGCCCGCTTCTCGTGCTGCTCGCGGACGGCGCTGAGTACTCCGGGGTCTACTGGACCGGCACCCAAGCGGTCCAGGTCCCGGATCTCGGCGCCGACCTCGAAGAGGCGATAGACGAGTTCCGCGCGGTCCTGAACGAGCGCGGGGAGGTGTAGCGCCGGTCCCGGCGGTCAGGGGACGGCGATGACCAGGGTGATCCTGGTGATGTGGTGTGCGGTGACGGTCACCACGACCGGGCGGGACCAGGTCTGGTGGCTGATCCCGTTGGCCCCGACCAGGAGCAGCCGGGGCGAGCGGTCCGAGACCTGATAGCGCCCGGGGGCCAGCCGCACCGAGAACCTGCCCGCTTTGCTGGTGCGGACCGTGACTACCTGGTGCTGGCGGCCGGTGAACCGGACCGTCCCGGTGATCGGGTGGATACCCGGCTGCTGGCCGCCCGGGCCGATCGGCCCACCCTCGCGCACCATCCGGCCGGTGACGGTGCCGCGCGCCGGGTCCGCGCGGCCCGCGGCGTCCTGGGCCAGGCTGGCCGCGCACCCGGCGAGCAGCGGCATGGCGGCGAGGCCGCTGACGGCCTGAGCGAGCTTCACGGGTCCTCCTGGCGGGTGTGCTGCCAGCTTGGACGGCGCGGCCGCGATCGTGGTTCCCGGCTATAGCCTGTAGGCAGAGCGCAGTACCTGCGGGGAGCGTGGTGCGTGGTGGTTTCAGCCGGTTGGCAGAGGTCATGGTTATCCGCTGGCCGCGGTCGGTGCTGCCGGGGTGCTCGGCGCGGCCGTGGGCTGGTTGTTTCGCTGGACCTGGACTGGTCTAGCGCCGCGAGCCGGCAGCAGTGCGCCGGGTCGTCGGGCAGCGTCTGTTCGGCCTGGCCCTGCCCGGAGGACTGGTCTTGGGCGTGCTGGTGGTGCTGGGCGCGATCTGGTTCGGCTTCGCGGTCACCGGCATCCGGCCGCTGCTGCTCACCGTTCCGGCCGGGCTGCTCGCCGAATTGCTGGTCATCGTGGTCTACCTGCACAGCGTGCCAGCAGCAGGCTGCACCCGGCCTGGTTATTCGCGGTGCTGAACGGCGCGGTGTTCGCATTGCTCGCCACGCCGGCCGCGGTGTACAGCCGGGACCAGATGCCCGATCATGCATTTCGTGATGAAGACGGGCAAAGCGACTTCAGCTGAGACACCCGTGCTGGTGGCGGGCGGTGGCCCGGCCGGGCTGGCGGCCGCGGCCGAACTGGCCCTGCACGGCGTGGCCTGCGTGGTCATCGAGCCCCGGCCGGTGGTCTCGCACCGCAGGCCGCGGGCCAAGACCACCAGCATGCGGACCATGGAGCACCTGCGCCGCTGGGGGCTCGCCGGCACGCTGCGCGCGGCCGCGCCGCTGCCGGTGGCCTGGTCCCAGCGCGTCACGTTCTGCGAGTCGCTGTCCGGGCGGCGGATCACCGACTTCGACGGCGCGTTCGGCCTGACCACCGAGCGGGATGACCGGTTCGCCGAGCCCGGCCAGCAGGTTCCGCAGCCGGTCGTGGAGGAGGTGCTGCGCGGCCACCTCCTCCGGCCAGCCCGGCGTGGACCTGCGCCTCGGCCACACGGTCACCGGCCTCGACCAGGCCCCGACCTGGTCGTCGTCACCGTCCGGGACCGGGCCGGGGCGGCCTACCAGATCCGGGCCCGCTACCTGCTCGGCTGCGACGGCGCGGCCGGGGTAGTACGGGACCAGATCGGCGCCCGGTACGCCGGCCACTCCGATCCCCGGCCCAACTTCAACGTGGTGTTCCGCGCGCCGACGCTGGACACCCACCTCGGCCCCGCCGTGCAGTACTGGGTGCTGGGCGCGCCTCCCCGGGCCTGATCGGCCGGCTGGACCTGGCCGGCACCTGGTGGGCGATCCTGCCCGGGGTCGAGCCGGACTACGGCACCGCGCACGCCGCGGACCTGATCACCGGCCTGGTCGGCGCGCCCGGTCGAGCACGAGGTGCTGGCCTCCGATCCGTGGACTGGCCCGGATGCTGATCGCGGACCGGTTCGCCGACCGGCGGGTGTTCCTGGTCGGCGAGAGCGCGCATGTCAACCCGCCGTGGGGCGGCCACGGCTTCAACACCTCGCGTGGGCGACGCGGTCAACGTCGCCTGGAAGATCGCCGCCGTCGAGCAGGGCTGGGCCCCGCCCGCCCTGCTGGCCAGCTACGAGCCCGAACGCCGCGGCGTGGTCGAGCACACCGTCGCCAGCGCGGAGGCCAACATGCGGAGCCTGGCCCACGACCTGCCGCCGCGACGCCGCACGCCATCCAGCGCGCCAAACGGTCCGAGTTCCACAGCCTGGGCCTGGTGCTGGGCTACTCCTACGCCGGGTCACCGGTCATCCAGCCCGCGGCCCGGGCGGCCGACGGCGCCGCCGACGGCGACGTGACCCGGTACACGCCGGAGGCCGTCCCTGGCGCCCGGCTGCCGCACCACTGGCTGCCCGACGGCACGTCCCTGTACGACCGGCTGGGCCCCGGGTTCACCCTGCTCGGGCCGGGCGGCGACGGCGCGCCCGAGGTGGCCGCGCTGGCCGGGCAGGCGCGCCAGCGGGGCATCCCGCTGGCCGTGGTCCAGGCGCCGCCGTCCTACCCGTGGCACCAGGAATACCTGCTGGTCCGCCCGGACCAGCACATCGCCTGGCGGGCCGGCCGAGCCGCCGAGATCGACCTGGACGTGGTCACCGGCGCCGCCGCTTCGGATTGACGGTGCGGCCGGTTACGGTGCTGCATGTGGCAGCTGATCTCTTCGACTCACCGCCAGCCCGGACCAGGAAGCCCGACGTGCCGGTCATGCTGGAGCGGACCCGCGACGAGCTGCCCGCCATCCAGCGGCTCTGGCCCCGGTTCGAGGAGCTGGTCGGACTGCCCGGCCGCAAGATGTACGCGATGGTCGATACCCAGGCCGGCACGTATGCCACCTGCACACCGGTCAAGGACGGCGATGACCCGGGCCGGCTCGGCCTGGAGACCGGCACGCTGCCGGGCGGCTGGTACCTGCGGGCGCTGATCGCCGGTGACCCGCCTGCCCTGTATGCCCGCATCGGCCCGGCCATGCAGGCCCTGACCCGGCTGGCCCTCCCGGCCGACCCCGGCCGCCCGCTGGTCGAGTACTACCGGCGGCACGACGAGATCGAGCTCTGGGTCCCGATCCCATAACGT
Organism: uncultured Actinomycetes bacterium; assembly: GCA_963747705.1. Classification (GTDB taxonomy): domain Bacteria; phylum Actinomycetota; class Actinomycetes; order Streptosporangiales; family Streptosporangiaceae; genus RYN-230. The sequence goes on along the minus strand of CAVVGF010000092.1, from coordinate 62,442 downwards.
CACGGGTTGCGAGGCGGCTCGCTTCCGGTCACATACGAGCCCCAGCCCTTGTCCGTCTGGATCAGCCCTTCTTCCCGCAGCGCAGCCATCGCCTTGCGGATCGGCCCGAGCGACACTCCATACTCCTGAGCCAGATGCTTCTCGCCCGGCAAGCCGGCCAGTCCACTCACCGGCTTTGATCAGGCGGCGCATGTCCGCGGCCACCTGCTTCCACAAGGGCGGTCCGCGGTCAATGCTGATCATGGACCGCACCGTAGCTGACTAGGGAAACTATAGTTCACCTGGTCTCTCCTAGATCGTTAGTTGATTTTATTGTCTCCATATTCTGGAGAGGTGATGCAGATGGCTGATTATGCTGTAGGCATGACGAACTCCCCAGAGCCATCTGGCCCAGCGATGGGCGAGCTCCTCCAGGCCGTCCGCCGCAAGCACCCCGGGGCGCGCATCGAGCGGGACGGCGTCGGCCACTGGGGCGCGATCGAGCATCCTCGGCGGCGGGGAGATCTTCACCGATGCCCGCTGGCCAGCTGGACATCAGGCTCGGTGCCGAGAGCCGCGAGGCGGCTGATGGGCATCGCGGTGGTGCCCTGCCCGGGCCACCGCGGCTGCCCGCCCCGGGGCCGCATGGTGGAGGATTCCTGCACACCCGACTACAGCATGAATCACTCATGCTGCCGGCCGGGCGCAGGGCTACGGTTGGCAGCTATCACTGGCCACATAAGCACCACGGGCCTCACCAGCCGCGGGCCGGACGGCGCTGACCGGCACGGTTGCTCGCTGGCGCCAGCCCGGGCTGGCCAAATTCGGCGGCGTAGGATCCTGGCGAGGTGAAAGTCACGCTTTGTGTGCTGCTCTGGGCGCGGCCCGGAACGAAGCCGGCCTGATCGCGTACGAAGACCAGGTGCTCGGCCTGGTGCCCGGGCACGGCGGCCGGGTCGTGCAGCGGGCCCGTGGGAGTGGGGCGGACGGGCAGCCGCTGGAGATCCAGCTGCTGGAGTTCCCGTCCGCCGCGGCGCTCGATGCCTATATGGCGGACGACCGCCGCACGTCGCTGGCGGCCGAACGGGACCGGGTCATCGCCCGGACCGACGTGATCCAGGTCCGGCTGGTCGCCGATCCCGCCGGGCCCTGATTACTCGCCGGTCTCGCCGTCCAGCGACTCGCGGATCAGGTCGGCGTGCCCGTTGTGCCGGGCGTACTCCTCGATCATGTGGGTGAGGATCCAGCGCAGCGACACGCGGGCCCGGCCGCCCCACGCCGGGTGGGACTGGCTGAGCGCCTTGTCCTCGCCCGACTGGAGCTGGGCCGCGACCACAGCCCGCGAGCGCGCAACCCGCTCCGCCCACAGCGCGCGCAGCTCGTCGCCGGAGTCACTGCCCGCGGTGTGCCACTCCCAGTCCGGGTCGGCGTCCCAGTCCACGCTGGCCCACGGCTCGGGATCGGGCTGCTCGGCCGCGACCTCGGTGAACCAGCCATCCTCGACGTAGGCCATGTGCTTGAGCATGCCGCCCAGCGTCATCGTGGTCGGTGGCAGCGCGACCCGCAGCTGCTCATCGCTCAGCCCACGGCACTTCCATTCCAGCGTGGCCCGCTGGTAGTCCAGGAAGCCGGTGAGCGTGGCCGCCTCGCCCGCCTCGAGCGGCGGTTCCGGCCGCCCGTGCTCGTCCGTCTGTATCTCGTCCATCCCGCCACGCTAGCCGCCGGTGCCGTCAGTCCCCAGGCCGCCCAGGTCCCGGCGTGTCAGCTTATGTTGACGCCGGGTAACCGTCAGCATATGCTGACGAAATGCAGTCAACCCTTGAGATCGCTGAGGGCGCCGCCAGCAGCGACCCCAACGTCGGGCTCCGCGCGGTGGCGGCGCTGCGCGCGCTCACCGAACGCCTGGAGATCCTCCAGGTGGAGAACGCGCGCAAGCTCGGCTGGTCCTGGCAGGAGATCGCGCAGCGGCTGGGCGTCACCAAGCAGACCGTGCACCGCAAGCACGGCAAGCGGGCCGGCCACCGGTAGCTACCGGGGTTCGCCGGATTCGGTCAGGTAGTCCCGCCAGCCGCGGACGGCCCGCCAGCCGAGCAGGCGCTGGGCCTTGGCCGAGTCGATACCGCTGGCATCCGGCCGTGCTACCGGGCGCAGTTCGGTGGCCGCGCCCGGGTTCGCGGCCCGCCAGGCCGCGTGCAGGTCGAGGCCGCCGGTGGTGTCCGGCGCCGCGATGAAGAACGCCTCGTGCCCCGGCAGGTCACTCTCGGCCGCCAGCCGGATCGCGTCGGCCAGGTCGGCCACGTCGACGTAGGGCCACCCGGCCACCCCGCGCGGCGGCCGGGCCCGGATGACCGGCCCCAGGTCGGCGGCGTAGCTGGCGGCGTCCTGGACCCAGGCCGGCCGGAGCGAGATGCAGCCCAGCCCAGAGCGGGCCACCGCCGCGTCGCACAGTTGCTCGCCGAACAGCTTGGCCAGCCCGTAGGGATCCTGCGGGCGCAGCGGGTGGTGCTCATCGATCGGGAGGTACTCCGGCAGCAGCCGCCGGTGCGCGTAGTGCAGGCCGAGCACGCCGACGCTGGAGATGTTGACCAGGCGGCGCACCCCCGAGCCGATGCACGCCTCGATCACGTTGAACGTCGCCATCAGGTTGTTGCGCAGGATCACGTCCGGCGGATGCTGGCCGGGCCGGGGGATGGCCGCCGCGTGCACCACGGTGGCGAACCCCCCGCCGCCGATCAGCGCGGTGGCCTGCGCGGCGTCGGCCAGGTCGGCCCGTGCGTCCAGGTCGGCCCGTGCGTCCAGGTCAGGCGGTGCGTCCAGGTCAGCGTCTGCGCCGGGCCGGTCGGTGCTGATCACTTCGTGCCCGGCCGCCCGCAGCACTGGGGCCGCCGCCCGGCCCACCATCCCGGCCGCGCCGGTCAGCAGGACTCGCATGGCTCCACTTCATACCAGCCGCAATGGCCTGTCGATTTCCGGCGAGCCTGTTCGTCGAGTGGGTAGGACCTAAGACCGGCAATGATGCGCGCGTGCACCCCGGGTGCACCGAGTGAGCGCAGCTCAGCAGACTTCCTTAGGGGGAACCATGAGCACACGGACCAGCTATGCCCAGGGCACGCCGAACTGGGTAGACCTGCAGACCACCGACCCGCAGGCGGCCAAGGCGTTCTACGCCGGCCTGTTCGGCTGGGAGTTCGACGACCAGCCCATGCCGCAGGGCGGGCCCTACTCCATGGCCATGCTCCGCGGCGAGCCGGTGGCGGCTGTCGCGCCGCAGTCGCCGGAGATGAAGGCGGCGGGAGCGCCGTCGATGTGGAACACCTACCTGGCCGTTGACTCAGTGGACGACGCGGCGGCCAGGGTCGAGAAGGCCGGCGGTCAGCTGGCCATGGCGCCGTTCGACGTGATGGACGCCGGCCGGATGGCGTTCGTCATCGACCCGTCTGGCGCCCCGGTGGCGCTGTGGCAGGCCAGCCAGCACATCGGGGCCAGGCTGGTGAACGAGCCCGGCACGGTCACCTGGAACGAGCTGATCACCACCGATCCGAAGGCCGCCTCGTTCTACACCGACGTGCTCGGCATGACCACCTCGACCATGGACATGGGCACCGGGGAGTACACGCTGTTCAACGTGGGCGACGACATGGTCGGCGGCACCACGCCGCCGCAGATGCCGGGGGTGCCCAACCACTGGCACGTGTACTTCGCCGTGGCCGACGCCGACGCCACGGCGGCCAAGGTCACCGCGCAGGGCGGCTCGATCCTGGCCGAGCCGTTCGACACCCCGGTGGGCCGGATCGCGGTGGCCCGCGACCCGCAGGGCGCCGTGTTCAGCTTCATGACGCCAGCGCCACAGCCAAGCTAACCCGCGAGGAGTCAGATCGCCCAGACCGGGCATGAGAGATCAAAGCGGAACCGGCGTGTCGGGGGGCCGGGCCGGGCAGGCCTGCGTGAAAGGCATGCGTCGCCATCCCCGGCCCGGCACATCCGGGATCCAGGGTCCCGCCCTGAACGGACCTGCTCTGCGCTACGTACTGAGAGTAGGTACGCGATCTCTCTGCAGCGGGAGTGTGTGATGCGTAATCGATGGTGGGCCCCGGCTGGCCTGGCCAGCCTGGCCCTGATCGCCGCCGCGTGCGGCAGTTCGGCGCCGTCCAGTTCGTCCGGCGCCAGTTCCCCATCTTCTTCAGCGGGCACGACGTCCAGTTCGGCGCTGAAGACGGCCAAGATCGGCGGGGCCACGGTGCTGACCAACGCCAAGGGCTTCACGCTGTACTCGTTCGCGCCGGACACGTCCACCAAGTCCAACTGCAACGGGTCCTGCACCCACTACTGGCCACCGGTCAAGGGCCCGGCCACGGCCGGCCCTGGCGTGACCGGCAAGCTGACCGTGATCACCCGGTCCGACGGGAGCAAGCAGGCCGCCTACAACGGTCACCCCCTGTACACCTACATCGGCGACACCGCGCCCGGGCAGGACAAGGGCAACGGCCTCAACCTCTCGGGCGGGCTGTGGTCCGTGATCAAGCTGTCCGGCTCGGCCGCGCCGGCCTCCAGCTCGTCTGGTGGTGGCGGCGGGTACTAGTCCGTCCCCTGAGCAGAAGGCGGCCGTCTCATGGCCCACACGCTATCTCGATCTCGGCAACTCACCCGGCCATGGCCGCTCGTCCTCCGGGTGGCCGGGGCAGGTCTGCTCATCGCCACCGGGGCCATTCACCTAGATCTGTACCTAACCGGCTACCGCACTATTCCGACCATCGGCTGGCTGTTCCTGCTCCAGGTGATCGCGGCCTTCGGCCTGGGGGCTGCCGTGCTGATAACCGGCACCCGGCTGGCCGCGGCGGCCGGTGCCGGGTTCGCCCTGGCCACGCTGGCGGGCTACCTGCTGTCGATCTGGGTCGGGCTGTTCGGGTTCACCGAGGTGCGCACCACGGCCGGGATCGTGGCCGGGATCATCGAGGTGGCGGCGTTCGCGGTGCTGGCCCTGATCGTCGTGGCCCCGGCCGCTCGCCAGTCTGGCCAGGCCGGGCCGCTGGACCAGCTGGTGGACCGGATGGTATCCGTCATCCCGGCCGCCGGGGCCCTGATCGCTGGGGTGTCCGTCGTCGCGCTGGTGCTGCTGGGCGTGGCGGCGGGCACGGCGGGCAGTTCCAGCACGGTGGCGTCCGGCAATAGCCTCAAAGTGGTGCAGATCGGCGGGGTCAGCGTGCTGGCCAACGCCAAGGGCTTCACGCTGTACTGGTTCGCCCCGGATACCAGCACGAAGTCGGTGTGCAACGGATCCTGTGCCGCTTACTGGCCGCCGGTCAAAGGCCCGGTCACGGCCGGCCCGGGGATACCCGGCAAGCTCGGCACGATCAAGCGGGCGGACGGCTCCACCCAGGCCACCTACGACGGCCACCCGCTGTACACCTACGTCGGCGACGCCGCGCCCGGCCAGGCGCGCGGCAACAACCTCAACCTGAACGGCGGCCTCTGGCACGAGGTCACCACATCCGGTTAACCGCGCTGTGTCAGGCTGGCCCGGGGGCCCTTCTGACGCTCGGCGCGAAACTGGAGGAATGCCTCATGTCTGACGGGGCGGATGGTTACGAGGCGCACGGTGGCGTGGCGCAGGAACTGGACGCGGCCGAATGCCTGCGGCTGGTGGCAGGCCAGCAGATCGGCCGGATCGCGTACAACGGCCGGACCGGCCCGATGGTGATCCCGGTGAACTACCGGCTGTTCGAGGACAGCATCGTGTTCCGCACCGCGCAGGGCAGCACCATGGACGTGGACCTGACCACGGGGATCGAGGACGCGGAATACCTGATCGCGTTCGAGATCGACGAGCTGTACCCAGACCGCCAGGAAGGCTGGAGCGTGCTCATCCACGGCTCCGCGCACCACGTCACGGCCGAGGATGAGCGATTGTCGGTCGCCCGGGCCGGGGTGACCCCGTGGGTCGGCGGTGTCCGTGACCTGTACATGCGGATCCGGCCTACGCACATCGCCGGCCGCCGGGTAACCCACCCTGGCTGACGGCGTCCCCCGGCCCGCGCTCTGGTTCCGCCGGGACCGGCAGCAGCGGCAGCCGGATGGTGAACGCGGCGCCCTTGCCTTCCTGGCTGTCCACCGTGATGGTCCCGTGATGCGCGTCCACGATGGCCTTGGTGATGGTCAGCCCCAGGCCGGTGCCCGGGATCACCTGCCGGGTGGCCGAGGCCGAGCGGAAGAACCGCTCGAAGATGCGCTCCTGGTCGGTGGCGGGGATGCCGATGCCGGTGTCGGTCACCGCCAGCACCGCGTGGTCGCCGTCGGTTCGCACGCTGACGTCGATCCGGCCGCCTTCCGGGGTGAACTTCACTGCGTTGGAGATGAGGTTGCCGAGCAGCTGGGCGATCCGGGTCGGGTCGGCGGCGAACAAGGGTGCGTCGTCGCTGGACAAGGCCAGGCTGATGTTCTTGCGCTGGGCCTCTGGCCGCATCTCCGCCACGGTGTCGGCCGCGATGGCAGCCAGGTCGGTGCCGCGCAGTTCCATGGTCAGCTGCCCGGACTGGATCCGGGACAGGAACAGCAGGTCACCGACCAGGCGCAGCAGCCGCTGCGCGTTGCGCTCGATCACCTCGGCGAAGTGGTCCGCGTTCAGCCCCTTGGACCGCTCGTCGCGCAGCAGCGCGATGTAGCCGATGATCGAGGTCAGCGGGGTGCGCAGCTCGTGCGAGACCAGCCCGATGAACTCGTCCTTCAGCCGGTCCAGCTCGCGCAGTTGCTCGTTCTGCGCGCTCAGCTCCTTGGCCTGCTGCGCTAGTGCCTGCTCCGCCCTGATCTGGGCGGTCACGTCGCGGGAGATGCCGAACGTGCCGATGATCTGGCCGTGGGTGTCCAGCAGCGGCATCTTGGTGGTGGATACCCAGGCGTCCTCGCGGCCGCTGTAGGTCTCCCGTTCCAGCTGCCCGGCGATCGGCTCACCGGTACGGATGATCCGCTGCTCGTCGGCGAACGCCGCGGCCGCGTGCTGGCTGCTGAACACGTCGAAGTCGGTCTTCCCCATCAGCTCCTCGGCGCTGCGGCCCGGCGCGTAGGCGTCGATCCAGCCCTCGCTGACGAACAGGAACCGGCTCATCAGGTCCTTGAAGTAGACCCGTTCCTCGGTCGCGGACAGCAGATTGCGCATGCAAATGAGCTTGAGCTCGCGGAGTTCCTCGGGCTCGGGCCGGTCCGGTGGTTGCAGGCTCATCGTGGCCAACGCACCCCCCGAGGCAGCCGCGGATGATGAGCGTGGGCGCGGGGGGCCCTTCTTGCGGTATCTCCCCAGTTCAGGTCCGCTAAACCGGCCCGAATCAAGGCTAAGCCGGTGGGTTCTCGCTGGCCAGGCAGCGCACGGGGACACCGGAGAGGGGTCCCCTCCGGTGTCCCCGCGGCCGGCCCGGCTGGCCCGGCCGGTCAGGCGGCGCTGCCGCTGCCCAGCCGGGCGGCCCGGCGGCCCAGGCCGGCCGTGCTGGCCCGCCGGGCTGCCAGCAGCCGGTCGGCCACCACGGCCAGGGCCGCGGCCAGCACCGCGGCGCCCGCGGCGATGAGGGCGATCTGCCAGCCCGGCATCCCGCCGACCAGGACGGTGTGCACGGTGGCTGGGTGCGTCGTGACCGGGCTGGTGACCGGCCCGGTCGGCCCCGGCGGGTTGGGCGGGGCGATGGTGGCGAATGCGGCCGGCGCGGCCAGGGCGCTGGCCGCCGCGGCGGCCAGCATGGCCACGAGGCAGGCAGCGTAACGGCGAATGCGGATCATGGTGATTCTCCATCGAGTTAGGTTGGGCCTGCTGGGCCGGCGTCGTGAGCAGGCGGTGCGCGGCTAACTGCCTTCCTGCACCGGGTAGATCGAGTCGGCGACCAGGCCGTGCGCCTTCCGGTGCACGTCAGCGGCCGCATCTGCGGAGGGGGCCTCCACCAGGCAGAACACCTTGCCTTCCGCCTCGTTGACCCAGTACCTCAGGTAGCGGACGTTGTATTCGCCCTGGATCTGCAGGTCGGCCACGTGGGCCTGGGCGACGTCGTCGCACGAGACACCCCCGTCGAAGTTGTGTACGTCCATGTAGAGCGGCATGCTGCCTCCCCGTCGCAGTTATCGAGTTCACCGTGACCGTATGGCGGCAGCCCCGCGCGCCGGATCGGGAGCGGTTACCCAGTTTCTGATCCTCGCTACCTACTTTTCGTGCGGCTGCGACCCAATCTGAGCCAGTTGCCCGGTTCGGGCGTTATGCCTGGTAGTGCTTTTGGGGGTTGGTCATGGACACTGTGACGGTGGGGCTGCTGGAACGGGAAGCGCAGCTGGCGTCGCTCACGGGCTACGCGGCGGAAGCGCGGCACGGGGACGGCCGGCTGGTGCTCGTCGGGGGTGAGGCGGGGGTCGGCAAGTCGGCGCTGGTCGAGCAGGCGCAGCGGGACCTGCCCGCGGCGCAGTGGCTGTGGGGCGCGTGCGATGGGCTGTTCACCCCGCGCCCGCTCGGCCCGCTGTTCGACATCGCCGCCAAGCTCGGCGGCGAGCTGCTGGAGCTGTGCCGGGCGGATGCGCCCCGTGAGGACCTGTTCCGCGCGCTGCTACGCCAGATCAGCGAGCCTGGTGAGCTGCACGTCCTGGTCATGGAGGATGTGCACTGGGCCGACGAGGCCACCGTGGACCTGCTCCGGTTCCTCGGCCGGCGCCTGCGCGACGCCCCAGTGCTGCTCATCGCCACCTACCGGGATGACGGGCTGAGCCCGGATGACCCGCTCCGCGTCGCGCTCGGCGACCTGGCTACCCAGCGCTCGACCCGGCGCATCGGGCTGGCGCCGCTGTCCCCGCACGCGGTTGGCCTGCTGGCCGCGGACGCGGGGCTGGAGGCGGCCGCGCTGTACCGGCTGACCGGCGGAAACCCGTTCTATGTCAGCCAAGTCGTGCAGTCCGGGATGGGCGAGGTGCCGCCCTCGGCCCGGGACGCCGTGCTGGCCCGGGCAGCGCGGCTGGGCGGCCCGGCCCGGGCCGTGCTGGACGCGGCCGCGCTGACCGGCACCCAGGCCGGGCCGGCCCTGCTGGAGTCGGTCACCGGCTGCCCGCCCGCCGCCGTCGATGAGCTGGCCGCGTCCGGGCTGGTCACCGCGGATTCAGCCGGGCTACGGTTCCGGCACGAGATCGCCCGGCTGGCCGTGGCGGAAGCCATCCCCGTGCACCGCCGCGCCGCGCTGCACACCAGCATCCTGACGGCCCTGCAGGCGGGCGGCTGCGACGACGACACCCGGCTGGCGTTCCACGCCGAGGCGGCCGCGGACAGCGCGGCTGTGCTCCGGTACGCCCCCGCCGCCGCGCGCCGCGCGGCCGGGCTGGGCGCGCACCGCGAGGCCGCCGCCCAGTACGAGCGCGCGCTCCGGTTCGCGAGCGGCCAGGATCCCGGCACCAGGGCCGCGCTGTATGACGCGTTCGCTTACGAGGCTGGCCTGCTGGACCGGTGGCAGGACGCGGCCGACGCCCGGGAGCAGGCACTGGCACTGTGGCGGCAGGTCGGCGACCGCCTACGCGAGGGCGACACGCTGCGCTGGCTGGCCTGCAGCCTGTGCTACCTGTGCCGGGGCAGCGAGGGGGCCGAGGCCGGCGAGGCGGCCATCGCCCTGCTCGAACCGCTCGGCCCGACCGCCGAGCTGGCGTCCGCCTACTCCAGCCTGGCCTCGCAGCGCATGGTGACCAACGCCAACGAGGATGCGATCGAGCTGGCCCGCCGGGCCCAGGCGATCGCCCGGCCGCTGGGCCTGACCCGGGTGCTGGCCGACGCGCTCAACACCGAGGCCTGCGCCAGCCACACGCGCCGGTGGCGAATGGGCCGGGACCATCCGCGAGGCACTGGACATCGCGCTGGCCGGGCGGCATGAGGAGCAGGTGGGCCGGGCCTACACGAACGCACTGGCGCTGCACAACGCGGAGCGCCTGTTCGAGGCGGCTGAGCTCTACTTCACCGACGGTGTCGCCTACTGCGACGAGCACGACATCACGACCTATGGCATTTTCCTGCGCAGTGAGTGGACCAGCGTGCTGGAGCGGACCGGGCGCTGGGACGAAGTGGCCGCGCTGAGCGGGCAACTGCTGGAGCGCGGCGGCCCGTCACCCGTGATCCGGCTCTGCCCGCTGAACCGGCTGGGCACCATCCGGGCCCGCCGCGGCGAGCCCGGTACCTGGAGCTGCCTGAACGAAGCCATCCACTACGCGGACGCCGCCGGCGAGCCGCAGGGCATCGTCCCGGTCCGGCTGAACCGCGCCGAGGCGCGCTGGCTGGAAGGCGACACCGCCCAGGCGCTGGTCGAGGCCGAACTGGCCGACGACGTGGCCGCCGAGAGCGACCGCTGGGATCGCGGTGCCGTCGCCGTCTGGCTGCGCCGCACCGGTTCCGGCCGCCCGCCCCGCGGCCAGCTGGCCGACCCCTACCAGCGGGAGATCGACGGCGACCACGCGGAAGCGGCCCGGCTGTGGACCGAGCTGGGCTGCCGGTACGAGGCTGCCATGGCACTGCTCGGCGCGGACGACGAGGACTCGCTGCGCACCGCGCTGCAGATCCTCACCGACCTGGGGGCCACCGCGACGGCCCGGCTCACCCGGCAGAAGATGCGCGAGCTGGGCCTGCGGTCCATCCCGGCCGGCCCGCGGGCCGCCACCCGGGAGCACCCAGTCGGGCTGACCCGCCGCGAGCAGGAAGTCCTCGGCCTGATCTGCGCCGGGCACACCAATGCGGAGATCGCCGGGCAGCTGTTCATCTCGGCCAAGACCGTGGACCATCACGTGTCGGCGGTGCTGGCCAAGCTCGGCGCGCCGGACCGCAACGCGGCCGCCTCCCAGGCGGCCCGGCTGGGCCTGGTGGTGGCGGCCGACTTAGGCTGCTCACATGCCCGCAACCTGGCCTGCGTGCTCGTATGAGGACTGGCAGGCGACCTGTGACACACTGCACGCCCATACCCAGGTACTGGGCAAGCTGGCCGTCCGGCTGGCCCCGCCCGAGCCGCAACTCCAGCACGCCGCGCTCCGGCTGACCGCGCGGGGCTGGGAAACCGCCCCGCTGCCCGCCCCGGACGGCTCCGGCGCGCTGGTCGCCGTGCTCGACCTGCACCGGCACGAGGCGGTCGTCGAGCACTCCGACGGCCGGGCCGGCGGGTCCCGCTCACCCCCAACCGCCCCGTTGGTGACGTCACCCAGGAACTCCTGGGCGCCGTCCGCCGCCTCGGCGGCCCGGTCGAGATCGACCCCAGACCGCAGGAAGTCCCCTGGACCATCCCGCTCGACCAGGACACCGAGCACCACAGCTACGACCCGGCCCAGGTCGGCGCGTACTTCACCGCGGCCACCCAGGCCGCGCTGGTGCTGGCCGCTTACCGCGCGCCGTTCCGCGGCCGGTCCACCCCGGTCAACGCCTGGTGGGGCTCCTTCGACCTGGCCGTCAGCCTGTTCTCCGGCGCCCCCGCCGACCCGCCGTCCACCGACTTCATCATGCGCAACGCCGGGGACGTGCAGGCGGTCGAGATCGGCTGGTGGCCTGGTGATGGCCGATACCCCCACGCCGCTTTCTACGCCTACGCATACCCTGCCCCCGACGGCTTCGAAGCCCTGACCGTGCCTGCGCCCGCTCGCTGGGATTCCTCCCTGGGCGAGTACATCCTGGACTGGAATCACGTGCGCACCGCCGCCGACCCGTTCGGGACGGCTCTCGAGTTCGCCCGGTCCGCGTTCCGCCAGGCCTGCGCCGCCTGCGCCTGGGACCCGGCGCTCGCGGCCACCGCCGAGGGCAAGCCGCCGCCGGTCCACTGAGCCCGCCCGCCGCCGGGCCTCCGCGCCGGGCCGCCGCGCCGGCCGCCGCGCCGGGCCCCGCGCCGGGCCGCCGCGCCCCTGCACCCCGCTCCCCTGCACCCCGCGCGCCGCCGCCCCACCCTCGGCCGGCCGCCACCCCGCAGCCAACCGCATCGATGAAACTGTCAGGTGGTCAGGACCGCAGCAAAGTTACCGCCATGTGGTGCGGAGTGGGCGGGGCGGCGCGCTGGGGCGCGACCGGCTGGGGACGGCCGAGCCGGGGGGACGGGTGACTGGAACTCGCCAGCGTTAAGTCATCTTGATTTCGGGTTCTAGGGTGCGGTCCGGGCCCAGGTGGCGGAGCGGGCCGGTCAGCGTGCAGCGCAGGGTCGCGCGGATGTCGGCGCTGGAGGCGCCGACCTGGAGGTCGACCCGGCCCGGGTCCACTTGGCGGCGGCCGGACCGGCCGGTATACGAGGTCAGGTCGGCGTGCAGGGTGATCTGCGCGGTGCGGGTCTGCCCCGGGGTGAGGTCGACGCGGGCGGCCGCGATCAGCTGCTGGGTGGGCCGGGCCACCTCGGCCACCGGGTCATGCAGGTAGACCTGGACCACCTCGGTGGTGGGGCGGCCGGTGTCGTTGCTCAGCGTGACCGCCAGCTGGCAGCTGCCGTCGGTGGGCCACTCGGCCGGGCTGGTCAGCGTGACAGTCGCCCCAGCTGGCCGGGGCGTAGCTGAGGCCGTGGCCGAACGGGAACACCGGGGTGGGATCGATGGTGCTGACGTCGTTGCGCTGGCCGAGCCGGGGGGCCAGGTAGGTGCTCGGCTGGGTGGCGCCGGCCGAGGGGAAGCTGACCGGCAGGTGCCCGGACGGGTTGACCCGGCCGCTGAGGATGTCGGCCAGCGCGCTGCCGCCTTCCTCGCCGGGGAAGAACCCGCACAGCGCGGCGTCCAGCCGGTCCACCTGCTCGCTGAGCTCGTAGGGCCGGCCGACCAGGAGGATCAGCACGACCGGGGTGCCGGTGCCCAGCAGGGCGTCGAGCAGCTCGCCCTGGCGGCCGGGCAGCCGCAGGTCGGGGCGGTCACAGCCCTCGCCGGAGGTGCCCATGCCGAACAGCCCGGCCTGGTCGCCGAGGACCGCGACACACACGTCGGCGCCGGCGGCGGTGCGCGCGGCCGCGGCGATGCCGGCGTCGGTGCCGCCGAGCACCGGGCAGCCGGGAGCGTAGCTGATCGTGTAGCCGGCCGGGTCGGCACGCAGCGCGCCCAGCACGGTGGGGATCTCGATGCCCAGCGCCACGTCCGGGTAGTGCACGCCGACGTGCCGGGGGAACGAGTAGCAGCCGAGCATGGCGCCCGGGTCATCGGCCCGGGGGCCGACCACCGCGACGCGCTGGCCCGGGGCGAGCGGCAGCACACCCTCGTTGCGCAGCAGCACGATGGAGCGGCGGGCCAGCTCCCCGGCCAGCGCGCGGGACTGGGGATCGTCCAGGTCCACCTCGGTGCCGTCCGGGCCTGGTCCGGCGGGCCAGCCGGGGTCGAGCAGGCCCAGCTCGCACTTCTGGCTGAGCACCCGTGCCACCGCCCGGTCCAGCAGGGCCATGTCGATGACGCCGGATTCGATGCCGGTGACCAGCGGCTCGCCGTAGCAGTCGACCATGGGCAGTTCCACATCGATGCCGGCCTGCAGGGCCAGCTGGGCGGCGCTGGTCCGGGTGCCGGCCACGCCGTGCAGCGTGTGCAGGAACGCGACCGAGAAGTAGTCGGAGACGACCGTGCCGGTGAACCCGTAGCCGTCCCGCAGCAGGCCGGTGAGCAGGGTGGCGTCGGCGGCCACCGGGACGCCGTCCAGGTCGGTGTAGGAGTTCATCACCGAGCGGGCGCCGGCCCGCAGCGCCATCTCGAACGGGGGGAGCAGCACGTCGGCCAGCTCGCGCGGGCCGATGGAGACCGGGGCCAGGTTCCGCGCGCCGCGGGAGGCCGAGTAGCCCGCGAAGTGCTTGAGCGTGGCCACGATGCCGGCCGACTCCAGGCCGCGGACGTAGCCGCTGCCGATCAGGCCGACCAGGTACGGATCCTCGCCGATGGTCTCCTCGGTCCGACCCCAGCGCAGGTCGCGCAGCACGTCGAGGACCGGCGCCAGGCCCTGGTGCACGCCGAGCCGGCGCATGGTGCGGCCGATGTGCGCGCTCATCTGCTCGACCAGCCCCGGGTCGAAGCTGGCCCCCCAGCACAGCGGGGACGGGAACACGGTGGCCTGCCAGGCCCCCAGCCCGGTCAGGCACTCCTCGTGCACCATGGCCGGGATGCCGAGCCGGCTGGCCTCGATGATCTGGCGCTGCCGGCCGGCCAGCGACTGGGCCCCATCGGCCGGGCTGACTGGGGCGGTGCCGTACGGCCGGGTGAGCTGCCCCACCCCGTCGCTGATCAGCGTCTCCCAGGGCGCGGCCGAGGCGACCGACTCGTCCTGATGGGGCGCCATCGCGCCGCTGGACGCGCCGATGTTCACCCACAGGCTGGAGAGCTGGGCGATCTTCTCCCGGATGGTCATCCGGGCCAGCAGGTCGCGCACCCGGTCCGCGGCTGGGGCGGCCGGATCGCGCCAGGTTTCGGTGGAGAGGCTGCGCTCAATGGTCACGTGGCGATCCGTCCGTCGTCCTGATGGGTCAGCAGGTCAGGCCAGGCGGCGCGCCCGGCGGTGGGCAGCGGGACCGCTCCGGGCCGCCACCGCGGGACCGCGCGGGGCCCGCGCCGCGGGACCGCGGCCAGTTCGCGCCGCGCCGGGCGCGGTCGCGGATAGTGACGAACGGGGTTGACTCCACGCCGGGAGGATAGCGCTATAAAACGTTATCGACAACGATTGACATTGCCCGGGGAGCAGGGTCAGACTCTGCGGCGAGCCGGGCGGAGCAGGCCGGCGCGGCGCCCGGGTGGCGACACCGGGGCGGCATCGTCAGGAGATGAGCCATGCGCAGCAGCTATCAGCGCCGCGCCATAGTCGCTCCTGGCCGGCCTGCCCAGCGCCACCCGGGTCCCAGGCTGTCGGTATCGATCCAGGTGACAGCCATTCAGGTAGCCAACCTGCCGGCAGGCCCGGCTCGCCGTCCCAGGCCGGGCGGCGGCGGGCGGGCGCGACGGCTGCGCAGCGGGAGGAGGGCAGTTCAGCACCTGTCGCCCTGCGAAGCGCACCGGGAACCGGGCGCTCCGTGAGATCCGGAAGGAAAGTTACTGTGCTTGATCGCATCAGGCGCCCGGCTGGCGCGGTGTTCGCCGCCGCAACGGCGTTACTGACCGTCACCGCTCTGGGGCTGCTGGCCCCGGCGGCGCCGGCCCTGGCCGCGGACACCGCGACCATCAACGGCGCGACCACCTATCAGACCATCACCGGCTTCGGCGCTTCGGAGGCGTTCGGCGAGGCGCAGACGGTGATGAACGCCTCGTCCTCGGTCCAGCAGCAGGCGCTCGGCCTGCTGTACAGCCCGACCAGCGGGGCCGGGCTGAACATCCTGCGCAACTGGATCAGCGCCGACTCGGGCAGCACCATCGAGCCGAACTCGCCGGGCAGCCCGACCGCCACACCGACCTACCTGCCGATGTCCTCCACCGGGCAGGACGCGGGCCAGTTGTGGTTCGCCCAGCAGATCAAGGCCGACTACGGCGTGACCAACGTGTTCGCCGACGCGTGGACCGCGCCCGCGTTCATGAAAACCAACGACGCGACCGACAACGGCGGCGCGCTGTGCGGCACGCCCGGCGCCACCTGCTCCAGCGGCGATTGGCGCCAGGCCTACGCCAACTACCTGGTCCAGTACGCCAAGGACTACGCGGCCGCCGGGGTGCCGCTGAGCTACATCGGCCCGGAGAACGAGGCCAACCTGTCCACCAGCTACGACAGCATGCAGCTGAGCCCGGCCCAGACCGCCAACTTCCTGGACGTGCTCGGGCCCACGCTGGCCTCGTCCGGCCTGTCCACCAAGATGGAGTGCTGCGCCACCGAGGGCTGGGACTACGCCCAGCAGTATGCGGCCGCGATCGAGGCGGACTCCACGGCCAGCGCGGACACCGCGGTGTTCACCAGTCATGGCTACACCGCGGCGCCGACCACCCCGCTGTCCGGCTGGTCCAAGCCGGCCTGGGAGACCGAGTGGTCCACGTTCGAGACCTGGGACCCGGCCTGGGACGACGGCACCGACGCGTCCGGGCTGACCTGGGCCCAGCACATCTACCAGGGGCTGACCGGGGCCAACCTGAACGCGTTCCTGTACTGGTGGGGTTCGACCACGCCGTCCGAGAACGGGGACAACGAGGGCCTGATCCAGATCAACGGCTCCACGGTCACCGCGTCCGGCCGGCTGTGGGCGTTCGCCAACTACAGCCGGTACGTGCACCCCGGCGCGGTGCGGATCGCCGCGACCAGCTCGAACAGCGCGGTTGACCTGGCTGCGTTCAAGAACACCGACGGCACGGTGGCCATCGTCGCGCTGAACACCGGGACCAGCGCGGACCCGATCACCTACTCGGTGTCCGGCACCGGCACGCCGAACGGGGCCACCGTCACCCCGTACCTGACCAACAGCAGCAGCAACGTGGCCGCGCAGGCGACCACCTCGGTCAGCGGCGGGTCGTTCAGCGCCTCGATCCCAGCCCGTTCCCTGGTCACCTACGTGCTGGGCACGTCGGGCAGCGGAGGCGGCGGCAACACCGTCACCGTCACCAGCCCAGGGAACCAGACCGGCACCGTGGGCACCGCGGCCAGCGTGCAGATCCACGCGTCGGACTCGGCCGCCGGCCAGACACTGAGCTACGCCGCGACCGGGCTGCCCGCCGGGCTGTCCATCAGCTCCTCGACCGGGCTGATCTCCGGCACGCCGACCACGGCAGGCACGTCCACGGTCACCGTCACCGCCACGGACGGCACCGGCGCCTCCGGGTCGGCCACGTTCAGCTGGTCGATCTCGTCCAGCGGCGGGGGAGGTGGTGCGGCCTGCCAGGTCGTGTACACCACGCAGAGCCAGTGGGCCGGCGGGTTCGTGGCCGGCATCACGGTCACCAACGCCGGCTCGTCCGCGATCAGCAGCTGGACGCTGGGCTTCACCTTCCCCGGCGACCAGAAGATCACCACCGCCTGGAACGGCACTGTCAGCCAGAGCGGGGAGACCGTGTCGATCGCGAACGCGAGCTACAACGGCGCCCTGGCCGCCGGGCAGTCCACCTCGCTGGGCTTCCAGGGCACCTGGGCCAGCAGTGACGCGGCCCCGACCGCGTTCACCCTCAACGGCGCGGCCTGCACGACCTGACGCCGCCCCGGCACCCACGGCCGGCGGGCTGGGCCTCCTCCCGCCCGCCGTGGCCCAGGCCGCCCCGTGGCCCGTGCCGGTCAACCTCTCGTGCCGGTCAACGCCTCGTGCCGGTCAACGCCTCGTGCCGGTCAACGCCTCGTGCCGGTCAACGCCTCGTGCCGGTCAACGCCGCCCCGAACGCACGCGGTTGTGAGGTCTGTGATGCTGGTGTGGCCAGTGATAGCGGCCAAGCGTGGGCCCAGCTGTTGATGTTGGAGTGGGTGTCGCTGTTGGTGCCTCTTAAGAGCCTGTTTGGAAACCTCAGATGGCTTGCGGTCGGCTGGGTGAGCCTCGTGTCAGACGGCGGCTCATGGTGAGGATCACCGCTGGGCAAACGATCGTCTGCTGAACATCCTCTTATGGCGGTCGCGGGCCAGATCGTCCATGCGGCGGGCGCGTTGTGCCGCAGGAGGACGCCCGTGATCAGGGCCAGGATGAGATGTATCCTTTGTCCTATGGATATAGATAAAGGGATCGGGCGGGACAGTGGCGTCTCCCCGCCCGGCTCCGGCGGGGGTGACACAGCCCCGTCCGGGAGGATGGCGGCCGGGTCGCCGATCGAGTTCCGGCTGGATCCGGCCTCCGGGGTGCCGACCTACCTGCAGCTTGTGCAGCAGGTGGAGCACGCGCTGCGGCTGGGCTACCTCAAGCCGGGCGATCAGCTGCCGAAGGTCAGGGACGTGGTCGCCTCCCTGGCGATCAACCCGAACACGGTGCTGAAGGCCTACAAGGAGCTGGAGGTCAAGGGCCTGGTGGCTGGCCCCGGCCAGGGCACGTTCGTCCGGGCCACCCTCCGCCAGATCGCGCTTCCTGAGCTGACCGGGCTGCGCAAGGCCCTGCTCGGCTGGCTGACCGCCGCGGATAAGGCGGGACTGGACGAGGACGGGATGGTCGCGCTGTTCACCAGCGCGCTGCGGGATTTCCATGAGCGCGGCGGCACAGGGGTGCGCCGCGGCGCGGCGAGCGGCGAAAAGGAGGACATCGCATGAACATCAACGTGGTCGAGGCCAGCGGCCTGGGCAAGCGCTACGGCCGGACCTGGGCGCTGCGCGAGTGCACGCTGGCGGTCCCGGCCGGGCATGTGACCGCGCTGATCGGCCCGAACGGCGCCGGCAAGACCACGCTGCTGAACCTGGCGGCCGGGCTGGCGTCCCCGTCCGGGCACGGTCTCGGTCCTCGGTGGCTTGGCGGCCGGGTCGCGGGCCGCGCTGGACGGCATCGCGTTCGTCGCCCAGGACACGCCGGTGTACAAGAACCTGTCCGCCGCCGACATGCTGCACCTGACGGCCACCCGAACCCCCCCCCCCGCGGCACGGTCTCGGTGCCGCGCTTGCCCGGTGCGGCCGCCTACGGCATCGCGTTCGTCGCCCAGGACACACCGTGTACAGGACCTGTCCGCCGCCGACATGCTGCACCTGACGGCCACCCTGAACCGGCGCTTCGACAAGCCCTACGCCCGCGCCCGGCTGGCCGAGCTCGGCATCCCGCTGGACCGCAAGGCTGGGAAGCTGTCTGGCGGGCAGCGGGCACAGCTCGCGCTGACCGTGGCGCTGGCCCGCCGGCCGACGCTGCTGATCCTCGATGAGCCGGTGTCGATGCTGGACCCGATCGCCCGGCACGACTTCATGGCCAACGTGATGACCGCGGCGGCTGCCGACGGCGTGTCGGTGGTGCTGTCCTCGCACGTGCTGGCCGACCTGGAGCGGGTGGCCGACTACCTGATCCTGCTGTCGAGGGGCCAGGTGCAGGTGGCCGGCCAGGTCGATGACGTGCTCGCCAGCCACCGCATGCTGACCGGCCCCGCCGCCGAGGCCGACACGTACACCCAGCGGCCAGTGGTGCACGCCCGCCGCGGCGCGGCGCAGGCTCACCTGCTGGTCCGCGCCACGGCGCTGAACCCGGTCCCGCCCGGCTGGGAGGCACACCCGGTCGGCCTGGAAGAACTCGCCCTGGCCTACCTGCGCGAGCCCGGCGCCGCAGCGCTGCCCGGCCCGGCCCGCAGCCGGCAGGCCGAACCATCGAAGGTGATCAGATGACCGCGCCGACCATACCCGCCCGCCCGGGGGAGGACGTGCGCCTGCGGCCGCTGCCATTGCGGCGGATGGCCTGGGCCACCTGGCGGCAGCACCGGGCCGCGCTGGGCGCCGTGGCCGCCTTCCTCGGCGCGGTCGCTGTGTACCTGTGGCTGACCGGCCTGCAGATGCACCACGCCGAGGCGACCTACTGCCACCCGGCCAGCTCAATCGCCTGCAGCATCAACTTCACCGGCAAATACGGCGAGACCGCGATCCTGGTCAGCATCGCCTTGCAGGCGGTGCCCGCGCTGATCGGGGCGTTCACCGGGGCGCCGGTACTAGGCAGGGAGCTGGAAACCGGCACCTACCGGTACGCCTGGACCCAGGGCATCGGCCGGCTTCGCTGGACGGTCGGCAAGCTAGTGCCGCTCGCGGTCGCGGTGACAGCCACGGCCGGGGCGTTCACCGTGCTGTTTTCCTGGTACAACCAGCCGTTCGCGGCCGCGGGCTACGCGATCCCGTTCTCGGCCCGCGTGTTCGGCCTGCTCGGCGTCGCGTTCGCCGCCTGGGCCCTGGCCGCCTTCGCGATCGGCGTCCTGGCCGGGATGGTTATCCGCCGGGCCGTCCCGGCGATCGCCGCCACCCTGGCCGTCTACGCCGGGCTCGCCTTCACCACCGGCCTGTGGCTGCGCGAGCACTACATCACACCGCTGGTCACCAGTAACCCGCACCCGCCCGGCTCGGCATGGGTCATCAGCGGCTGGTACACCAAGGGCGGCACGTTCGCGTTCGGCGACCATAGCAACGGGATAGTCAGCGCCCTCGCGCAGCTCTGCGGCACCGTGGGCGGGCGCGTGCGCCACGTGGGCGGGGGCGTGGTGCGCGTGCTCAACGGCCGGCAGTGCCTGGCCCAGCACGGCTACACGCAGTGGACCAGCTACCAGCCTGGCAGCCGGTTCTGGCCGTTCCAGTGGATCGAGGGCGGCTGGCTGCTCGCCCTGTCAATCCTGCTCCTCGCCGCCACCATCTGGCTGGTCCGCCGCCACGCCACCTAACCCCCCCATGCCCAGGCTACGCCGGGCGGGCGGCCGGGCCAGGCGGTGAGCTGCCGCTGCTGCCCGGCCGGGGTCAGCCGCAGCATGCGGGTGCCGGAGCCCGCCGGAGCCTGCCGGGAGCCCGCCGGAGCCGGCCGGGAGCCCGCCGGGCAGTGGCTAGCGGGCGCGGGCCGACTGCCGCACCACCAGGTCGGTCTGCAGCGTGATGTGGGTGTCTTCGACGTGATCCCCGCGCATCAGCCGGAGCAGCAGCTGGATGGACCGCTCGCCCATCTGCCGGATGGGCTGGTTGACGGTGGTCAGCGGGGGCGCGCACAGCGCCGACTCGGGGATGTTGTCGAAGCCCACTACGGAGAGATCGGCTGGCACTCGCAGGCCCAGCCCGACCGCGGCCTGGATGGCTGCGATGGCCGACACGTCGTTGGCCGCGAAGATGGCCGTCGGCGGCTGCGCGCTGGTCAGCAGCGTGCGGGTGCACTCCGCCGAGGCCTGCGCGTCGTACCCGCCGACCAGCACCAGGTCCTCGCTGACCGGTACCCCGGCCGCGGCCATGGCCTGCCGATAGCCCTGCTCGCGTAGCCGGGAGGATTCCAGGTCGGGCCGCCCGCTGAGCATGGCGATCCGGCGGTGGCCCAGCCCGAGCAGGTGCGCGGTGGCCAGCTGGCCACCGCGCAGGTTGTCCGAGTCGATGGTGGGCAGCTCGGACTGGCCGGTGTGCGGGTCGATGGCGACGATGGGCGCGCCGTAGTTCACGTCCACCACCGTCGGCGTGACCAGCACGGCCCCGTCGATGAGCGTGCCGCTCAGCCGGGACAGGTAGCGCCGCTCCCAGCCAACGTGATCATCGGCTAGGCCGCCGGCCGAGTAGACCACCATCTCGAACCCGGAGCCGCGGATCGCGTCGGCCGCGCCCTTGAGCAGCTCGGCGCTGAACGGTTCAAGGTCGGCGACCAGGATGCCGATCACGTTGGTGCGGTGGTTGCGCAGGCTCTGCGCGACCAGGCTGGCCTGGTACCCCAGGTCGTTGATGACCGCGTTGACCCGGGCCGTGGTGTCGGCGGCCACGCCGTACCGGCCGTTGATGACCTTCGAGACCGTCGCGACCGAAACGCCAGCTTGCGCTGCGACGTCCCGGATGGTCACGCGAGGGGTTGAGTCCACCTGGTGAGGATAGCTTATAAAACGTTATCGACAACGATTGACAGGTCCGATGTGACGCGCAAAACTCGGCGGCAAGCCCAGGTTGGCCAGGCTCGGCACACTTCAGCCAACGTCGTCAGGAGATGACCAGCATGCGCAGCCCCCGGAAGCCTGCCGCTGCCGCCGTGGTCGCGGCAGTGGCGCTCGCCCTCGCTGCCTGCGGCAGCAGCGGCGGGACCGCCACCACCTCGAGTAATGGGCACGTCACCCTCACCTGGTGGACCAACGCCACGACCGGGCAGCTCAAGACCGTCTGGCAGCAGGCGGCGGCCGCCTTCCACAAGGCGCATCCCAAAGTGACCATCCAGATCGTGCCGATCCAGAACGAGGCGTTCACCACCAAGGTCCCGGCCGCGCTGGCCTCGAACAACCCGCCCTCGATCTACCAGCAGTGGGGCGGCGGCCAGGAAGCAAGCCAGGTCCCGTCGGGCAAGCTGACCAACCTCAGCCCGTACGTATCCAGCTGGATCGGCCAGATCGGCGCCGCGGCCCAGGGCTGGCAGGTCAGCGGCAAGCAGTACGGCGTCCCCTACGACCTGCACACGGTGGGCTTCTGGTACCGCAAGGACCTGTTCGCCAAGGCCGGCATCAGCAAGCCGCCGGCCACCATCCCGGAGCTGGAAGCCGACGTGACCAAGCTGAAGGCCGCGCACATCGTGCCGATCGCCGTGGGCAGCAAGGACAAATGGCCGGACGCGTTCTGGTGGGAGTATTTCGCGATCCGGGAATGCCCGACGGCCACCCTCAAGTCGTCGATGAAAGCGGTCAACCTGTCCAACTCTTGCTTCGGCAAGGCCAGCACGGACCTGACCACGTTCATGAACACGCACCCGTTCCAGTCCGGCTTCCTGGGCACCCCGTCCCAGACCGGCGCGGGCAGTTCGGCGGGCATGGTGGCCAACGGCAAGGCGGCCATGGAACTGCAGGGCGACTGGGACCCCGGCGTGATGGCCGCGCTCACCTCGAACAAGAGCCTCAACGCCCAGCTCGGCTGGTTCCCGTTCCCGTCGGTGCCCGGTGCCCAGGGGTCGGCGACCACCGTGCTCGGCGGCGGCGATGGGTTCTCCTGCACCACCGTGGCGCCGGCCAAGACCTGCGCCGAGTTCCTCAAGTACATCGACTCCGCCCCGGTGCAGACCAAGGTGGTCGGGGCCAACGTGGGCCTGCCGGCCAACCCGGCCGCGTCGTCCGCGCTGGGTCCCGCGCAGAAGCAGGTGCTCACCTACAGCCACGCGGCCCCGTACATCCAGACCTACTTCGACATCGCCTTCCCGACCAACGTCGGGCAGGCCCTCGACGCGGCCATCGCGAACTTCTTCGCGGGCCAGGGCAGTGCGCAGTCCATCATCACGGCGGTGAGCCAGGCGAAGTCCCAGCAGTAAGCGGTGCACCAGGGCGCCTGCCTAGGCCGGGCCGTCGGCCTAGGCAGGCGCCGCACCGCGCCCGGAACGTGAGGAGGATTTGATGGCGGTCGCCGGCGACACGGACATCGACATCCAGCAAGGGCCGCTCCCGCCGGGACCGGCGGCCCGGGCCCGCAGCCGGCTCCGCGGGCCCGGGCTGCGCCGCAAAGCCGAGCTGACCCTGCTGCTCGGCCCGGCCCTGCTGCTGTTCGCCGGGTTCGCGCTGCTGCCGATCGTGCTGGCCGCCTACGACGGCATGTACAAATGGACCGGCTTCGGGCCGCTGGGCAGCTTCGCCGGGCTGTACAACTACCGGCTGGTGCTGGACGACCCAGTGTTCCGGCAGGCGTTCGGCCACAACCTGATCATCGTGGCCGCGTCCATCCTCATCCAGCTGCCCCTCGGCCTGGGTATGGCCCTGCTGCTGAACCGGCGGATCTGGGGCCGCACCGCGCTGCGCACCCTGGTGTTCGCCCCGTTCGTGCTGCCTTACGCGACCACGGCGGTGATGTGGCTGCTCCTACTGCAGCCGGGCGGGTTCGTGGACCAGGTGCTCAAGCTGACCGGCCTGGCCGGGCTGACCCAGCTCTGGCTGGCCAACCTGCATCTGGTGATCTACACCATGATCGTGGTGCTGACCTGGCAGTTTTTCGGCTTCGCCATGCTGCTGATGCTGGCCGGGCTGCAGGGCATCCCGGGTGAACTGCTCGAGGCGGCCGCGCTGGACGGCGCGTCGGCCTGGCGCGCCACCTGGCGGATCACTATCCCGCTGCTCGGCCCGACGATCCGGATCTGGCTGTTCCTGTCCATCGTCGGCTCGCTGCAGGTGTTCGACCAGGTGTGGATCATGACCGGGGGCGGGCCGGCCAACGCGTCCAGCACCATGGCCACGTATCTGGTCCAGCGCGGCTTCCAGAGCAGCGAGTTCGGCTACGGCAGCGCGGTGGCAGTGATCATGTTCGGTATCTGCTTCATTTTCGCCCTGCTGTATCAGCGCTTCGTGCTGCGCCGGGATACGGCCGGCGCGCTGACCCGGGCTGTGGGGTGACGCCGATGTCCGCGATCGCTGTCCGGGCCCCCGCGGGCCGCCGCAGGCTGTCCCCGCTCACCCTGGCCACCTACCTGGCCGGCCTGCTGCTGGCCGGGATCACCGTGGTCCCGCTGCTGTTCGTCTTCCTGGACGGGGCCAAGAGCAACGCGCAGATCAACACGTCGGCCACCGGGCTGCCACACCCCTGGGCCTGGCACAACTACGCACAGCTGCTCAGCTCGGCCGCGTTCTGGCAGCCGCTGGCCAACAGCGCGGAGGTGGCCGTGCTGGTGACGGCGCTGGTCCTGGTGCTCGGCTCGATGGCCGCGTTCGCCTTGTCCCGCTACGACTTCCGCGGCCGGGAGGGCCTGTTCCTGGTCTTCGCGATCGGGCTGCTGTGGCCGCTCAACGCGGCCGCGCTGCCGCTGTACCTGCTGCTGGACAAGCTGGGCCTGGTGGACAGCATCCTCGGCCTGGTGCTCTGCGAGGCGGCCTTCGCACTGCCGCTCACCGTGGTCATCCTGCGCCCGTTCATGCGGGAGATCCCCGGCGAACTGGAGGACGCGGCCGTGGTAGACGGGGCCAGCCGCCTGCAGTTCTTCCTCCGCGTGCTGCTGCCGCTGTCCCGGCCCGCGCTGGCCACGGTGGCCGTGCTGGCCTTCATCAACAGCTGGAACCAGTACCTCCTGCCGTTGCTGCTGTTCACCAGCACCGACCACTACACGCTGCCGCTGGCGGTGGCCAACTTCCAGACCCAGTTCGCCCAGGACACGGCCAGCATCCTGGCCTTCACCGCGCTGTCCATGGTGCCCGCGCTGGCCTGTTTCATCTTTGCCCAGCGGCATCTGGTCGGCGGTTTCAGCGGCGCGGTCAAAGGCTGAGCTCTGTTGCCTTGCGCCTCCGGGGGCCCCGCCCACCTCCCCATCCCTCTTCACTGCCGAGCTTCCCTCGTCGCTCGATCGCTCGTTCCTCGCTCACTCCCTCCTCAGTCCAGTCGGCGGCGCGCCCCCTTCGGCGCGGGTAAGACGAAAGTCCCGCCCGGTCAGGCCGATGGCCGCTGAACCCGGTCTCGCACTGCGCGCACACTGGTAGCAGGAGAGTGACCAGGATGAGGCAGAGCCGGGCCGTGGAACCGCGCCCCCCGCGCGCGCTGTGGCTGCGCGCGCGGTGGCCGGACCACAACCCGCTGCGCCGCACCTCGGACCGGGTCGAGGCGGCCATTGTCGCGGCTGCGCTGGTCCTGTTCCTGGCCGGTGCGCCGCTGCTCGCGCTGTTCGCCTGGCACTGGGCTGACGCGGCCGCGCTCCACGTGCAGCATCGCCAGCAGGCCAGCTGGCACCGGGTCAGCGCGGTGCTGCTGGCTGACGCCCGGCCGGTGGTGGACATCGGGTACGGCGGGTTGGCCGGGTCCGAGGTGCCGGCCCGCTGGACCGCCCCGGACGGGACGCGACGGACCGGGGACGTGCCCGCGCCGGCCACCGCCCGGGCGGGCGGCACGGTGCGCATCTGGGTGGACGAGTCAGGCGCGCAGACCGGCCCGCCGCTGCGCAGCCAGCAGGCCGCCGGCCAGGCCGTACTGGCCAGCGTGCTGGCCCCGTTCGCGCTGGGTACGGTGCTGCTCTGCACCGCATCGCTGGCCGTCTACCTCCTGGACCGGCGCCGCCTGGCCGCCTGGGCGGCCGACTGGCGGGTCACCGGCCCGCGCTGGAACAGCCACCGCTGAGCCGGGACGGCCAGGTTCAGGCCGGTATCGGAAGGTCGGTCATCGCGTCGCTGACCACGACGACCGGGCACGGCGCGTGCCGCAGGCAGGACCGGGCCACCGGCCCGATGCCATCCGGCGCGCAGCGCGTGGCGCTGCCCACCACCAGCAGGTCAGCCCCGGCGGCGTGATCGAGCAGTACCCGGGCCGCGAGTCCCTCCGCGACCTGGACCCGCACCGGCACCAGCGGGGACGGGCCGAGCGCGCCGGCCACGTCGGCCCGCAGCCGGTCGGCCACGCGGCGATGCTCCTCCGCGCAGGCCGGCGGGCGGGTGTGTGAGGCGTACGGCGCCACCCGTTTCGCCGCGTCTTCCCAGGCCCGCACGACCTGCAAGGCAGACTCACGCAAGCCAGCTTCTCGAACTGCCCAGCGCAGTGCGGCGAGTGAGGCGATCGATCCGTCCACTCCCACCACGATGCGCGGCAGCGCCAGATCCTGATTCAGCGCGGCACCCCCTTAGCAGGTCCGTCGGGAGGGCCGGCTCCGGCACGATCACCGCGGCGTCCTGCTGCCGGAGGTACAAATACCCAGAGCTGGCCGCTCTCACCCACGGGTCCCATCCTGGACCGTGGCATCGCTCCCGACATCACCCGCGGCGGGGGCTTTCTGCCGCCAATTCGCTCCGGAGAGTGTGTGTCACCGCCGCGGGGGCCAGCCTGGTCACCATCTTCTTCGCCATCGGCATCGCCCGGTCCTGGGAGATGCTCGGCCCCGGCCGCGGCGGCCTGATCAGCGAGTTCGCCGAGCATGCCAGCGGTCTCACCCGCCGGGAGCGCGGCAGGCCCGCGGACGGCTCACCGCCGCAGCAGTGACATCCGGTCCACCGGCGGCGCCGGCAGCGGCCGCCCGTGATACCCGCTCACCTGGCCGAACCTGGTGCTCTGCGTCCAGTCCCGTGCGGCCTGGACGATTTCTTCGGGGGTCCGGCCGACGAAGTTCCACCACATCAGCAGCGGCTCACCCAGCGGCTCCCCGCCGAGCAGCAGCAGCGTGCTGCCCGCCGCCGCGGCCAGGCTCACCCCATCCCGCCCGGTGCCCAGGTAGAGCAGCTGGCCGGGGGACAGCCCGGTGCCGTCCGCCTCGGCCTGCCCGGTCACCACGAAGATCATGTGCTCGTGTGCCGGGTCCAGGCCGAGCCGCCCGCTGGCCGGCTGGGCCGCCCGCAGTTCCGCCCCGGTCACCGCGGAGAACACGGTGCCGGCGAGCGCATCCCGGCCAGCGACCCGGCGAACACGGTGATCTCGAACCCGGCCACCCGGGCGGCGGGCAGCTCGGCGTGATGCTCGAACGCCGGGGCCACGTCCCGGTCCGGCCCGGGCAGCGCCAGCCACAGCTGCACCCCGTGCAGCTGTGGGTCATGGTCCTCCGGTGACTCCTCGGAATGCGCGATGCCGCGGCCGGCCGTCATCAGGTTCAGCTGGCCGGGCCGGATCACCTGCTCGCTGCCCAGGCTGTCCCGGTGCAGCACGTTCCCGGCCAGCAGCCAGGTGACCGTCTGCAGCCCGATGTGCGGGTGCGGCGGCACCTGCATCCCGGCCACGCCGTCCACCGACATCGGCCCGTAGTGGTCCACGAAGCACCACGCCCCGACGCTGCGCCGGCGGCGCAGCGGCATCAGCCGCCGCACCTCCAGGTCACCGACCCGGGCCACCCGGGCCTCGGTCAGCTCCGCTTCCGCCGCGTCCGGGACCGTCACGTCCGCGTCAACTGTGCTCATACCCCCCATTCTTGCCTAACGCCAGTACCCGCTCACTGCCGTCCATCCCGGCGCGGGCGCGGCCTGGCGCGGCGTCCGGCGGGCGCGGAGATTACGCTGACCCTGGCACCCTGCCGGATCGACGTAATCCTGGGTAGGAAGGACGAGCAGCCCCCGATGCGACTCGCGCGAAGCGGACCACCCGGCGGTGAGATCCCGGTGGTGGCCGGCCAGGACGGCCGGTGGCATGACCTCCGGCCGGTCACGGCCGACATTGACTCCTCGTTTCTCGGCCGTGATGGGGTGAGCTGGGCCCGGGATGCCCTGGACGGCGGCGAGCTGTCGCTGGCCGAGCCGCCAGCCCGGTTCGGCCCGCCGCTCGCGCCCACCGGGAAGATCGTCTGCGTCGGGCTGAACTACTCCGACCACGCGGCCGAGACCGGTGCCGGCGCACCCGCGGAACCCATCCTGTTCATGAAGGCGCCCGACACGGTCGTGGGCCCGGGCGACGACGTGCTGATCCCGCGCGGCTCGGTGAAGACCGACTACGAGGTCGAGCTGGCCGTGGTGATCGGCCGCGAGGCGGCTTACCTGGACGGCCCTGAGCAGGCGGCCGGGGTCATCGCGGGCTACGCGATCAGCAACGATGTGTCCGAGCGGACGTTCCAGATCGAGCGCGGCGGGCAGTGGGACAAGGGCAAGAACTGCGCCACGTTCAACCCGCTCGGCCCCTGGCTGGTCACCCCGGACGAGGTGCCAGAACCGCAGCAGCTCGGACTCCGGCTGTCGGTGAACGGGGCGGTGCGCCAGGACAGCAGCACCAGCAAGATGCTGTTCGGCGTGCACCACCTGGTCTGGTACATCAGCGCGTTCATGACGCTGTACCCCGGCGATGTGATCAACACCGGGACTCCGGCCGGTGTGGCCCTCGGCGACCCGGACCACCGGCCCTACCTGCGGGCCGGCGACGTGGTCGAGCTGGAGATCGAGGGCCTCGGTCAGCAGCGCCAGACGATGCGGAACGCCTGAGATGGGCGACCTGGACGGGCTGCGCGCCCTGATCACCGGCGGGGCCTCCGGCATCGGGGCCGCGATCGCCCGTGCGTTCCGCGCCGCGGGCGCGGACGTGGTGGTGCTGGACGTGGCCTCCGCGCCCCCCGCGGACCTGCCCGCTGGCGCGGGCTACCAGCAGGCCGACATCACCGACGACGCGGCCGTGCGGGCCGCGGTCGCGGCCGCCGTGGATCGGCTCGGCGGACTGGACCTGCTGGTCAACAACGCGGGCATCGGCGCGGCGGGCGGCGTCGCGGACAGCACCGACGAGGACTGGCTCCGGGTGCTCAACGTCAATGTGATCGGCACCGCCCGGGTGTCCCGCGCGGCCTGGCCTCACCTGCGCGAGTCCGCGCACGCCGCGGTGGTGAACACGTCCTCGGTGGCGGCCACCACCGGCCTGCCCCAGCGCGCGGTCTACTCGGCCAGCAAGGGCGCGGTGTCCGCGCTGACCCGGGCCATGGCCACCGATGGGCTGGCCGAGGGCATCCGGGTGAACGCGGTCAACCCGGGCACGGCCGATACGCCCTGGGTGGCCCGGCTGCTCGACGCGGCTGACGACCCGGCGGCCGAGCGGGTCGCGCTGGCCGCCCGGCAGCCGCACGGCCGGCTGGTCACCGCGGACGAGATAGCCCAGCTCGCGGTGTACCTGGCCTCCCCGCGGGCCGGGTCAACCACCGGCGCCGAGTTCGCCGTGGACGGCGGCCTGTCGCACCTGCGCCCCCGGCCCCGTTCGTGACCGGTGTCCTCGACCGGCGGCGGGTACGCCAGACGCCGGTCCTGGTGACCAACGTCGGGTTCGGCGGGGCGTCGGCCGGCAACCTGTACCGGGAGACCAGCGACGCCGAGGCCGCCGCCGCGGTGCAGGCCGCCTGGGACGGCGGGATCCGCTATTTCGACACCGCGCCGCACTACGGCCTGGGGCTGTCCGAGTCCCGGCTGGGTGACGCGCTGCGCTCCCGGCCGCGGCCGGAGTACATCCTGTCCACCAAGGTCGGCCGGGTGCTGGAGGACAATCCGGTCCCGGTGGGGTCGGACCTGGCGGCGGGCGGGTTCGCGGTGCCGGACCGGCTGCGCCGCCGGTACGACTATTCCGCCGCCGGGGTGCGGCGCAGCCTGGAGGACAGCCTGACCCGGCTGGGCCTGGACCGGGTGGACATCGTCTACGTGCACGACCCCGACGATTACGTGGACGAGGCCATCGCCGGGGCCATCCCGGAACTGGTCCGGATGCGCGAAGAAGGCATCATCGGCGCGGCCGGGGTGGGCATGAACCAGTGGCAGGCCCCGCTCCGCATGGTCCGCGAGACCGACCTGGACGTGGTCATGCTGGCCGGCCGGTGGACGCTGCTGGACCGCTCCGGGGCTCCGCTGCTGGCCGAGTGCGCGGACCGCGGCGTGTCGGTGGTGGCCGCGGCGCCGTTCAACTCCGGCCTGCTGGCCCAGCCCTGGCCCCCGGACGGCGCCCACTTCAACTACGGCCCGGCCGGCCCGGACCTGCTGGAGCGGGCTCGTGACCTGGCCCGCATCTGCACCGAGCACGGTGTGGACCTGCCCACCGTGGCCGTCCAGTTCCCGCTCCGCCACCCCGCCGTCGTCTCGGTCGTCACCGGCATGCGCACCCCGGATCAGGCCCGCACCGCCCTCACCCGCCTCACCACCCTGGTCCCCGGCGACCTCTGGCCCGACCTGGAGTCACGGACCAGTTGTTGATGTTCGAGTTACCGACACAGGAGTGTCGGTACTTTCAACATCAACAACTTGTGGGCTGTGTGACTAGTCCGCGAGCGGCCCCGTCCCTGGCCAGATCGCATTTGTCTGATGAATGATGATTTCATCAGACAAATCTTGTCTGGGCCGGGATAGCCGACGTATGCTCCCACCGAGATGACCGCTGACCTGCCCACTTACCGCAACGACCGGAGCTACCGCAGCGACGGGGTGCATGGCCGCCTGGTGCATGATCTGGGCCACCGGATCGTGTCCGGCGAGTTCGCCCCGGGCGACCTGCTGCCCACCGAGGCCGTGCTGGTCACCGAGCTGGGCTCGGGCCGGTCGGCGGTCCGCGAGGCGGTCAAGGTGCTGACGGCCAAGGGGCTGGTCCGGACCAGGACCAAGACCGGCACGGTGGTGCTGCCCGAGGCCACCTGGAACCTGCTCGACCCGGACGTGCTGGCCTGGCGCTACCAGACCCACCCGACCGGCCAGCAGCTCGATGACCTGGCCGGGCTGCGCGTCGCGCTGGAACCGGAGGCTGCCCGCCTGGCCGCCCGCAACCGCAGCAAGGCGGCCACCGCGCCCATCACGGCCGCCTACGAGCGGATGGCCGAGACCGTGCGCGACCCGGACACGTTCATCGGGCACGACCTGGCCTTCCACCGGGCCATCGTGGCCGCGGGCGGCAACCTGCTGATGGCCCAGCTGTCCGACCTGCTGCACACCGCGCTGGCCGCCGCCCGGCAGGTGCACACCCGCAACGTCCGCCGCAACCAGCGCTCGCTGCCGCAGCACCGGGCCGTGCTGGACGCGATCACCAGCCACGACGCCGAAGCCGCGGCCGCGCTGATGCGCAAGCTGGTCTCCGGTGCCCGCCGTGACATCCGCCGCGACCGGCAGCACAGCGCCCGCTGACCGACGAGGAGGGAGACCCATGCCTGTGCTGGATGGATACACCGTGCTGGACTTGTCGATCGCGATGGCCGGCCCGCTGGCCAGCATGCGCCTCGGTGACCTCGGCGCCGACGTGATCAAGGTCGAGCCGCT
This sequence comes from uncultured Actinomycetes bacterium, assembly GCA_963747705.1. GTDB lineage: Bacteria > Actinomycetota > Actinomycetes > Streptosporangiales > Streptosporangiaceae > RYN-230. The sequence continues at coordinate 31,377 of CAVVGF010000092.1, read as the reverse complement.
CAGCGGTGAGTGGCAGCGGCACACCTCGGCGGGCGGTGCCCAGGGCCAGGAGGTCAACGCCTCGTTCCTGTCGCTGAACCGCAACAAGCGCAGCCTGGCCATCGACCTCAAGTCCGCGCGCGGCCAGCAGGTGCTGCACCGGCTGGTCAGCCACGCGGACGTCGTCCTGCAGAACTACCGTCCCGGTGTGGCCGAGCGCCTCGGCGCGGACTACGCCACGATCAGCGCGATCAAGCCGGACATCGTCTACGTCTCGGTGTCCGGCTACGGCGAGACCGGCCCGTACGCGCAGCGGCCCGGGCAGGACATCCTGCTGCAGGCCATGGGCGGCGCGCTGTTCAGCTCCGGCCAGCTGGACCAGCCGCCGCAGCCCGCGCCGTACTTCCTGGTCGACGCGGTCACCGCCTACTCGGCGTTCGAGGGGGTGCTGGCCGCGCTGCTGCACCGGGAACGGACCGGCGAAGGCCAGCTGGTCCAGGTCAACATGCTCGATGCGCTGATCGCCATGCAGATGCAGGAGCTCACGATCCGCACCGTGGGCGGCGTGCCGCAGCAGCGCGGCCAGCAGATCCACGCGCACTGCTACATCCGGGCGCCGTATGGCATCTTCCCCACCGCCGACGGCTACCTGGCCCTGGCCTTCCCGGACCTGGGCGCGCTGTCCGAGGCGCTGGCCGCCCCGGAGCTCGCGCAATGGGACGCGGAACGAGACGGCTTCGCCCAGCGGGACGCGATTTCCGCGATCGTCACGCAGCGGCTCAAGACCCAGCCGACCAGCCACTGGCTGGCCGCGTTCGGCCAGCGCGGCATCTGGGCCGGGCCGGTCTACTCGTACGACGACCTGCTGGCCGACCCGCAGATCCAGCACAACGGCTCGTTCGTCAGCTACCAGCACCCGACCGAAGGCCCGGTCACCACGCCCGGCTTCGCGTTCGCGATGAGCGCCACCCCGGCCGCGGTCACCCGGCCCGCGCCCACCGCCGGCCAGCACACCAGAGAGGTGCTGGCCGACGCCGGCCTGCCCGCCAGCGAGATCGACGAGCTGCTGGCCGACGGCGTGATCGGCGCCCGATGACGCTGCGCGGCCTGACCTGGGATCACCCGCGCGCCTACCGGCCGCTGCAGGCGTTCGCCGCGCACTGCCCGGACATCGCGGTCAGCTGGGACCGGCAGTCGCTGGCCGACTTCGAGGCCCGGCCGATCGCCACCCTGGCGCACAGCTACGACCTGATGATCATCGACCATCCTGGGCTGGGCGCGGCCCTGGCGGGCCACGCGCTGCAGCCGCTGGACCAGCTGATACCTGCCCGGCAGCTCACCCAATGGCAGGCCGGCTCGGTCGGCCCGACCTGGGCCAGCTACACCTGCCCGTCCACGCCGGGCCAGCACCGATCGGCGCGTGGGCCATCCCCATCGACGCGGCCACCCAGGTCTCCGTGTACCGCCCCGATCGGCTGGACGCCGTACCCCCCGACTGGGCCGGGGTGCCCGCGCTGGCCCGGCGGCACCGCACCGCGCTGTGCCTGGGCGGCCCGCACGCGTTCCTCACTCTGCTGGCCATGTGCGCCTCAGCCGGTCCCGGCCGGGACGAACTGCTCCCGCCGCGCGAGGCGGCCGCAGCCCTCGGCATCCTGCGGGCTGTCTGGGCCGTGGCCGACCAGGACATCTCCCGGGCCGACCCGATCGCGGTGCACGAGGCGCTGGCCGCCGGCCCGGTGACCTACTGCCCGCTGGCCTACGGCTACGCCAGTTACGCCCGCCCGGCGGCCGGCCGCCACGCGCTGGCCTGGGCCGGTGCGCCCACGTTCGGCTCGGCGCGGCCGGGCAGCGTGCTCGGCGGCACCGGCCTGGCCGTGTCCGCGCCGCGCCGCCCGGACCCGGCCGAGGTGCTCCGCTTCCTGACCGCGTTCCTGGCCCCGGAGGTGCAGGCCGGCCTGGTCCCGGCGCACGCCGGCCAGCCCGCCCACGCCGCGGCCTGGGCCAGCCCCGCCGTCAACCAGGCCTGGGGCCGGTACTACAGCAGCACCCGGCGCTCCCTCGACGCGGCCTGGGTCCGCCCCCGCGCTGACGGCTGGATCGCCCTGCAGGACCACGTCTCCGCGCGGATCCGCGCGGCGATAACCGGCGAGGCCAGCGCCCACGAAACCATCAAGGTGATTAACGCTAGTTACCGGGAACTCACCCGGCCCGAGCGCGCGGAGGCAGGCACGACATGACAGGCACGGTGCGCATCGACGTCCGCGACGACGGGGTGGCCCTGCTCACCCTGGACCGGCCGGGCAAGCTCAACGCGATGACCGACGAGATGAGCCGGGAACTGCTCGGCCACGTGGCCCGGGTGGATGCCGACGAGTCCATCCGGGTGGCCGTGCTCACCGGGGCCGGGGAGAGGTCGTTCTGCGTGGGCAGCGACATCGGGGAAGTGGGCGAGTACCCCGGTCCGTGGACGTTCCGCAACCGGCGGGATTACTGCACGACGCTCCGCGAACTGCGCAAACCGGTTATCGCCGCAGTCAATGGCTATGCCTACGGCGGTGGGCTGGAACTGGCGTTGTGTAGCGATATCCGGCTGGCCAGCACCACTTCCTCGTTCGCGGCCGCGGAGATCAAGCTCGGCTGGATCGGGGGCGGCGGGGTCAGCGCGCTGCTGTCGGCCAGCCTGCCCGCCAGCGACGCGGCGCTGCTGCTGCTCACCGGGGACCCGGTGGATGCGGCCGAGGCGTACCGGATGGGCCTGGTCAGCCGGCTGTACGAGCCGGGCGAGCTGCTGCCCGCCGCGCTGGCGCTGGCCGCCACCGTCGCGCAGCGGCCGCCGATCGCCGCGCAGGCGGCCAAGGCCAACCTGCTGGCCGCCCGGAACATGGGCCTGGCCCAGGCCATCCAGTACGAACGGGAAATGCAGGCCATCTGCCTGGCCACCCGCGACGCCGCCGAAGGCCGCCAGGCGTTCGCGGAGAAGCGGCCCGGCCGGTTCACCGGGAGGTGACGGACGTGCGGTTGCACGGCGTGGAGTACGACCAGACCGGGCTGGCCCGGATGGCGGGGGACCTGCCCGCGGCGGGCGGGGTGCGCTCGGTGGTGCTCGGCGACGGGGCCGAACGCGGCCTGCGGGTGCTGGAGTTCCGCACCGGCGGCGGGCTGAGCTTCGACGTTCTGGTGGACCGGGCCATGGATATCGGCGCGGCCGAGTACCGCGGCGTGGGCTTCGGCTGGCGGTCGGCGACCGGGTTCCGCCACCCCAGCCTGCACGAGTACCGGGACGAGGACGGGCTGTCCTGGCTGCGCAGCTTCTGCGGGCTGACCGTCACGGCCGGGCTTGACCACACCCTGTTCACCGCCGAGGTGGACGCGGCGAACTATCAGTACCCGTACCGGCCGACGGTGTGGAACGGGCTGCACGGCCGGGTGGCCAACATCCCGGCCCGGCTGCACGGCTACGGTGAGCGGTGGGACGGTGACCGGTGCGTGCTGTGGGCCGAGGGGGAGATCCGGCAGGCGGCCATCTTCGCCGAGCATCTGCGGCTGACCCGGCGCATCGAGGCCGACCTGGGCGGCCGGGAGATCCGGCTGACCGACACGGTACGTAACGCCGGGTTCGACCGGACCCCGCACATGTACCTGTACCACATCAACGTGGGCTGGCCGCTGCTGGAGGAGGGTGCCCGGTTCACGGCGCCGATCGAGCAGACGCTGTGGGCCAGCGACAGCGTGGCCGGGCAGGGCGCTTCGCACCTGGTGCTCGGCCCGCCGCAGTCCGGCTTCGTGGAGCAGGTGTACCAGCACCAGCTGACCGCGGGGCCGGACGGGCTGGTCCGGGCGGCGCTGGTCAACGACCGGCTCGGCCTGGCCTTCGAGCTGGAGTACGACCAGCGCCAGTTCCCGGCGTTCTTCCAGTGGCTGCATCTGCGTGAGGGCGCGTACGCGGTGGGGTTCGAGCCGAGTACCCACGCCGTGACCGGCGAGCCCGCGGCCCGCGCGGACGGCACCATGATCTGGCTGGACGCGGGCGAGTCGCGCCGCTATTCGTCCGTGCTGCGGATCCGCGAGGTGGCCACGCCTAGCCGGCGCGGTTACGGTCCTTGCGGGCCACGCCGCACCAGCCGGTGGCGTACTCGGCCGGCACGTCGGCAGAATCCGGCCGCCAGCTGGGCAGCGCCACCACGCCCGGCTCGACCAGGTCCAGGCCGTCGAAGAACCGCGACACCTCCGCGTGGCTGCGGGGGGTCATCGGCGGGCCGGTCTGGGTCAGCAGCTCGGCCATGTCGGCCATGGACTGGGCGCGGATGTCGCTGGCCGGATGGGAGAGGACCAGGTAGCTGCCGGACGGCACCGCCGCCATGACCTGGGCCACTAGTTCGTACGGGTGCTCGCTGTCCGGGATCATGTTCAGCAGCATCAGCAGCATGACCGCGATCGGCTGGCTGAAGTCCAGTTTCTGCCGTGCCTGGCCCAGGAGAGCGCCAACGTCGCGCAGGTCGGCGCCGAGGCAGCAGGTCTCGCCGCCCGAGTCGCTGGTCAGCAGCGCCCGCGCGTGCGCCGCCACCATCGGGTCGTTGTCTACGTAGACGACCCGGCTGTCCGGGGCGATCCGCTGCGCGACCTCATGCGTGTTGTCGGCGCTGGGCAGCCCAGCGCCGATGTCCAGGAACTGCCGTATCCCGGCTTCGGCGGTCAGCAGGCGCACCGCCCGGCCGAGAAAGCCGCGGTTGGCGCGAACCTCGATGAGGATTCCCGGGTTGGCGGCGATCGCGTCGTGCGCCGCTTTACGGTCGGCGGCGAAGTTGTCCTTACCGCCCAGCCAGTAGTCGTACACCCGGGCTGGGTTGGCCGTGCTGGTGTCGAGGCGCGCCGGCCGTTCCGCCGTGGCCTCGATGGCTGCGAACCACTGTTCCCCCACCGGTGTGCCTCCGGTGCCGTTTTCCACCCCGCTGACCCCCCTGCGGGCAGGTTATCAACCCGGGCCAAACCCTGCCCAGCGGTTCAGCTCAGCCGACCAGAGTTTTGACCGCGCTGGTCAGCTCGGCCAGCGCGGACTTCGCGTCGGAGAAGAACATGCTGGTCTTGGGGTTGACGTACAGCTCGTTGTCGATGCCGGCGTAGCCGTGGCCCATCGACCGCTTGATCACGATGATGCTCTTGGCCGCGTCCACGTCCAGGATCGGCATGCCGGAGACCGGGTTGCCGGGCCGCCGGGCCGCCGGGTTGGTGACGTCGTTGGCCCCGATGACCAGGGCCACGTCGGTGCGCGGGAACTCCGGGTTGATCTCGTCCATCTCGCGGAGCTGCGGGTAGGGCACGTTGGCCTCGGCCAGCAGCACGTTCATGTGCCCGGGCATCCGGCCCGCCACCGGGTGGATCGCGTAGCTGACCTCCACCCCGCGCTCTTCCAGCACCGTGGCCAGTTCGGCCACCGCGTGCTGGGCCTGGGCCGCGGCCAGCCCGTAGCCGGGCACGATGATGACCTTCTGCGCGTAGGCGAGCTGGATGGCCGCGTCGTCGGCCTGGATGGACCGGACGTCCCCGCCCGGACCCTCGATGGCTGGGCCGGTGTCGCCGGTGCCGAACCCGCCGATCATGATGTTGGCCAGCGACCGGTTCATCGCGTCGGCCATCAGCTTGGTCAGGATGGAGCCGGACGCGCCGACCAGCGCGCCGGCGATGATCAGTGCCCAGTTGCCGATGACGAACCCGGCCATGGCTACCGCGGTGCCGGTGAACGCGTTGAGCAGCGAGATCACCACCGGCATGTCTGCGCCGCCGATCGGCAGCACCATCGTCACGCCGAACGCCAGCGCGGCCAGGATGATGATGATCAGCACCGGGACGCTCGGGCGGAACAGCAGGTAGATGGCGCCGCCGACGCCGACCGCGGCCGCGCCGAAGTTGACGGCCCGCGAGCCGGGGAAGGTGATCGGCGCGCCGTCGATCAGGCCCTGCAGTTTCCCGGCGGCGATGATCGATCCGGAGAAGGTAACCGCGCCGATCAGCACGTCCAGGATGGTGAAGATGGTGACCGACTCGGCCACGCCCGCCGTCGAGCCGGTGACATGCACGTAGTCGTTGATGGCGACCAGTGCGGCCGCGCCGCCGCCGACCGCGTTGAACAGGCTGACCAGCTGGGGCATGGCCGTCATCTCGACGGTGCGCGCCATCCACAGGCCAGCCGCCGCGCCAACCAGTGTGCCGAGCAGCATGACGGTCCACCCGGTGGCGGTGACCGTGCCCGCGTGGATGACCAGGGCGAACGTGGTCGCGATGGCCAGGGTCATGCCGGCCGTGGACACCTGGTTGCCGCGCCGCGCGCTGGCCGGGGAGTTCATCAGGTGCAGGCCGAGCACGAAGCAGACCGCGGCCGCCACGTAGAGCAGCTGGGTGATCCAGTCGAAGGCGCTCATGACCGGCCGCTCGGCTGGGCGCTGGCCGGGGCCTGCCCGTTGCCGCTGACCGCGGCGGGCTGCCGCGGCGGGGACCGGGGTACGGGTGCGCTTGAACATCTTCAGCATCCGCCCGGTCACTACGTAGCCGCCGACCACGTTGGCCGCGGCGAACGCGCAGGCGATGAAGGCCAGGATGTAGCCGAGCGCGTCATGCGCGGTCACCGCGATGAGCATGGCGCCCGCCAGCACGATGCCGTGGATGGAGTTGGCCGCCGACATCAGCGGGGTGTGCAGCGTGGCGGGCACCTTGCTGATCACCTCGAAGCCCACCAGGATGGCGAGCACGAAGATGGTGATGTCGGTGAGCAGTTCAGGGGTCACGAGGTAGCACCTCCGGGCTGGTCCCCGCTGGGGTTTGCGGCACTGGGGCTGTGGTCGGCGAGCAGGGCGGCGGTCGCGGGCTGGACCACCGCGCCGTCGTGGGTGATGACGACCCCGGCCTGGATCTCGTCGGCGGGGTCGATGGCCAGCGCGCCGTCCTTGACCAGGTGCAGCAGCAGCGCGGTGATGTTGCGGGCCAGGAACGCGGAGGACGCGCCCGGCACCGAGGCGGCCAGGTTCCCGGCGCCGATGATGGTGACCCCGTTGCCGGTCACCACGGTCTCGCCGGGCACCGAGCCGGCCACGTTGCCGCCGAGCGGGCCCGCTCCCATGTCCACGATGACCGCGCCCGCGGTCATCTCCTTGAGCGCGTCCTCGGTGACCAGCAGCGGCGGCTTGCGCCCGGGCACCTGGGCGGTGGTGATGACCACGTCGTGCCGGGCGATGTGCCCGGCCAGCTCGGCCTGCTGGGCCTGCCGTTCCTCGTCGTTCAGCGCCCGGGCGTAGCCGCCCTGGCCGGCCGCGTCGGCCACCGACCTGAGCTCGATGAACGTGCCGCCGAGGGACTGTACCTCGGTCTTGGTCTGCGGCCGCACGTCGTAAGCGGAGACCACGGCGCCGAGCCGCCGCGCGGTGCCGATGGCCTGCAGGCCAGCCACCCCGGTGCCCAGGATGAGCACCTTGGCCGGCCGTGCGGTGCCGGCCGCCGTGGTCAGCATGGGGAAGAACCGGCCGAACGCGGCCGCCGCCACCAGCACGGCCTTGTAGCCGGCCACGTTGGCCTGCGAGCTGAGCGCGTCCATGGACTGAGCACGGGACAGCGTCCTGGGCAGCCCGTCCAGGCTGATCGCGGTCACTCCCTGGGCCGCCAGCGTGGCGGCCAGGCCCGGGTCGGCCAGCGGGTTGAGCATGCCCAGGATGGCCTGGCCCTGGTGCAGCCCGTCGGTGAGCTGGGGGTCCGGCTTGCCGACGGTCAGGATCAGGTCGGCGTCGGCCAGCAGCTCGGCCCGGCTCACCACGCTTGCGCCCGCGTCCGCGTAGGCGCTGTCCGCGAACCAGGCACCGTCGCCCGCGCCCGACTCGACCAGCACTTCGATCCCGGCGCCCTGCAACCGGCCGATCAGCTCCGGGACCAGGGCGACCCGGCGTTCGCCAGGCGCGGCTTCCTTGACGACGGCTACCTTCATGGGCGCGACCTCACGATGTCAGGGCGTGGCCCGGAGTAGCCTCGTCCGCACGCGGCAGAGGCGGTCACGGGCCACCGTCCCGCCGCACGGGGGACCTTCGGGCATGATCGCACAAGATCACCTTTGCTCTCTAGTATCGACGATATAGGCCACCCGCTATCTCCCCCGCACGGGTGAACTCGCCACCGCCGCGCCCGAAATCATCGCCGCCCCCGCACCCCCACCCGCACCTCAGGCCGCGCCCGCGCCCGCGGCCGGTGGCCCCCGCAGAAACCCTCCCCGCGCCACAACCCCACCGGAAACCATGATCGCGGTGAGTTTGTGGTCACGGGTGACCCAAAACTCACCGCGATCATGAAAGTGCGGTGGGGTGGCGGTGGGACGGTTAGCTGGCGCGGCGGAGGGCGTTGGTGATCCGGTCGCCCGCGGTGACCACGGCGTTGGCGTGCAGCCGGCCCGGCGACCGGGTGAGCCGCTCGATCGGCCCGGATACTGAGACGGCCGCGATGATCTTCCCGCCCTGGCCGCGGACCGGCGCGGACACCGACGCCACCCCGGCTTCGCGCTCGGCCACGCTGGCCGCCCAGCCCCGCCTGCGCACCTGGGCCAGCGCGGCCGCGCTGAACTTGGCCCCGCGCAGCCCGCGGTGCAGCCGCTCCGGTTCCTCCCAGGCCAGCAGGATCTGCGCGGCCGAGCCGGCCGTCATCGGCAGCGCCGAGCCGACCGGGACGGTGTCCCGCAGCCCGGTGGCCCGCTCCGCGGCGGCCACGCAGATCCGGCTGTCCGCCTGCCGCCGGTACAGCTGCGCGCTCTCCCCGGTCAGGTCCCGTAGCGCGACCAGCACCGGCTGGGCCACCGCCAGCAGCCGGTCCTCGCCGGCCGCGGTGGCCAGTTCGGCGATCCGGGGGCCCAGGATGAACCGGCGCTGGGCGTCCCGGGCCAGCAGCCGGTGCCGCTCCAGGGCGACCGCGATCCGGTGCGCGGTCGGCCGGGCCAGGCCGGTCGCGGTGACCAGCTGGGCCAGCGAGGCCGGACCCGATTCCAGGGCGTTGAGCACCGCCGCCGTCTTGTCCAGCACCCCGACTCCGCTAGAGTTGTCCATGGTCCGATATTGCCGTCTCGAAATGCGAGACGCAACTCAACATTAGGCTGGCCCGCGCAGGGACAGGCGCCCGGCTGGGCGGATCGCGATGACGCGCCCGCGGAAAGGGGCACAGGATGGGACGTACGCTCGCGCAGAAGATCTGGGATTCACGTGTGGTGCACCGAGCCGACGGCGAGCCCGACCTGCTCTATATCGACCTGCACCTGATTCACGAAGTGACCAGCCCGCAGGCGTTCGACGGGCTGCGGCTGGCCGGCCGCGGCGTGCGCAGGCCCGATCTCACGGTCGCCACCGAAGATCACAACGTGCCCACGCTCGGCGTGACTGGCCCCGGGCTGCCGCTGATCGGCCCGGGCAGCCCGGTGACCGACCCGGTGTCCCGGGTCCAGGTCGAGACGCTGCGCAAGAACTGCGCCGAGTTCGGCGTCAGCCTGTATCCCATGGGCGACGCCGGGCAGGGCATCGTGCACGTGATCAGCCCGCAGCAGGGGCTCACTCAGCCCGGCATGACGATCGTCTGCGGTGACTCGCACACCAGCACGCACGGGGCGCTGGGCGCGCTGGCGTTCGGCATCGGCACCAGCGAGGTGGAGCACGTGCTGGCCACCCAGACGCTGCCGCAGCAACAGCCGGCCCAGATGGCGGTCAACGTGACCGGCGCGCTGCCGTACGGGGTGACGGCCAAGGACCTCATCCTGGCCGTGATCGCGCAGATCGGCACCGGCGGCGGGGTCGGGCACATCATCGAGTACCGCGGCGAGGCGATCCGGGGCCTGCCGATGTCCGGCCGGCTGACCGTCTGCAACATGTCCATCGAGGCTGGCGCCCGGGCCGGCCTGATCGCGCCGGACGACACCACGTTCAGCTACCTGGAGGGCCGGCCGCACGCGCCGCGCGGCGCGGACTGGGAAGCGGCGCTGGACTACTGGCAGTCGCTGCCCACCGACGCCGATGCCGTGTTCGGCAAGGAGGTGACCCTGGACGCGGCCGCGCTCAAGCCGTTCGTCACCTGGGGTACCAACCCGGCCCAGGCGGCGCCGCTGGACTCGGCCGTGCCCGACCCGGACGCGATGGCCGATCCGGGGGACCGGGCCACGGCCCAGCGGGCGCTGAGTTACATGGGCCTGGCCGCGGGCACCCAGCTCACCGACATCGCGGTGAATACGGTGTTCGTCGGCTCCTGCACCAACGGCCGGCTTGAGGACCTGCGCGACGCGGCCGAGGTGCTGCGGGGCAAGAAGGTCGCCGACGGGGTCCGGATGCTAGTCGTGCCGGGCTCCATGCAGGTCAAGGTGGCCGCCGAGCAGGAAGGCCTGGACCAGGTGTTCACCGCGGCCGGCGCGCAGTGGCGGTCGGCGGGCTGCTCCATGTGCCTGGGCATGAACCCGGACACGATGGGGCCCGGCGAGCGCAGCGCCTCCACCTCGAACCGCAACTTCGAAGGCCGCCAGGGCAAGGGCTCGCGCACCCACCTGGTGTCCCCGCAGGTGGCCGCGGCCACCGCGGTGACCGGCCGGCTGACCGCCCCCGCTGACCTCTGACCCGGAAGGAACCGAGCGACGATGGAGCCCTTCACCACGCATACCGGCCGCGCGCTGCCGCTGCGCCGCAGCAACGTGGACACCGACCAGATCATCCCGGCCGAATACCTCAAGCGGGTCAGCCGGGTCGGCTTCGCCGACGGCCTGTTCGCGGCCTGGCGGGCAGACCCGGAATTCATCCTCAACCAGCCCGTCGCGGAAGGCGCGACGATACTCGTCGCGGGCCCGGACTTTGGCATCGGTTCTTCGCGCGAACACGCCGTATGGGCGCTCAGTGATTACGGCTTCCGGGCCGTCATCTCGGCGAGATTCGGCGATATATTTCGCAATAACGCAACAAAGGGCGGGCTACTGCCGGTGCGGGTCACCGCGGAATTCGCGGCGGAACTCCAGGACGTCATCGAGGCCAGCCCGGACGCCGCGGTAACCGTCGATCTGGCCGCCCGTGAGGTGCGCGCCGCCGCCCCCGGGACCGGGCAGGTGCTGCTGTCCGGGCCGTTCGAGATCGACGACTACACCCGCTGGCGGCTGATGGAAGGGCTGGACGATATATCACTGACGCTGCGTTATGCGGATGAGATCGGGAGCTTCGAGGAGCGCCGGGCGAGTTGGCTGCCAACCGCCGATCCGGTGGGCTGAAATCGCTTGCAGGACTGGAAATCTGGGTGTCCGGAGCGCGACACGCCGTGTTTTTACGCTCAGGTGATTGTGCCAGCGCGCTGGATCGCCTAATTTCGGGCAGGTCAGAGGTCGCGGTTACGGCTGCCCTGTCCGCGCGACCTCCCGTCAGGGGGAACCGCAGGAGTGATACATGAACAAGCGTGACCTGATCGATGCGATCTCCGGCCGGCTGGGGGACAAGAAGACCGCGACCGAGGCCGTGAACGCGGTGCTCGACACGATTCAGCTCACCGTGGCCAAGGGGGACAAGGTCTCCATCACCGGGTTCGGCGTGTTCGAGAAGCAGAACCGGCCCGCCCGCACGGCCCGCAACCCGGCTACCGGGGCGACCATCCGGGTGCCGAAGTCGTCGGTGCCCAAGTTCCGGGCTGGCGCGGACTTCAAGGCCGTCGTCAACGGTGAGAAGAAGGTCGCGGCCGCGAAGAAGCGGTAACGCCTTCCCGTCGTGATCATGGGATTGGTGTGGTTAGCACGACACCAATCCCATGATCACGCGGAAGATCCCTCGGCTGGCAGGGGGAATGTGGCCAGTGTGAGAGCGGTAATGCGGGGCGGGTCGCCGTCGGCCCGGAACTGTATGCGCTGGCCGGGGCGGAGCAGGCGCAGGCCGGAGCCGTCCAGCGCGCCGGCGCCGAAGCTGAGCACGGCGCCATCGTCGGTGAACACGCTGCCCGACCGGGTGCCGGCGTCGTAGCTCCGCACCGTGGCCTGCATGGGGGCCTGCACGGCCGGGCCAGTCAGCGCAGCCCCGGCCGCTTGCGCAGCGCGGTGCTGACCAGCCGGTCCAGCAGGTCGGGCAGGGACAGCCCGGCCGCCGCCCACATCTTGGGGAAGTACGACGCGGCCGTCATCCCGGGCATCGTGTTGATCTCGTTGACCAGGATCTCGCCGTCCGGGGTGTAGAAGAAGTCGACCCGGGCCAGCCCCTCGCCGGACACCGCCTCGAAGGCGGCCGCGGCCAGGCGGCGCACCTCGTCCAGGTGCTCGGCCGGGATGGGCGCCGGGATCACCATGTTGTTGACGTCGTCCAGGTACTTCGCCTCGAAGTCGAAGAACTCCTCGCCGCCCTCCACCATGAGCTGCCCAGGCAGGCTGGTGTCCGGCGGCCCGCCGTCCACGCCTTCCAGCACGGCGCACTCCACCTCCCGGCCGGGGATGGCCCGCTCCACCAGCACCTTGCGGTCGTAGCGCCGCGCGTTCTCGATGGCCTCGTGCAGGCCGGCCAGGTCGGCCGCCTTGGAGGTGCCGATGCTGGAGCCGCCGCGGGCGGGCTTGACGAAGACCGGCCAGCCCAGCTCGCCGATCGCGTCCAGCACCCGCTTGCGTTCCGCGGCCAGCGGCACCGGCACGCTGGCCGTCTCGGCCGCCGGGCTGCCAGTCCTGGTCCCGTACCACGACGAACGGGCCCACCGGGAGCCCTTTCGCCTTGAAGATCAGCTTCATGTACTCCTTGTCCATGCTGACCGCGCTGGCCAGCACGCCGGCGCCGACGTAGCGGATGCCGGCCATCTCCAGCAGTCCCTGGATGGTGCCGTCCTCACCAAACGGGCCGTGCAGCACCGGCAGCACCACGTCCACATCGCCCAGCACCCGGGGGATGGCGCCCGGCTCGGCCGTGGTCAGCGCGCCAGACTGAGCGGTGCCCCAGGGCAGCACCTGCCCGCCCGGCTCGGCCACCGCCTCGACCGACGGGAGCTGGCCGCCGGTGATGGCCAGCCGCTCCGGCTCGTCGGCGGTCAGCACCCACCGGCCGTCCGGCAGGATGCCGACCGGGATGACCTCGTACCGGTCCCGGTCCAGGGCGGCCAGCACCGTCCCGCCGCTCGCGCAGGAGATCGCGTGCTCCGGGCCGCGGCCGCCGAAGACGACCGCCACCCTGATCTTGCGCTGCTGGTTCACTCCCGCTCCTCTCGTATCCCGAGCGCGTCGAGGGCCTGCGCGGCGTCGGCGATCAGGTCCGCAGCGTCCTCCAGGCCGATCGAGAACCGGACCGCACCTGGATCGATTCCGGCCGCGGCCAGCGCCGCGTCGTCGAACTGCCGGTGTGTGGTGGAGGCTACGTGACTGACCTTGGTATGCGTGCCACCCAGCGACGTGGCCACCTGGGCCACCCGCAGCCGGTCAGCCAGCGCATACCCGCCAGCCCGGCCGCCATGCGGGGTTACGGTGACAATCGCCCCGAACCGCGGGATGCCCTCCGGCCGGCGTCGAACAGCCTGCGGGCCACCTGGTGCCCCGGATGCCCGGGCAGCCCGGGGTAGTCCACCCGGCCCACGGCCGGGTGGTCGGCCAGCGCGCTGGCGAAGGCGAGCGCGGTAGCGCACTGCCGGCTGACCCGCAGCGGCAGCGTCTCCAGGCCGCGGCGCAGCAAGAACGCCTCGTCCGGCGCCAGCGAGCCGCCAGTGTCAATGCGCACCGCGCGGATCCGCCTGATCAGGTCGGGGTGGCCGGTCACCACGCCGCCAGTCGCGTCGGAGTGCCCGCCCAGGTACTTGGTGGCCGAGTGCAGCACCAGGTCGGCGCCGTGTTCCAGCGGCCGGCACACCGGCGGCGGGGCCAGCGTCGAGTCCACCACCAGCAGCGCGCCGGCCTGGTGCACGATCTCGGCCAGCGCGGGCAGGTCAGCCACCGCGGTGGTGGGGTTGGCCAGCGTCTCCGCGTACACGATGCGGGTCTGCGGGCGCAGCGAGGCCCGGACCTGATCGAGGTCGGTCATGTCGATGAAGTCGGTCCGCACGCCGAACTTGCCCGCCACGTCGCGCAGGAAGCCGTAGGTCCCGCCGTACACCGCGGCCGGGGCCAGCACGTGCGCCCCCGCCTCGGTGAACGTCCAGAACACCGCGCTGATCACGGCCATCCCGGACGCGAACGGCTGGGCCGCGGCCGGCCCGGGCAGCCGGCGCCTCCAGGGCGGCCACCGAGGCCGCGAACGCGTCGGCGGTGGGGTTATCGATCCGGCTGTAGCTGTAGCCCGCCACGCTGCCGTTCAGCAGCGCGGCGTACTCGGCGCTCGACCCGAACGCGAACGCCGCGCTCCGGTAGACCGGCACGGCCAGCGGCTGCTGCGCGAGCGGCGGGGGCACGGGCAGGTGCACCGCCCGGGTGTTCTCCCCCCGCTCGGCCGGCTCAGACGCCATAACGCTCGGGCTTGGCGGAGCGGGAGGTGAGCAGCGAGGCGGCCTGGCCGACGTCGATCCGCTCGCCCAGCACCCCGACCACAACCTCGGTGATGGGCATCTCCACGCCGAGCGCCTTGGCCAGTTCCAGCACCGGCCGGGCCGACTTGGCGCCCTCGGCCACCTGGGTGGTGACCGCGGCCACGTCGGCCACCGGCATGCCGCGGCCGATCATCTCGCCGAACGTCCGGTTCCGTGATAGCGGCGAGTTGCACGTGGCCACCAGGTCACCCAGGCCGGCCAGGCCGGCGAAGCGTGTGCTGGTCCGCGCCGAGCGCCACGCCCAGCCGGCTGATCTCAGCCAGCCCCCGGGTGATCAGCGTGGCCCGGGTGTTGTCCCCGCAGCCCATGCCGACCGCGATCCCGACCGCCAGCGCGATCACGTTCTTGACCGCGCCGCCGAGCTCGCACCCGGTCACGTCCGGGTTGGTGTACGGCCGGAAGTACGGCGTGTGGCAGTCCTGCTGCAGCCGTTTGGCCAGCGTGTCGTCGGCGCTGGCGACGACGGTCGCGGCGACCCCCTGCCGTTCCGCGATCTCGCGGGCCAGGTTGGGCCCGGACACCACCGCGATCCGTTCCGGGCCGGCCCGGTGACCTCGGCGATGACCTGGCTCATCCGGTCATGCGTGCCCAGCTCGATGCCCTTCATCAGGCTGACGTACGCGGCGTCGGCCGGCAGCAGGCCGAGCCAGGCTTCGAGGTGATGGCGCAGCGTCTGGGCGGGCACGGCCAGCACCACGGTGCCCGCGCCGTGCAGCGCGCGGGCCGGGTCGGCGGTCGCGGTCAGCCCGGGCGGCAGCGTGATGCCGGGCAGGTAGTCCGGGTTCTCGTGCCGCTCGTTGACCGTCGCCACCAGCCCGGGCCGCCGGCCCCAGAGCGTCGCCGGAGTGCCCGCGTCACAGAGCACCTGGGCAAACGTGGTGCCCCACATGCCCGCCCCCATGACCGCGGCTTTCATGTCGGCGTCGCCTCACGCGGGCCGGCGTCCGGGCCGGGTTGCGGCTGGCCGTCCGGGCCGGGCTGGGCCTGGCCGTCCGGGCCTGCGGCCGCCGGGGACTCCGCCTCCCTGGCCGCCTGGCGCGCGGCCCGGCGGGCGACGGCGGGATGGTACGGCTCGGCCTGCGGCTGGCCACCGCGCAGCTCGGCCAGCAGCCTGGCCACGTCGCCCATGATCTTGTTCGTGGCGCCGCGCAGCACGTCCCGGGTGAACGGCTCGCCTTCGAACTCGGTCAGGTCCACCGGCGGCCCGGCCAGCATGTGCACCGTGTGCCGTGGCCACAGGTGCGGCTTGGTGCTGCCGTACGGCAGGATGTCCTGCGCCCCCCAGGTGGCCACCGGGACCACCGGAACCCCGCTGGCCAGGGCCATCCGGGCCACCCCGGTCTTGGCCACCATCGGCCACTGCTCCGGGTCCCGGGTCGCGGTGCCCTCCGGGTAGATGACCACGCACTCGCCGTCGGCCAGCGCCTGCTCAGCCACCTTGAGCACGTTGGCCGCGTCGGCCTCGCCGCGGCGCACCGGCAGCTGGCCGCAGCCCCGCAGCAGGGCGCCGATCCCCTTCACGTCGAACGCCGAGGATTTGATCATGAACGCCGGATAGCGCCGGGCCTCGTGCACGAAACAGCGCCATGGCCGCCCAGTCCGCGTAGGACAGGTGGTTGCCCGCCACCAGCATCCCGCCCTGCCGGGGGAAGTGCTGGTAGCCGTGCCAGTCCCGCTTCATCATCGCCTTGATCAGCGATGGGAAGAACACCGTGGTCCCGGTCCGCCAGACGGCCGAGTAGCGCCGGCCCCGCCGCTGTCCGCTCATCGGTGCCCACTCCCGCCCGCATTCAGGAGGTCTCTCATCGGTGCCAGTCTCCCGTTCCGCCCATCGCCGTGTCGAGGCATGGCCATGACCCTGCGCAACCACCGGTCGGCTCGCCTGACCGCGGGCACAGTATGGTCGCCGGTGTGACCGAGAGCCCGCTCAGCTGGTCGCTGGTGATCCCCGTCAAGGTACTTGCCCGCGCCAAATCCCGGCTGGCCGGCCTGGCCGGACCGGCCCGGGGGGCGCTGGCGCTGGCCATGGCGGCGGACACGGTGAGTGCGGCGGCCGCCTGCCCGGCAGTGGCGGCCGTGCTCGTGGTGACCGACGACGCGGCCGCCGCGAGCACGCTGGGTGAGCTGGGCGCGGTGATCGTGCCGGACGAGCCGGCCGCCGGGCTGAACCCAGCGCTGGCCCATGGCGCGTCGGTGGCCGCCGCGCGCTGGCCCAGGTGCGGTACGGCCGGGCTGGCCGCGGACCTGCCCGCGCTGCGGCCCGTGGAGCTGGCCCGGGGCCTGCGCGCCGCGGCCAGCTGGCCGGAGGCGTTCGTCGCGGATGCCGCCGGTACCGGCACCACGCTGTACGCCGCGCGGCCCGGGACGCCGTTCCGGCCCCGGTTCGGGGCGGGGTCGGCCGGCCGGTACCGCGCGGGCGGGGCGGTCGAGATCCTGCTGGCCGACGTGCCCAGCCTGCGCTCGGACGTGGACACCGCCGCCGACCTGCGGCACGCGACCAGCCTCGGGCTCGGCCCGCGCACCGCCGTGCTGGCCGCCCGCCTTGGCTGAGTCCGGGCGCTGGTCAGCGCGTCACGCGATTCCTCCGGCGCCCTACCCGGACGCCCAGCAGCACGAGGTCCACGAGAATCACGACCACTCCGATGATCAGCAGCCAGAACAGGCCCTTGACCACCGCCCCGACGATGCCCAGGGCGATGGCCACGATGATGAATAGCAGGAACAGCGCCATGCGGCCCTCCGATCTCGCGTCAGCGCCGGGCGAGCCGCCGCTCGCCGCTCGCGCCGGGCTGGTAGACCAGTTCGTAGTGCTCGAAGACGGCCGCCTCCTGGCTGGCCGGCAGTTCCCCGTCGGTGTCGATCGACGGCGCGTCCCGGACCAGGTTCTTCGGACGGGCGACCTTCAGATACCCCGGGCCCACGGTGGCCCCGTCCAGGGGCACGAAGACCAGGCGGTGCCGGGTCGGCAGGCCGACGGTGACGGTGGCGAACGCGGGCTGGTCGGTGGCGGTGTCCACGTAGACCGATTCCAGCGTGCCGATCTTGCGGCCAGCGTCGTCCACCACGTCGTGGCCGCGCCACTCCCGGATGTCCGCTGCCTCGAACATGGCCCCTCCCTTTGTTGTCTGGGCATGCAGCTACCCAGCAACGTCGGGCTCATCCGGGAGGCGTAGCCCCTATATGTGCACTATCGGGCAGGTCAGGGTCCGGGTGATACCGGTGACCCCCTGGATCTGGGCGACCACGAGCCGGCCCAGGTCATCGACGTTGGACGCTTCCGCCCGCACGATCACGTCGTATGGCCCGGTCACGTCCTCGGCCAGGGTCACCCCCTCGATGGCCCCGATGCGGCGGGCGACCTCGGCGGCCTTGCCCACTTCCGTCTGAACGAGGATGTACGCCTGAACCATGCGTCCCTCCCGGGGGCCTCATCGCCTGCGGCCGGAATGGCCACGCTACCCTAAAGCAAAGACGGCAGTCGGGAGGGCCCCATTACCGTCGCAGACCTGGGGGAATTCGGCCTCATCGCGGCGCTGGCGGCCCGCCTGCCAGCTACCCCCGCCCTGCTCGTGGGCATTGGCGACGACGCGGCCGTGCTCCGCGCCCCGGACGGGCGGGTGGTCGCCAGCACGGATCTTCTGGTCGAAGGCTGGCATTTCCGGCGTGACTGGTCGTCGGCTACCGAAATAGGCGGTAAAGCGGCCGCGCAGAATCTCGCCGATATCGCGGCCATGGGCGCGGTGCCCACCGGGCTGCTGGTCGGCCTGGCCACGCCGGGTGACCTGCCGGTGGCCTGGGCTGAGGACCTGGCCACCGGGCTGGCTCAGGAATGCTCCCGGGTGGGCGCGAGCGTGGCCGGCGGCGACATCTCGGCCGGGCCGGTGCTGATGCTGGCCGTCACCGCCCTGGGCGACCTGGGCGGCCTGCCGCCGGTCACCCGCTCCGGCGCCCGGCCCCGGGATGTGCTGGCGGTGGCCGGCCCACTGGGGCGCTCCGCGGCCGGCATGGCCCTGCTGCAGGCGGGCCTGGACCAGCCGGCCAGCCTGCTGGCGGCGCACCGCTGGCCGCGGCCGGACTACGCCGCCGGGCCCGAGGCGGCCCGGCTGGGCGCCACCTCGATGATCGATGTGAGCGACGGCCTGGTCCAGGATGTGGGACACCTGGCCGAGCAGAGCAGGGTGCGCATTGACCTGGAATCCGGCCTTTTGCCGCCTGATGACACGCTCAGCGCGGCGGCCAGATCCACCGGTGCGCAGGACCCGCTTGACTGGATTCTCACCGGCGGGGAGGATCATGCTCTGGCCGCAACTTTCCCGCCAGGCACAGCCCTGTCCGGGCGCTGGACGGTCGTGGGACGGGTCAGTGACGGCCAGGGGGTCTGGGTGGATTCACGGCGATTCGAGAGGCTATCCGGATGGGCTCATTTTCGTGGATCGAACGCCCCTCACTGAACGTGTTCGGTAAATTACAGCTTTGTCACTATAGTTAGCCTGCCCCATCCTTAGGTATAAACCCCCCAAATGCGATCACCGGGCAAGAGAGCAGCGCCCCGCCACCGGGCGCCGTCCAGCGCTGCCGAGGACGGGGCCGACCGCCCTGGCGGATGGCGCGCGCTGGCCAGCGCCTGGCGCCCCGGCTGGCGTAGCGGTGGAACCCGGCGGGCCGGGCCCAAGCTCGGCCCGGCCATCCGCCGCCTGATGGTCACCCCGACGTTCGCGGCTGGCCTGGGTGTGCTGGTGGCGGCCGGGCTGGCCGCCAACATGCCCAGGACGGTGCTGCATTTCAGCTCTCCGGTGCCCGGCATTCAGTGCTCGGCCGGGGTGTGCGCCACCGAAGAGCCGAACAGCGGCACGCTCGCCTCGGCCCGCCCCGGCGTGCACATCTCCCCGGCCTCGCCCGGCACGTCCGGGTCCACGTCGGCCGGTCACACGGCGGGCCGGCGCGGTGGCGGCGCGGACCGGCCGTCCGGCACCGGCGGCCGGGTCACGGTCACCTACCAGCTGACCCACCAGTGGCAGGGCGGCTTCATGGACGAGATCAGCATCACCGGGATGGATGCGCAGCGCAGCAGCTGGAGCCTGGCCCTCGGCTACCCCGGCGCCCGGGTGACCAACGTGGAGGGCGCGCGGTGGCAGGCCACCAGCCCCGATGCGGGCGTCGCCGAGGGTGACGCCGAGCCGGGTTCCGGCGGGCCGGGCGGGCCCGGCGGCCAGCCCGGCCAGCAGGGCAGTCAGCAGGACTGGGTGCAGTTCACCGTCGTGCTGGACGGCTCGCCGATGGCCCCGGTGGGCTGCGACTTCGACGGCACGCCGTGCACGTTCCACACGTCCGCCGGGCACTGACAGGCGGCAGCCCACAGCACCCCCGCGTCAGCGGGCGAGGGGTAAGACCTGAGGGGTCAGCGGGTGACTTTGCCGGCCTTGATGCAGGACGTGCAGACCCGGATCTTCCGGCTGGTGCCGCCCGCCGTGGTCCGCACCACCTGGACGTTGGGGTTCCAGCGCCGCGGAGTCCGGCGGTGGGAGTGGGAGATGTTGTTGCCGAAACCCGGCCCCTTGCCGCAGATCTCGCAGACAGAAGCCACGGGACGCTCCCTTGCATGAAGGTGGTTGTGCTCGTCGGTGCGCCCTGACTGGGGGCGGGCACCAACTCAGCCTCGCCCAGGGCAGCCAGGACACAATATCCGACCAGCGCCCGCTAACGCGAATCGCCCGCGCCAAAGGCGCGCGCCGCCGAACTGGACTGAGGAGCGAGGGAGCGAGGAACGAGCGAGCGAGCGACGAGGGAAGCTCGGTGGATTCAGCGCGCCGGCGGCGCAAAGCAAACACTGTCGGCCGGGCCGCTTATCCTGTGAGGCCATGGCAAGGCTTGACGACCGGATCGACCGGGTGCTCGATCCGCGCACGGCCAAGGCGCTGGCCAACTCGCTGGACGTGCACACGGTGGGGGAGCTGCTGCGGCACTACCCGCGCCGGTACGAGCAGCGCGGCGAGCTGACCGACCTGGCCGACCTGCGCGACGGCGAGCACGTCACCGTGCTCGCGCAGATCAAGGCGGTCACCACCCGGGCCATGCGGAACCGGCGCGGCAAGCTGACCGAGGTCACCGTCACCGACGGCTACGGCACGCTGACGCTGGCGTTCTTCCGCCAGCCGTGGCGGGAGAAGGAGCTCAAGCCGGGCCTGCACGGTCTGTTCGCCGGCCAGGTGTCGAGCTACGGCCGCAAGCGGCAGCTCATCCACCCCGACTGTGAGCTGCTCGGCGAGACCGACCCCGGGACCGAGCTGGCCGCCGAGCACGCCGCCGAGATCATCCCGGTCTACCCGGCCACCAGCCAGCTGTCCTCCTGGAAGATCGCCAAGGCGATCCGCACCGTGCTCGACACGCTGGACATCGCGGACGACCCGCTGCCCGCCGCGGTCCGCGACCGGTACGGCCTGCTCAACCAGGTGGCCGCGCTGCACGGCATCCACCGCCCGGTCGAGTTCGCCGATATCAAGCGAGCCAGGCTGCGGCTGAAGTGGGACGAGGCGTTCGTGCTCCAGGCCGTGCTGGCCCAGCGGCGGCGGGCCGAGGACGCGCTGCCCGCCACCCCGCGCATCCCGCGGGCTGGCGGGCTGCTCGACGCCTTCGACGCCCAGCTCCCGTTCCAGCTCACCGGCGGGCAGCGGGCCGCCGGTGAGGAGATCATGACCGCGCTGTGCCGGGAGCACCCGATGCACCGGCTGCTGCAGGGCGAGGTGGGCTCGGGCAAGACCCTGGTCGCGGTCCGGGCCATGCTCCAGGTGGTGGACGACGGCGGCCAGGCGGTGCTGCTGGCGCCCACCGAGGTGCTGGCCCAGCAGCACTACCGGTCGCTGACCCAGCTGCTCGGCCCGCTCGGCCGGGCCGGTGAGCTGGACGGTGCCGTGCTTGACAACCCAGCGCAGGCCACCCGGGTGGCGCTGCTCACCGGCTCGCAGGGGGCCAAGGCCCGCCGGGCCGCGCTGGACGACGTGGCCTCGGGCGCGGCCGGCATCGTGATCGGCACGCACACCCTGCTCTACCACCGGGCCCGGCAGGACGATCAGGTGGTGTTCAAGGACCTGGGCCTGGTCGTGATCGACGAGCAGCACCGGTTCGGCGTGCAGCAGCGCGACGCGCTGCGCGAGAAGGCCCGCGGCAGCCGGCCGCATGTGCTGGTCATGACGGCCACCCCGATCCCCCGGACGGTGGCCATGACCGTCTACGGCGACCTGGACGTGTGCACCCTCAGCGAGCTGCCGGCCTGCCGCACGCCGATCATCAGCCACGTGGTGCCCGCCGCGGAGAAGCCGCGCTTCCTCGAGCGCACCTGGGAGCGCCTGCGCGAGGAAGTGGAGGGCGGTGGCCAGGCTTACGTCGTGTGCCCCCGCATCGGCCTGGACGACCCCACTTTCAGCCCAACGCCAGTACCGGGCGAACTCGACCCGGCCGACCCCGACGACGCCGCGGGTGAGTATGAGGAAGACGGCGACGCCGCCGGACGGCCGCCCCGCGCCGTGCTCGACATGGCCGCGGAACTCGGGCAGGGCCCGCTGGCCGGGCTGGCGCTGCGGGTGCTGCACGGCCGGCTGCCCGCGGATGAGAAGGACGACACCATGCGCGGGTTCGCGCACGGGCAGGTGGATGTGCTGGTGGCCACCACCGTGGTCGAGGTCGGTGTGGACGTGCCGAACGCGACGATCATGGTCATCCTGGATGCGGACCGGTTCGGCGTGTCCCAGCTGCACCAGCTGCGCGGCCGGGTGGGCCGTGGGGCCAAGCCCGGGCTGTGCTTGCTGGTCACGGATACGGCCGAGGGCAGCCCGGCCCGGACCCGGCTGGACGCGGTGGCCAGCACGCTGGACGGCTTCCAGCTGTCCCGGCTCGACCTGGAGCAGCGCCGCGAGGGCAACGTGCTCGGCGCCGCCCAGGCAGGCCGCAAGTCCAGCTTGAAGATGCTCACCCTGCTGGCCGACGAGGAGCTGATCGGCCAGGCCCGGCAGGAGGCCACCGCGCTGGTCGGTGCCGATCCGGCGCTGGCCAGCCACCCGGCCCTGGCCGCCGCGATCAGCGCCCTGCTCGACGAGGAACAAGCCGAGTTCCTGGAAAAGGCGTGATCACCTTGCGCCGCCGGGGGGCCCACCCACCTCCCCATCCCGCTTCGCTCCGCCGGGCTTCCCTCGTCGCTCACTGCTTCTTTGCGCCTCCGGGGGCGCTGAATCCGCCGAGCTTCCCTCGTCGCTCACTCGCTTCGCTCCTTCGCTCCTCAGTCCAGGTCGGCGGCGCGCCCCCTTCGCCGCGGCGACTTCCCCTCCTCACTCGTTCCTCGCTCGTCGGTCCAGTCGGAAACCTCTTGGGCCCCTCGTGACCCGCGTCATCGGTGGGACGGCGGGGGGGCGGCGGCTCGTCGTGCCGGCGGGCTGGCACACCCGGCCCACCAGCGACCGGGCTCGGGAGGGCCTGTTCGGCACGGTGCTGGCGTTGTGTGGAAGTCTGGCGGGGCTGCGGGTGCTCGACCTGTACGCGGGCTCCGGGGCGGTGGGGCTCGAAGCCCTGTCCCGCGGTGCGGGACACGTGCTGCTGGTCGAGGCCGATGCGCGGGCGGCCCGGGTGATCCGGGGCAACATCGACGCGGTCGGGCTGCCCGGCGCCGAGCTGGTCACCGACCGGGTGGACCGGGTGCTGGCCCGCGGCCCGGCGGGCGGCGCGTACGACCTGGCCGTGGCCGACCCGCCGTACGCCGTGCCCGGCGCCGAGGTGACCGGGATGCTGGCCGCGCTGGCCGGCGGCGGCTGGCTGGCGCCCGGGGCGGTGGTCGCGGTGGAGCGGGACACCCGGTCCGGCGCGGTGGACTGGCCCGCCGGGTACATCCCGGACCGGTCCCGGCGTTACGGCGATACCACGTTCTGGTACGGTCTCGCCGCAGGTGGATGTACCCCAGGAAGGGCGTGACCGCGTGCGTCGAGTCGCCTGTCCAGGCTCGTTCGACCCGGTGACCAACGGCCATCTCGACATCATCAGCCGGGCCGCCCGGCTGCACGACGCGGTGATCGTCGTGGTCGGGGCCAACCAGGCCAAGGAAGGCCTGTTCACCGTGGGCGAGCGGGTGGAGATGCTCCGCGTGGTGACGGCCGGCATGAAGAACGTCGAGGTCGGTACGTTCCGCGGGCTTCTGGTGGACTTCTGCCGGGCGAACGACATCCCGGCCATCGTGAAGGGCCTGCGCGCGGTCAGCGACTTCGAATACGAGATGCAGATGGCGCAGATGAACTACCGGCTGGCCGAAGTCGAGACGCTGTTCATCGCGGCCAACCCGGTGTACAGCTTCCTGCGCTCCAGCCTGGTCAGGGAGATCTGCGGGTATGGCGGGGACGTTCTCGTCCCTGGTCCCCGGGCCGGTGCTGGAGCGGCTCAAGGCCCGGCTGGCGGCCGGCTGAGCCACCCGCCTGGCGGGGGACCCCCCGTTAAGTTGGGAAATCGGTTGCAGGCCGGTAGGCTGACCGTCTCAACCGTGCCGAACATCGTCCTTGCCATGCCACAGTCACGAAAGCACTCCCCAGCGCGCCTCGATCCCCGCAAGCCGCTGGTCTTCAGCGTCCTTGACCTGGGCCGTAGCCCGGGCTCGGAGCATAGCCAGACTCGTACCGTCCCGGCCCCGCCCTATGCACAGGCCGGGATGGTTGGCGTGCCCGAGGGTGCTGACGTGCAGCTATCGGTCAGGATGGAGGCGGTGTCCGAGGGCGTTCTGGTCACCGCCACCGCGCAGGCGCCGGTGACCGGGGAGTGCGCGCGCTGCCTGGAACCGGTGCACCAGCAGGTTGACGTTAAGGTGCAAGAGCTTTTCGGATATGCCGCGGACGACGGTCCGGACGCCGCGGACGGGTACCCTCTGCAAGGGGACCTGCTGGATCTTGAGCCGGCCCTGCATGACGCACTGGTGCTGGCGCTGCCGCTGGCCCCGCTGTGCCGGGAGGACTGCCCGGGGCTGTGCGTGGAATGCGGTGCGCTGCTCGCCGAGGCGGGCCCGGACCATGGGCATGGGCCAGCCATCGATCCGCGGTGGGCCGGCTTGCAACAGCTGAACGGGCCAGGGCCAGCTGGGCCGGACCCGGCGGGCGAATGACTTGAGTGCAGACGATGGAGGAGAGTTAGGTGGCAGTTCCGAAGCGGCGGATGTCGCGCAGTAACACCAGGTCACGGCGGTCGCAGTGGAAGACGTCCGCCCCCGGGCTGGTGCGCTGCCCGCAGTGCCGGGACCCCAAGTTGCCGCACACGGCGTGCCCGACGTGCGGGACGTATAACCGCCGTCAGGTGATCACACCCACCTGATGCGCTGAGGGGCCACAGCGTGCGAGGCGGGTCAAGCAGCGGTGCAGCAGACGGGCCGGATGGCGCCGGACTGCTGCGCACCATCGACGCTGGGCTGAGTCCAGAGCTGCTCGAACGCGCCCTCACGCACCGTTCCTACGCGTATGAGAACGGTGGGCTGCCGACCAACGAGCGGCTGGAGTTCCTCGGCGACGCGGTGCTCGGGCTGATCGTCACGAACACCCTGTTCCGCTCGTATCCGGACCTGCCCGAGGGCCAGCTGGCCAAGCTGCGCGCGGCCGTGGTGAACATGCGCGCGCTGGCCGACGTGGCCCGGGAGCTGAAGCTGGGCGACTACGTCCGGCTCGGCCGGGGCGAGGAAGGCACCGGCGGGCGGGACAAGTCATCGATCCTGGCCGACACGCTGGAGGCCCTGATCGGTGCGGTCTACTTCGAGCTGGGCCTGAATCAGGCGGACGCGCTGGTGCACCGGCTGTTCGACCCGGTGATCAACCGGTCGGCCGGGCTCGGCGCCGGGCTGGACTGGAAGACCTCACTGCAGGAGCTGACCGCGTCCGGGTTCCTGGGCGTGCCCGAGTACCAGGTCGAGGAGAGCGGCCCCGATCACCAGAAGTTCTTCCGTGCCACGGTGAAGGTGGGCGGCCGCAGCTACGGGACCGGGGCGGGGCGGTCCAAGAAGGAAGCCGAGCAGCAGGCGGCCGAGGCGGCCTGGAAGGCGATCAGCAACGGTCACGAGTCCGCCGCGGGCAGCAACGGCGTGGCCCCGGGGGACGAAGCCGCCGCGCCCGGGGACGAGCCGGCCGGGGGCTGACCGGTGCCGGAACTCCCCGAGGTCGAGACCGTCCGGGCTGGCCTGGCGGACCACCTGGTGGGCCGCACCATCGAGAAGGCCCAGGTGCTGCACCCGCGGGCCATCCGGCGGCATCTGGCCGGCCCAGCCGATTTCGAGGACGTGCTGCGCGGCCGGACCATCACCGGGACCCGCCGCCGGGGCAAGTACCTGTGGCTGCCGATGGGCGACGACGCGCTGCTTGCGCACCTGGGCATGAGCGGGCAGCTGCTGGTGGGCGACCCGGACCGCCCGCTGTCCAGCCACGTCCGCGCACGCTTCACGTTCACCGACGCCGGTCCTGATCTGCGGTTCAGCGACCAGCGGACGTTCGGTCACCTGGTCTGGGCGGAGGGCGGGGCGGTGCTGCCGCCGCTGATCGCGCACATCGCGCCGGACCCGCTGGAGGCCGCGTTCGACGATGCGGCGTTCCTGGCCCGGCTGCGGCTGCGCCGGACCGGGCTGAAGCGGGCCCTGCTCGATCAGTCGCTGATCAGCGGGGTCGGCAACATCTACGCCGACGAGGCGTTGTGGCGGGCCCGGCTGCACTGGGCCCGGGCCACCGACACGCTGACCCAGGGCGAGGCGGCCCGGACGCTGGACGAGGTCCGGGCGGTGCTGCTGGATGCCCTCAAATCCGGCGGAACCTCCTTTGACCGGCTGTATGTGAACGTCAACGGGGAAAGTGGGTATTTCTCCCGGTCACTCTGTGTATATGGCCGGGAGGGTGAACCATGCCCGCGCTGCGGCACGCCGATCCGGCGCGATCCGTTCATGAACAGATCCGCTTATAGCTGCCCACGATGTCAGCCCCGGCCGCGGTCCCGGCACCGCCATCGTGACCTGCATGATCGCTCAACTTGACCGAAATCCCGCGGGGTGGGACCCTAGGAGTGTCACCTGCGCGCACTCATGCGAGTCTTCGCGTGTGCGCCCCTCCTGGTCACTCAGTGTGGAGGACCCACTACAATGGCGAAGGCTCTACTCGGCCACGTCGGCGGGCCTGATCCCCGCATGGTCTCAGAGATGCGCCGCCTTCAGCAGCGAGTACGTGACCTGGAAGCCGAGCTTGTCAGGCTCCAGGACGAGAACGACGCTCTGTCTGCAGAAGCCGGTCATGAATTGCTCGTCGCAGATCGGGAGCGCGAGCCGGCGTTGATCTGACGCGCCGAACTATCAACACGGAACGGGGACGCCGACACCGGCGTCCCTCTTCGTGTGTCTCGCGTACTCTCACTTGCGCCACGTACGTCAGTTACGTCGCTTTAGCCGCTTATATCACTCGGCTGACACCGGCACGTTCACCTGCCCGGACTCCGCTCGTGAACTGCCGGGAAACCCGTGAATGCCTGGGACGGTCGGCCCCGCGCGATAAAGTGCGGACAGGCTGGCGCAGCGCCGCCGCGCCGTCGCCGGCCTTGGCCGCCGCCTGGACCGGCCGCCAGCGTCCGGACCACCGCGGATCGAGCCCATTGCGGGGAGGGGAGCCTGCAGGTGTACCTGAAGACTCTCACCCTGCGCGGGTTCAAGTCGTTCGCGTCCGCCACCACGCTGCGCTTCGAGCCGGGTATCACCTGCATCGTCGGCCCCAACGGGTCGGGCAAGTCCAACGTGGTGGACGCGTTCTCCTGGGTCATGGGCGAGCAGGGCGTGAAGACCCTGCGCGGCGGCAAGATGGAGGACGTGGTCTTCGCCGGGACCGCCTCCCGGCCCCCGCTCGGCCGGGCCGAGGTCACCCTGACCATCGACAACAGCGACGGTGCGCTGCCCATCGAGTACACCGAGGTCACCATCAGCCTGCTGCTGTTCCGGTCCGGGCAGAGCGAGTACTCCATCAACGGCGATCACTGCCGCCTGCTCGACGTGCAGGAGTTGCTGTCCGACTCCGGCCTGGGCCGGGAGATGCACGTGATCGTCGGCCAGGGCCAGCTGGACCAGGTGCTGCACGCCGGGCCGGAGGCCCGCCGGGCACTGATCGAGGAGGCGGCCGGCGTGCTCAAGCACCGCCGCCGCAAGGAAAAGGCGCTGCGCAAGCTTGAGGCCATGCAGGTCAACCTGACCCGGCTGGTGGACCTGACCGCGGAACTGCGCCGCCGCCTCAAGCCGCTCGGCCGCCAGGCCGCGATCGCCCGCAAGGCCGCGGTCATCCAGGCCGACCTGCGCGACGCCCGGCTACGGCTGCTGGCCGACGACTACGTAACCGCGTCCGCCGCCCTAGAGCGCGATGAGACCGACGAGGCCGCCGCGCTGGCCCGCCGGGCCGACCTGGAGCGCACCCTGACCCAGGCCCGGCAGCGCGAGGCCGATCTGGACGGCGACGAGCAGCAGCACGCGCCCCGGCTGGCCGCCGCGCAGGAGGCCTGGTTCGCGCTCTCGGCCCTGTCCGAGCGCCTGCGCGGGGTAGCCAGCCTGGCCCAGGAGCGGCACGCCCACCTGGTGGCGCAGCCGGACGCGGCGCGCCCGGGGCGGGATCCGGACGAGCTGGAGCTCGAAGCGGAAGCGCTGCGCGAGCAGGAAGCGGTGCTGGGCGAGCGGCTGGAGGCCGCG
The DNA here is from genome assembly GCA_963747705.1 of uncultured Actinomycetes bacterium. Lineage (GTDB taxonomy): Bacteria > Actinomycetota > Actinomycetes > Streptosporangiales > Streptosporangiaceae > RYN-230. The sequence continues at coordinate 3,179 of CAVVGF010000092.1, read as the reverse complement.
CGCGAGCAGCTGTCCACGGTGACCACGGAACGCGCCGCCGCGGAGGCCGCGCTGGCCGACGAGGAGCGCCGGCTGGCCCTGGCCGCCCGGGCCGAGGCGAAGCGGGCCGAGCAGCTGGCCCAGCTGCGCGGCCAGGTCGAGGCGGCCCGCAGCAAGGCCGCCGCCGCGGCCGAGGAGGCCGGGCGGCTGGCCGACGCGTTCGAGTCGGCCCGGGACCGGGCCGACGAGGCGGAGCGCGAATACGAGGAACTCCAGGACGCCTGCGCCGGCCGGGACGACGACCGGACCGGGCTGGCCTGGGCCCACGAGCAGGCCGCGGCCAAGCTGAGCGCCGCCTCGGCCCGGGTCAGCGAGATGCGCGCGGCTGAGCGGGAGACCAGCGCCGAGCGGGCCGCGCTGACCGCCCGGGTGCAGGCGCTGCGCGAAGGCGTGCACGCGCTGCGCACCGGCAAGGACGCGTCGGCCGCCCTGCTCGGTGAGCCGGGCCGGTTCGGCGGCGTGCTCGGCGCCGTGGCCGAGCTGGTGACCGTGGCCGACGGGGCGCAGGAGGCGATCGCCGCCGCGCTGGGCAGCGCGGCCGACGCGGTGGCCGTGTCCGACCTGGCCGCCGCGGTGGCCATCCTGGAGACGCTGCAGGGCGATGACGCGGGCAGCGCCAGCCTGGTGATCGCGGGGGACGGGCCGGCTGGCCCGGGCCTGCCACCCGGGCTGAACCTCCCGGATGGCACGGCGCCCGCGCTCGGCCTGGTGCGCTGCCCGGCGGAACTGTCCGCCGCCCTGGCCAGCCTGCTGGCCGGGGTGCTGGTGGCCGCGGATCTCGGCCAGGCCCAGGATCTGGTCCGCGCTCACCCGGACGTGCGGGTGGTCACCCGGCAGGGCGACCTGCTCGGCGCGCACTGGGCGTCCGGCGGGTCGGCCAAGGCGCCGAGCGAGTTCACCCTGCGCGGGGTGGCCGACGAGGCCGCGGCCGGGCTCGACGAGGTGGCCCGCCGCGGCGAGCAGGCCGCGGCCGACCTGGCCGACGCGGTGGCCGACGAGAACGAGGCTCGCGAGGGGGTGGCGGCCGCCCAGGCCGCGATCCAGCAGGCCGACGCGGCCGGCGCCGAGATCTCCGGTCGCCTGGGCCGCTGGCCGGCGCGGCCCGCGCCGCCCGCGAGGAGGCGCAGCGGCTGGAGGCGGCCATCGCCCAGGCCCAGCAGGCCCAGGACGCCGGCGCCGCCTCGGTCGGCGAGCTCGAAGCTGGCCTGGCCCGCGCCGAAGGCGGCGCGCCGCCGACTGGACTGAGGAGCGAACGAGCGAGGAACGAGCGAGAGAGCGACGAGGGAAGCTCGGTGGATTCAGCGCCGCCGGAGGCGCAAGGAAGCTCAGCGCCGCCGGAGGCGCAAGGGAGTACTGACCGGGATGCGCTGGCCGATGCGGTCGGCACCGGGCGCAACGCCGAGATGGACGCCCGGCTGGAGGTCAGGACGGCCGAAGAGCGGCTGCGTGCGATCGCGGGCCGGGCCGACGCCCTGGTCGCCACGGCCGCCGCGGAACGCCAGGCGGCCCAGCAGGCCGCCGTCCGGCGGGTCCGCCGTGAGCGCCAGGCCGTGGTGGCCAAGGCAGTGGCCGAGGGCGCCGCCCGGGCCCTGGCCCGGCTCAACGAGTCACTGGCCGCGGCGGCCGAGCAGCGGCAGGCGGCCGAGCAGGCCAGCAAGGGCCGCGCGGTAGCGCTGAAGGAAGTCCGCGCCCAGGTCCGCGACCTGGCCGCCGAATTCGATCGTGTGGTGGACGCGGCACACGGCACCGAGATGGCCCGGGCCGAGCACCGGATGCGGTTGGAGCAGCTCGCCGCCCGGGCGGCCGAGGAGTTCGGCGTGGCTAACGAGGCCCTGGTCGCCGAGTACGGCCCGGACGTGCCGGTCCCGCTGGCCGCACCGGAGCTGCCCGCCGTCCGGCCGGCGGACGGCGGGGAGAGCGCCGCGGAGCCAGCCGCTGGCCGGAGCTACGCCCGGCAACGGAGCTTCGCCCGGCAACGGAGCTTCGCCCGGCAACGGAGCTTCGCCCAGCAACGGAGCTTCGCCCAGCAACGGATCTGGGCCCAGCAATGTAGCTGGGCCCAGTAACGGAGCTGTGCCCGGCAACGGATCCGGGCCCGGCAACGGCAGCCAGCCGCCTGGCGAACAGCAGCCGGTGCTGGCCGGCGCCGAGCCGCTGACCATGCCCTACGTCCGGGCCGAGCAGGAGCGCCGGGCCGCCACCGCGCAGCGCCAGCTCGATCAGCTGGGCAAGGTGAACCCGCTGGCGCTGGAGGAGTTCTCCGCGCTGGAGGAGCGGCACGCGTTCCTGAACACCCAGCTCGAAGACCTCAAGAAGACCCGGCGGGACCTGCTGACCGTGGTCAAGGAGGTGGACGACCGGGTGCAGGAGGTGTTCGCGTCGGCGTTCGAGGACACCGCCCGCGAGTTCGAGGGGATCTTCGGCCGGCTGTTCCCCGGGGGCGAGGGCCGGCTGATCCTCACCGAGCCGGACGACATCCTGGCCACCGGGATCGACTTCGAGGCCCGGCCGCCGGGCAAGAAGGTCAAGCGGATGTCGCTGCTGTCCGGCGGCGAGCGGTCGCTGACCGCGATCGCCTTCCTGCTGGCCATCTTCAAAGCCCGCCCGTCCCCGTTCTACGTGCTCGACGAGGTCGAGGCGGCCCTGGACGACACGAACATGCAGCGGCTTCTGCACATCTTCGAAGAGCTGCGCTCGGTCTCCCAGCTGCTGATCATCACCCACCAGAAGCGCACCATGGAGATCGCCGACGCGCTGTACGGCATCAGCATGCGCGGCGACGGGGTGTCCACCGTGGTCAGCCAGCGGCTGCGTGAGCGCGAATCCGCCTGAACCGGCATGAGCCACCGCAGACGGGGGATTAGCCCGGCTGGAGTGTCTGCCAGACTGGGGCCGTTATGGAACTTGCGATCATCCTTGGCTTGATCTTCATCCTGCTCATCGCCGGCGGCGGGACCGCGTTGCTGGTGCGCCCTGGCCGGCGCCGGGTGGCGACCGCCGCCCGCGCCGCCCGAGGTGCAGCCGGACGGGCAGCGGACCGCCGCGCCGGCCGGTCACGAGGTGGACACCGCGACCCCCGGGGTGGAAGAGGTGCTGCCACCCACGGGCCAGCGGGCCCCGGCGGAACCCGCGCCCGTCCC
>CAVVGF010000091.1:0-151077 GCA_963747705.1 uncultured Actinomycetes bacterium | reverse complement strand
CGGCTGGCCCGCAACGTGCGCGAGGTGGAGGCCAGGCTGGCCAAGATCGGGGCGACCATCGACCGGGTGGAGGGCGAGTCGGAGTACGCCTACCGCGCCACCTTCCGCTACGACGGCGAGCTGAAGCCCCTGGCCGATTACATCGAGCACGTTCCCGGCGTGAAGAAGTGCTGTCGCTCGGCCGGTCGCTGGAGATCGTCAAGGACCTGGGCGATGCCAGCAGCGTGGCCAGGCAGTACCGGCTGGACGGGTTCGCCGGGACGCACGGGATCGGGCACGTCCGGATGGCGACCGAGTCGGACGTGGACATCGCGAACGCCCACCCGTACTGGGCCTACCCCTTTTCCGACGTTGCCGTGGTGCACAACGGGCAGCTGACCAACTACCACTACTGGCGCCGCCGGGTGGAGCGGCAGGGCCACCGGTTCCAGTCCGAGTGTGACTCCGAGATCATCGCCGTCTACCTGGCCCAGAGCATGGCTGACGGGATGTCGCTGGAGACCGCCATGAAACAGAGCCTGCACGACCTGGACGGCGTGTTCACCTACCTGGTCGTCACCGAGAGCGCGCTGGGCATGGCCAAGGACGAGATGGCGGCCAAGCCGCTGCTGCGCTACCAGGCGAGGACCTGGTACCGCGCGTCCGAGGAAGGCGTGATCCGGGCCGTGCTGGACCGCGAGATCGACACGTACGACCCGTACGAAGGGGAAGTGATGGTGTGGAGCAGGTGACGGGACGGGGCCGAGCACGGCCGCGCCGGGGAGCGTCCCGGGCGCTACGACGTCGCGGGGCTGGCCGACCCGGACGCCACCGCCCCCAAGACGTTGGTGATCAGCGGGTCCACCGCGGAGCTGGACACGGCCGACCTGAGCACCCGGCAGATCAACCTCGAGCTGCGCAGGCTGCTGTACACCGAGGGCGTCACCGAGGTGACCGTGCTTAACCCGAAGGCCCGCCACTCGATCGCGGTCGGCCTGCTGGTGCGCTGCCGGATCCGGATCGCGGGCAGCCTCGGCTACTTCGGCTGCGGGCTGATCGACGGCCCGGAGATCCACATCACCGGACGGGTCGGCTGGTCGGCCGTGGAAAACATGATGTCCGGGGTCGTGGTGGTGGACAAGAACGCCTGCGACTGACCGGCGCGGCGCTGCGCGGCGGCGACCTGGTGGTTCGCGGGGACGTTGGGGCGCGCACCGGGATCGACCAGAAGGGCGGCACGATCATCGTCGGCGGTAACGCCGGCTCCATGACCGGGTTCATGCTGCAGCGCGGCCGGCAGATCATCTGCGGTGATGTGGGCCATGGCCTGGGCGACTCGATGTACGACGGGGCCATCTATGTCGGCGGCCAGGTCGCGTCGCTGGGCGTGGACTGCGTCGAGGCGGAGCTGACCGCGGCCGACGAGGAGCTGATCGACCGGAAGTTCCGGATCTACCAGCTCGACCGGCCCGGCTCGTTCCGCAAGTTCGTGTGCGGCCGCAAGCTGTGGAACTACGACAGCTTGGAGCCGAGCGAACGGAAGCTGGTCCTGTAGTCCGCCCGCCCAAGCCAGGAGTTCACCCATGAGCGCAGATAACGGCGAGGTCTCCCGCCCCCTGGGGCGCAGCCGGATCTTCACCCCCGAAGTCATCAGCGACATCCACACCAAGTCCGAGCTCGGCCGGTACCGGATGCGCGGGTTCTCGATGTTCAAGGCGATCCCGCACTGGGACGAGCTGATGTTCCTGCCGGGCACGCTGACCCGGTTCGTGATCGAGGGCTACCGCGAGAAGTGCGACACGAAGACGGTGCTCGGCGCCCGCTTCGCCAAGAAGCCGATCGAGCTCGACATCCCCGTTTACATCACCGGGATGAGCTTCGGGGCGCTGTCGCTGGAGGCCAAGATGGCGCTGGCCAAGGGCGCGTCGATGGCCGGCACGGCGACGTGCTCCGGCGAGGGCGGGATGATCCCGCCGGAGCGCGACCTGTCCACCAAATGGTTCTACCAGGTGATCCAGAGCCGGTACGGGTTCAATCCGCACCATCTGATGCTCGCCGACGGCGTGGAGTTCTTCATCGGGCAGGGCTGCAAGGTGGGCTTGGGCGGGCACCTGATGGGCCAGAAGGTGACCGAGCAGGTCGCCGAGATGCGCTCGCTGCCGCCGGGCATCGACCAGCGCAGCCCCGCGCGCCACCCGGACTGGCTCGGTCCCGACGACCTGTCGCTCAAGATCCAGGAGATCCGCGAGGCCACCGATTACCAGGTACCGATTCAGCTCAAGCTCGGCGCCGCCCGGGTCTACGACGACGTGCGGATGGCCGCGAAGTGCGGCCCGGACACCATCTACCTGGACGGCGCCGAGGGCGGTACCGGCGCTGGACCGCACGTCGCCGCCGAGGAGACCGGGATCCCGCTGATGGCGGCGATTCCCGAGGCGCGCCGGGCGCTGGAGGACGTGGGGCTGGCCGACGAGATCGACCTGGTGGTGGCGGGCGGCATCCGCAACGGCGGTGACATCGCCAAGTGCCTGGCCCTGGGGGCCAAGGCCGTGGCCATCGGGCACTCCGCGCTGATGGCGCTGAACTGCAACAAGGAGATCCCTGGCGTCACCGACTACGAGGGCACCGTCGGCGTCCCGGCCGGGCAGTGCTACCACTGCCACACCGGCCGGTGCCCGGTCGGCGTCGCCACCCAGGACCCTGAGCTGCGCCGCAGGCTGCGGGTGGACGAGGCCGCAGAGCGGGTCTACAACTTCCTGCACACGCTCACCCTCGAGGTGCAGATGCTGGCCCGGGCCTGCGGCAAGACCAGCGTGCACAACCTGGAGCCGGAAGACCTGTGCGCGCTGACCACCGAGGCGGCCGCCATGGCCAAGGTGCCGCTGGCCGGCACCAACTACATCCCGGGGGTCACCGAGGAGCGTGCGCTGAGCGAGATCAAGGGCCTGCTGGAGAAGCACGTGGCCAACGACGGATTTCAGGGTGGGGCGTGATGGACCAGCGACTGGACAGTGCCGGGCGGCGGCTCTCGGGCGGCAAGAGCATCGACACCGAGGAGCTCACCGGCCGGACGTTCCCCTATCAGTTCGAGCGGTCGCTGGTCGAGGAACGTCGACCTCAACGAGGCGACGCCCGGCGACGACCTGAACTGGCTCGAAGACATCGAGCTGATGACCGAGGACGGAGTCAACGCCGTTTTCGACCGGTACACCAACGCGTTCCTGAAGATCTACTTCGAGATCCCGGCCGGCCGGAGAACGAATACGCCCGCAAGGTGCTGATCACGCACCTCCGGGCGGGCAACTCTTACGGGATCTGGCTCAAGCACCAGCACGCCAAGTTCCAGCAGCCGGAACTCGGTCCCTGGCTCGCCGGGTCGGCCCTGGTGGGTGAGCACTGGAGTCCACCGCAACTGGACGGCTGGCAGCCACCGGCTGGCCACTGATCTGGAGCCGCCGATCGAGATACCGCGCACCATCACAGCATCATCACTGGGCCAGCCAGACCAGGCTGGTGACGCCGGACCGGAGGGTACGCGCAGCCCGCCAGTAGCGCAGCCGGGGTATCCGGCTGCGGTCGGGGCCGAACACGAAGATCCCCGCTCCCTCCTCGGCGCTGACCTGGACCATGGCCGGGACCGGATGGAAGCTCTTGATCCGCAGCCTGGTCACGGCCACGCCTGACTCGGCCGCGAGCCGCACCGGTGCCGCCAGGGCCTCGGTCATCTCGGCGGTGCAGGGGAGGTCGTCGTAGCCCAGCATGGCGGACAGCGGCAGCGGCGGGCGCTCCACGAAGTTGGCCACGATCAGCCGCTCGCCCAGCTCCACGGCTGAGTCCACGGCGAAAGCCACCGCGTCGTCGTCAAACGGCACATCAAGCGTCGCGAGCAGCACGGGGCGCCCGGCCGCCCGGTCCGCGATCCGCGGCGTGGCGGGCTGCGGCGCGGCCAGCCTCACTCCGGGCGCAGCTGCCACCTGCGCAGGCTCCTGGCGCGCGTCCTGACCTTCCGCCGCCAGCGGGGCATGTAGAACATGAACCAGAAGCTCATCACGATCGGCAGCAGGACCAGCACCCTGATCCCGCCGAACACGGTCAGCACCAGGATCGGCACCATCAGGCCCAGCGCCGTCGCGATGGCCACGATGCGGAACCTGCGCATCTCCCGCATGATGCCCCAGTATTCGTCGGCCGGGATCTGGCTGGTATTCCACCGCCGGTGGCAGTCGTCGCACTCCCACTGGCCACCGTAGGGGACGTATCCGACCGTTCCGCAGTCGCAGCGGATAGTGATCTGGGCACCGCGCATGGCCGGATTGTAGGCACCGAACCCCCCGTCAGGGTAGACCCCGTCGCATCTAAGTAAATCGGACTATTGACACAAACTAGTACATCCTGTAACAGGACTGTTACTTAGATCCGTGATCTATAGACATCACGGTCGTCTCGTGCTAAACAACGTTCACCAGGAGTGAACGGAGGGCGCCGGCTATGGCTGAGGCTTTCGTCGAGGAACGTCAACTGCTCAAATCCCTCCGCTGGTGGGATGGCTTCGTCATCGCGCTGTGCAATCCGGGCTTCCTAATCGCGTCGCTTGGGTTCTCGATGGGCGCCCTGGGCACCTGGGGCGCGGTGTTCCTGTGGGCCGTGTCAGCCGCCGTCGGCATGCTGCAGACCTGGATCTACGCGGAGACGGCCGCCATGTTCCCGGACAAGCCGGGCGGCATCTCGCTGTACGCCCACGAAGGGTGGCGCGGGCGGTTCTCCCTGGTCGGCCCGATCGGCGCGTTCGGGTACTGGATCGGCTGGTCCGTCGTGCTGTCCATCTTCGGCGTGCTCATCGGCGACCTCATCCAGGCCCAGTGGTTCTCCGGTTCCACCTGGTCGGTCTATGACGGCGTGGTGCACCTGGGACTGCCCCAGTTCATCGCGATCGGCGCCATCTTCCTGGTCTGGGCGCTCAACATCTTCGGCCTCCGCCCGGCGGTCTGGATTTCCTACATCACCGGGCTCGGGCTGATGGTTCCGCTGGCCATCTTCATCATCGGGCCCTACATCACCGGGAACTGGCACAGCTCCAACATGACCTGGGAGCTGCACGGCTTCAGCGGGTTCAAGCTGGCCATGGTCTACCTGTTCCTGTTCGGCTGGTCTTCCTACGCGGCCGAGATCTGCGCGACATTCGCGCCCGAGTATCACGACACCAGGCGGGACACGACCATCGCGCTCCGCTCGGCCGGGATATTCACGCTGCTCGTCTTCCTGCTGTTCCCGCTCGGGATCGGCGGGGTATCCGGCGCGCCGAGCGCCGCCACGGCCAGCGGCCAGTTCTACGTGCCCGCGCTGGCGAAGATCGTCGGCAGCGGCGCGGCCGGGGTGATCATCGTCTTGCTCATCGGCAGCCTGCTCCTGTCGATGATCTCCTCGACCGCCGACGGCTCACGGGCGCTGTACGGGATCGCCCGCGATGACATGACGGTCAAGCAGTTGTTCCACCTGAACCGCTACCACGTGCCCGCCCGGGCCATGACCGTGGACCTGGCGGTGAACGTGCTGCTGGTCCTGTTCATCGCCAACAACCTGGCCATCCTGTACCTGAGCAACATCGGCTACATGCTGTCGCACGTGTTCGCGCTGAGCGGCTTCCTGCTGCTGCGCCGGGACCGGCCCCGCTGGCCGCGGCCGATCAAGGTGGGCCCGATCTGGGTCGGGATCGCCTGGGTGCTGGTGGTGTTCAACATCGTGCTGATCGGGTTCGGCGTCACCAACCCGACCCTCACCGGCTACGGCACCTGGAGCGACATGATCATCGGCGTGGCGGTGCTCGTCGGCTCCGTGATCCTGTACGCCTACCGCCGGATCGTGCAGGACAAGGGCCGCATCACGTTCCGCGAGGAGGTCCCGCAGCTGCCCACGGCCGAGCAGATGGTGCTGCTCAACCAGGAGGCCGTCCCGGCCGACTGACGCGACCGGCCCGCCGGGCCCGGTCGAGGCGCCCATGGGCCGCCATCCGCCCCAGCGGATGGCGGCCTGCCGGTTCACCCGTCCTTCTGGCTGGTGTCGTCCAGGTACACCGGGGCGCGGCCGTCCTTGCGCGCCCTGATCATCTCCTCGAAGTTGCCGGTCAGGTTCCGCACGTACAGCTGGGCTACGCCCTCGTGCCGCATGTGTGCTTCCAGGCTGGCGGCGTCCAGACCCGACCACAGCAGCCGCTTGGCCAGCTCCACGCCTACCCGGCTCCAGCCGGTGATCCGCGCCGCGATGTCGTAGCAGGTGCCGAGCAGCTGGTCGTCGGCGGTGACCTGTGAGACCAGCCCGATGCGGGCGGCTTCGGCGGCGTCCACGTCCCGGCCGGTGAGCATGATCTCGAAGGCGCGGGAGGTGCCGATGGCGCGGGGCAGCAGGTAGCTGAGGCCGAGCTCGGCCGAGGACAGCCCGTTGTTGATGCCCGCCGCACGGAAGTAGGCGCTGTTCGGCGGCGATCCGGATGTCGAAGGCGAGCGAGAGGCACAGGCCGCCCGCCGATCGCGGGACCGTTGATGGCCCCGATCACCGGCTGGTGCATCTTGCGGAGGGTGAGGATGACGTCGTCGAGCAGCTCCATGGCCCGCAGCGAGATGCCGGGGAGGGTGAGCCCGTCGATGTCCGGTATGCGGCCGGAATCGACCAGATCCGCCCCCGAGCAGAAGCCGGCCCCGGCGCCGGTGACCACGACCACGCGGGTGTCGTTGTCCCGGCTGATCTCCTCCAGGGCCTGCCGGAACGGGATCATCACGTCGAACGACATCGCGTTCATCCGCTCTGGGCGGTTCAGCGTGACCAGCGTGACATGCGGCCTGGGCTTGGCCACCAGAAGGAACGGCATATCAGGCGACGGTAGAACGTGTTCTAGTCCCAGTCAACGTCACGGCCGGGCGCCCCCGGCCAGTGTCTGGCATGACAGGCTGGAAACAATCGCCGGAGCGGGCCGGCAGCTGGATCAGGGAGGTGGGCGGTGACGTTGGGTGCGCTATGGGCGTTCCTGGTGGCCTCGCTGGTCGTGGTGGTGATCCCGGGGCCCAGTGTCACGTTCATCGTGGGCCGGGCCTTGGCGCACGGCCGCGGGACCGCGCTCGCCACCGCGCTCGGTAACGCGGCGGGCGCCTATGTCGTGGCCGCCTGCGTGGCCTTCGGGCTGGGCAGCGTAGTGCAGCGGTCGGCGGCCGTGTTCACCGTGGTGAAGCTGGCCGGCGCTGGGTACCTTATCTGGCTCGGCGTCAAGGCCATCCGGCACCGGCACGAGCTGACCGTGGCGGCCTGCCGACGTTGCCCCGGCCGCCGCTGCGGGCGATGCGCGATGGCTTCATCGTCGGGGTGGCCAACCCCAAGGCGGTCATCCTGTTCGGGGCCATCCTGCCCCAGTTCGTCAACCGGGCCGCCGGGCACGTGCCCGCGCAGATGCTGCTGCTGGGCCTGGTCGCCGTGACCATCGGACTGGCCTCGGACACCAGTTGGGCGCTGGCCGCGAGCGGGGTGCGCGCCTGGTTCGCCCGGTCCCCACGGCGGCTGGCCATGGTCGGCGGCGCCGGCGGGCTGGCCATGATCGGGCTGGGGGTCGCGGTCGCGGCGACCGGCCGCAAGTCCTAGGTTCGGCCCCCGGCCACGGCGACGAGGTGGCGGCCGACCGGTCCCGCTACGCCCCGTATGCCATCATCGTCCTGTGCGACTGCCACAGCTGGTGTGTCCTCAGTGATCGACGAGATCCTGCCGGGCAGCGTGTCGTGCGCGGAGGCCTTCGCCGATCCACCGGATGGCAGGCTATTTCCTCAGGAAATGGCCATCGTGGCCAAAGCCGTGGACAAGCGCCGCCGTGAGTTCACGACCGCCAGAAATTGCGCCCGGACTGCGCTCAGCACGCTTGGTGTGCCGCCTGCGGCCATCTTGACCGGGGAGCGCGGGGCGCCGCAATGGCCGCCGGGAATCGTAGGCAGCATCACGCACTGCGCGGGCTACCGGGCTGCGGCGGTCGCCCGGTCCGACACCATCGTCGCCGTGGGAGTGGACGCCGAGCCGAATGAGACGCTGCCCGATCGCGTGCTGGAGGCGGTCTCCATCGCCGCTGAGCGGGACATGCTTGCCTCCCTCATGGAGAGGTGGCCTGGAGTGTGCTGGGATCGGCTGCTCTTCAGCGCTAAAGAGTCCGTGTATAAAGCCTGGTTCCCGCACGCCCGGCGCTGGCTCGGATTTGCGGATGCAGAGATCACCGTCAACCCTGCGGACGGGACTTTCCAGGCGCGTCTGCTGGTACCAGGGCCGGTGCTGAACGGCTTACCGCTCACCGGTTTCACCGGCCGGTGGCTGGCCGGTAACGGGCTAGTCCTCACGGCCATAGCGATGCCAGTCACGCGGTCATCATCATTTCGTGGCGGAACAGGGCGAGGGGTCAGGGGTTGACGCCGACGCCGGCGAGCACGTACGCCGGGCCGGGCAGCCGCTCTGGCACGGCCGCCATGCCACCTCGCCACGAGCGGGCCAGCGCCAGTCCCGGCGGGACCAGCTGCGAGGTGCCGAAGAACGATCGCAGCTCATCCCGCGTGTGGTTGTAGGTCGTCGCCGCGGTGTAGCTCTCGCGCATCCGCTGCCACATGGCGGGGTCGTCGTTCCGGCCGCAGGAGATGGCCAGCACACTGCCTGGGGCGAGCCGGGACGCGTACCCGCGGGCGAGTTCGCGCGCCGTCTCCGGATCGTAGAAGTGCAGGACCATGGCGAGCAGCACGCACACGGGCTCGGACCGGTCGATGATGTCCGTTACCCCGGGGTGCCCGAGAACGCTGGCGGGGTCGGAAAGGTCCACCTCGGCCACGTCGACATTGGCCGGTTTGGTCAGCAGCGCGCGCGCGTGCGCGACCACGACGGGGTCATTGTCCACGTAGCAGACGTGCGGGCCGGGGATGATTTCCCCCGCGACCTCGTGCACGGCCGGGTGGGTGGGAAGCCCGGCCCCGAGGTCGAGAAACTGGCGGATGCCCTGCCCGGCGGCCCAGGTGACGGCCCGGCCAACGAATTGCCGGTTGTCACGGCAGGCCTGCACCCAGTCAGGAGCGAGTTCTGCGATCTGTGCGGCGAGTTCACGGTCAGCGGCGAAGTTGTCCTTCCCGCCGAGGAAGAAGTCGTAGACGCGCGCGATGTTCGGAACGTCCGTATCGAGGCTCCGGGACCAGCCATCTCCGGACATGCGCTTATCTTACCGACTGGTGATGCCGAGCAGCGCCGTGCTGGCCTGGTCCAGGAAACCGCCGGACTGGTGCTGCCACAGCCTGGCGTAGGTTCCGCCGAGACCGAGCAGTTCCTGGTGCGTGCCTTTCTCAGCGATCTGGCCGCGGTCGAGCACGACCAGCTGGTCCATCCGCGCGACCGTGCTCAGCCGATGCGCGACCACGAGAGCGGTCCGGCCCTCCATGAGCTGCCACAATGCCTGCTGGACCAGGACTTCGCTTTCCGAGTCCAGCGCACTGGTCGCCTCGTCGAGCAGCAGGATGGGCGCGTCACGCAGGATCGCCCGGGCCAGCGCGACTCGCTGCCGCTGCCCGCCGGACAGCTTCACGCCGCGCTCGCCGACCAGCGTGTCGAACCCGTCCGGCAGGGCGCCGGCGAACTCGGTGACGTGCGCCGCCTGCGCCGCCTGGTGAATCTCGGCGTCGGTCGCGTGCGGGCGTGCGAACGCGATGTTGTCGCGCAGCGTCCGGTGGAACATCGCAGGGTCCTGCGGAACGTAGGCAATCAGGCTGCGCAGATCCGACTGGCGCAGCTTGGTGATGTCCTGACCGCCGATCAGGATCCGGCCATCGTCGACGTCCATCATTCGCAGCAGCAGGCGGGTCAGCGTGCTCTTGCCGCCGCCCGACCGGCCGACCAGGCCGAGCTTGGTCCCAGTCGGCACGATGAGGTCCAGGCGGGTGAACAACGGCTGCGCGCCCGTGTGTGCGAACCGCACGCGCTCGAAGCACACGTCGCTCGCCTTCTCCCCGAGCGGCTCGGGCGCGATCGGGTTGACCACCGTCGGCTCGGCGTGCAGCAACTCGGTGAACTGCGCGGCCTCAGTCAGCGAGCTTTCCAGCTGGCGATAGATCTGGTTGAACTCGAACATGATCCGCGTCGCGTTGGAGTAGTAGGTGACCGCCACCACGATCGCCTCGATCCCGTGCTGGCCTGCCCCCAGGGTGATCGCGAGCAGCAGGCCGAGCCCATTGGTCAGCACGGACATCGGTGCGACCAGCGCGTCGATGCGCAGGTTCCCGTAATCCCACGACCGCAGCGACTTCCGTCGCTGGTCGGCCACGCGCGACCGGTGCTCGGCCGCCTCCCGCTCCTCGGCCGCGAACGCGCGGATCGTGTCCATGTTCATCAGGCTGTCGGCGACGTGCCCCGACACCCGCGCGATCGCATCCTCACGCTGGTTGACGAGCCGCTGACGACGGCGGATCAACGGTGCGATACCAGCACCGGTGAACAAGATCAGGCCGATGAGCCCGGCGACAAGCCACGGGTCAAAGCGCCACAGCACCACCGACGCGAACACCAGCGGGACGAGGCTGCCGACGATGTTGAACACCAGATTGTCGGTAAAATCCTCGAACCGGGCCGCGAAACTCAGCACCCGCTTGGTCAGTGAACCAGCGAAGTTGTCGTGGAAGAACGCCGCGTCTTGCGCCAGCAGCTCGTCCATGCCGATCACGTAGAGGTTCTCGATACCGAGACCGTTGACGCGGTTCAGGCAGTGGATGCCGATCCGCCACACGCCCTCGGCGAAAAGCAGCACACCCGCGAAGCCCAGCACGTACGGCATCGCCGCGCCGATCCCAATCAGCCGGTGGCTGGCCAGGCGGCCGACCATCTCGGCGACAATCAGCGGCGCGACGTAGTAGATGCAGGTGTTTCCCAGCGCCGGCAGCAACATGCCGGGCACCGTGAAGCGCCAGAGCCCGCCCAGCTGGCGGCAGTAGTAGCGCAGCGCGAGCAGCACCGCCCGCTTCCGGGCCGGTGAGCCGCGAAAATCTTCAGGCGTAGTCATCTGTCTCACTCCGGGTAACCGCCTGGCTATCGTGCCTGAGCGGAGGCCCCGGCAGCGACCGATTTTCTGGCCGGGGAGCCGGAAACGTCAGGAGCATCCCGACAACTTCATGGCAGGAGAGACATGAGCAAGGTCTTCACGCCTCCGCCTGCTGGAAGTCATCCCGGCCCCCGGCGTGACCCACCTCCACTACGAGGTGGTCCGATGATCGGCGATCGCCCTCCGGCCGGAGACAGGTGGACGATGGTTTCAGTGCCATCGTCCCAGCGCCACGGGACGTGGTGGCCCTGCAGGTGCACGCCGCCGATCCACCGGTCGATGCCGTTGAGGGTGATCTGGTCGGCCTCGCTGGCCAGTACCCGCGCCCCGGTGCCGGTCAGGCGCACGCCCGTCGCCGGTTCCGCGGGGCGGCCGGGCGGGTCGAGGCGGAGCAGTGGATGCGGCCCCTGCGCCATCCGGTCCATCCGGCGAAAGTAGGTGGTGTCTCCCATGTATGGCCGCGTCTCCCGCGCCTGGGCCCGCCCGATGGCGCGCCCGGCGTGGGGCGCGCCGTCGGCGACGGCGGCCAGCACCCGCCGCTCGGTCAGCGACAGGCCGTCCCGCGTCGCCGGATACTCCCGGCTGAGCCGGTCGAACGCCTCGCCCAGGAACCGCAGCTCGCCCAGCCGCGCAGCGGCGATGACACCCAGGCCCTCGGGGGTGGGCGCGCGGAACGCCGCCCACGCGCGGGTGGCCAGCTCGAGCGCCGCCGGGGTCAGCCGCGCGCACGCGTTCGTGTGCGGCAGTTCGCGCAACTGCTCGGCGGTCAGCTCCCCGAGGCCGCCGAAGCGGGCGATGCCCGCGTGTTCGCCTATGCAGATCAAGGTGATGCGCTCGGCGGGAACGCCCAGATCGGTCAGGCGGGCGAGGATCTCGGCGATCTGCAGCTGGTCGTACAGGTCCGCCTCGAACCACAGCACGTACTCCCCGTCGCGGCTGGCCTCCAGGGCCTGGTCCCGCTCGGTGAACCGGCGCATCGCCTCGGCGCGCCCGGCGCCCTGATGGGCGGCGAGGTAGCCGACCCTGATCCGGCGCAGCTCGGCCGGCGCCACCGCGGGCACCGGCCCCTCGTGCAGGACGTCGCGCCAGTAGACCACGCGCCGTGCAAGCCCGGTCCCCGGCACGTCGGTGGCGTCGCCGTTGCTGATGTGCAGCGCCTCGGGCATCCAGTCGAGCGGGGAGTCGTCCGGCGTCGTGCCCGGGTGCTCGGCGAGGAGCCTGCTGCGGGCGGTCGCGTACGACTCACCGGTCTTGGCCATCCGGGCGCGCACGCGCCGCTTGAAACCGGCCTGCTTGGTCATGATCGTCTCCGGCGTCCCGTCCGCAGATCCCCCAGCGATCGCTGCGGCGGGCGCACGATCGACGACTGACGCCACCGGCCGAGAGGTGGGCCTCCCTTTGCCTCCGTCGGGTGACCCGGCTGGGGTGGGTCGCCGGAGGTTGGGCGCGGACGGTCGCCGCCTGCCAAAGTACCCGGCGGCCGGTACGCCGCGCGACCCTCCCGGCCTGCTCACTACAAGATCGAGTGTGGAAGCAATCACCCCGCCTGTCAGCCGACCCGGTGAACGTTTGTGGTCAGCGCACTAGATCCGGCCCGGCGGTTCGCGTAGGACGGACTGGATCGCGCGCGCCTGCTGGGTCATGACCTCGATCTGCGCGAGCCCATGCTCGTCAGCCGCGGTGCGGGCCAGCATGTCCAGGTGCTGGCCCTCGAGCTCGGCGACGGCGGAGGCATGCTGCCAGTCGCGCCAGGCGGTGTCGGCCGCCTGGACCTCGGCCGCGTAGCGTTCCAGCGCCGTCACCCGGCTCGCGACGCTGGCCTCGGCCACGTGCGCGGCCTGCGTCTGACGGCCGAGCAGCATGGCGGCCCGTGAACCGGGGCGGACGGCCGGCAGTTCCGAACGTCTGGCCCGCAGCCGCGCCTGCTCCCGCAGCGCGACGGCGATCTCCCACTCCTGGCTGGCCAGGGCGACCCTCGCGGCGGCTTGATCTAGCAGGTCGGCCGCGCACACCTCAGACGAAAGCACCGAATCGATGGCGTCCTGGGCGCGGCGCAGCAGGACCCTGGAACGGGCGTCGAAATCAGCGTCGGTCAGGTAGCGGCCGTGGTAGGTATGCGGCGCCTGGGTGGCCGCAACCCTGCCGTTCGGCTGGCCGAAGCGAGCGATCCGTACGCCTAGGACCACGGCGGTGACGATCGCGATGACCTGGGCCAGTAGGAGCGAATACCGGTTGGACGTGTACTCCCAGGAGGTTGGGTCCTGCAGCAGCAGCGTGCCGACGGCGAGCGGGACCGCGCCGAACACCGCGGTGACCATGGCGGAGCGTCATGCCCATAACCGCCCCGTTGACGGTCTGCAGCCGCTTGGCCGGATCGGTGGGCAGGTAGTCGCGGCGGCGGGTGGGACGGTCCTGGCCGGCTGGGGTCAGCAGCGCGCGGTGTGCGGTCAGCAGGGCCCGGTCGGCGTCCGGGATTCCCGGATCGACCGCAGGTCGCCGCAGCGTGGCATCGGCCCAGGCCGCATGCTGCTCACCCATCGGTGACCTCCTGTCCCGCGAGCATCACACCGGCCCCTGAACGAAACCTGGGCAGGACCGGTCAGCATGCGGAGAGCGGGTATCCGGTCATGGTGTGGCGTCGTGTTCAGGGCGGATGGCCAGGACATAACGCAGCAGGGGCAGCGCGGCGGATGACTCGGCCCGGTACCCGGCGGCGGTGGCCAGGTCGGCCAGCGGGCCGACCGTGGCGGCAGCGCGGCGCATCCGCCGCGCGCCGGGATGCAGCGGGAGCGCGTGCTGTGCCGGGTCGAAGTCCGCGACCAGGAGGCGCCCGCCGGGCCTGGTCACCCGGTACAGCTCAGCCAAGGCCGCGGCCCGCTTACGGGCCGGAACATGATGGATCGCGAGCGTGCAGGTGACGACATCGAAAGACGAGTCCGGCAAGGGCAGGTCCTGCGCGACCCCCACGATGAACGTCGTGCCCCCGGGGGCATGCCGCCGGGCGTACCCGATCGCCGCTGCTGACGGGTCCACCCCGGTGACGTGACCGGCCGGCCCGGTCGCCGCGGCCAGCTTCCTGGCCAGGTACCCACTGCTGCACCCCACGTCCAGGACCGAGTCCCCAGGCCGCACCCGGGCCAGCGAGACGATCCGCCGGTATACCCGGCCGCGGCGGCCGCCGAACGCCAGCTGGCTGACCAGCTCGTTCAGCAGGAAGCGGTCGATCGTGGTGCCCGTTCCGCGCTCTCGCCGGTGCAGGCGCCGGAGCGTGTCATGCATAGCCGTCTCCCGTTCTGCAGTAACTTAGTTGCCACTAAGTTTAGTCATGACTAAGTTATTTCGGCAAGGAGTCAGCTGCGAGGGCAGGGTGACCGGCATGGATCGTTCCGGGGATGGCGAGGCACCCAGGCGCAGGCGGCTGCCTGCGGCCGAGCGGCGGGAGACGATCCTGCGCGTAGCGGCTGAGGTGTTCGCCCAGGCCGGTTACCGCGCCGCGAAGGTCTCCGAGGTGGCCGACCGGGTCGGGGTGACGGAGCCGGTGATCTTCCAGAACTTCGGCTCCAAGGCCGCGCTGTTCGCCGCCGTGGTGGAACGGGCCGCCGCCGAGGTCCAGGCCTCCCTGGACGACCTGGCCGAGGGCTTCGGCTCAGGCGCCGGGCTGCTGGCCCACGTGCTCACCGGGGTCCCGCATGGCGGGCCCGGCCAGGCCTCGGCCGGCCGCGGAGCCCGGCACTCGGGCGCGGAACACGCGGCGGCCGGGTACGGTGTGCTGTTCGCCGACGCCGCGACGCTGGCCGCCGAGCCGGAACTGACCGGGCCAGCCCGCGATGCCATCCGCGCGGTCGCCGCTCACCTGGCCGGCCTGATCCAGCGTGCCCAGGCCGACGGCGGCGTCCGCCCCGACGCCGACCCCAGCGCCGCCGCCTGGCTGCTGCTGTCGGTGCTGTCCGCCCGACGGCTGCGCGCGGCAGCCATGCCGGCTGGCCTTGAGCCCGCCGTCACCGCCCTCGTGCTCGACGCGCTCGCAGGGGTCACGGGCTAGCTTGAGTGTTCGCCGTGTTCTCCGGCGGGTTCCTGCTGGCCACCCGTGACCGCGGCTAGGAGGAGGAGCCACATGGCCGGACTTGCCACCGCCGGCGCGCGGGTCCAGCGGCGCCGTGAGCCGCCTGCCCGGGCGCCCCGTACGCTGATCTCCAGCGCGCAGCTGAACCGCGGTTCTTCGACTCCATCCCGCGCGACTACATCGACGCAGCGCAGATCGACGGGGCGGGCCAGCTCCGCATCCTGGTCCGGATCGTGCTGCCGATATCCCGGCCCATCCTCGGCGTCGTGTCGATCTTTGGGCTGGTCGCGGTATGGAAAGACTTCCTCTGGCCGTTGCTGGTCGAGTACGGATACAGCCCGACCAGGGAGACCCTGAACGTCGGCATCTGGCAAGTCTCGCAGGAGACCCCGGTGAACCTGATCATCGCCGCCTCGGCCATGGCCGCGGTGCCCACGATCGTTTTCTTCCTGATCTTCCAGCGCAGCATCGTCGCGGGTCTGACGGCCGGTGGCCTGCGCGGCTGACCATCCGGACTCTGCCCGCACCGTCCCGCTGGGTGCCAGCACGATTGAAAGCAGGTTTCTGTGCTAGAACTCGGATCCCAACGCCCGGAACCACTGCCCGCCGCGACAGGCGCGGCCGACGCGGCTGGCCCGTGGTGGCGCAGCGCCGGTATTTACCAGCTGTATGTGCGCAGCTTCGCCGACGGTAACGCAGACGGCGTCGGGGATCTCGCCGGGGTGCGGGCCCACCTGGGCTACCTGGCCGGCCTGGGCATCGACGCGATCTGGTTCAACCCGTGGTATCCGTCGCCGATGTCGGACGCGGGCTACGACATCTCCGACTACCGGGGCATCGACCCGGTGTTCGGCACGCTGGCCGACGCGGACGCGCTGATCGCCGAGGCGCACGCGCTGGGCATCAGGATCATCATCGACATCGTGCCCAATCACGGATCTGACCAGCACCCGTGGTTCCGCGCCGCGCTGGCCGCCCCGCCCGGGTCGGCCGAGCGGGCCAGGTTCTGGTTCCGCGCCGGGCGCGGCCCGGACGGCGAGCGCCGCCGAACGACTGGCAGTCCATCTTCGGCGGGCCGGCCTGGACCCGGATCACCGAACCCGACGGCTCGCCGGGGGAGTGGTACCTGCATCTGTTCGCCCCCGAGCAGCCCGACTTCAACTGGGCCAGCCCAGACGTCCGCGCCGAGTTCGAGGACGTGCTCCGGTTCTGGTTCGGGCGCGGGGTGGATGGCATCCGGATCGACTCGGCCGGGCTGCTCACCAAGGACGCCGCGCTGCCCGAGGTCAGCCCGGACGAGCCGCCCGGCCCACGGCACCCATACAGCGACCGTGACGACGTGCACGAGATCTACCGATCCTGGCGCGCCCTGGCCGATGAGTACGGCGACCGGGTGCTGATTGGCGAGGTCTGGATCCCGGACCCGGCCCGGCTGGCCCGTTACGTCAGCCCGGGCGAGCTGCACACGGTGTTCAACTTCCCGTATCTGAGCTGCCCGTGGGACGCCGCCCAGCTGCGCGAGGTCATCGACGGCACGCTGGCCCTGCAGGCCCCGGCCACCTGGGTGCTGTCCAACCACGACGTGGACCGCATCGTGTCCCGGCTCGGCCGCCCGGACACCGGGTTCAGCCTGCAGCGCCGTCCGTACTTCCACGCCCTGCCGGCCGACCTCGGCCTCGGCACCCGGCGGGCCAGGGCGGCCGCGCTGCTGACCATGGCCCTGCCCGGGGCGGTGTATGTCTACCAGGGCGAGGAGCTCGGCCTGTGGGAGGTGCAGGACATCCCGGATGGGCGGCGGCAGGATCCGATCTGGCACCGGGCCGGCGGCGCCGACCCGGGCCGCGACGGCAGCCGGGTGCCGCTGCCGTGGGCCGGTGCCGAGCCCCCATTCGGTTTCTCACCGGCCGGCGCGGGCGCCGAGCCCTGGCTGCCCCAGCCCGCGGCGTGGCGTGACTTTACCGTCCAGGCGGAGACCGGCGACCCCGGCTCGATGCTGGAGCTGTACCGGGCCGCGCTGCACATCCGCCGCGACGAGACCGCGCTGGGCGACGGGCCGCTGACCTGGCTGCCGTCCCGCGCTGGGGTGCTGGCCTTCGAGCGCGGGAACAGTGTGCGGTGCGTGGTCAACGTGTCGGCCGAGCCGGCCCCGCTGCCCGAGCATGCCGGCGTGCTGCTGGCCACCGGCCCGCTGGACGGTGAGCTACTTCCGCCCGACGGTGCCGTCTGGCTGCGCAGCCGGTCACGCGACGGCGGTTGAGCCCGGCCGAGTACGGTGGGCGGATGTCACGGGCGTATTTCCAGCATTCGGCCAGCATCTGGGAATCGTTCCCGGAGCTGGTTCCTGGCGTGATCTTTGCCACCGGGATCACTGCTGATGTGTCCGTGCAGCCACGCATCGCCGAATTCAATGCGGCCGCTGAGTCCCGGCTGGCGGCAGCGGCCGAGAGCGAGATGCCCGAGATCCAGGCGTGGCGGCGGGCCTATTCCAAGATGGGCCTGAAGCCCACTCAGTACCGGTGTGCCGCCGAGTCCCTGCTGCGGCGATTCAGGAAGGAACACTCGCTCCCGCAGATTCACCCGCTCATCGACCTCTGCAATGCGGTGTCGCTGTCGTACGCGACCCCGGTCGCGGTCTTCAACGTCGCCCGGATTACTGATTACATCGAAGTGCGTCATGCATCGGGCGAAGAAACCTATGCGACGTTCGGCGGCGCGGTGGAGAATCCGCAGCCGCACGAGGTCATCTTCGCGGATGCGGCCGGGCGGGCGCACGCCAGGCGGTGGGCCAACCGGCAGAGCGCCTATTCCGCGGTCCGTGAGACCACCAGCACGGTCCTGATCGTGGCGGAGGCCATGCATGACTCCGCCCCGGCGGACGTCCGTGAGCTGACCGAGACGCTGCGCGGCGAACTCAAGGCGGTGTGGTCGGCGGACTCCGCGGCCGCCACGCTGAGCAGGCAGGACCCCCGGTTCGAGTACTGAGTTCCGCGATTCCGCCGCGCCCGCCCGAGGGCAGGTCACCAGCTCCGCGGGGCGGAGCTGACCAGCCAGCCGCGGAACGTCTCGGCCATGGCGGGCAGCTGCCGCCCGGCGATCCACGCCAGGCCGATGGGGCGGGCGGCGTCCGGCCCGGCGATGGCCAGCGTCGCGGGGGCGGTGGAGGCGGCCGGCTGATGCAGGGCGGGCAGGATGGCGAGGCCGAGGCCCGCGCCGACCAGCGCGCGGACGGTGGCGACGTTGTCGGCCTCGAACGCGACCGCGGGCGAGAACCCGGCCGCGCGGCATAGCCGGTCGCTCAGCGCGCGGAACTCCGAGGTCACCGTCAGCGCCACGAATGGCTCGGCGGCCACCTCGGCCAGCCGTATCCGCCGTCTGGTGGCCAGCCGGTGACCAGGCGGAACGGCGAGTTCCAGCCGCTCGTCGGCGAGCAGCTCCCAGCCGATCTGCTCCGCCAGCCGGGGCCGCGGGCTGGTCAGGATCAGGTTAACATCCCCGCCCACCAGGCGGTCCGCGACCTGCTCCGACAGCCCCTGGTACAGCTGGAACTCCACCCCGGCCTCGACGGTCTTGAACGACTGGATCAAGTCCGGGACGAGCCAGGTGCCGAGCGACCGCACGAACCCGATCCGCACCGGCCCGGCGTGCGGATCGAGCAGCCCGGCCAGGTCCGTGCTGGCCGCGTCCAGCTGGGCGACGATCGCGGCGGCATGCCCGGCCAGCACCCGGCCGAACGCGTTGAGCCGCACCCGCTGCCCGGGCCGGTCGAACAGCCGGACGCCGAACTGATCCTCCAGCCGCCCTATCGCCCGGGTGACCGCGGGCTGGCTGAGATGCAGCTGGGCCGCTGCCGCCGTGACATGCTCGGCCGCCGCGACGGCGAGGAAGGCCCGCAGGTCGTCGGTGCTGACGTGCTTCATGCGTGAATCGTATGACTACCGATCAGATTTTTCATTTTACGTATCGTTAGCCGGACGCCAGAGTGGATTCATGGGCCTGGCGAGCACGAGCACGAGCACGAGCACTGGCACGGGCAGAAGCACGGGCACGGGATTCCCGGCCGGGCCGGGCTATCACCGGCCCGGCGAGCCCGGGTACCGGCGGCTCATCCTGGCCCTGTTCGCGGCCGGCGTGGCCACGTTCGCCGCGCTGTACAGCACCCAGCCGCTGCTCGGGCTGCTGTCCAGGGACTTCGCCCTGCCGGCCTCGCGCGCGGCGTGGTCGGTATCGGCCACCACGCTGCTGCTGGGCGCCGGCCTGCTGGTGGCCGGGCCGCTGTCGGACCGGTGGGGCCGCACCGGCATGATCAAGGGATCACTGGTGCTGACCGCGCTGCTGGGACTGGCCTGCGCGGTCGCGCCGTCGTGGCCGGTCCTGCTGGTCCTACGCGGCGCCCAGGGCCTGGCACTGGCCGGGGCCCCCGCGGTGGCCCTGGTGTACCTGCGCGAGGAAGTGCACGCGCTGGTGCACCCGCGGGCCACCGGCCTGTACATCGCGGGCACCGCCATCGGCGGCATGACCGGCCGCCTGGTGGCCGGCGGCGTGGCCGACCTGGCCGGGTGGCGCTGGGCGCTCGGTGCGATCGCCGCCCTCGGCGGCCTGTGCGCCGTCGCGGTCGTGGCCGCGCTGCCAGCGTCCCGGCACGGCCCGCGGTCCGGTGCGGCGGGCGGCGCGGCCGGCCGGGTGCTGCGCGACCACCAACTGCTGCGCCTCTACCTGATCGGCGGCACGTCGATGGGAGCGTTCGTCGCCGTGTACAACGTGCTCGGGCTCCGGCTCACCACCGCGCCCTACCACCTGTCCGTATTCGCGGCCAGCCTGGTGTTCTGCGTCTACCCGCTGGGATCGGCTGGCTCCGCGCTGGCCGGCCGGCTGGCGGAGCGGCTGGGACGGGCGGCCGTCGTGCTGGCCGGCGGCCTGTTCGCCACGGCAGGCGTGGCCGTGTCGCTGGCGTCCCCGCTGCCCGTCGTGATTCTTGGCGTCGCCATGATCACTGCTGGCTTCTTCGCCGTCCACGGCATCGCCAGCGGCTGGGCCGCCAGCGCCGGCCAGGGCCGCCAGGCCGCCTCGCAAGCCTCCGCGTTCTACCTGCTGGCCTACTACCTCGGCTCGTCGGTGTTCGGGGTGCTCGGCACGAATCTGTGGGAATCCGGGCGCTGGCCTGCGCTGGCGGTGCTGGCCGGCGCGCTGCTCCTCACCGCCGCCGCCACCGGCGGCGGCCAGGTCCTGCGGGTCCGTCCCGGTCACTCAGCAGAGTGAGACCTGGCCGGTCAGGGCGCCGTGTTGGGATTGACGCCAACGTCCACCGTCACCCAGCCCACGCTGCCGTCTGGCCCGGTGGCTTTGATCCGGTAGTACCGCCCGGCGGTGGCGTCAGTGTCAGCTGCGGGCGTGCGTGCGCGGGTCATCCTCCAGTCGCAGCCGGACTGCGACCGGGGGATGCCAGCGGGGGCCGCGAAATCCCGACTCCAGGCCGTCGAGGACCGCGGGCGCCGCTCAGTACGGTCAGCCACATGACCGTGCATCAGCTGACCGGCAGGCAGCGGACCGATGATTGAGGCCGCCCATCTCACCAAGCGGTTCGGGGCCAAGACCGCGGTCGACGACCTGAGTTTCACGGTCGCCCCGGGCGCGGTGACTGGCTTCCTGGGGCCTAACGGGGCCGGCAAGTTGACCACCATGCGGCTGATCCTCGGGCTCGACCTGCCGACCGGAGGGTCGGTGACCGTCAACGGCAGGCGCTACGCCGACTACCGCGCTCCGCTGCACGAGGTCGGCGCGCTGCTCGAAGCCCGGTCGGCCCACCCCGGGCGCTCGGCCCGCAACCACCTGCTGGCGCTGGCCGCCACTCACCGCATCCCGCGCTCCCGGGTGGACGAGCTGATCGGCCTGGTCGGGCTCGACCAGGTGGCCCGCAAGCGGGCGGGCAGCTTCTCGCTCGGCATGAGCCAGCGCCTGGGCATCGCGGCCGCCCTGCTCGGTGACCCGGCCACGCTGCTGCTCGACGAGCCAGTCAACGGCCTGGACCCGGAGGGCATCAGGTGGATCCGCAACCTGCTGCGGGAACTGGCCGCCGAGGGGCGCACCGTGTTCGTGTCCAGCCACCTGATGAACGAGATGGCCGTCACTGCCGACCGCGTGATCGTCGTCGGGCGGGGGAGGCTGATCGCCGAGGAGAGCGTCACCGCCTTGCTGGGCCGGGCCTCGGGGAGCTCGGTGCGGGTGCGCTCACCCGAGGCCGCGCGGCTACGGGACCTGCTCACCGCGCCCGGGGTGACGGTGCGCAGCGCGGCCGAGGGGGTGCTGACCGTACGTGGCACAGCCGCCGATCAGATCGGCGACCTGGCGCGGGAGCACGGCATCGCCGTGCACGAGCTGGTGCCGCAGACGGCCACGCTCGAACAGGCGTTCATGGAACTCACTGGCGACGCCGTGGAATACCGCGGCCTACGGGCCACGGCATGAGTCTCGGTGGCGTGCTCCGCTCGGAGTGGATCAAGCTTCGCTCGCTGCGCTCCACCGTCATCGTCTGCGCCCTGACCGTGCTCGCCGTGGTGGCCTTTCCGGTCCCGCTGGCCTACCAGCACGGCGCCAATCCCATCGCCGAGAGCCTCACCGGCGTCTACCTGGCCCCGCTGACGGTCAGCATCCTCGGCGTACTGGTGATCACGAGCGAGTACCCGACCGGGCTGATCCAGGCCACTCTGTGCGCCGTGCCACGCCGGCTTCGCGTGCTGTGCGCCAAGGCGGTGGTGCTCGCCCTCGCCGTCTTCCCGGTCGCCCTGATCTCCACCCTGGCCGCATTCCTGGCCGGCCAGGCCCGCTACGGAAGCCATGGGGTGTCCCTGAGCGCTCCAGGCGCGCTGCGCGCGGTGATCGGGGCGGCCCTGTTCCTCACCGTCCTGGCGCTGCTGGGCCTCGGGCTGGGCGCCCTGATCAGAAACACCCCCGGCGGGGTCGCGGCCGCGGTCGGGCTCACGTTCGTCCTGCCGTACGCGGGTGATCTGCTGCCGCCCAGCTGGCGGGCCCACGTCCTGCCGTATCTCCCGATGCAAGCAGGCCAGGCGGTGTGGGCGGTCCCGCCCCAGCAGACCCAGGACATGCTGCACCCGTGGCCAGGTTTCGCCGTGTTCTGCGGCTACGCGGCGGTGACGCTGGCGGCCGCCGCGGTGGCGCTCAACCGGCGGGACGCTACCGCCACGATGAGCTGGCGCGACTGGGCCCGCACCCTGGTACGCGGCCGGGGCCGCGCGGCCCGGCCGCCGGTGCCGCCGGTGCCGCTGGCCTGGGCCAAGGCGCGGCTGCGCCCGCCACGCGGCTGCCCCGGCTGGACAGCGCGGGCCCGGTCACGCTCGGACACGTCATCCGCTCAGAGTGGATCAAGCTTCGGTCCCTACGGTCCACTGTGCTCGTCCTGGCCGTCAGCGCCGCGCTCATCCTGGCCGAGGGACCGATCATCGCCGCGGGCACCAACTGGAGCACGCTGAGTGCGGCGGACCGGGCCACCTTCGATCCCATCGACTGGAGCCTGGGCGGGGTAAGCTTCGCCACGTTCCTGGCCAGCATCCTGGGCGTGCTGCTGATCACCGGGGAGTACGCGACCGGGCAGGCCCGGGCCACCTTCAGCGCCGTGCCGCGCAGGCTCGCCGTGCTGTGGGCCAAGGCGATCGTGTTCGCCCCCATCATCTTCGGCGCCAGCCTGGCCGCGTCGCTGGCCGCGTTCCTCGTCAGCCAGGCGCTGTTCGGCACGCACGGCGTCTCACTGGCCGCCCCCGGTGCCCTCCGCTCGGTGGCCGGGGCGGCCCTGTCGGTGACCGCGATGGGCCTGCTGGGCCTGGGCCTGGGGTTCCTGATCCGCAACCCGGCGGGCGGGATCGCCGCGGTGACCGGGCTCACCTTCGTCCTGCAGCTCGCCCGCATCGCGTTGCCGGGCAGCTGGCAGACCTCGGTCGTGCCCTATTTCCCGGGTAACGCGGCCCAGGCGGTCTACTCGGTCCCGCCCGATAATGGGAACATGCTGGCTCCATGGCCCGGCTTCGCACTGTGCTGCGGTTACGCCGCGATCACGATCGCCGCGGCCGCCTTTTTCCTGCGGCGGCGAGACGCGTGACCGTCGCGCGTGCCGTGGGCTGGTTCCAGGCCGACGGCGATTCTCCGGCGGTGCCAGCCGCCGGGCTCCCGGCGCTGAGCCGGCGGGCGGCGCGGCTGGCCCGCTCGCATCCGGCCGCGGCCGACGCTGTGCTCGCGGCGGCCACCCTGTGTTTCGGCGCGATTGGGCTGGTCAGCACGGGCGTGGGCACCGACATCACGCTGTGGGCATTTACCGTGGCACTGGCGGCGCCGCTCTGCTGGCGCCGCCGGTATCCGGCCAGCGTGTTCGCCGTCACGTACGCGGTGGCCGTGGCGCAGCTCGCCGTGACCGGCCGGCTGGTGGCGTTCCCGGCGATCCTCATCGCGCTATACACGGTGGCCAGGCACGCCCCGCGCCGGACGGCATTCACGGCCGCGGCCGTGCTGGAGGCCGGGGTCATCTGGACCACGCTGGGTGGCGGCTTCCTGCGGTCGTTGATCGGGATAACGGCGCTGCTGGCGGCGGTCTTCTTCTTGGGCACCAACCTGCGCACCCGGCAGGCGTACCTGGCCGCACTGGTCGAGCGGGCCAGTCGCCTGGAGCGCGAGCGGGACCAGCAGGCGCGGATCGCCGCCGCCGCGGAGCGGGCCAGCATCGCCCGGGAGATGCACGACATCGTGGCGCACAGCCTGGCCGTCATCATCACCATGGCGGATGCGGCGGCGGTCAAACGGCGCTCGGATCCGGAGCGCGCCGGGGCGGCCATGGAACAGGTATCGGAGATCGGCCGCCAGGCGCTGGGTGAGACCCGCCGGCTGCTCGGGGTGCTGCGCACCGAGGACCCCAGCGGCGGTTACGCCCCACTGCCCGGCCTGGCCCAGTTCGACACCCTGCTCGAGCAGGTCCGCGCGACCGGGCTGGCCGCGGAGCTGACCGTGACCGGCCGCTGGTTCGCGGTGCCAGAAGGCGCCCAGCTGGCTGCCTACCGCATCGTCCAGGAGGCCCTGACCAACACGATCAAGCACGCGCGCGGCGCGACCCAGGTCCAGGTGCGGCTGAGCTACGCCGAGCCGGTGCTCCAGCTCGACACGGTCAACGACGGGACTACCGCCGCTGCCGCCGGAACGCCGAATCCGGCTGGTCATGGGCTGGCTGGCATGTCCGAGCGGGCCGCGCTGTACCACGGCACCGTGCTGGCCGGGCCAAGCCCGGCGGGCGGATGGTCGGTCAGCGCCCGGCTGAGCCTGGCAGGCCCGACCCAGCCAGCCGCGCCATGACGATCCAGGTCCTGCTGGCCGACGATCAGGAACTCATCCGGCGCGGGTTCCGCATGATCCTGGAAGAGCAGGCGGACATCTCCGTGATCGGTGAAGCCGCGGACGGCGACGAGGCGGTGCGGCTCACCGGGGACCTGCACCCGGACGTGGTGCTGATGGACGTGCGGATGCCCGGCACCGACGGCATCGATGCCACCAGGCGCATCGTGGCCGAGCACCCCGGCGCCCGGGTGCTGGTGCTCACCACCTACGACCTCGACGAGTACGCCTTCAGCGCGTTGCGCTACGGCGCCAGCGGGTTCCTGCTCAAAGATGCCCGCCCGGCCGAGCTGGCCGACGCCATCCGGGCCGTGGCCAGCGGCGACGCCGTCGTGGCCCCGAGCGTCACCCGGCGCCTGCTGGACGCCTTCGCCGGCCAGCTTCCTGACCTACGGGAGGACTCGGGCCTGCCCGGGGTGGGCCAGCTGACCCAGCGGGAGCGTGAAGTACTGGTGCAGGTGGCCGAAGGGCTATCCAACCGCGAAATCGCCGCGGTCTTGTTCGTCAGCGAGGCCACGGTCAAGAGCCACCTGGGCCGGATCCTCAGCAAGCTGGGGTTGCGTGACCGGACCCAGGCCGTGGTGTTCGCCTACCAGGCCGGGCTGGTGCGGCCGGGACCCCCGGGGCGGCTGGGTAGCTGAGCCGCGGCGGTACTGCCCGGGGGTCTGGCCCATGGTGCGGGTGAAGGTGTCGATGAAGGCGCTGGTCGTGGCGAAGCCGCAGCGATGGGCGGCCTCGGTGACCGACGCGCCTTCAGCGAGCTGGATCATGGCGTGCAGGACCCGGGTCTGGGTGCGCCACTGCGGGTAGGTCATGCCGAACTCGGTGCGGAACAGCCGGGACAGGGTCCGCTCGCTGGTGCCGGCGGCACGGGCCAGCCAGCTGAGCGAGCGGAGCTGGCTGAGGTCATCGGTGACGACCTGGCAGGCGCGGGCCAGCCGGGGATCCTGCGCCGGGGCAGGGAGAGTGGCTGGACGGGCACGCGGCCGAGCCGGTCGATCAGCACCGCCCGGATACGCCGCTCCTCAGCGGGCGGCAGGCCGGCCTCGGTGCAGGCGATCATCAGCTCGCGGATCAGGCCGCCGGCCGCGACGACCGTCGGGGCATCCCCGGGCAGCGGCGCGGCCGCGGAGGTGAACCCGACGACGTGGAAGGACGTCTGCCCGTAGACACGGTGCTCGTGCCAGATCCCCGCGGGGACCCAGACGGCCCGATCGCGGGAGGCGACCCAGGCTCCACGCTCGGTCCTGATGGCCAGGACCCCGGTGCTGACGTAGATCAGCTGGTGCTCATCGTGCCAGTGGCGGTCGATGACGTCGCCGGCGGCGTGGTCTTCGCCTGCGTGGGCACCCCGGGTGATGGCTGTTCTCCGACATATATGGGCAGAATACGGGAAGCGCGCAACCGCGCGCCCGGCAGGGTCGAAGTCGTGAGCACCGCGCAGAGCACCGAGACGGCCCGCCGCTGGACCGCACCACCGCACCCTGGCGGCGGATCCGGTTGTGGGCGGCCGCGCACGCGGTCGATGACCTCTACCAGGGCCTGATGCCCGCCGCGGTGCCGTACTTCGTCCTCGAACGGCACTTCAGCTACGTCGGCGCGTCCGGCCTCGCGCTGGCCGCGACGCTGGGCAGCGCGCTGCCCCAGTCCTGGTGGGTGTCCTCGCCGACCGGCACCGGCTGCCGTGGCTGGCTCCGCTCGGCATCAGCCTGGCCGGGATCGGCGCCGGGCTGGCCGGCCTGGCGCCCGGCTACCCGCTGGTGTTCGCGCTGCTCCTGCTGTCCGGCATCGGCGTCGCGATGTTCCACCCGCGCCGGCCGGGACGCGCGCCGCGCGGCCGGCGGCAGCGCCACCGCCATGAGCTACTTTGCCGCCGGTGGCAGCATCGGCTTCTTCGTCGCACCCGCGATAGCCACGCCGGTGCTGGACGGGCTCGGGCTCGGCGCGACCGCGCTGTTCATCCCGGCCGTCCTGATGGGTTTCGTGCTGCTGCGCCACCAGCACCGCAGCCACGCGGCCGCGGCCGCACGGGCCGCGGCAGCGGCGCCGACCAGCCCGGCTGTTCGCCGCGCTGACCTGCGTCGAGGTCGTCCGCTCGACGATCTCGTTCGGCGTCAACACGTTTGTCTCGCTGTACTGGATCCGCCATCTCGGCGCGTCGAGCGCGCTGGGCGGCACCGCGCTGACGCTGGAGCTGGCCGGCGGCGTGCTCGGCACGCTCGCCGGCGGCCGGATCGCCGACCGGCTCGGCCTGGTCCGCACCGTCCAGCTGGGCAACGGCCTGCTGCTGCCGGCCCTGGTGGCGCTGCTGAGCTGCGACAGCAAGTACGGCGCGCTGCCGCTGGTGTTCCTCGTCGGCGTGGTGACCAACGTGCCGTTCGCGGTGCTGGTCAAGCTCGGCCAGGACTACCTGCCCACCCGGCCAGGCACGGCCGCCGGGGTCACGCTTGGCCTGGCCGTCAGCGCGGGCGGCCTGTTCATGCCGGTGCTCGGCCTGGTCGCCGAGCAGCATGGCCCGCGTGGCGTGTTCGTCGTGCTGGCCGTCATCCCCCTCATCGCCGTCGCCGTCTCGGCCGTGCTGCGCGAACCGCTCAGTGCGGCACGGCACGGGGCGTGTTGCGGGACTCGGCCGCGGACGGGTAGACCGGGATGATCCGGTCCAGCCCAGTGAGTTCCAGGACCCGGGCGACCCGCGATCCGCCGACGGCCAGGCGCAGTTCGGCGCCGCGCGAACGGGCCTGGCGGTTAACCCGCACGATGGCGTGGATGCCCGCGGAATCGCAGAATGTCGTGCGGGTCAGGTCGGCCGTGATGGTGTCTGGGTCCTGGCGGATCACCGACAGCAGCAGGTCACAGACTTCGCCCGAGTTGCTGATGTCGATCTCGGACGGCATGATCACCACCACGTGCCGCCCCGACCAGCTGATGGCTGGATCTGCCCCGGTCACAGCACCTCCCTCGGGCGGGCCGGATAGTGGGCGGAGACAGCTTGGCATCCGGGCCCGAACGCGAACTCTCATCCTGGCGCAGCGGCCCGCACGCGTCTTCACAACGGTGCGGAACCGGCGCGGCGGAGCCGCTTCCTGGACCCACCCGGCGATAGCCCGATTTTACCGCCGGCCGCCGCCAGCGCCCGGCGGGCGTAGCCCATCGAGCACGGTCTGCAGGATCGGCCCGACGTAGCTGGGCTCGCCCTGGATCGTGGCGACGGCGATGACCATGTCGAGGACCTGCTCGAGCGTGAGGTCGCCGCGGACCTCGCCCGAGCGCTGGGCCGCGGCCAGGAGCGGCCGGCCAGCGGCGAGCACCCGGCGGCGGTTCCCGCTCAGGAACGCGCTGCTGTCGGCCGACTGCTTGAGCAGCTCGGCGCCGACGTGGCGCTTGGTGTTGAAGAACGTGAAGAACCGGTGCAGCCAGGCGGTGAACAACGCCCCCGGCGTGTCCGCCGTCAGGCGGCCGGCCGCCGCGCACACCCCGTTCGACCTCGTCGGTGTAGAGCGCTTCGAGGAGCTGCTGCCGCCCCGGGAAGTTGCGGTAGAGCGTGGCCATGCCGACACCGGCCCGCCGGGATACCTCGGCCATCGACACCTCGGCCGCCGGGTCGGCGAACGCGGCGCGGGCCGCGGCGAGGATCTTGTCGCGGTTGCGCTCGGCGTCGGCCCGTTTCGCCTGCGACTGCACCCGGGGCGACTGCACCGCGGGTGACGGCACCTGGTCCGTGCCCATGTCGTCCTAAGTGGAGAGGCTATCCGTACAGTGTACGCACGGCAGCGCTGCTCAGCGGGCCGGCGCCCCGGGCTGACTCGAAGGCGGCCGAGAACAGGTAGCTGGTAGCCAGGCTGCGGTAGGGCCGCCACTTCTCCGCGATATCCAGGACTTCCTGCTGGGTGGGCAGGTGGTCCAGCTGGTAGGCGGCCTGCACGGCCTTACGCAGCGCCAGATCGCCCGGCAGCACGACGTCCTCACGGCCCAGCGCGACGAGCAGGGCGCCCTGCACGGTCCAGGGACCTATCCCCGGGATCGCGGTCAGCTCGGCCAGCACCTCGTCGTCGGGCAGGCCGCTCAGCACGTCCGGGTCCAGCCGGCCGTCGGCGATACGCCCGGCCAGGTCGCGCAGCGTGCTGACCTTCCGCCAGGACAGCCCGGCGGCGCGCAGCTCAGCCGGGTCTACCGCCAGCAGTTCGGTGGCCGAAGGGAGGTGCCCGCCGAACAGGGCCTGAATCCGGGCCAGGGTCCGCCGGGTCGCGGCGACCGACAGTTGCTGCCCGGTGACCTGGAACAGCAAAGCCCCGTACAGATCCATCGGCGGCAACTCGGTCAACCACGCCCTGGGGGTCGAAATCCGGCCGGTCGTCAATAAGCCCGGCCAGCACGGGATCGGCGTTATGCAGGAAAGAACGGGCTTGCCGGAGCGAGACGGTGCGGCTGGAATCCTCGGTCACTGGGCGCCTTCCCCTGGTTGTGACGGTTCGCCTGCCCCGGTGAGCTGGCGGATCTCGAGCAGGTCCAGGCCGAGCGCGTCGATCTCGTCCAGCAGGCCGTACAGCGCCGACCGGTCCAGCAGGCCGGTGAGCACGGTGTCGGGGCCGCGCCGCTGCGGCGCCAAGGCCGGGAACGCGGCCAGCACCATGGCGCCGAGGTGGCCGTTGATCCGGATCTCGTACGGGGCGGCGGCTGAGTCCATGACGCCAGGATCGCGGGCGGGGAGGTGAGTCCACCTCACCAGGATCTGGTGACCGGCCATTACCGGGCCAGGCCCGCGGACAGCAGCCGCAGCTCACGGGCGCGCTGCACGGCCGCGGAACGATCACCGGCGGCGAGCAGGCCGCCCCGGTCGATCAGCCTCGGCGCCTGCGCCGGACCCCCTGCCGTCGGCGACACAGTTCCCTCGGTATCAGGCCAGCCCAGGCGGTGTCAACGGCGCGAATTCACCAGGATCTGGCGACGACCGTTCACCAGCCTGCTGGCCAGCCTGGAGGCATCGAAACGCTGACTGAGGAGGCGACATGAGCAAACCGGTGGCGATCGTGGCCGGTGCGGGCGGCCCGCTGGGCCGCGCGACGGCGCTGACCCTGGCCGCTGGCGGCCGCACGGTGGTGGCGGTCGACCGCAATGAGCATGGGCTGGCTGAGCTGCCCGGCAGCGTCCGGCGCGAGGTGGCCGACACCACCGATCCGGCGGTGGCGGCGAAGCTCGTCGACCGGATCGCGGCTGAGGTTGGGCCGCCCGCGGTGCTGGTGAACACCCTCGGTGCGTTCCGGCTCGGCGACGCGCTCAGCACAACTCCTGAGCTCCTGCAGCTGATGATGGACGTCAACCTGGGACCGGCGCTGTGGCTGAGCCAGGCGGTAGCGCCATACATGCAGCAGCAGGGCTCGGGGGCCATCGTGCACGTGGCCGCCCGCCAGGCCACCGAGCCGGCTGGCGGCATGGCTGCCTACAGCGTGAGCAAGGCCGCCCTGGTCCACCTGATCCGCACCCTCGACGTGGAACTCCGCCCGCAGGGGATCCGGGTGAACGCGGTCGCGCCGCAACTGCTCGACACCCCCGTGACCGAAGCCGCGTTCCCGCCCGAGGTGCTGAAGCACGCGGTCGCGCCCGAGGCGATCGCCGGCATCATCGCGTTCCTGGCCAGCGACGCCGCCGCGCCGGTCAGCGGAGCGATCATCCCGGCCTACGGCGCTTGACCGGCCCGTGCGGCCGGGCCCGTGCGGCCGGGCCGGTGCGGCCGGGCCGGTGCGGCCGCCGAATCACCAAGATCCGGTGACGACCGTTCACCTGCCCGGTAAGCAGCCTGAACTCGTCGCGTTACCTCGCACGGCCAGCAAGGGACGTGCGCCGACACTCCAGGGAGAAACCGTGACCTCACCAGCCTCCGGCGCAACCGGTGCCGCAGATGCGCCCGACTACGCGCCGATACCACGGTCCGCGCTGGGTCCCGCGCTCAACGACCAGGGGTATTACGTCGGGCGGGTCGAGCGGAACCTGTACTACGTCACCGACGGCGTGTACCAGTCGGCCTTCCTGACCACCCGGGACGGCGTGGTGCTGTTCGACGCGCCGCCGAGCATCGGCCACAACATCCGCCGCGCGGTGGACGAGATCGCCGCCGCCAACGGCGTCAGCAACCGGATAACCCACCTGGTCTACTCCCACCACCACGCCGACCACGGCGGCGCGGCCTCCATCTTCGAGGGGGACGTGGTCCGCATCGGCCACGAGGAGACCCGGCGGCTGCTGCAGCGTGACGATGACCCGGCCCGGCCGCTGCCCGAGGTGACGTTCGCCGACAGCTACACCCTGGAGGTGGGCGGTGAGCGCGTCGAGCTGGCCTGGCGCGGCCCCAACCACACGCCCGACAACATCTACATCCACTTCCCGGACCACGACACCCTGATGTTCATCGACGTGGTCAACGCCGGGTGGGTGCCCATCTACAACGTCAACCTCAGCGAGGACATCATCGGGTACATGGGCGCCCCGGCCATCGCGCTGGACTACCCGTGGACCCACTTCATCTGCGGGCACCTCGGCCGGCTGGCCACCCGCGACGACGTCGCGGTGCACCAGCAGTACATCGCCGACATCGAGGCCAGCTCGCGGGAAGCTCTGACCGCGATCAACCCGGTGCCGTTCTACGTGGCGGCCGGGGAGAACATGTGGGCCGGGGTGAAGGCCCACCTGGACGCGGTCACCGAGCGCGCGGCCGCGCCGATCATCGCGAAGTACACCGGCGTGCTGGCCGCGGCCGACATCGAGGTGTTCACCAGGACCACCACGTTCCAGATCATGCAGTCGGTGCGCCTCGACCGCGGGGTCACCGTCAGCAGCTACGTTCACCCTTAGCTTTCTTAACGACTAGTGCGGCGCCGGTGCCGGCCGCATTGATGCGAGCCGCCGCCGCGGACACCACCTGCCAGGCCGTGACCCCGCCTGGCAGGGCCATCGGGAACACGCGGCTAGTGATGACCGTGATGCTGGTGTGACCAGTGGTAGCTGTGACCATGGGCCTGCTTGTTGATGTTGAAGTTACCGACACAGGAGGAGGGGCTGCTACTTCAACATCAACAACGGGGGGCATCTTTGCGGCCCAGGATCGCGCCCGGACAGGTGAACGAGCATCACCAGGATCTGGTGACCCGCGGCCTGGCCGGTCAGCGGCCGTTAACGGGTACAGTCGCTAGTCGTCCGGGCCGCTCGCGAGCTGGCGGGCAGTGGCGCAAGAACGGAGCCGGCGATATGACTCCTTACCCGCCCGCCGAGCGGCTGCGGCGCCTGCCGCTGGCGGACTACCGGCCCCAGTCCAGGCTGGTCGTCCCGGAGCATCACGTGCCGCGAGCGGTCATCCCGGCCATCGACGCGCATGCCCACCTGGGCCGGTGGCTCAGCCCGGACCAGTCCTGGATGGTGCCGGACGTGCCGCGGCTGCTGGCCGAGATGGACCAGTGCAACATCGCGGGCATCGTCAACCTCGACGGCCGGTGGGGCACGGAGCTGGCCGACAACCTGGCCCGTTACGATCACGCCTATCCCGGCCGCTTCGCCACCTGCTGCCACCTCGACTGGCAGGAGCTGGCCGCGCCCGGGTTCGGGGAGCGCCTGGCCACCAGGCTGCGTGCCTGCGCCGACGCGGGCGCAGCCGGGGTGAAGGTGTGGAAGGACCTGGGCCTGCACGTCCGCGACCACCGTGATGAGCTGGTGTTTCCCGACGACGAGCGGCTGGGCCCGGTGTGGGCGGCGGCCGGGGAACGTGGGCTGCCCATCTTCATCCACACCGCCGACCCGGTGGCCTTCTTCGACCCGGTTGACGAACGGAACGAACGGCTGGAACAGCTGCTGCAGCGGCCTGACTGGTCCTTCGCCGGCCCCCGGTTCCCGTCCTTCCAGCGCCTGATCGACAGCCTGGAGGCGCTGGTGGCGGCCCACCCGCAGACCACCTTCGTCGGCCTGCACGTCGGCTGCTACGCGGAGAACCTCGGCTGGGTGAGCCGGATGCTGGACACCTACCCGAACTTCCACATCGACACGGCGGCCCGCATCGCCGAGCTGGGCAGGCAGCCACGCGCCACCGCCGAACTGGTGGCGCGCCACCCCGGCCGGGTCCTGTTCGGCACGGATGAGATCCCGTTCGACACCCGGGTCTACGCGATCTACTTCCGTTTCCTGGAGACCTCCGACGAGCACTTCGACCATGGTCTGGAGGACCCGCCGCCGATGGGACGGTGGAAGATCTCCGGCCTCGGGCTCGACGGCGATGTGCTGCGGCAGGTGTACTCGGGCAACGCCCAGCGCCTGGTGCCCCAGCTCAGCGACTGAGCCGATTTGCTTCGGCGGGGCGGCTTCGGGGAGCCTATGTTCCACCCGTATATGCAAAAGGGGGCGGGAATGTATGTCGGCAATCAGTGATGCGATCCGGGGTAGGCAGCCTCGCGATAAGGACGAGCTGCCGCACCGGCTGGCCGATCTCTCCTTAACCACCTCCGCCGGGAAGCCCGAGCCGGCGCAGGGCTGCTGGCGGGTGGTCCTGTCCACCGACGGTCACCAGATCAGGCGGGACATCTGGTCCGGGCCGGGGCCGGGGCCGGGGCAGCCGGACGCCGTGCTCAAGCCGTGGCAGTCGCTCGCCGAGGGGTGGGAGCCGGAAGGGATCATCTGGCCCACCTGGCCGACGG
Source organism: uncultured Actinomycetes bacterium (assembly GCA_963747705.1). GTDB lineage: Bacteria > Actinomycetota > Actinomycetes > Streptosporangiales > Streptosporangiaceae > RYN-230. The sequence continues at coordinate 117,893 of CAVVGF010000091.1, read as the reverse complement.
GCGAGAGCACCGCAGCCGATTCCCCGCTGGGGGGGATGCAGCAGAGCTGGGTCAAGGCCGGCGACCGGCTGCGCGATTCGGCGAAATGGATGGCCACGGTTCTGGGCGTGGCCCTGGCGGCCGTGGTTGGCACCTCACCGCTGACCCCGCTGAGGGAGCACCATCCGGCCGGGATAGCGATCGGGCTGGGTCTGGGCGGGCTGGCCTTGCTCGGCCTCACGTTATTCCTGGTCCTGCAGGTCATGCGGCCGCAGGAGGTGTCCTACACCGACATCCAGACGGCGCCCAAGGGCGCGCTGAGCAGATGGCGGTCGGCGGTGGAAGCGCACGAGGACCTGTACCTGCCCTGCGGGGTGAACGACCTGACCAGCCTGCGCCAGTCCATGATCATTGAGGAGGTCACGCTACTGGCCCTGGCCCAGGCCCGCGGGCGCGAGCACGGCAAGGAGACCAGCAGGCGGCTGTGCGAGGCCCAGGCCGCACGCGCCGCCCGGCTGCAGGAGCTGCGGGTCACCGCGGCACAGATCGAGACGATCGGGGACTACTACAAACTGCGGGCCAGGAGCACCCTCGCCACCTACGGCGGCGTCCTGTGCGGCCTGGCCGGCAGCGCAGCCATCGTCGCGGCCTTCGCCTGGCCCCTGAATTGAACGGAACCGCGGTCTCCATCGAGCCCCTGGAGGGCGGCCCAGCTCACGCCCAGACCGGTACGCGATAATAGAGCCATGGCGAGCGGGCTGACTCACTGCGCGCACTGCGGCCAGGCGAACCGGGTGCCGGCCGCGGCGGCCGGGACACCCCGCTGCGGCAAGTGCCATGAGCCACTGCCGTGGATCGCCGACGCCGATGACACCACGTTCGCCGAGATCGCGGACGCGGCCAAGGTTCCGGTCATCGTGGATTTGTGGGCGCCCTGGTGCGGGCCCTGCCGCATGGTCAGCCCGGCGCTGGAACAGCTGGCTCGCGACCTGGCCGGCCAGGTGAAACTGGTCAAAGTGAACGTCGACGACTCGCCGCAGATCTCGCGGCGTTTTGACGCGCAGGCCATCCCGACCCTGCTGGTGCTGCGCGGCGGCCGGGTGGCGGCCCGGCAGACCGGCGCCGCACCCCTGCCGGCCCTGCGGGCCTGGGTTGACCAGGCACTGGCCACGCCCGCTCCCTGAGGCTGATCACACGTATCACCGGCCGGCCCGGTCTCTCTGTTCCGGTGACAAGCATGCCTAGCGGGAAGAACCGGACATGGGACGTCGGAAACTCGCGCAGCCAGACGTGGTGTCCCAGGGCACTGGGGCACACGTGAGTACTCTCCGTGGGCTGGCCGCTGCTTCCCTCTCCGGGCTGCTCCTCCTGGGGATAGGCTGCGCGGCCCAGTCCTCGGATCGGCCTACCGGCACAGCCAGGCTGGCGCTGCAGCCTAAAGCTCCGGTATGGGGTGGGGATGCTCAGCCCGCCGTCAAGGACGTGGTGCGCGTAGCGATCACTCAGCGGCAGGCGAAGGCAATCGCGCGTGCCTGCCAGGACGCACCGTCAGAATTGCCAAGTTCCGGGGTGGCCAGCTGCGAAGACGAGATTCAACGGGTAATTCGTCTGGCCCACCTCCCGTGCCCGCACAGGTTGTGTCTTGAGGTGGCACGCACTGCCCCGGGGCAGCTGGCACAGCCAGATGGATTCGTCCAGATCGTCGATCAGCGGCCGGGCACGCCGCTCTGCCGTTCCGGGCCAGGACACCTCTGCTTCCGGCTTGGTACTGAAGCGCCGGAGCTACAGGTGCTGGCGGCAGCACCGTTGGTGACGCCGTCGCCATCGCCGACGCTGGAGCCGACTGGGACCATCAGCCCGACACCAACAGGCTCGAGCCCGACGCCCGCGGACACCAGCAGCTCCACCACGCCTAACCCAACCGGGCCAGCAGTGTCGCCCGCAGAATCCGGCCCCGGATGACCAGTCCGGACCAGGCACCCACGGCCCCTGCGGTGGCCAAGGAACGTGGCCTCAGCACGGCTGTGGATCTCGTCACCCGCGTAGTAGCCCCAGTCAGCCTGCTGACCGCGATCCTTTACTACTTCGGTTACGTGCGGGAGCACGCGCTGTTCGGCTACTTCGGGGTTGATCCCGAAAGCCTGAAATTCTCCACTGCTGACTACCTGGTCCGCAGTGCAGGAACCATCTTCCTCCCAGTAGGGACGGTTCTCGCATGTGGCATTTTCGCCCTGCTCGCGCACCATCTGCTTACTTTCGCACTCAGCAATGCGGGCAGTAAATGGCGTCACGCCGCGTGGGCTGGAACTGGGATAATCGCGGTCGTGCTGCTCGTCCTCGGCGTTGTCGGGCTTGAGCAGCCCATACAAGAAAACCTGCCCGCCGTACTGTCGCCGATTTCGCTCGGGGCCGGTGCGCTCCTGGCCGAATACAGCGTGTACATCTCTGTTGCATATACGTCGTTGCCGCGGCCGCTGGCGGATACCCTTGAATCGACACAGACGGTGCGGCGGATTCTGGTCGGCGCCCTGCTCCTGGTCTCGGCGTTCTGGGCGACCTCGGTCGTCGCCCAGCAGCGAGGCGAAGCGGTGGCCCAGACGATTGAGGTTTCCCTGCCTGTGCAACCCGAAGCAGTTGTCTACAGCCGTCAGCGCCTCCAGATAGCAGGTCCAGGGATCACAGTCACCCGCCTTCCCCGGGCCGATGCCGCATTCGATTACCGTTATGCCGGTCTGCGGCCGCTGATCCAATCAGGCGGCCATTGGTTCCTGCTGCCTGAAGGATGGACTCGTACCGACGGCGCAACCGTCATTATTCTCCCTGACACGACACCCGGAATCCGAGTTGACCTCGGCCCAGGAGGTTTATGAACGGCGCCGAACGAACATAGCCGTTGCGGGCGAGATCGCAACGGCTGTGGCGTTATGAATCAATGCGACCGTAGTGGAACGCGTGGTCAGCTAGTTCCCGGGCGGTAAAGGCCGGCCGCGATCCGGGTGAAAGAACGGATCAGCGGGCTGGTGCTGGCGCTGTTCCAGGCGATGACCAGCCGGCTGGGCGGCATGCCGGTCAGGGGCACGGCGGTGAGGCCGTCGGGCAGGTCGTGGACCAGGGGCGCCAGCCCGATGACGCCGTTCCACAGCACGCCCTGCAGGCACTCGTGCACGGTGCGCACCACCGGGCCGTCCCGGAGCTCACCACCCGGCGTGCTGCCGTTCCAGTACGCGCGCCAGAGGGGGTCGGTTCCCTCGGGCAGCTGAAACCACCGGCGGCCAGCCAGGTCGGGCAGCCGCAGCGAGCCGCGGCCGGCCAGCGGGTCGTCGGCCCGCAGCACCACGCCGACGGGGTCGCTGCGCAGCACATGGGTGCTGATCCCGGACTGGTCGAATGGCTCACGGGTGAGCGCGACATCGGTCAGCCACGAAGTAGTTCAGCGAGCGCAGGTCCATCAACAGCAACGATACCGGCAGGGTATCGGGATGATGGGCGGCTGTGCGGCCGCCGGCCGGGCTGGCTTAAGTTGCCTGGTATGGACCCTGCTGAGATTCCCGCGCCGGCCACGCTGCCCAGGGTCATCGGGGTGCACGGGGCCCGGCACAACAACCTGCAGGATGTTGACGTGGACGTGCCGCTGTGGCGGACCGTCGCGGTGGTCGGGGTGTCCGGGTCAGGCAAGACGTCGCTGGCCATCGGCACGCTGTACGCCGAGGGCATGCACCGGTTCCTGGAGGGGCTGAGTACCTACTCGCGGCGGCGGCTGACCCAGGCGCAGCGCCCGGACGTGGACCGGATCGACCACCTGCCGGCCGCGCTGGCGCTGCGGCAGCGCCCGCCGATCCCGGGTCCGCGCAGCACGGTCGGCACCATGTCCGAGGTGCTGAACGTGCTGCGGCTGATGATGTCGCGGCTGGGCTCGCACCTGTGCCCGAACGGCCACCGCATCGGGCCGTCGATCGCCACCCAGGCCATGGAGATGACCTGCCCGGTGTGCGGGGTGCGGTTCGAGGTGCCCAGCGCGGAATCGTTCGCGTTCAACTCGTACGGGGCCTGCCCGGCCTGTCACGGCCTGGGCGTGCGCCCGGAGGTTGACGTTGCGGCGCTGGTGCCCGACCCGGACAAGACGATCGAGGGCGGCGCGGTGCTGCCGTGGAACGCCGGTGGGCGGCGGCTCTACCAGTACGCCGCGCGCGAACTCGGCGTCCGGCTCGACGTGCCGTGGCGGTCGCTGACCCCGGGTGAGCGCGACATCGTGCTGCACGGCGAGCCGGTGCAGCGGCAGGTCGAACTGACCGGCCGCCAGGGGCGGACGGTGCAGCTCAACGTGACCTACGAGAACGCCATCGCCACCGCGCGGCGGGCGCTGGAGGGCGAGAGCGAGCAGGCCCGCCGCCAGGTGCAGCGGTTCTTCATCATGCGCACCTGCTCGGTCTGCCACGGCACCCGGCTGCGGCCGGAGGCGCTGACCTCGCTGCTCGGCGGCCGGAACATCGCCGAGATCAGCGAGCTGCGGCTGGACCAGCTGCGGGAGTTCGCGGCCGGCCTGCCCGCGCAGCTGCCCGCCGAGCTGGAACGGCTGACGGCCGGGCTGCTCGCCGAGTTCGGCGGGACGCTCACCCCGCTGCTCGACGTTGGCCTGGGCTACCTCACGCTCGACCGGGCCGGCGCGTCGCTGTCCACCGGGGAGCGGCAGCGGATCGAGCTGACCTCGACGGTCCGGGCCAGCACCACGGGCATGCTCTATGTGCTGGACGAGCCATCGGTCGGCCTGCACCCGAGCAACGTCCAGGGACTGCACAAGACGATCACCGCCCTGGCCGGGAACGGCAACTCCGTGATCATCGTGGAACACGAGCGGGAGCTGATCCGGGCCGCGGACTGGGTCATCGAGCTGGGCCCAGAAGCCGGCGCCAAGGGCGGCACGGTGATCGCCGAAGGCACCCCCAGCCAGCTGGAAACCGACCCCCGCTCGATCATTGGCCCATTCCTGTCCGGCGCCGCGGGCGTACCACGGGACCATCCACCGCGGCCAGGACCCGAGGGGCAGATAGGGCTGGAGGTCACGGACCTTTACAACCTTCATAATCTGAACGCCGTTTTCCCGCTGCATCGGCTGACCGCGCTGGCCGGGCCGTCCGGGGCCGGGAAGACCGCTCTCGTCCTGGACAGCCTGATCCCGGCCGCGCGGGCGCTGCTGGGCGGGTCGCCGCCGCCCGGGCACGTCGGCCGGCTCGACCTGGGCAGCATCCGCCAGGTCATCCAGGTGGATGCGTCGCCCATCGGGCAGAACGCGCGGTCCACCCCAGCCACCTACTGCGGGGCGTTCGACCAGATCCGCCGGGTGTTCGCCGAGTCGGCGTATGCCCGGCGGCGGCGCTGGAAGCCCGGGCACTTCTCGTTCAACACCCGCGCGGGGCAGTGCCCGACCTGCCGCGGGCTCGGTCACATCGACCTCGATGTCCAGTACCTGCCCGACATCAGCGTGCAGTGCCCGACCTGCCACGGCGCCCGGTACAACGACGACACCCTGGCCGTCAGGGTGGACGGCCTGACCATCGCCGACGTGCTCGGCCTGAGCGTGGACGACGCCCTGGCGCACTTCGCCAGCCAGCGCCCGGTCGCCGCAGCGCTGCGCCCGGTCAGCGACGTTGGCCTGGGCTACCTGCGGCTCGGCGAGCCCACCCCGTCGCTGTCCGGCGGGGAGTCGCAGCGGCTGCGGATCGCTACCCGGCTGCGCAGCAGCCAGCGCGGCGCGCTGTATGTCTTCGATGAGCCGTCCACCGGCCTGCACCCGCTCGACGTGACCACCCTGGTCGGGGTGTTCGGCCGGCTGCTGGACGCCGGGGCCACCATCATCGTCATCGACCACGACCTGGACCTGCTGGCCGCCGCCGACCACCTCATCGACATGGGCCCGGGCGGCGGCCCGGACGGCGGCCACATCCTCGCGGCCGGTACGCCCGAGCAGGTCGCGCGTGACCCGGGCAGCGTGACTGGACCGTGGCTGGCCGAGCACCTGGGCCTGCCGTCGTGACGGTGGCGACCAGCGCCCATACCCGGTGGGTATCGGGTGTGCCGGATGGGTGTTGGACACCCAGCCCGCACGGCCGGTGCGATGGGAAGCGCGTAAGCGCACGCGCGCCGCCGTGGTGCGGCCCTGGACACGAATGGGAATGTGCTGATGCCCGAATACCACGGCCCGGATCCGATCGTGGAGATTACCGGCGTCACGGAGGTCGCCCGTGACCTGGTGGTGGTGCCCAACCGGCACATCGACCTGGTGCCGAACATCGGCGTCATCGGGGGCACCCGCTCGGTTTTGGTGGTGGACACCGGGCTGGGCCCGCGCAGCGCGGCGAAGGTGCTCGCGTTCGCGGCCGAGTATGCCCAGGGCCGCGGCTTTACCTGACCACGACGCATTTTCACCCGGAGCACGCGTTCGGGGCGCAGGTATTCGCGGGGGAGGCGACGTACCTGGTCAACCGGGTGCAGGCCGACGATCTGGCCGGGCGGGGCGCCGGTTACCTCGACATGTTCCGTGGGCTGGGCGAGCAGGTAGCCCGCGAGCTGGCCGGTGTCCAGCTCAGCCCGCCTGACCTCATTTACGACGGCTCGTGCGATCTCGACCTCGGCGGCCGGGTCGTCCGGTTGCGGCCCACCGGCCCGGGCCATACCAAGGGCGACCAGGTAGTGATGGTCCCCGACGCCGGGGTGATGTTCACCGGTGATCTGGTCGAGGCTGGCCAGTTCTCGATCTTTCCCTGGTTCCCGCCCTACGACACCGACGTATCGGGGGTGGGCTGGATCGCGGTAATGCAGCGGCTCATCGGCGAGCGGCCCCGGATCGTCGTGCCCGGCCACGGCGATATCGGGGACCCGGAATTGCTCGCCGAGGTCCGCGACTACCTGGCGGAGTTGCGGGACGAAACCTGGCGGCGGCGGGACTCGGCCATGAGTGAGCAGACCATCGCCAATGAAGTCCGGGCGCTGCTGATCGAGCGGCACCCGGGCTGGGCGGGACAGGACTGGATTGGGCCCGCCGTCGGCTGCCTTTACCACGAGAGCGCCGGCCAACGCGATGGCCAGCCCGGCCCGGATGTCCGGGGATAATGCTTGGCGCCGGCGGCCCGGCCCGCGGCATCATCGAATATGGCCCGGATTGTGGTGAGAGCCGTGCGGGCGGACGGCTGGCGCGCGGGCAGGGCATCGGTCACGTACTGGTCGAAATGGTCCTGCAGTGGGCCCGGGCCGAGGGCCACCACCGCGTGCACCTATGGGTGACCGAGACTAACCACCCGGCCCGCCGCCTGTACCAGGGCTGCGGCTTTGCCGTTACCGGTGAGCGGAAGCCGGTGCCCTCCCATCCGCAGTACGCCCAGATAGCTATGGCACGTCTAACGTAAGCCGGCGCAAACAGGCCGGCGGAATAAACCACCGGGCAGCGGAATGTATTCTGGTAAAGACTGTGGATGATCCGCGGCGTTGCGGTTAGGGCAGCCTCGAATTCAATGTGTAGGGTGCGCCTAGTCTCTCGCTGTTACGGAGGATGAGATGGCCCAGAAAGTAAGTATCGCGCTGGAAGACGACCTCGATGGCGGCCCAGCGGCGGAGACCGTGCGATTCGGGCTCGGCGGTGCCGAGTACGAGATCGACCTGAGCAAGAAGAACGCCCGCGCCTTCCGGAAGGGGCTGGCGCAGTTCGTCGAGCACGCCCGCAAGGCGGGACGCGTCCAGTCCCGTCGCGTGGCGCGCACGTCGGCCAGCCGGCAGCGCAGCGGAGAGATCCGGGCCTGGGCGAAAGGAAAGGGAATTACCCTGAGCGAGCGCGGCCGCATTCCGGCCAGTGTGGTCCAGCAATACGAAGCCGCGGCCAAAGGACGCTGAAAGCCGGGCGCCGGGACATGCGATCGGGGCGGGCTGACCCAGCACCCGGCTCTAGGGAGCCGGATGGCGAGCGGGCCGCCCGCCGACTTGGCCGTCTACCCGGCGGACCCGGCGACCTGCCCACCGCGGCAACTGCTCGGCCTGAACCCGGCCGCCACCGTGCTGGGCGGTCGGCTGACCCGGCCTGCGGCCTGATCGATCAGGCCGCCTGCTGCGCATACGTCAGCATTTGCTGCCACTGGGGATCGATGCCGCCGGCGGTCAGCGCGTTCTCCAGGCTGAAGATCAGTGATCGCAGGTCGCCAGCCCGCAGCGGCGCCAGGAAGCCCGCGGGGAGCGGCGCCAGATGTGATTCTCCAGAGACTCCCTGGTCGCTGCCCACAATGGTGCCCGCGACGCCGTCCGGATAGCTGACCGCGCCCAGGAGCTGGCCCGGGGCCTGCTCGGCGATGCCGCAGAAAACCGCCCGGCGGTAGCGGTGCGACGGCTCGGGGCTGAGGTACACGTCGGCCACCGTGACGAACGCGCGCAGCGGTAGGTGGTCGAGGCCATCCCCGTGCACGGCCAGCTGCTCCAGGATCTCGTCCCGGACCTGCTGCACGTCCGGCGGTTTCAGCACCTCGATGACCCCGGGAACGGGATGCCCGGTGGACCAGGACTGCCGGGTAAAGATGCCCCGGCTGTAGGAGACCGCGACGCCGGCCTGCGCATCGGACTGCTGGGCGACGACAATGGCGGCACTGTCAAAAAGGGGGACGTGCGGCGGAAGGACCGGCACCGAGAGGCCGCCTTCCCAGGGCTGGCCGGCTGCGTTGGGCTGAGCCATAACTGACCTCCTGTACTCAACCGCACGGAGCGGCCGTCGCTGCCGCTGATACATCCCGGCCGCGCACCGCGCGCCACGGGCGGCGGGCCGCGGGCCGTGCGCGCCGCGGACGGCGGACCGGGGCGCGGTGGCGCTGATAGTGGCAAATGAGAATGTTTCGAATTGCCTGCCCGGTATGTCACCCGGAACATCTCATTAGAATCCTGGGATAGTCTGCTGGTGTGCCTAAGGCGCCTGAGAATTACCTGAAGAAAGCGTCGGCCGCTGCTCGGATTTTTGTATTTTAGAGTGGCTTGTTTGGCCAGGAGCCGGCCAGCGTGGGCCGGCAGGGGGAGAGAGAGCGAACAAGGACACGACGTGATCAGGACACTCATTGCTGAGCAGACATGCTTGATCCGGGCGGGGCTGGTGGCATTCCTGTCCGCTGCGGACGACATTGAGGTCGTCGCCGAGCTGCGGCGAGGGGACCAGGTACTGTCCGCGTCGCGATGCTTACGACCCGACGTGGCCGTGCTAGCCGCCACCCTTCCGGTGATCGACGGGTTCGCCGCCGCCTGTGCCCTGCACGCACAGCTGCCTACCTGCCATTCGCTCATCATGGGAGACCGGTGTAACCCCGCCAGCCTGCGGCGGGCGATGGCCGCGCATGCGAGCGGATTCATCGCGGCCGACGCGGCGCCTGACTTCCTTACCGAGTCGGTCCGCCGGGCCGCCACCGGGCAGATGGTCGTCGATTGCGATCTCGCCTTCGAGGCGCTCAATGCGCCGGCGAACCCGCTGACGCCGCGCGAACTCGACGCGCTCCGGCTCGCGGCCGAGGGCGCCACCACCACCGAGATCGCCGCGAAACTCTGCCTTTCGGTCGGCACGGTGCGGAACTACCTGTCCAGGGTCTCGGCCAAGACCGGAGCGCGGAACCGGGTGGACGCTATCCGGATTGCCCAGGACGCAGGCTGGTTCTGAGTTGCACTGGTCCTGGCGCATCATGCGAGAGGTGAAAATCTCATCTTCTGAATGTGAACAGTTCATCGTGGATTTATGACAATAGTCACTTGTCCATTCCTCTCGGTTTCTGGAAACCTCCTACCGGCGGGATTGCTCCGCCATAACGACCAAGGGGCTTGTGTGGATAAGCGGTACGAATTGTTCTGCCTCGCTGACCCGTTGTTCTATGACTCGCCGAGCAGCAGCCGGGCGGCCAAGCAGGAGTTCGCGGTGGCCAGCCCGCCGCTGCCCGGCGGCTGGACGCGGACCAGCCTGGGCGAGTGGCAGGTTCAGGTGCCGCCAGGCGACCCGGTGCCCGCGCAGGGCTGGAAAATCCACGTTTCGGCCAGCCAGGACAACGCGGAACGAGTGCTGGAGGAGATCTTCGACTACTGCGTCCCGCGGCGGATCTCGTTCAAGTTCCTACGTGGCCCGCTGGCCCTGCACATCCGGAACGCCAAGTACGCGCCGCGTGGTTCCAGTGGGAAACTGGCCACGATCTACCCGGCTGATGATGACTCCTGCGAGCGCATACTGGCGGAGCTGGACAGCATTGTCGGCGGGGAACACGGGCCGTACATCCTGAGTGATCTCCGTTATGCCCGTGGCCCGCTCTACGTGCGCTACGGCGCCTTCCTGCAGCAGCACTGCCAGGCTGCCGGGGGCGAGCTGGTGCCGGCCATCAGGGACCACACCGGCCAGCTCGTCCCCGACGTACGGGGCCCGGTCTTCACCGTCCCGGACTGGGTGGACCTGCCCCAGTTCCTGGCCCCGCATCTCGCGGCCCGTAACGCGGTCACGGTCCAGGACCTGCCCTACCAGATCGAGCAGGCCCTGCACTTCTCCAACGGCGGCGGGGTCTACCTGGGCACGGACTCAGCCACGGGCGAGCGCGTCGTGCTCAAGGAGGCGCGGCCCTACGCCGGCCTCGCGCCGACGGCGCCGACGCCGTCACCAGGCTGCGGCGCGAGCACGACATCCTGCGGCAGCTGTCCGGCCTGGACGTCGTGCCCGGCGCCCGCGGCTACTCTCGAGGCCGGGGAGCACCATTTCCTGGTCATGGACCATATCGACGGCGCGCCGCTGAACTCGCTGTACGCGTACCGTCATCCGCTGATCGAGGCGGAGCCCGACCCGGACCAGCATCGCCGGCTACACGTCCTGGGCGCTGGGCATCTGCGCCCGCGTGGAGCGGGCCGTGGACGCGATCCATGCCCGCGGCGATCGTGCTCAACGACCTGCACATGTTCAACGTCATGGTGCGGCCGGACGACAGCGTCGCGCTCATCGACTTCGAGGCGGCCGCGCGTATCGGCGACGGTGCCCGGCCGACGCTGGGCAACCCGGGCTTCCTGGCCCCGCGCGACCGGACCGGATTCGACATTGACTTCTACAGCCTCGGCCTGCGTCAAGCTGGCCATGTTCCTGCCGCTGACCACGCTGTTCGCGCTTGACCTGGGCAAGGCCGCGCACATCGCGGAGGTGATCGCGGAGTCACTTCCCCGTCCCGCCGCGGTTCCTGGATTCCGCGCTCAGCGACATCGCCGGGCCACGCAGCGGCCGCACCCGCGGCCGCCACGCCGCTGACGCCAGGCCCGGCCCGGGCTAACCAGCCCGCGGTTGACCAGGTCCTGGCGGACCAGCGGGCGGACCCGGGCAGTGGCCGCGCGATCACGCCGGACCAGCCGGGCTGGGAACGGGCCAGGCACTACCTGGTCCAGGGCGATCCAGGCCAGCGCGACCCTGGCGCGCGACGACCGGCTCTTCCCCGGTGACATCGAGCAGTTCGCCGCGCCGAGCGGCGGCCTGTGCCTCGCCACCGGCGCCGCGGGGTCCTCTACGCGCTGGCCGAGGCCGGCCAGCAGGTCGCCCCCGGCCACATCGAATGGCTCGCTGGCGCGGACCGCGAGGCCGGTGCCGGGGGCGCGGCTCGGCCTGTACGACGGCATGACCGGCGTGGCCTGGACGCTCACCGGCTCGGCCATCCCGGCGGCCGCCTCCAGGTGGCGCGGGACGTGCCTGGACGAGCGGTGGGAACTGCTCGGCACCGATCTCTACGGCGGCCTGCCCGGGATCGCGCTCGCCCTGCTCGAGCTTGGCGATGACGCCGGAGAGCCGGGGCTGTTCGAGGCGGGACGCCGCGCCGCCGACATCGTCGCTGACCGGGTGCCTGAGCTGTGCACGGCTGACCCAGGCAGCGCGGCCGGCGGGCCTGCTGCGCGGCTCGTCCGGCACGGCGCTGCTGCTTCATCCGGATGTTCGAGCGGACCGGCGACCGGGCTTACCTGGACCTGGCCGCGCAGGCGCTGAGCGCGGACCTGGACCGGTGTGTGCGCAGCGACCGGGGGGCGCTCCAGGTGGACGAGGGCTGGCGGGTCATGCCCTACCTCGGCAGCGGCAGCGCCGGCGATCGGGCTGGTCATCGACCACTACCTGGCCCACCGCGAGAACTCAAGGTTCCGGCAGGCGGCCGCGGCTATCAGGGTCGCGGCCTGCTCGGTCTACTACGCCCAGGCCGGTCTGCTGCGCGGCCGGGCCGGGATGCTGCTGTACCTGGCCAACAGCGGCAGGGCGTACGGCGGGGTCGCGCTCGAGCGCCAGGTGGCCGCGCACGTGCGCCGCCTGGCCTGGCATGCGATCGGCTACCGGGTGGTTTCGCCTTCCCCGGCGACTCCCTGTTCCGGCTGTCCATGGATCTGTCCACCGGCGCGGCTGGGGTCCTGCTCAGCCTGGCCGCCGCGCTCTCGCCCGCGGGGACGGCACTGCCGTGCCACCACCGGCCGCAACGTCCGGATGCCCGGGCTTGACCCGCGGCAGCAGCCACACAGATGTCCCTGGCGGCTCAAGCCGGGGATTGGGGAAACAGTCCGTCACCACAAGGAGTAACTGAAATGGCGATCCTCGACATGCAGGGCATGGAGCCGGAGAGCGCGGCGGACACTGGACCGCACTGCGCCGGCGGAGCTTCCTCAGCGTGGCGCTGTGCGACAGCGTGGCCAGCGTCACGCTCTGCCTGTAGCACCGTCTGTCACTGACTCACGAAGCATGGCGCGGAGTGCGGCCTCCTCCGGCCGCGCTCCGCTCGTCTCCCGGAGGCCTGCCGGAGACATGCGCATGACTGCCGATCGCACGAACGACCAAGCAGGCCGCACCGGCTGGCTGCTGCGCATGGCGCTGGCGGGGCGCGTCACTGGGTCGTGCTGCTGCTGGCCGCCGCGGTCGCCGGCGCCGTCGCGGACACCCTGCTGCCGGCCGTTGCCGGGCGCACGGTCGATGTCATGCTGCGGCTGGCGGCGGCGCCGGGCGCACCTGGTGCGGTCAGCCAGGCCAGCGACTGGCTGGCCGGGTGCATCGCGCTGATCGTCGGCGATCGTGGCGGGCGCGGCGCTCGTCGAGTTCGCCACCGGCATGAGCACTGCCGCCGTCCACCGCGTGGCTGCGGCGCACGCTGGCCGGTCACGTCTTCGCCTGCGGCCCCGCGGCTGCCCCGCCGCTTTCCGGACGGGGACCTGGTCAGCCGGATGATCGGCGGCGCGGCGGACGCCGGCAGCGCGCCCGCCAGCGGCATCCTGGCCGTAGCCGCCGTCATCCGCCCGCCGGCAGCATCGTCGCGCTGGCCCTGATCGATCCCTGGCTCGCGGTGGCGTTCGCTGGCCGGGCTGCCCGCGCTGGCGGTCGTGCTGCGCGCATTCGTCCGCGACGCGTCCGACATCACGGTCAGCTACCAGCGGGCCCAGGGGGCCATCACGGCCCGGCTGCTCGACGCGCTGGCCGGCGCGCGCACGATCGCCGCGGCCGGTACCGGGGACCAGGAGGCGGCCAGGGTGCTGGTCCCGCTCGCCGACGTGCGCCGGCACGGCCAGCGCGTCCTGGCGCATTCAGGCCCGGATCGCCGCCCAGGGCTCGCTCATCGTCCCGCTGCTGCAGGTCCTGGTCCTCGCCGTCGCCGGGACTTGAACTCGCGGCCCACCGGATCAGCCCCGGCGAGTTGCTGGCCGCCAGCCAGTACGCCGTGCTCGGCGCCGGGGTCGGCGCGTCGATCGGCCGGCTCGGCCAGCTGCCCAGGCCCGCGCCGGCGCCCGGCGGGTCGCGGAGCCGCTCGCCGAGCCGGCCGCCGCATGCCGGGCACCAGCCCGCTGCCGCCGGGCCCGGGCTGCCTGGAGCTGCGCGGGGTGACGTGCGCAGCGGCGGCGAGCTGGCCCTGGACGGGGTCAACGTCTGCGTTCCCGGCGGTTGCGTGGTCGCCGTGGTCGGCCGCTCGGGCGCAGGCAAGTCGCTGCTCGCGGCGCTCGCCGGGCGGCTGCTTGATCCAGACCACGGGGACGTGCGCTCGACGGCGTGCCGCTGTCCAGCCTCGACCGCGGCCGCAGCTGCGCCGCGCCGTCGTCTACGCGTTCGACCGGCCGGTCCTGTTCGGCCGCACGCCCCGCGAGGCGATCGTGTTCGGGATCCTCAGCCCGCTCCAGCGACCGCGATGCTGGCCGCGGCCCGGGACGCGGCCGCCGCTGACTTCCTCCGGCGCCTGCCCGCAGGCCTGGACACGCCGCTAGCTGAGGCCCCCATGTCGGGCGGGGAGATGCAGCGGATCGGGCTGGCCCGCGCGTTCGCGCACGCGGATCGAGGCCCGGCTGCTGATCCTGGACGACGCCATGTCCAGCCTCGACAGCGTCACCGAGATGCGGTCAGCCAGCGCGCTGACCAGCCATCTGGGCGGCCGCACCTGCCTGATCATCGCGCACCGCGCCGCCACCGCGGCCCGGGCCGACCTGGTCGCCTGGCTGGACCGCCGGCCAGCTGCGCGCGCTGCGGCCGCACCACGAGCTGTGGCGCGACCCGCGATACCGTCGAGTCTTCGCCCCCGCCGCAACGGCGGCCGCCGCCGATGACTGACCTGCGGCTAGCGGGCCCGGCGCGCGGCCGGCGTGCCCTGCTGCTGCACGTGCTGTGGCGCAGTCTGCGCCGCCATCCGCGCGACGCCTGGCTGGCTCGCGGCCTGGTCGCTGGTCCAGGCGCTGCCCGCATTCGGTGCTGGCTGGGTGGTGGCCGAGGCCACCGGCGATTTCCTGGCTGGCCGGCCAGCCGCCGCCCGGGGGCTGGCCTGGCTCGGCGCCCTCGGCCTGGCCACGCTGGTGGGCGCGCTGGCCAGCCGCCAGACGTACCTGCGGGTCGCCGCGCTCGTCGAACCGCTCCGTGACGACCTGGTGAGCCTCATTGTGCACGGCGCGCCTGCGGCGGGCGACCCAGGGCCCGGCCACCGCGACGGCGGCGCGGTCGCCCGGATCACCCATCAGGCGGAGATCGTCCGGGACAGCTTCGGCGGCCTGCTGGCGGTCAGCCTCACGTTCACCTTCACCGTGGCCAGCGCGGTCGCCGGCCTGGCCGCGCTGGTGCCGCAGGTGCTGCCGCTCGCCGTCGTGCCGATGGCCGTTTCGCTGGTCCTGTTCTGCTGCCTGCTGCCGGCCATCGCCCGCCGGCAGCGCCGGTCCGTGGTGGGCGAGGAGGCGGTGGCCGACTCGGCCGCCACCGCCCTGACCGGCCTGCGCGACGTGATCGCCTGCGGGGCCGAAGATCAGGTGTGGCGACGCCATCAACGATCGGGTGGCCGCGCAGGCCGCCGCCCTGCGGGCGGTAGCCAGGATGAACCTGCTCCGCACGCTGTGCCTGGCCATCGGGGGCTGGCTGCCGCTTGACCCTGGTGCTGGCGGACACCCCGTCGCTGGTCCGGCACGGGGTCAGCCCAGGAGCGATCATCGGCGCGGTTACCTACCTCGGCGGTGTCATGCAAAGTGCCCTGTACGGGCTGACCCGCGGCCTCGGCGGCAGCGGCATCAGGCTCGCGATCACACTGCAGCGGATCGTCGAGGCGAGCGAGTGGCCCGCGGCGGCGGGCCGGTGCGGCCCAGCCGGGTGGCCGCGCCGCCACCGCCCCGGGATGGAGCCGCGGCGGCCGACGGGTGCCAGGTATCGCTCCGCCGGGTCAGCTTCGCCTACGGGCCGCATGCCGAACCGGTGCTGCGCGACCTTGATCTCGATATCCCGGATGGAGAGCATGTCGCGATCGTGGGGCCGAGCGGCATCGGCAAGTCCACCCTGGCCAGCCTGATCGCCGGGCTGCTGCCGCCCACGGCCGGCCAGGTGCGGCTGGGCGGCCGGTCCCTCCGACCGACATTGCCGCGGCCGACCTGCCGCGCTACCGGGTGCTGATCCCCCAGGAGGCGTACGTCTTCGCCGGCACGCTCGCGGAGAACCTCGCCTACCTGGCGCCCGGCGCCCCAGCCGCACAGCTCGACGGCGCGGCCCGCGCGGTTGGCCTGACACCGCTGGTGGACCGGCTGGGCGGCTATCACACCGAACTCAGCCCGGCCCGGCTGTCCGCCGGAGAACGCCAGCTCATCGCGCTCGGCCGGGCCTACCTGTCGCCCGCCCGGCTGGCCATTCTCGATGAAGCCACCAGCAACCTGGACCCGGACGCGGCGGCCCGGGCCGAAGGCGCGTTCGCGGCCCGGCCGGGCGCCCTCATCGTCATCGCCCACCGGATGAGCTCCGCCCTGCGTGCGGACCGTGTGCTGGTCCTGGACGGCGGGCGGCCGCAGATCGGCGACCACGCGGCGTTGCTCGCCTCGTCGCCGTTGTACCGGGACCTCGTCGGCCACTGGCAGCCAGAGTCGGCCCACGCCGGGCCGGTGCCCGCGAAATTTCACCGCCCGGCTGGCGCACGGCGTGGCGTCTGACCAGGCGGCCGCGACGGACGCGATCCGGCCGGGCCGTGGGCATTGACCGACCGATTGTTATCGCTCACAATCAGGGCACCATGCAGCTCCCAGGTGCGTAGCAGGCGAGCGATTGTTAGCGCTAACGTCCCCCGGTTTGGGGTCGGCGCACAGGCCGGGCTGTGGACCGTACCGGCCACTGCATCCCGGCAACGGAGTCCCGGATCAGGAAGGCAGGCAAGCACATGACCATCCGGTCACCACTTCGGTCCCTGCGGCAGGAATTACTCTTCCTGGGCGCGGCCTGCGCGCTCGCGCTCGGCGGCCTGGCCGTCGCCGGTGCGCCGCCCGCGGCGGCGGCGACGGGGCCGTGTGACATCTACGCGTCCTACGGCACCCCGTGCGTGGCCGCGCACAGCACGACCCGGGCGCTGTACGCCAGCTACGACGGCCCGCTCTACCAGGTGCGCCGCTCCTCGAACAACGCCACCACCGAACATCTATCCGGTCAGCACGGGCGGCTACGCCAACGCGGCCACGCAGGACTCCTTCTGCGCGGGCACGACCTGCGTCATCACCGAGATCTACGACCAGTCCGGGCACGGCAACAACCTCACCCAGGCACCCGCGGGCGGCGCGGCCGGCGGCCCGGACAACCTGGCCAACGCGACCGCGGCGTCCATCGTGCTCGACGGGCACAAGGTCTACGGCGTCTATGTGGCCGCCGGCACCGGGTACCGCGACGATCACACCTCGGGCATCGCGACCGGTGACGCCGCGGAGGGCGAGTACGCGGTCCTCGACGGCACGCACTACAACGCGCGGCTGCTGCTTCGACTATGGCAACGCCGAGACGAACAACGACGACAACGGCAACGGCCATATGGAAGCCATCTACTTCGGCAACATCAAGGTCTGGGGCTACGGCACCGGCAGCGGCCCGTGGATCATGGCCGACATGGAGAACGGCCTGTTCTCTGGCGTCAACGCGGGCTACAACTCGAACGACCCGTCGATCAGCCACCGGTTCACCACCGCGATGATCGAGGGCGAGCCGGGCCACTGGGCCATCCTGGGCGGCAACGCGCAGTCCGGTGGCGTGTCCACGTTCTACAGCGGGGCCCGGCCCAACGTGTCGGGCTACAACCCGATGCACAAGGAAGGGGCGATCATCCTCGGCATCGGCGGCGACAACAGCAAGAGCTCCGCCGGCACCTTCTACGAGGGCGTGATGACGTCCGGCTATCCGTCGGCCGCGGCCGAGAGCGCGGCCGCAGGCCAACATCGTCTCGGCCGGCTACGCGTCCTCAGCCGGCCATCGGGCGCACGGCCCGCGGCGGCCCCGCCAGGTCATCGCCTGACGGGGCCGCTGCCTGCGGCGGAAGCACTGGTCAGCGCAGGATCTCGATGAGCAGCACCCAGGCGTTGGCGAGCCCGGCGATGATGGCGATCAGGGCCGCAGGGACCAGCCAGTCCAGCCCACCGCCGGCCTGCGCCAGCAACGTGCCGCCGGCCAGCAGCAGGCACACGCAGCTGCTGATCGCGGGGAAGATCCGGCTCAGCAGCCAGCTGTACCTGGTCTCCTGTGGCGCCTGGCCCGCCCGGGCGTCGATGACCAGCAGGCCCGCGCCGATGAGCAGCCCGCTGCCGATGAGTTCCGCGGCCAGCGCGGCCGAGGGCTGGCCGGGAACCAGCACGAAGATCGAGAAGATCAGCGGAATGGCGAACATGACCAGCGTCTGACCCGCGCGCCCAGGCAGGTTCGGGAACTGCAGGATCCGCTGCAGGTTGATCGATACCGCGACGAACACCAGTCCGGTGAGCGTAGCCGCGGCCGCGGCCACGGCCGTGGCGAAACCGGCCCAGTCCGATGCTGCGTAGGCGGGCGTCACCTGACGCATCCTGCACAGTCTTAGCGGTAGGCGCCAGCACCCGCGGTGGCGATTCGGCCCAATGTGGGTGATACGGTCCAAAATTGCACCCGGCAAAGTATTCGAAGGCGGTCGGCCGTTGGCGTCAGTGGTGGTCGAGGATGCGGTCGCCGCCGCCGTCTCGGCCGAGTTCGGCCTACGGGGGACCGTGGGCTGGACGGCGAAGTGGACGAGACCTTCCGCCTCGACCCGGCGGGCGGTCCGCCGTTCCTGGTCAAGCTGGCCGAGCTGGGCGGCGCGGACGAGGCGGTGAGCTTCCAGGCCGGGCTGCTGCGCCATCTGGAGCTGGCGGCCCCGGACCTGCCGGTACCGCGCGTGCGTGCCACGGCGGCGGCGCGGACTACCTGCGGGTGCAAGGCCCGCTCGCGGGCCGGATCATCTGGGTGACCTCCTTCCTGCCCGGCGATCTGCTCAGGGGCGTCCGCAGCACCCGCCAGCTGCGCACCCAGGTCGGCCGCAGCCTGGCCAGCCTGGACCGGGCGCTGCGCGGCTACGATCACCCGGCTGCGCGGCGGCACATCATCTGGGACATCCAGCATGTGGCCGGCCTGCGGCCGCTGGCCGCCGCGCTGGATGACCCGGACCAGCGGCGGACCGTGCTCCGCGAGATCGACCGGTTCGAGGAGCTGACCGCACCGGCGCTGAGCCAGTTGCGCGGGCAGATCGTGCACAACGACTTCAGCGTCAACAACGTCCTCATCGCGCCGGACCGCCTGTCGGTCAGCGGCATTCTCGACTTCGGCGACGCCACGCACACCACGCTGGTCAACGACGTTGCGGTGATGGCCTCCTACCAGCTCTCCGACGATCCGGATCCGACCCGCACGGCGATCGACGCCATCGCCGGGTACCACATGGTGACCGGGCTGAGTGCGGCCGAGATCGATCTGCTGCCGCGGCTGATCACGGCCCGGATGGTCACCCGGGTCGTCGTCTCCCAATGGCGGGCTAAGCAGTCGCCGGCCAACACCCGGTATCTGCTGCGCCACACGGCCCGGGCCTGGGCCCAGCTGAACCGGCTTCTCGTCGTCCCCGACCAGCTGATCTGCCACCACATCCGGCAAGCGTGCCAAACCGGAGCCTGACATGTCCCATGAGGCCAGCATGGCCAGCACCTCGAGCATGGTGAATGGCTTTGACGTAAGCACCATCGGCGAGCTTGAGCCGGACCTGCAGCAGCATGTCGAGCGGCGGCTGAACGTCCTCGGGCCCGGCTACCGGCTGTTGTACCGGCACCCGGTGCGGTTCGTCCGGGCCGAGGGGGTTTATCTCTATGACGGTGCCGGGCGCGCCTACCTGGACGCTTATAACAATGTCCCGTCGGTGGGGCACTGCCATCCGCATGTGGTGCAGGCCATAACCCAGCAGGCGGCGGCGCTCAACGTGCATACCCGCTACGGCACGGACCTCCTGCTGGACTACGCGGAACGGCTGGTCGCGACGTTCCCGCCCGAACTGGGCAATGTCATGTTCACCTGTACCGGCAGCGAGGCCGTCAACCTGGCGCTACGGGTGGCGCGATTCGCCACCGGGGCACCTGGGGTGATTGTGACGAGCAATGCGTATCACGGCATCACGGCCGCGGCCGCCGAGATCTCGCCGTCGCTCGGGCCCGATGTGCCGCTTGGCCCGCAGATCTGGACCGTCGCACCGCCCAGCCCGGCCGGCCAGGCCGGCGCCGCTGCGGGCCAGTCGCTGGCCGCCCGCGTCCGGCGGGCGGTCGCGGACATGAACCGGCACGGTGTCCGGTTCGCCGCGTTCATCGCTGATTCCCTGTTCTCCTCGGACGGGATCATCCCGGAGCCCGGCCTGCTGCGCCCGGTGATCGAGGCGGTGCACGAGGCTGGCGGGCTCTACATAGCCGACGAGGTTCAGCCCGGGTTCGCCCGGACCGGCGATGCGATGTGGGGGTTCCAGCGGCACGGCATCATCCCCGATCTGGCCGTCATGGGAAAGCCGATGGGCAACGGCATGCCGATCGCGGGGATAGCCGCCCGGCCCGAACTGCTGGCGGAATTCGGGCAGAAGATCCGCTACTTCAACACGTTCGGCGGCAACTCCGTCTGCGTGGCCGCCGCCGCGGCGGTACTCGACGTGATCGAGGACGAAGGGCTGCTGGAGAATTCCCGCGTCGTGGGCGCCGCGCTCCGCGATGCCGTGGCCCAGGCGTCTCTCGGCCACCCGGGAGTACGGGACGTCCGGGGCGCTGGCCTGTATGTCGCCGTGGAGTTCGCCGACCCCGCGACGGGCGAGCCAGACGCTCAGGCGGCGCTGCCATGGTGAACGACCTTCGTGAGCGCCGGGTCCTGATCAGTGCGACCGGGCCGCACGGGAACGTGCTCAAGATCCGGCCGCCGCTGCCGTTTTCCAGCGGTCATGTCGATCAGTTCATGGACGCTTTTGCCGGGTCTCTGGCGGGCCGGACGCCGTCGGGGGAGTAGTGCCAGTTTTACAAGTCATCTCTACCTATATAGAGTTCTATCTATGAAGAAACAGCCCATGCCGCCCACGCCGCGGATGACTCTGCCGACCCAGCTCGTGCTGCGGGTCATGCTGGCCGATCCGGCTGCGCACTACTACGGGCTGCAGCTCATCGACGCGACCGGGCGGCCGGGCGGCACGGTCTACCCGATCATGGCCCGGCTGGAGCAGGCGGGCTGGGTGACCAGCGACTGGGAAGACCCCGCAGAGCACATCACCGAAGGGCGGCCACGGCGGCGCTACTACCGGTTCACCGATGACGGCGCCGAGCAGGCCCGCGATGCCCTGGCCGGGGCGTACCGGCCGAGCAAGCAGCCCCGTCCCGGTGCCGGCCTGCCCTGGCCAGACCTACCCGGGATGTCCCCATGAACCAGCCCGCCGGCCAGCCAGGAGCGACCCCCTGCTCACCGGGCTGCTCGCCCGGATCACCGGTCACCGGCCCGACGCGGACGTTCAGCTCATCACCCGCGCCTACCAGGCTGCCGCGCGCTGGCACCAGGGCCAGCAGCGCAAGAGTGGCGACCCGTACGTCACCCATCCGGTGGCGGTGGCCTCGATCCTGGCCGGCCTGGGCGCGGACGACCAGACGCTGTGCGCGGCCCTGCTGCATGACGTCGTCGAGGACACCCCGTACACGCTGGCGGCCATGCGGCAGGAGTTCGGCGCGGAGATCACCGGCCTGGTCGCCGCCGTGATGGCCCTGGAGCACGTGCCGGCCGAACGGGTCGCCGCCGCGTGCACCGACAGCGCGGCCGCGATCGCCCTGGCCGGCGACCGCCGGGCCCTGATGATCAAGCTCGCGGACCGGCTGCACAACACCCGGACGATCTGCCACCTGCCCCGGGCCAAGCAGGTGGACAAGTCACGGCAGACCCTCGCGGTCCTGGTCCCCCTGGCTCGCGCCCTGGGCATGAACTCGCTCGGGGCCGAGCTGGAGAGCCTGGCCGCCGCCACGTTAAGGGGGCGCCCGGGCGGCACCGCCTCGGGCCGGCTGCTCGCCGCCGCAGCCGTGCTGCTGCCGCCCCAAGAGCGGGCCCGCTGGCGCGCGGAATGGCTGGCCGAGCTCGATGTGCTGCCCAACCGCCGGGAGCGGATCAGGTTCGCCGTCCAGATCACGCTCGGCATCGGCCGGCTGGCCACCACCCTGTACCAGCCGGCCGCCGCCGCACGGCAGGCGTTCGGCGTCGTGCTCACCGCGGCCGCCGCGGCCAGCGGGCTGGTGGTCGGTGGCTGGCGGGCCGCGCTGGCGCTGGCCGCCACGGTCCTCACCGTGCTGGCCGCGGTGCTGTGGGTGCTGCGCAGCGACGACCGCACCCGGCGTCTGGCTGAGCTGATCCGCGCCGCCCGCGGCCTCAAGTAGCGGCCGGCCGTCGCGTACCGTGGTGCCGTGCTGGACGGTGAGATCGTGGTCGACGATCCGTATGCGGCCGACGTCCAGGCCCTGCTGCGGCGCCATCTCGCGTTCGCCCACGCGCACACCCCGGCCGTGCACGCCTACGCGCTGGACATCGACGCCCTGCTCAGCCCGGCCATCACGTTCTGCAGCTACCGGTCCGGCGGCGAACTGCTCGCGGTGGGCGCGCTGCACCAGCTCGACGCGGCGCACGGCGAGCTCAAGTCCATGCATACCGCCGAGGCGGCGCGCGGCCGGGGCATCGGCCGGGCCATGGCCGGTCACCTCATCGCGCTGGCCCGCGACCGCGGGCTGCGCCGGGTGAGCCTGGAGACCGGCACCATGGCCGCGTTCGCCCCGGCCCGTGCCCTGTACGCCAGCCTCGGCTTCATCCCGTGCGGACCGTTCGGCGGCTACCGGCCCAGCCCGGACAACACGTTCCTGACCCTGCTGCTGGCCTGAGCTCAGGCCAGCCCCGCCGTGCGCGGCCAGGCGGCCATGCAGCTGGCCCGGTCCTGCAATGCCACCTACCCCTATTTCGGCATCGACTACTAGTGAGTAAATGAATATCCAAACTTTACTTTGAATGCTACGAGGGCCTAGGCGCCAGGCGGACACGGCACGCGCTTCCCGCCATACTGGGCGGGTGCCGGAAATGGAAACTATCCCGGACACAGCACCAGCGCCTGCATCAGGAGTACCTCGCTGGCGCCGTTTCCTGACGCCGTGGCGCTCGCCCGCGGACCAGCCCGCTTGGGCCCGGCCGGCGCTGCTCGCCATCGCCGCCGTCGCGGCAGTCGCCTACATCTGGGGAATGACGGGTACCAGCGTCGAGCCGTTCTACGGCGCGGCGGCCCGCAGCATGTCGGAAAGCTGGCACGACTTCATTTTCGGGGCGTTCGATCCAGCCGGGACCGTCACTGTTGACAAGCTGCCTGGCGCGCTCTGGGTGCAGGCCCTGTCGCTGCGGGTGTTTGGCTTTCACATCTGGGCGCTGGTCCTGCCACAGGTGGTCGAGGGCGTGCTCACCATCCTGGTGCTGTACCGGGCGGTCCGCCGGCTGGCCGGGCCGGTGGCCGGCCTGATCGCCGCGGCGGTGCTCGCCGTCACGCCCATCACCGTGCTGCTGAGCCGCGGGAACGTATCGGACTCGCTGCTGATCCTGCTGCTGGTGCTCGCGGCTGACGCCACGTCCGCCGCGCTGCTCACCGGGTCGCTGTGGCAGTTGCTGCTGGCCGGTGCCTGGGTTGGCCTGGCGTTCCAGGCCAAGATGATCCAGGCCTGGCTGGCCCTGCCCGCGCTGGCCGCCGCCTACCTGCTGGCCGGGCCCGCGGCGAAACTGCGTACCCGGTGTGCCCACGTCGCACTGGCCGGGCTGGTCACCGCGGTGGTCTCGCTCTCCTGGATGACCGCGGTCTCGCTGGTCCCGTCCCACGACCGGCCGTACGTGGACGGCAGTGCGGACGACTCGGTGTACACGCAGGTCTTCGACTACAACGGCCTGGGCCAGGCTCACCGGGAACTGGGTCAGGGTCGCCGGGCCGCCCTCGCCGCTGCTGGCCGCGGCGGTAAAGAGCGGGCGGTCGCTCACGGCCGAGACCTTCGGCATCAAGCCCAGCTGGCACCGGCTGCTGGCCGGCCCGTTCGCGGCCGACAGCGGCTGGCTGCTGCCGGCCGCCATCGTCGGCGCGCTGGGCGTCCTCATCTCCCGGCGCCGCCAGGGCAGGCGCGACCCGCTGCGCGCCGCCGTCGTGCTGTGGGGCGGCTGGTGGCTGATCCTCGCGGTCTTCTTCAGCGCCGGAACCTACCTGAACTCGTACTACGTCGCGGCGCTCATCCCCGCGGTCGCCGCCCTGTGCGGCGCCGGCATCGCCGCGTGCGGGCCTCGCCCCTGGCCGGCCCGGGTGCGCCTGATCGTCGCCGCGACGGTGCTCGGCTGCGCCGGCTACGGGGCCTACCTGATGTCCGGGACGGCATCCGGCCCGGTCCTGCTGACCCTGGTGGCGCTAATCGTGGCGGCGGCCGCCGCCGCTCAGCTGCTGCTGCCCGCGTCAGGCAAGCGCGCGCATCTGACCGTGGTCGCGTTTGCCGTTACCGCCGTGCTCCTGCTGCCCGCGGCGGCGTCCGTGAGCTGCGTCATCCGCGGGCTAGGCCCGTTTGACACCCCGTTCGAGTCGGCGAAGACCGCACGCATTAGCCACCTCCTGGCCGCCGCCGCGCCCGTCCTCACCCAGGCGGCCCAGCGGATAGGACTCCAGAGGCCACCCGGTGACGCCCTGTTCGGCACCGACACGTCCGGGCTCGCGCAGAACTACATCCTGTACAGCGGCAGGGAGGTACTGCCTATCGGCGGCTACCTCGGCAACGTGCCCGCCCCGACGCTGGCCACGCTGCAGGCCGACATCAACCGCGGCTACGTGCGGGCGTTCGTGCTGCCGGTGTCACCGCCAGGCCCGGACCCGCGGGTGCGGTGGCTCGAGTCGCACTGCACCCGGCAGCCCCAGCTCCCGCAGCCCCGTCCGATTCCGTACGCGACCTTCGTCTGCGGGCCCGGACCGGTCAGCCGGCCGGCCAAGGCGGTGGCCGGAGCGCCAGTGCCACAGACAGGTCGTTCTGGCTGACCGGCCACGCCAGCCGGTCAATCCTGGCTGGCCGCGCCGCCCGCCGACGCCTCGTGCACGTAGACCGCCTGCAGCGAGTTCAGCTTGTGCTGCCGGGCGGCCGCCTCGACCGCGTCGAAGTTCCGGCTGTCCGCGACCAGGTTGAGCAGCGCCTCGTGCTCGATGACAGACGCCCGCGCCCGCCCCGGGACCAGCGCGAAGGAGGCGCGGCGGATCACGTCCAGCCTGCTCCACTCGTTGGTGATCAGGCCGTACAGGTGGGCGTCGCCGCAGTGCTCATACAGGATGAAGTGGAATTCCCGGTTCAGCTGGGTGAAGCGCACCGGGTCGAAGTCCTCCAGCGCCTTAGCCATGTCCTGGTTGACCTCGAGGGCGGCCGCGATCGTGTCCGGGGTGAGGTTCGGCAGGGCGAGCGCGGTCGCGTAACCTTCCAGCCGCGCCAGCACCTGCATGGTCTGCGCGTAGGCGTTGGTGTCGAACGTGGTGATCCTGGCGCCGACCTGGGGCACCACTTCCATCCAGCCCTCGGCTTCTAGCCGCCGGATGGCCTCACGCCATGGTATCGAGCTGATGCCGGTCTCCCGGACGAGCTGATCGATGACCACGCGGTAGCCCGGGCCGTACACGCCCTCGATGATGCGCTCCCACAGCCACGAGTACGCGATGTCAGCCTTGCTGATCTTGCCGGTCATAGTCGTCCTAGCCTCGCCGGTTGCCGCGCGCGCGGCAAGATGGGGGCACGGATCGTGTGCCGACTACGGAGCGCCGATGAGCTTGCGTGTGCCGCTGACCCTGGCCTGCTGGGACTATGACCGGACGCTGCCGCTGGCCCAGGGGGATGTTCGGCCGGCCGGGGTCGACCTCACGTACCTGAACCTGCCGGTCGAGGAGACGTTCTTCCGTATGACCCGGTTCCGCGAGTTCGAGGCCGCGGAGCTGTCGCTGTCCTCCTACGTGCTCAGCCTGGGCGACGGCGGCGGCGGGGCGACGGTGACGCGCCGTTCGTGGCCATTCCGGTGTTCCCGTCCCGGGCGTTCCGGCACAACGGCATCTACATCCACGCGGCCAGCGGCATCACCGAGCCCGCGGACCTGGCCGGGCGCCTGGTCGGCGTGCCCGAGTACCAGCTGACCGCGGCGGTGTGGATCCGCGGCATCCTGGCCGAGCGGCACGGCCTGCCGGTGGCCTCGGTCCGGTACCGCACCGGCGGCCTGCACCAGCCCGGCCGGACCGACAAGATCACGCACGGCGCGCCGCCCGGGGTGGACATAGGGCCGATCCCGGACGGCCAGACGCTGGCCGGGATGCTGGCCGAGGGCCGCATCGACGCGCTGTACAGCCCGCGCACCCCGCAGCCGTTCGCCGCGGGCGACCCGCGGGTGGCCCGGCTGTTCCCCGACCCGCGGGCCGCCGAGGAGGCGTACTACACCGACACCAGGATCTTCCCGATCATGCACGTGGTCGTGCTGCGCCGCGACGTGTACCAGCGCTGGCCCTGGCTGGCCCGGTCCCTCTACCAGGCGTTCGAGGAGGCCCGGGCGCTGACCGTGGCCCGGATGGCGGAAACCGCGGCCACCCGGTACCTGGTGCCCTGGCTGTACGCCGACCTGGAGCGCACCCAGCAGATCATGGGGACGGACTTCTGGACCTACGGCCTGACCGCGGACAACGAGCACACGCTGCGCGCGTTCCTGCGCTACTCGCATGAGCAGGGACTGGCCAGCAGGCGGTTCGAGCCGGCCGAGCTGTTCGCCCCTGAGACGCTGGAGAGCCACCGGGTGTAGCGCGGCCTACTCGACCCAGCCGTTCTTCCGGGCGAACTCCATCAGCCGGCCGCGCAGCTCGACGATCACGCCGCCGGTGAGCTGCGGCGCCGCCGTCAGCAGCAGCTCGGTCAGCTGCTGCGACAGTTCCTGCTCGGCGAAGACCTCGAACAGCTCCTCGTCGGCCGGCGAGCGCCGCTCGGCGGCATGGCCGTTGCCGGCTGGGCCGGCGCGGGATGCTCCTGGTCGTCGACCACGCGGACGTCGTAGGCCTTCAGGCCCCGGTCGCTCTCGAGGACCTGAAACGCGACCTGGGTACCGGCGCTGACCCGCAGCCCGCGATCGGTGATCTCGTTGGCGTGCACGAAAACGTCCTCGCCACCATCGCTGGGCGTGATGAACCCGTACCCTTTGACCTCATCAAACCGGATGACCCTGCCGGTAGCCATGGCGATGCCCTCTCCCAATCCAGCACACATTTCAGCATCGTTCCTGGCACCGCGCCACCCCGGTGGCCCTCCCCGTGGGCTTAGCCGACGGTGGACCCGCGGACGACGAGGTCGCAGGCGTGCCGCCGGACGCCGCCCTGCGGCGGGGTGCCGTCGATGATGGTGAACAGGTCCCGGGCGGCCGCGGCGCCCAGCGCTTCGAGGTTCATGTCCACGGTGGTCAGCTGGGGCTCGGTCTCCAGGGCGAACACGTGCCAGTTGTCGTATCCGGTGACGGCAACGTCGGCGGGCACCCGGAGGCCGATCTCGTCCAGGGCCACCAGGACGCCGGACGCTATCTGGTCGGAGCCGCACAGTACCGCGTCGATGTCCGGCGCATCCCGCAGCAGGCCGGTGGCGGCGGCGCGGGCCCAGCGCTGCGACCATTCGCCGTAGGCGACCGGCGCGGCCAGGTCCAGCCGGTGCTGGCGCAGCCGGGCGGCCAGGCCAGCCACCCGGTGCGCGACCGCGGTGGTGGCGCGGGCCCGGTCAGGTGCACGATGCGCCGCCGGCCGATGGCGGCCAGATGGTCCACGGCCAGGCCGATGCCCGCCACGTCGTCCGGCATGTGCACCACGTCGCCGGGGTCGTCGGACTCGCCGTACACGTAGACGACCGGGACGTCTACCTGCCGGGTCACCGACGCGGTGACCGCGTTGTTGTCCCCGACGATCAGCAAGCCGTCTACTTTGCGGGCGGCCAGCATCTGGGCCAGTTCGAGGCTGCGGGCCTGATCGCCACGCGCGTCGCAGGCGATCATGGAGAGGTCGATCTCGCTGAGCGCGGCCTCCGCCCCGAGCATGATCGGCACCGCGAAACGGTGCGTCATGCTGTCCGCGACGATCAGCCCGACCGTGCTGGTCCGTCCGCCGGTCAGGCCGCGCGCGATCGGGCTGGGCGTGAACGAGAGTTCACGGGCCGCGGCGATGACGCGGGCCCGCGTCTCCTCCGACACCCGGTTCTTCCCGTTGATCGCCTTCGAGGCGGTGGTCAGCGAGACCCCGGCGCGTTCGGCCACCTCGATGAGCGTGGCCGGGCGTCGTTTCGTCACGCGCCGATTGTCCCATCGGCGGGGCTGGATCACGCTACCCGCGAGTTTGGGTCTTGACGGGACCTGCGGTCAGGAAGATCCTCGACAGTGGCAAGTGGGGAAGCGCTTCTCCATTTGGCGTACCGGCGCTGGGGGTTGCTAGGCGGCAGGACAGGAGGCGGGGGCCGGGTCACACAGAGAGGTGGCAGATGAGACGGCAACTGGCCGCTGCGGCGGCGATCTTCCTGGCCGTACCGGGACTGCTGCTGAGCGCGGGGCCAACGGCCACCGCCGCCAGCACCCCCAATGACCTGGTGGTGGATCTGGGTTCCAGCACCGGGGCGTTCGACGGCGGTGCGTCGGGCGCGCTGTACGGGCTCTATGACCAGGGCGTGCCGAGCAACAACCTGATCCAGGGCATGGGCATGGTGACCACGGACACCAAGGCGCAGGACGGCCAGCAGCATCCGGGGTCGGACGCGCTGGAGATCGCCAAGCCGTTCGTGGCCAGCGGCGGCCGCAACATCTACATCTACATGACCGACGTGTACCGCAACTTCCCGTACGAGCGCACCACCTACGCGCAGTACCAGGGCTACATGAAGACCGAGGTCGAGCAGGCATTAACGTCGCCGTACCGGAACCGGATCGTCCTGGTGCCCGTACAACGAGCCGGACGGCAACTGGTTCTCGGGCCTGACCACCAACGCCAGCCCTGCTGGCCGCGTTCGAGGCCGAGTGGCTGCAGACCTATAACTTCATCAAGGGCCTGTGGCCGCAGGCCCGGATCGCCGGGCCCAACCTCAGCGGCTTCTACCCGGCCGCGCTCGGCTCGTTCCTCCAGTTCTGCCTGGCCAACCACTGCCTGCCCGCCGTGATGACCTGGCATGAGCTGGCCGTGCCTCCACCGTGCGCACCGACGTGGCCGCCTACCGGGCGCTGGAAGCGACCGTCGGCCTGCCCCATCCCCTGCCGATCAACATCGACGAGTACGCGGCCCGGTATCAGCTGACCAGCCCGGGGCAGATGGTGGCCTGGCTATCTGCGCTCGAGGCCGAGAAGGTCGACGGGGACCTGGCCTACTGGAACATCAACGGGACCCTGGGCGACTCGGTCGCGCAGCAGAACGTCCCGAACGCCCAGTGGTGGCTGTACAACTGGTACTCCTCGATGTCCGGCCACACCGTCGCGGTGACGCCCCCGGACGGCAACACCGATGACACGCTGCAGGGCCTGGCCACGCTGGACACCGCGAAACGGCAGGCCCGGATCATCATGGGCGGCGGGGCGGCCGGGCCGGAGGGGGTCACGGTCAAGGACATCAGCCCGGCCATCTTCGGGCACACCGTGCACGCCACGATCTTCCAGGACCGGTGGAGCGGGATGACCGGCGCGGCCGCCCAGCCGGCCCGGACCTACGACGGGGACGTGCCGGTCGGCTCGGACGGCTCGATCACGCTGCCGGTGACCAACGGCGACCAGGGCGACGGCGCTGGCGGCAACGCCGCGTCGTGCACCGCCACCGGGCCCCGGGTCCAGGGCAAGATCGGCAACGCGCTGTCCCTGTGCGGCAACAACGAATACGTCAGCCTGCCCTCCGGCATCATGCAGGGCGTCACCGACTTCACCGTCTCGGCCTGGGTCAACCCCTCGGCCAATACGGCCTGGTCCCGGGTGTTCGACTTCGGCACCGGCACCAACGACTACATGTTCCTCACGCTGAACGCGGGTGGCGGGCCGATCCGGTTCGCCATCACCACCAGCGGGGCGGGCGGCGAGCAGCAGATCAACGGCACCGGCGAACTGCCGCTCAACACCTGGTCGCTGGTGACGGTGACGCTGTCCGGCAGCACCGGCACGCTCTACGTGAACGGCACGGCGGTCGGCACCAACACCAACATGACGCTGAACCCGGCCGCGCTGGGCGACACCACCAACGACTGGATCGGCCACTCCCAGTACCCGGCGGACCCGTACCTGGACGGCGAGATCGACGACTTCAACATCTACAACAGCGCGCTGAGCGCCAGCCAGATCGCCACCCTGGCCAGTGGCCAGCCCGGCGCCGGCAACGTGGCCGACTACAAGTTCGACGAGACCGGCGGCGCCACCGCGGTCGACTCCTCCGGCAACGGGAACAACGGGACGATCATCTCCAACCCGGCCGTGCCGCCCACCATGGACGCCTACGAGGTCATCCTGGCCCCGGGCGGCACCGGCTCACCGACCCCCACCGACAGCACCTGGCTGCACAGCTATCTGGCGTCGCAGGCCACGATGACCGGCACCGGGTGGAACATCAACACCGAGGGCACGCCCGTCCAACCTGGGCGGCTATGCCACCGCGGGGGAGCAGGACGTAGGCGGCCTGCGCACCGGGTCGAGCACGGTCATCACGTTCCACGTGAACGTGCCGCAGACCGGCGACTACCACCTGTCCATCTTCGATGGCAGTGACTCGGCCGCCTCGGATGTGTCCGGCCCGACCAACATCTTCGTCCGCGTGGACGGCGGCAGCCCGCAGCAGGTCTGGCTGCCGGTCGGCTACAACTGGGTCATCTGGAACCACGCTGATACCACCGTGCACCTGACCGCGGGCCAGCACGACATCAGCCTGTCCACCACCGGGGCCAACGGCGCCGCCACCAACGGTGACGCGATCATCAACAAGATCGACCTGCAGCTCGACGATCCCGCGGTGCAGAATTCGGCCGTCTACGAGGCCGAGCAGGCCAGCCTGGACGGCGCTACCGCCGATTACCGCGCGCAGGGCCAGTCCGGCGCCGGGGCGGCCGACATCGGCCGCGGCCAGCGCGTGACGTTCTGGGTCTACTCGGCCGGCGACGGCTACTCCGACCTGGCCTTCCGGTACAAGGCCGCGGGCGCGGCGGGTGTCACGGTCAACACGCTGCCGCTGGCCGGGCAGCTGGCCGGCGGCGGGCCAGGCTGGGCGGTGCGCACCGACCGGGTGTACCTCAGCACCGGCATCAACAAGGTCGTGGTGACCGGCGCCGGCGGCGAGGTGACGCTGGACAAGCTGACCGTCACCCCGGTCACCGGCGCGCAGCCTGAGGTCAGCACGTACCAGGCCGAGGACGGCACGCTGACCGGCACGGCCACGGTGGACAACAGCTACAGCCAGGCCAACGGCGGCGTGGTCACCGGGGTCGGCGGCGGGCCGGCCAACTCGCTGACGTTCGCCGTGCACGCGCCGGTGGCCGGCCGGTACGGGATGACCGTGCGGTTCGCCAACAACCAGCAGATCATCGCGAACCACTACAACCCGGACCTGATGACCGCGCCCGCGGACATCAGCGTCAACGGCGGGCCCACGTTCCACGTCAACTTCGGCAACACGTTCAGCTGGAACCAGTTCTTCAACCTCACCATCCCGGTCCAGCTCCGGGCGGGGGTCAACACGATCCGGTTCATCGCCAACCCGCAGTACAACTACGACTCCACCACGATCGGGGTCATCTACTCGGGCGACGGCGTCGGCCAGCCGCTGCGGTCCGAGACCGCGCCGAACATCGACCAGATCACGCTGGCCCCGTTCCAGGCCGGGTAGCGGCTAGAGCGGCGGCTGGCCGGCCACCCCGCCCCACAGGGCGGCCGGCGCCGCCGCCTCGGCGGCCGATCGCGGGCGCCACTTGGACAGCTGGACCACGCCGGGCTCGACCAGGTCGAGCCCGGCGAAGAACCTGGCCACCTGGGCCCGGTCGCGCAGCACCAGCGGGGCGTCGAGCTGCCGGGCGTTGAGCGCGGCCGCGAACTCGGTCAGCTCCGGGTAGATGTCCGCGGTGAGGTGGCAGATGGCCAGGTAGCTGCCGCCCGGCAGGGCCCGGGTCAGGGTCTGGACGATGCCCTCCGGATCTTCCTGGTCGCCGATGTTGTGCAGGATGCCGAGCAGCAGGACCGCCACCGGCTGGCCGAAGTCCAGCCAGCGGGCCGCCTCACGGAGGATTCGCGCCGGGTCGCGCAGGTCCGCGTCCAGGTAGCTGACCCCGGCCGGGGCGCCGGCCAGCAGTCCGGGGCGTGCCGCAGCACGACCGGGTCGTTGTTGACGTAGACCACGGTGGCGTCCGGGATGACCGACTGCGCCACCTGGTGCACGTTCTCCCCGGAGGGTAAGCCCGCGCCGATGTCCAGGAACTGCCCGATGCCCGCGTCCGCGGCCAGGAAATACACCACCCGGCGGAGGAACGCCCGGGCCGCCCGGGCTGACTCCGCCGTCCTGGGAAACGCCTTGATCGCGGCCTCGGCTGCGATCCGGTCGGCGGCGAAGTTGTCGGTGCCGCCGAGGAAGTAGTCATACACCCGGGCCGGGTGCGGAACACTGGTGTCTATACCGGCGATGTCCCCCATAGGGCCAGCCTAGGCAGGCCGGTGCCGGGTCCGGGCTTCCCGCGAGGATGGGATTGGCTAGCGCCGGGCCGCCGCCTCGCTGGCCAGCGCGATCCGCACCCGCCACGGGAACGCGCCCAGCCGGGCCTGCGCGGTCCCGCCCAGCGCCGCGGCCAGCTGGGCCAGCGCGGTCTCCGCCGCGGTAGCCGCCACCCGCACCGTGGTCCCGTCCAGCGGGGTGATGGTCAGCTGGATCTCCAGGGCCTGCTCGCCGGGCTGCACCTCGATGTCGGCCCGCGCCGGGGGAGCGCTGCCCGCCAGGGCGTGCAGGGCCAGCTCCACGACGTCGGTGATGACGGCCGGGTCCGGTCCGGGCCCGCGGGCGGCCACCTCGCGCACGGTGACCGGGGCAAAGGGCAGCCACGCGGTCCGCCGCCGGACCTGGCTGTCCAGGCTGGCCCCGGCCTGGACCGCCGGGCCGGCCTGGTCCATCAGCCGCCGGATCGGCTGGGTGGCCGCGGTCACGTGCCGCCGGATCTGGTCCAGGTAGGGCTGCGCGTCGCCGGGGACGAGCCGGCCGAGAATTTCCAGGCTCAGCGTGGCCGCGGTCAGCTCCTGCACCGGGCCATCGTGCAGGTAGTCGGCCACGGCGGCCCGCTCCGCCATGCGCAGTTCCCGCATGCTGGCCAGCAGCACGCCGGCCGCGGGCCGGGCCGCTGGGTGGCCGGCCGAGTCCGCCCCGCGGCCGGCCTCGCGCCCCTTCGCGTCCCCCATGGCGGAACGGCCAGTCCCGGTGGCGGAACGCATCGCATCGACCGCGGACAGCAGGTCTGCGGGCTGGAACGGTTTGCTCAGGCAGGCCACGCCGGCCGGCGCCCGGTCGGTCAGCCCGCCGGTGACCAGCAGGCAGCGCCGGGCTGAATCGGGGTCGGCGGCGCGCAGCTCCTCGATCAGCGCGGTGCCCGGTTCGCCCCCCAGGTGGGCGTCGATCAGCAGCACGTCATAGCCGGCCGGGCTCAGCGCCCGGGCTTCCCGGGTCGATCCGGCCATGTCTACCTGGTACCCGGACCCGGTGAGCACCCGGCGGATGAGGACGCGGACAGCCTCCGTGTCATCCACCACGAGCACCCGGGGGCCGGCCGGGCCTGCCGCCACGGCGCCTCCCCCAACCCACTACAATGAGTATTATTCTGTGTACTTACAGTACATCAAGCTCGTGGCGGGCGGTTACCCCTCCCGTTTGCGGGGGGCTGCGAGGGGGCACCGATGAGCAAGGCATCCGGCGATGGGGCCGATGGCGCGCGTGAGACGATCCGTGTGTTCCTGCTCGATGACCACGAAGTGGTGCGGCGCGGACTGCGGGACCTGCTCGATGCGGAAGCCGACGTTGAGGTGATTGGCGACGCTGGCACCGCGGAGTCCGGCATGAACCGGATGCTGGTCCTCAAGCCCGATGTCGCCCTGCTGGACGTCCGGCTGCCCGATGGGGACGGTGTGACGGTGTGCCGGGACATCCGGTCCGCGCTGCCCGGCACGGCCTGCCTGATGCTCACCGGGTACGGGGACGATCAGGCCTTGCTGGGCGCGATCATGGCCGGCGCGGCCGGCTATGTGATGAAGCAGGCCTCGGCGGAGGAACTGGTCGGCGCGGTCCGGGCGGTGGCGGCCTGCCGGTCCACCCTCGACGCCGATGCCGCCACCCGGGTGATGCGGCGGCTGCGCGAAGGGTCAGCCACCGACCAGTCCGTAGCCTCCTTGTCGGCCCAGGAGAAGCGAGTGCTCGACCTGATCGGGGACGGGCTGACCAACCGGCAGATCTCCGAGCGGATGTTCCTGTCGGAGAAGACGGCCAAGAACTACGTGTCGGCCGTGCTCAGCAAGCTGGGCATGCAGCGCCGGTCGCAGGCGGCCGCGCTGGCCGCCCGGCTTACCACCCCCGGCGAATTAATACCGGCTATGGCGTATCTCGACTTTCGCACTTATGCCGCGAGCGTTTCCCAGGCCGTTTCACAAGCACCGCTGATGCTCGGGCGAGGAGAGGTTGAGCGGTTGCTCGCCGGGGTTGCCCGGGATCACCCGGACCTCTCCAGTGCCGGGGTCTTCCGGTTGGCATGGAGGTGCGGAATGTGAAGTTCCTCAGAGCGACGGCGGCGGATCTGCCAGAAGCAGAGTCCGGCCAAGATGACGGCCAGACCGAGGAAGATCGCCGTTTCGTACCACTGGAAGGCCCAGTAGCGGCTGGCGGGCTGATACGTCACCGCCTGCCGGAGGTGAAGCCTGGCGATGTAGGCGTCGCACGCCTGGCCGGAGCCCGTCGTGCAAGCCCGGGTAGCCGGTTCGCTGGAGGCCAGCTGGCCGGCCGGGGTGACGATCTGGCTGGAGTAAACCCAGGCGCCAGGTATGTTCGCAGGCTCGATCACTTGCAGGCGGCCGTTCCCTGTCACCCCGGTTTCCTGGAGTGCTGCGATATTGAGCGGCGAGGTGGTGTGGACCGGCGTGATGAGGTGGGGCCGTATCCACAGGCGCATGACGACCTGGACCGCGGCGAAGACGGCCAGCGTGATGGCCATGGCGGGTACGGTGCGGCGGATGAGCATCCCGGCGGTGACGCCGAGGGCGAAGGCGAAGGCCGCGTAGCCGATGGGGGTGATGTCCCGCTGGGTGAACACGGCCCACTGGTCCATGAGGGCCTTGTCGATCGGGCTGGACCACCAGGTCACCATGACGCTGAGCAGCCCGGCGGCGGCCACGCTGGCCAGGCCGACGACACCTAGCTTGACGGCCAGCCAGCGCGTGGGGGTGACGTCCTGGGTCCACGCGAGGCGGAAGGTGCCGGTTTCGAATTCACGGGCGATGAGGGGAGCCCCCCAGAACATCCCGATGAGGGCCGGGGCGGCGAGGAGGACCAGCTTCACGAAGGATTGCAGGAAGCTGTCGCTGCTCGCGAACGCGTTCATGGCCGCTGCGCAGTCGCCGCGGGCCTGGCATGCGGCGGCGGTCGTGTCGTAGAGGCGGGCGAGGTGCCAGCCGGTCACCGCCAGGACGACGGCCAGGACTGCCAGCGCGCCGAAGACGACCGCGGCCTGCGCGCGGAACCGGAGCCAGGTGAACCGGATCATCGCAGGACTCCCAGCCTGGGGCGGGCAAGGTCTCTGGCGTCACGTGCCTGGCTCATGTAGGCGAGCACCAGGTCCTCCAGGCTGACGGGCCTGACGGTCCAGGCCGGATCGTGGATGGGGTCATCGGTGCGCACCAGGAACGTGCTCTGCTTGCCGGTGTGACTTTCCTCGATGACTTCCTGGTTCGCCGGGAGGGTGCCAGGGTCGCGGCGGGGCCCCGGAAAGGCGGTGATGCGAGGCCAGCAGCGCGTCGACCTCCCCGGCCACCCGCACCCGGGATGCGACGAGCACGACGAGGTAATCACAGACCCGCTCCAGGTCGGCAATCAGATGTGAGGAGAGCACGACGCTGACCCCGTGCTCGGCCACGACCTGCATGAGGTCTTGGAGGAACTCCCGCCGGGCCAGCGGGTCCAAACTGGCGACCGGCTCGTCGAGGAGGAGAAGCCCGGGCCGCTTGGCGATCGCCAGGGTGAGGGCAAGCTGGGCTCGCTGGCCGCCGGAAAGCGACCCGGCCCGCTGGCCAGGGTCCAGGCCGAGCTGCTCGATCCGGCGCCTGGCCAGCTCGCCGTCCCAGCTGGAGTTGAGCCAGGCGCCGAACCGGAGGTGACCGGCAACCGGCAGCGTCGCGTATACCGGCGTGTCCTGGGCGACGAAGCCCACCGGCCCGGGTTTTGCCGGGCCGCCAGGACGCCTGCCGAGGACCTCGATCGTGCCCGAGGTCGGCGCGAGCAGCCCGACGGCCAGATGCAGCAAGGTTGTCTTGCCCGCGCCGTTAGGCCCGACGAGCCCGACGACCCGCCCGGCCGGGATCGCGAGGGTGCAGTCCCGCAGCGCCCAGCGCCGCCCGTACTGCTTGCCGAGCCCGCTGGCCTCAAGAACGGCGGTCATGCGGCACCCCGCTCCGTGACCGGCCCGAAGGCATCTCCGGCGATAGCCCCGGTGCTCTCGCCGCCGGCCCGGCGGCATGGCCGGCCGGCCCGCCCGACGAGCGGTCCCGGTCAGCCCGGCGGTTGCCGTCGCGGTGCCGGGGCCGCGGAACCTCAAGTGTGATGGTCATGCCACGTCCTCCGTGAAGCAGCTGCGGGCCGCGGTGCGGTAGATCGCCTCAATGTCGCCCGGGCCAAGGCCCGCCGAACGCGCCGAGCGCAGCCAGTCGGTGATGGCAGCGAGCAACCTGGCCTGGGTCGCGGGATCGATGCGGGGCAGCGACCGGGTGACGAAGGTCCCCTGGCCCGGCCGGCCGCGCACCAGGCCCTCGCGCTCAAGATCGCGGTAGGCCTTGAGCACCGTGTTCGGGTTGATCGCCAGCCTGGCCACGACCTGCTGGGCCGTCGGCAACTGGTCGCCTGGCTCAAGGAGGCCGAGTTGCAGGGCGTCACGGACCTGCTGGACCAGCTGCAGATAGGTGGCCACGCCCGATGCGGCGTCGAGCTGGAACTCGATCATAACCCTCCCTTCACTAATCGATTAGTGGAATCAGGGTATCTGCTGCCCCCGCCGGGCGCAACGCCCTGGCATGCGGACCGGGAACCTGAGCGCATCAGCGAATCGCCCCGGTCAGCCCATCGCAACGCAGGGGCGACGCCGCCAGGGCCGCCCAGGCGGCCTAGTGGATGCCTGGCGTGTCTAGCGATCACCAGCAGCCGGCGATGTCGTCCAGGAACGGGCGCGCGTATATATCACGCTAAATATCTCTTTCCTGTCTAGCGCTACTGTTTTTCCTCTATCCCACGGCGGGCTTAAGGAAAAGCAAAGGGAAATGCGCTGAGGAAGTGGTGGCACCAGTCGCGGTAGGCATATCGTGAGCGCTGCCAATGACGCCTAGAAGGGAAGGAGAACGGAATCCGACATGTCGTGCGCACCCCGCATCGTGCCCGTGGCTGTGCGGATGATGCTGTGCCTTGTGGTGGCTGCGGCCACGATCATCTTGCCCACGGTGGCGGCCTCCGCCGCACCACTCAAGAGGACATGCAAGGCCTGGCAGGCGCTGCCGGTCACCGCACCGAACGGCCAGCAGTACCTGGTCCGGAACAAGCCAAGCACTAACAACAACGACAACGGCATGTGCGTCGCGGTCACCGGGTCCGCGGGCTTCACCGTTACCAAATCGCCCGGTATCCCGACGTTGTCCACCGTGCGGGCGTACCCCTACATCGGGACCGGGTGCTTCGCGGGCGCCTGTGCCGGGTCGGCGCCCACGGCGTCGCTGCCCAAGGCCGGTTCGCTCGGGAACTTCACCGTGAGCTGGGCGACCAAGACCCCGAACCGCAGCGGGGTGTGGAATTCCTCGCTGGACCTGTGGATCGGCCCGCGCGTCGGCATGGGCACCACGGAAATGATGATCTGGCTGCAGTACAGCAAGCCGTCCTGGTGGGTCAAGCTGTACCCCAAGGTCAAGATTGACGGCTCGAACTGGTACGTGGTGCCGCACGTCACGTTGCCCGGCAAGTACTACATCTCCTTCCGGCGGGCCTCGGTCACCCACTCGGCCAAGCTGCGGCTGGCGCCGTTCATGACGGTCGCCCAGCGGCTCGGCGTGCTGAACGCGTCCCAGCTGCTGTGGAGCGTCCAGGCGGGCTTCGAGATCTGGTCCGGCGGGCGCGGCCTGGCGGTTACCAAGTTCACCGCGACGCAGTAAACCTGGCTCAGTGAGCTACCGCGGCCCGGGCCTTCTGGCCCGGGCCGTTGGGCTGGGCCGAGCCGGGCCTGGTGGCGGCCGGCCCGGCGGAATGCCTGGGTTAAGACGGGCCGTTAAGACGGGCCGCTATTCTCTGGGGCGCAGGCGGCGGTTTTTGAAGACTGATGGTGTAACGCAATAACCCGCGCTAAACCATCAGGAGCTGTCGTGTCTGCCACCACCAACACCCCTCGCACATCCCGTATTCGTAGCAAGCGGCCGCTGGCCAAGCTGGCCGCCGCCACCGCTGGCTTTGCCGTCACGGCCGGCGTCGCGCTGAGCATGCTGTCCGGCGGTGCGGCGAACGCCGCCACCAAGCCGAACTGGTTCATGACCGCTGGCAACATCCAGTCGCTGAGCCAGACCGACTCCGCGACCGCGTCGCACTTCTTCAACACCCCGAGTGCCTACGGGGTGGGGGCCAGCCTGGTGCAGACCCCCGTGCAGGCCGGGTACTCCACCACCCCGGTGCTGAACTACACGTCCTACGCGCAGTTCAGCTCGGATGTGAAGAACGGTGCGATCAAGTACCCGTACAAGTGGGTCATGTACGACCCGGAGGACTGGTCGCAGACCCCGGTTGGTGAGCAGCAGAACCCGGTCAAGTACATGAAGCTGTTCGGCCAGCTGGCCCACGCGCACGGCCTCAAGGTGGTCGAGGCCCCGGCCATGGACCTGTGCTCGGTGTCCGGCACCGCCTACCCCCGCCAGTCCGGCGAGACCTGCGCCCAGTGGTTCACCCGGGTGAACATCGCCGGCGCTGGCGCCACCGACGGCAACATCTTCATCCTGCAGGACGAGTCCAACACCACCAACCTGTCCGTGTACGACTCGCTCTACACCAGCTCAGTGGCCCAGGCCCGGGCGGCCAACTCCGCGATCTCGGTGTACTCCGAGGTCTCCACGGCCAACGGCACCGCGGCCCAGATGACCGCGGCGGCCAAGTCCATCAGCCCGGACGGCATGTACGTCGCCGCGCCCGGCGCCACCGCCACGGCCGACCAGTTCTTCAAGAGCATGAAGGCCGCTGGCTACTGAGACGCGGCTCACACCCAGCAAAACCCACCGCGCGGGCCCGGCATATGCCGGGCCCGCGCCGCTGTCTGCCTGCTTTCCGGCGGCCCGGGTCTTCTGGCCCGGGCGGAATTCCCCGGGCAGGACAGGCCGCATTTCTCTGGGGCGCAGCTGCCTCTTTTTTGCAAACTGTTGGTGAAAGCAATAACCAAGGAAAACTTAGGAGCAGTAATGCATACGTTCGGTAAAATCACTGCCGCCCTTGCGTCCGCCGCGGTCGCTGGCGGTGCCGCGCTCAGCATCCTGGCCGGGGCAGGTGCCGCCTCCGCGGCGACCAAGCCGGCCTGGTTCATGACCGCAGCCAACGTCCAGTCGCTCAGCCAGAGCCGACTCGGCCACCGCGTCGCACTTCTTCAACACGGCCAGCTCGTACGGGGCCGGGGCCAGCCTGATCAAGACGCCGGTCCAGGCCGGCTACGCGACCACCCCGGTGCTGAACTACACCTCCTACGCCCAGTTCAGCTCGGACATCTCCAGCGGCGCGATCACGTACGCGTACAAGTGGGTCATGTACGACCCGGAGAACTGGGCCTCGACCCCGGCGGCCGAGGCGCAGGACCCGGTCAAGTACCTGAAGCTGTTCGGCCAGCTGGCCCACGCGCACGGGCTCAAGGTGGCCGAGGCCCCGTCCCTGGACCTGTGCTCGGTCAGCGGCACGCTCTACCCCCGCCAGTCGGGTGAGAGCTGCGTCCAGTGGTACGGGCGGGTCAACATCGCCGGAGCCGCCGCCACCAACAGCGACATCTACATCCTGCAGGACGAGTCCAACACGACCAACCTGAGCCAGTACATCTCGCTCTACAGCAGCACCTCAGCTCAGGCCCGGGCCGCTAATTCCGCGGTCAAGGCCTACTCCGAGGTCTCCACGGCCAACGGCACGCCGGACCAGATGACCGCGGCGGCCACATCCATCAGCCCGGACGGGTTCTACGTCGCCGCACCGGGCGCCATCCCGCAGGTGGACCAGTTCTTCCAGAACCTGAAGGCCGCTGGTTACTAAACCCACCCCAGCCCCCATGGCGCGGGCCCGGCATCCGCCGGGCCCGCGCCGCTGTCTGCTCAGGTACCGTGCGCTCAGTGCAGGGTTCTCACCCCGGCCCGGAAGGCCGCGATCGCGGCCGGGCCGTTGAGCCGCCAGTTCTGGTGATACAGGCCCTGGTTCTGCGCGACGTTGAACCAGATCAGGCCGAGCAGGCGGTCACGGCGGATCCCGGCAAACAGGCCGGGCATTTTCGTGGCCTGGCCGGCCCGCGGCCCGATGCCGACCTCGGAGAGGAGGATCGGCTTCCTGGTGAACCTGCGGACGTTCTGCACGGTGCTGCCGATCACCGTCTTGAACGTGTCGCCGCGGGTGAAGTAGTAGCCGTCGATGCCGATCCAGTCCACGTAGCCCGGGCCCGGCCACCAGTTGCGGATGTGCCCGGTGGCGCGGTTACGGCCGCTGACATCCCACAGCCAGGTCGCATTGATCGCGTCCGAGTTGCGGAACACCGTCACCACGTGCCGCCAGGCGGCCACCCAGTGCGCCGGGCTGGCGTGCCCCCGGCCCCACGGGTACCAGCGGCCGTTGGCCTCCGGGGCGAAGCTCAGGATGACCTGGCCGCCGTACCTGCGGACCTGCCCGGCGAACCGGCGCAGGTAGCCGTCCCAGCGCCCGGCGGCGATGGCGGCCAGCGAGGCATGCCACGGCTGCATCTGCACCAGCACCACCGCTCCGGCCCGGGCGGCCGCGGTCGCGAACCGCGCACGGAAGGGCGTGCCCCACTGGCTGTAGTACACGGTGATGTTGGGCCTGCGGCCGGCGACCGAGGTGAAGTTCGTCACCGGCCGGTAGGTACTGGGGGTGTTGCGCTCCACCACGCCCAGGTAGTGCCCAGGGACGGGGTTGCTGATGGCGGCCTGCGGGTAGGGCGCCGAACTGGCCGGGGGCAGCACGAAGACCTGCGGGCGCACAGACGGCTGCTCATGCCGGAAGAAGTACACCGAAGCCCCGGCCCCGGCCACCACGATGGACACGCTCACGCTGACGATGAGCCCGGCCACATACCTGGCCCTATTCATTGACCAGCACCTCCGCGGGCGGAACCGGGGCACCGGACAGGGTGACTTCCACCTTTTTCCGGGTGATCCAGCCCTGGCGGTGGCAGGTGGCCATGCCGTAGAAGCGGATCTGGCGCAGCACCAGCAGGTACCACAGGGCGGCGAACGGCAGCAGCGCCGCCGAGGCCAGCCAGGCCGACCAGCGCACGTCGGAGCGGCGCACGGTGATCAGCCGCAGGGCCACCGCGATCGGCCAGGCGATCAGGGCGACGCCGCTGGCGAAGATCAGGTTCCGGGTGGCGGGCCAGGCGAACGGCACGGCCAGCGACACCGCCACCGAGGCGAAGAACGCGTACTGCTGGTACAGCACGAACCACCAGGCGTAGGAGCGCGGCCGCAGGTAGCGGATCCGCCACAGCGTCCGGATGGTGGAGGCCCGCATCCAGCGGGTCCACTGGCGCAGGTGGTGCGAGAGCGTCTCCGGGTACACCGGCATCGCGACCGCGGTGGGCTGATGGACGGCCCGCCCGTGCAGCAGCGCGTACAGGGTCAGCGCGGTGTCATCGCCCAGCGTCACCGGGATACCGAAGAATCTCTCCCCGACGTAGCCCGGCAGGATCCGGTGGATCAGCCATCCGCGGTACAGCGAGAACGCGCCCGGATTGATCACCACGTTCCCGCCGGCGACGCTCTGCGCGCTCATCGTGAACAGCTGGAAGGCCAGTGACCGCATCCCCATGGCCCGGGTGAGCAGGTTGGTCTTGAGGTTGTAGGCCATCTCGAGGCCCGCCACAGAAACCACTTCACGATCGGCGAACGGCTTGAGGCCTTCCTGGATGGCCCGGCTCTCCAGCGCTGAGTCAGAATCCATCGTGGCGTAGACGTTGGCCTGCGGAATCGCCTGGAACGCGGCCGCCTGGGCGTGCTTCTTGCCCTGGTTCTCCTGGCGTATCCAGACAAATTCGGTGCCGGACCGGTCCGCCTCCCAGCGATCACGGATCGCGGCGTAGTTCTCGGTGGAACCGTCGTCCACCACGATCACCCAGTCCAGCTGACGGGTCTGGGCGAACAGCGAGTAGATGGTCCGGTCCAGGATGGCCGGGTCTTCGTTGTAGCACGGGATCACGGCGGCCACCGCCAGCCGGTCCAGCTTGGCCTGCTGGGGCTCTGACACGGTGTACGGGCGCTGCAGCCAGGCCAGTGCCAGCTGGGTCAGCACGAACCCGAGGCTGAGCCCCCAGACGCAGTACATCAGGTCCGCGGTCGGGGACGAGGCCCCGATGGCCCGGCGGTGCAGGTACAGCGACCCGGCCGCGATCATCGTGAGCGGGACCAGCACCATGGCGCGGCGCGGCCGGAACGTCACGTGCGGGATCTGGTACCGGTGGTGCGCCGTCGTTACGGGTCGGTAGCCTGCTTGTCGCGCCGGAAGAGTAGCCGTACGGTCAACGTCACGAGCAGGGTCGAGAATGCCGATATCCCGAACACTATCCAGATGACGCTCCCGAACCCCGGGCCAGCTTTCATCGATTTGTCCCCCAGAGATTGTGTCAGTTGGCCGATCGTCATCATACGCCTGCATGATCGAGCAGATCCTCCCGCCGAGTGATCGCGGCTATGGCAACGGGGATTGCATCCTTCCGCAAACTCAGGTCTGAAGCAAATCGCTACGGGGGGATCTTTAAATTAATGTGCCAAATCGTGGGGAACGGTACGGATCTCAATCGTATTCGACTTTCTCGACTGGAATAATAGGTTAGCCTCTGAGCTGGTGTTCCCAGGCACCATAGGGCTGACTGTCAGGCCTGTCCAGAATTTAAGCGAGGTTTTGCATCCAATTACTCACGCAAAGCTGGTGGTGGCTCGTGGATGGTGACGAATCGCCGCCTGTCGGGCATAGTCCCTTACTAGGCCGTCTGCCCGAATGTGGCCAAAGAATTCGGTGCATGGATATGCATTTCCTGGATCTGGAATGGGGTACGCTGACGGGCGTCCATGTACCGGGTCATGACCGGCTCCGCGCGAGTTGTCCCATTCTGGCAGAATCCGCGGCTTACCCATGGGAACGGCCCGGGACCGGCAGGCAATTGACCACAGCCGAAGCTAGGAGCATGTTTGTGTCAAAGCTAATTCAATCCAGGCCCGCGCTGGCCGCGGCGGCGGCCGTAGGCGCCCTGGCCGGGGCGCTCGGGCTGGCCAGCCAGGCCGGCGCGGTGACGGTACCGCCGCCGCACCTGCCGGTGCACCTGGGTCACCTCCCCCACGCACACACCCACCGCGCGCTTCCGCCGGTCTTCACCGACTGGCCCATGTTCCGGGCCAATCCCAGCCACACCGGGGTGTCGCCGGAGACCGGGATCAGCACCACGAACGCGGCGTCGCTGACTCAGACCTGGGCCGCGAAGCTGGGCACGACCAGCGACCCCTCGCCGGCCGTGGTGCAGGACACCACCCTGGGCCAGGCACTCGTCTACGCCGGGGCCAACAACCACTTCTACGCCTACCCGGCGGGCGGTGGCGCCGCGCTGTGGACCTACACGCTCCCCGCCGGGGTGGTGGAGACCTCGCCAGCCGTGTTCCGCGGCGTCGTCTACATCGGCTCCACCGCGGGCACGATGTACGCGCTGAACGCCACCACCGGCGCGCTGATGTGCTCGTACAAGGCCGGCGGGCCCCTCCTGGCCTCCCCGGTCGCGGTCGAATCGGCCACTGGACCGGTGGTCTACGACGGCACCATCCCGGGCAACGGCGCGGTCGGCGCCGAGTTCGCCATGAACGGCCCGGGCAGCACGGCCGGCAACTGCACCCAGGACTGGAAGTTCACCAGCTTCGCGGTCACCCCGGGCGGCACCTGGTCGTCGCCCGCGTACGCCACCGACGCCCGGGGCGTCCCGCTGGTCGTGTTCGGCACCAAGGACACCGACGACGCGGTGTACGCGCTCAATGCCCGGACCGGCGCGCTGGTGTGGCGCTACCGGACCAGCACCGCGAAGCTGGCCGACGTGGGGGCCGCGCCGGTCATCTCCACGCCGGGCCAGAATGGCTTCGCCAGCGGCGTCGTGTACGTCGTCGGCAAGGACAAGAGCGTCTACGCCATCAACCTCACCACCGGCGGCCTGATCTGGAAGTTCGCCCTGCAGGGCGGGGGCAACCCCACCGGCAGCAGCGGTGATGTGGCCGGCGCCGCGCTGCTGGGCAGCCGGCTCTACGTGCCGTCGGACAAGGGCATGTACGCGCTCAACGCGGTCACCGGAACGCTGATCTGGCACGTGCTGACCACGTCCACGTTCTACGCCTCGCCCGCCGTGACCGGGCCTGCCTGCCGGATGGTGCTGGTGGACGCGGACAACGAGGGC
The DNA here is from genome assembly GCA_963747705.1 of uncultured Actinomycetes bacterium. Classification (GTDB taxonomy): domain Bacteria; phylum Actinomycetota; class Actinomycetes; order Streptosporangiales; family Streptosporangiaceae; genus RYN-230. The sequence continues at coordinate 73,193 of CAVVGF010000091.1, read as the reverse complement.
CGGCTGTGGGTGCTGAACCTGGCCACCGGCGGCACGCTGTGGGAGCAGAAGCCCGCCTGGGGCTTCTGGGCCTCGCCGGCCGTCTCGCACGGCGCGATCTACGTGGCCGGGCTGGACGGCTATCTCCGCAGCTTCGCGCCCGGGGTCTAGCGAGCACGGTTTAGCTAGCAGGGTCTAACTGGCAGGCAGTGGCGGGGGAGGGCCGGGCTGGGCCGGCCTTTCCCCCGGGGTGACTCACCGGCATTCGCGTTGACACTCCCCGCGCGGATGCCTTATGCATGGGGACAGCCACCCGCAGCGTCAGGAGGGCGGCATGACCCCGCGGCATCTTGTCCTGGACGGGGTCTCTGTCGTGCTCGGCGGGTCCCCGATCCTGGACCAGCTGTCGCTGACCGTGGCCGAGCGCGAGTTCGTCGGCATCATCGGCGTTTCCGGCGGCGGCAAGACCACGCTGTTACGGACGATCGCCGGCCTGCTGCCCACGGCGGCGGGCTCGGTGACGCTGGCCGGGATCCCGGTGCTCGGGCCGAGCCAGCGAACCGCCCTGGTGTTCCAGCACTTCGGCCTGTTCCCGTGGAAGACCGTCCGCGGCAACGTGGCCTACGGCCTGCGCGTACAGGGCCGCGGCCCGGAGCTGGCCCGGGTGCAGCGCTTACTGGACGTGCTGCACCTGGCTGACGTGGCCGACCGCTATCCGGCCCAGCTGTCCGGCGGGATGAAGCAGCGGGTCGGCATCGCCCGCGCCCTCGCCGTCGAGCCCGAACTGCTGCTGCTGGACGAGCCGTTCAGTGCGGTTGACGCGATCACCCGGGAGGAGCTGCAGAACGAGGTACTGCAGCTCTGGGAGCGGCACCAGCGGATGACCGCGCTGCTGGTCACGCACGACATCGACGAGGCCATCCTGATGGCCGACCGGATCATCGTCATCTCCGGGCCGCCCGGGCGCATCACCCGGGAGCTGACCATCGGCCTGCCCCGGCCGCGCACCAGCCAGGACGTCCGGGCCCACCCGGACTATCCGCGGCTGCGGAAACTGCTCTGGGACGCGCTGCAACGCGGCCCGGACCGCCTGCCGGAGCCAGCGTGACCCCGGCCATCAAGAACCAGAGGCGGCCGCCCCGGGCCCGGCCGGCCAGGCCCGGGCGTCCACGCCGTCACCTCACCCCGGCCCAGCGCTGGGTCTTACGGCTGGCCTCGGTCGCGGCCATCCTGGTGGCCTGGCAGATCTACGGCAGCCTGCTCAACCCCATCCTGCTGTCCAGCCCGACCGCGGTGGCGGCCGCCGCCGTTAACATGGTCCGGGACGGCAGCCTCCCGCAGGCCCTGGCGGCCAGCCTGGTCGTGCTGGCCCTGGGCCTCGGCTCCGGCATCGTCGCCGGGGTCGGCCTGGGCCTGCTGGCGGGCCGGAGCGAAATCGCCGCCGCACTGCTCGACCTGCCGGTCAGCGCGTTATACGCCACCCCGGCGGTAGCCCTGATCCCGCTGATCGTGCTGTGGTTCGGCTTCGAGACCACGGCCAAGACCGTGGTCGTCTTCTTGTTCGTCGTGTTCCCGGTGCTGATCAACACCACCCGGGGGGTCCAGGAGACGGACCCCGAACTGATCGAGGTCGCGCGGACCTTCTGCTCCTCCGAACGGCGCATGTGGGCTGACCTGATCCTGCCCTCGGCGCTGCCCTTCATCGTGACCGGGATCCGGCTCGCGATCGGCCGGGCACTCATCGGCGTGATCGTGGCCGAGTACTACACCGCGCTGTCCGGCCTCGGCGAGCTCATCGCGAAGAGCGCCAACTCATTCCAGACCGCCCGCATGTTCGTCCCCATCGTCGTCATCGCCCTGCTCGGGGTGCTGCTCACCGCCGCCCTCGAGTGGGCCGAGCGCCGCCTGGCCCGGTGGCGGGCCAGCAGCACCTGACCACGTACCGAACTGTCAGCCGCTCCGAAGGAGATCCCCGCCATGCGACGCTTACCGACCGCCGCCGGACTCAGCGCTGTCTTCTTTGCCGCGCTGCTCGCCGCCGCTGCAGGGTGCGGCAGCACGCCCGCGGCCACCAGCACGCCGTCCAGCACCGTGATCAATCTCGGGCTGCCGACCAGCGTCACCAGCTTCGCCAACGCCGACGTGGCCGTGGCCCAGGCCCAGGGGTATTTCAAGGCCGAGGGCCTCACCGTGAACGTGAAGAACCTCGCCTCCGGCGTTCCGGTGGTGCAGGGCGTGGTGGGCGGGTCGCTGGACATCGGCGCGAGCAGCTTCGAGCCCGTGGCCAACGCCGACGCCCAGGGCGGCGACGTGGTCATCATCGGCGCCTACACCGACCGGCTGACCGTGTCCATGGTCACCCCGGACAGCATCCACAGCCCGGCGGGGCTGCGCGGCAAGCGGCTCGGCATCCAGACGGTAGGGGCGTTCAGGGAAGTAATGACCCGCATGATCCTGGCGGGTGCGGGGCTGACTCCGGCCGATGGCACCTACGTGCCGGTGGCCTCCACCGGATACATCTCGGCCCTGCTGCAGGGCAGCATCCAGTCCGCGATCCTGCAGCAGGAGCAGGTGATCTCGGTGCTGCAGAAGGATCCCAAGATGCACGTGCTGGTCAACCTGTACCAGTCCCGGCCGTACTACTTCTACGGCGCGTACCTGGTCAGCCGCCCCTGGCTGGCGCACCACCAGGGTGTCGCGGAGCGCTTCCTGACCGCGATCGTCCGCGCGCACCGCTTCATGTACCAGCACAAGGCCGCCACGGTGCGCACCGTCGCGGCCGCCACCGGGTTCACCCAGGCGGTCATCAGCCAGGCCTATGACGTGCTGCTGGGCCAGGAAGGGGTGTTCCCGGTCAACGAGGGCCTGGAGTCGTCCCGTATCACCCAGACGCTGCAGACCATGCAGAAGTACAAGGTGCTCACCGGCACCGCACCCGCCGAGTCCACCCTGGTTCAACACGGCGCCCATCACGGCGGTGATCCACAAACTCGGGGCGTGGACCGGCGATCCGCGATGGCACTGAGCTCGGAGGTCATGCGGGCCGCCGTGCTCTATGGCCCAGGCGACATCCGGGTGGCCCGCCGCCCGGTCCCACGGCCCGGGCCGGGCGAGGTGCTGGTCAGGGTGGCCATGTGCGGCATGTGCGGCACCGACCTGAAGATCCTGGCCGGGCACTTCCCGCACACGCCGCCGTTCGGCACGTTCACCCCGGGCCACGAATGGGCCGGCACGGTCGCGGCCACCGGGCCGGGGGTGGACGAGTTCCGGCCCGGGGACCGGGTCTGCATCGAGGCGCACAGCGGCTGCGGGCGGTGCGGCAACTGCCTGGAAGGCCGGTACACGGCCTGCCTCAACTACGGCAACCCGGCCCGCGGCCACCGCGCCTCCGGTATGACCACCGACGGCGGGTTCGCCGAGTACGCCGTGCATCACGTCAGCGCGCTGTACCCGCTGCCGCCCGCCCTGTCCTTCGCCGACGGCGTGCTGATCACCACCGCGGGCACCGGCCTGTACGGTCTTGACGTGGCGGGCGGCTACATCGCCGGTCTTGACGTGGTGGTGTTCGGCCCCGGGCCGGTCGGGCTGACCACCGTGCAGGCCTGCCAGGCGCTCGGCGCCAACCAGGTGATCCTGGTCGGCACCCGGCCATCCCGGCTTGAGCTGGGCGGCCGGCTCGGCGCCGATCATCTGGTCAACGCGGCCGCCGGCGACCCGGTGCGCGCGGTCCTGGACCTGACCGGGGGCGTGGGCGCCGACCTGGCCATCGAGTGCTCGGGCGGGCTCGCGGTCCCGCAGCAGTGCGCCGAGGTGACCAAGCGCGGCGGGCGGATCGTCGTGGTCGCGTTCTACCCAGGGCCGGTCACCCTGGACCTGTCCGCGATCGTCCGCAAGGACATCAGCCTGTACACCTCGCGCGGCGAAGGCGGCAACAACGTGCGGCGCGCGCTGTCGCTGGCCGCGCGGGGCCGGCTGCGCTGCGCCGAGCTGGTCACCCACCGCTTCCCGCTGGCCGACATCGGCACCGCGTTCCAGGTCCTGCGGGATCGCACCGGCGACCCGGTCAAGATCGTCATAGTGCCCTAGCGGCCCCCGGAACTCGCGCGTGTGCTGATGCCTCCGGTGGGATAGACGCACTGGTGTTTCCGGTGGGATAACTGTGCGGAGCACCCGAGTAACCCTCGAGGAGGAGGACCATGTTAAGGATTCCCGCTCAGTTCGGGCGGATCGCCACCCGCGGCCTGCCCGCTGCCGCTGCCCTCAGCATGCTCACGCTGGCCGCGCCGGGCGCGCCCGCCGCCGTCCGGCAGGCCGGTGCCGTCGCCCGGCCCGTGCTGAGCGGCCCGATCCTGGTCGGCAAGCAGCTCCCCGCGCCGCTGTCCACCACCGACTGCCAGGCCGACTTCGGCATCAACTGCTACACGCCGGTGCAGTACCGGGTGGCCTACGACCTGAACCCGCTGTACCAGCGGGGGGTGAACGGCCGGGGCGAGACGATCGTGATCGTGGACTCGTACGGCTCGCCGACGATCCGGGCGACCTCAAGGTGTTCGACCAGCAGTTCGGCTTCCCCAACCCGGATCTGCAGATCATCAAGTTCGGCAACGTCCCGGCGTTCGACTCGACCAACGCGACCATGGTCGGCTGGGCCGAGGAAACCACGCTCGACGTGGAGTACGCGCATTCGATCGCCCCAGACGCGAAGATCGTGCTGGCCGAGACGGCGGTGGCCGAGACCGAGGGCGTGACCGGCCTGCCCGAGATGATGAACGCGGAGCAGTCGCTGATCAACTCCGGCGTCGGCAACGTCATCTCGCAGAGCTTCGGCGCCACCGAGAACACGTTCCCCGGCTTCAGCTCGGGCAACTACAGCAGCCTGCTGGACCTGCGCTACGCGTACCAGGACGCGCTGGCCCACCACGTGACCGTGCTGGCCGCGTCCGGTGACGCGGGCGCGACCGACTACGAGGCCGACGGCGCCACGCTGTACCCCTACCGGGTCAACTCCTGGCCGTCCAGCGACCCGCTGGTCACCTCGGTCGGCGGATCCCAGCTCTACCTGGACAACACGGGTAACCGGGTGCAGCCCGACTCGGTGTGGAACGACGGCTACGGCGCCGGTGGCGGCGGCGTGTCCGCGGTGTTCTCCCGGCCGCTGTACCAGGCCGGGGTGGGCAGCGTGGTGGGCCGCCACCGCGGCACCCCGGACATCTCGATGAGCGCCGCGGTGAACGGCGGCGCCTGGGTCTACATGTCGTTCGCGGGCATCGAGTCGCCGGGTGTGTCCGACCCGGGCTGGTACATCTTCGGCGGTACCAGCGAGGCCACGCCGATCTTCTCCGGCATCGTCGCGCTGGCCGACCAGGTGGCCGGGCACCGGCTGGGGCTGATCAACCCGGCGCTGTACGCGCTCGGCCAGGCCAGCGGCCGTGGCGCGGGCAACACCGGCCTGGTGGACATCACCGCGGGCAACAACAGCTTCGCCGGGGTGACCGGGTACGACGCTGGGCCGGGCTACGACCTGGCCAGCGGCTGGGGCACCATCGACGCAGCCAAGTTCGTCCCCGCCCTGGCCCGGGCCGCAGGCTAGAGTCGGCGGCGGTTCCTGGGCGGTGTCAGCCGCCCAGGAACCGGCCGGCGAACTGGGCCACGCGGGACTGCCGCCCGGTCCGGGTTTCCTCGCGGTCGGCCCAGCTCATCGCGTGCAGGCCGGCGTTCGCGCCCAGCCAGCGCAGTGGCTCGGTCTCCCACTCCGGTGAGCGGTGCCCGACCCAGGGCAGCTGGGTGATCTCGGTGCGGCGGCCCAGCACCAGGTCGGCCAGCGTGCGCCCGGCCAGGTTGGTGGTGGACACCCCGTCACCGACGTAGCCGCCCGCCCAGCCCAGGCCGGTCGCCCGGTCCAGCCCGGCCGACGCGCACCAGTCCCTGGGGACGCCGAGCGGGCCGCCCCAGGTGTGCGTGACCGGCACGTCGCCCAGCACCGGGAACAGCTCGCCCAGCGTCCGCCGCAGCGCGGTGAACACCGCGGGCACCCGGTCGAACTCGGGCCGGATGGCCGAGCCGAAGTGGTACGGCGCGCCGCGGCCGCCGAACGCCAGCCGCCCGTCCGGGGTGCGCTGGCCGTAGATGATCAAATGCCGGAAGTCGCCGAACGTGGGCCGGCCGGCCAGCCCGATCTGGGCCCAGGTGGTCTCGGGCAGCGGCGCCGTGGCGATCATCAGCGAGTACACCGGGGCGATGGCGCGGTGCAGGCCGGGCAGTTGCGGGGTGTACCCCTCGGTGGCCCTGATCACGTACTCGGCCCGGATCGTGCCGTGCGTGGTGCGCAGCTCACCGGAGGAGATCCCGGTCACCGGGGTCTGCTCGTACAGCCGCACCCCGCGCTGGCGCACTGCCGCGGCCAGCCCGCGGGCCAGCCGGGCCGGGTGGATGGCCGCGCAGTGCGGGGTCCAGGTCCCGCCGAGCACGCCGGACGCGGCCACCCGCTCCGCCGCCTCGGCCCGGTTCAGCAGCCGCAGGTCGGCCTGGCCGAAGCCGAACGCCCGGTACTCCTCCACTTCCTCCTGGGCCCGCTGCATCTGGGTGGGGGAGCGGGCCAGCATGACCGTGCCGCCCTTGGCCCAGTGGCAGTCGATGCCCTCGGCCGCGACCACCCGGCCGACCTCGTCCACCGTTTCCTGCATGGCCCGGTACATGGCCACGGCCGCTTTCTGCCCGGCCATCCGCTCCAGTTTGGCCAGCGAGGCCGGGAACAGCGCGGAGCACCAGCCGCCGTTCCGGCCGGACGCGCCGAAGCCGGCGATGTCCCGCTCGCACACCGCGATGCGCAGTCCCGGGCTGGCCTGGGCGAGGTAATACGCGGTCCACAGCCCGGTGAAGCCGGCCCCGGCGATGGCCACGTCCACGTCCTGGTCACCGGGCAATGGGTCGCCGGGGGCCAGGTCGCCGGGTACGGAGCTGAGCCAGTAGGACAGTGACCGGTACATCTGATCTTGCGGCATCCGCTCATCCTGACATGTGCCGATCCGCGCCGACGACCCCTGGGCTGGCCGCATGACTGCCCGGCGCGTCGGGCATGCTTGGGGGCATGCCCGCTGACTCCCCGGCGCTGCCGGTCCCCCCTGCCCCGCGCCGGGCGTCCGGCCCCTACCGCGTGTGCTTTGTCTGTCTCGGCAACATCTGCCGCTCACCCATGGCCGACGTGCTGCTGCGCACGGAACTGGCCGGGGCCGGTCTTGACGGCCTGGTCGAGGTGGACAGCGCGGGCACCGGGGACTGGCACGTGGGCGGCCCGATGGACCGCCGGGCCCGGGCCGAGCTGGCCCGGCACGGCTACGACGGCGCCGCGCACCGGGCCCGGCAGTTCCGGCCGTCCTGGTTCGCCGACCGCGACCTGGTGCTGGCCATGGACCGGGCCAACCTGGCCGACCTGCGCGAGATGGCGCCGGACGCGGCCGCCGCCGGGCGGGTGCTGCTGTTCCGGTCGTTCGACCCCGCTCTGGCCAGCGACGACCGCTACGACGGCCAGGTTCCTGATCCGTACGGCGGCGAGGCCGAGGACTACGCGGCCGCCTTCGACCTGGTGCAGGCGGCCGTGCACGGCCTGACTGGGCAGCTCGCCGGGCTGCTGGGGCACCCGCGGCCGAACCGGGCGGCCGGTGAGCCCGGCCGCCCTGACCGGGTCCGAGCTGGCCGAGCGGCTGGCCCGGATCACCGGCACCGACGTGCGCGAGGTCCGGCCAGCCGGGTCCCAGCACCGGTGGGGCCACTACCAGGTGACGCTGGCCGACGGCCGTCTGGTGTTCGCCAAGGCGGCCCGCGAGGACCTGGGCGGCGTGTTCGAGGCCGAGGCGCGCGGGCTGCGCTGGCTGGCCGAGGCGCACGCGGTCCCGGTGCCCGAGGTGCTGGGCTGGGACGGCGCCACGCTGGCCGTGGCCTGGCTGCCCGAGCAGGCCGCGGATCAGCACGCGGCCGAGCAGTTCGGCCGGGACCTGGCCGTGCTGCACGCGGCCGGCGCGGAGCGGTTCGGCACACCGTGGCCGGGTTTCATCGCCACCCTGCCGCTGGGCGACCGTACCGGGGACGCGCCCACGCTGGGCGCGGCCGGCAGCTGGGCCAGCTGGTACGGCAGCAAGCGGCTGCTGCCCTATCTGCGCCGGGCCGCCGACACCGGGGCCCTCACCAGCGCGGACACCCGGCTGGTGGAGCAGGTGGTGGACCGGCTGCCCAGCCTGGCTGGGCCGCCTGAGCCGCCCAGCCGGCTCCACGGCGACTGCTGGTCCGGCAACGTGCTGTGGTCGGGCGGCCGCGGCTGCCTGATCGACCCGGCCGCCCAGGGTGGCCACCGGGAGAGCGACCTGGCCATGCTGGCCCTGTTCGGCGCGCCGTACCTGGACCGGATCCTGGCCGCGTACACCGACGTCGCGCCGCTGGCCGCGGGCTGGCGGGACCGGGTCCCGCTGCACCAGCTGCACCCGCTGCTGGTGCATGCCTGCCTGTTCGGCAGCAGTTACGCCGAGCCGGTCCGCCGGGCCGCCCACGCGGCCTTGCGCACCTAGCCGCCGGGCCGCCCACGCGGGTCTTGCGCCCCTAGCCCATCTCAGCCGCGGCGCTTGCCGCCGCTCGGCGCGGAGCGGCGATCGGGGGGTTCCGGGGGTCGTCCCCCCGGGCCAGCACCTCGTCGTCGGCTTCGGTGGGCTCGTTGCGCTGGGCTTCCGGGGCCAGCGGCAGCGTGACCCGGAACGTCGCGCCCTGGCCCGGCGCCGTGCGCAGCGCCACGCTGCCGCCGTGCGCGGTCACCAGGGCGGCCACGATGGCCAGACCCAGGCCGGTCCCGCCGGTCTTCCTGGTCCGCGCTTGGTCCCCGCGGTAGAACCGCTCGAAGACGTGCTCGGCCTGCTCCGGTGGCATGCCCGGGCCCTGGTCGGTGATCTCGAGCACGACGCTGGGCTCCGGGTCGCGCGGGCCGGCCAGGATGGCCACCGTGACCGGGGTGCCGTCCGGGGTATGGCTGAGCGCGTTGCTCATCAGGTTGCCGATGACCTGCCGCAGCCGCACCTCGTCGCCCAGCACCAGGAACGCCGTGGCCGAGCCGACGTTGAGGTCGATGGCCCGGTCTGGGGCGATGATCCGGGCGTCCTGCACCGCGTCGGCGGCCAGCGTGAGCAGGTCCACCGGACGGCGTTCCAGCGGCCGCTGCTGATCCAGCCGGGCCAGCAGCAGCATGTCCTCGACGAGCACGCCCATCCGGGCCGACTCCTGCTCGACCCGCTGCATGATCCGGTCCAGGTCGGCCCCGCTGAGCTGGCCGGTCCCGTTCTGCCGGGCCGCCGCGTCCGGGGTGCCGGGCAGGGCGGCCTGCCCGGCCTGGTCCGGCCCGGCCGCGATGTAGCCGGCCGGGTCCGCCGGGCTGGCCGCGTCGTCCCGTACGCCGCCGCGCTGCCGGTAGTACTCGGCGTAGCCGCGCATCGCCGTCAGCGGGGTGCGCAGCTCGTGGCTGGCGTCCGCGACGAACTGGCGCATCCGCTCCTCGGACCGCCGGGCCGCCGCCTCGGACCGGGTCCGGGCCTGGAACGACGACTCGATCTGGGCCAGCATCCGGTTCAGCGACCGGCCGAGCCTGCCGACCTCGGTGCGTGGGTCCAGGTCGGGCACCCGGCGGGACAGGTCACCGGCCGCGATGGCCCGGGCGGTCTGCTCGATATCGTCGAGCGGGCGCAGGCTGGCCCGGACGATGGCCACCCCGACCACGGCCAGGGCGACCACGACGATCACGCCGACCAGCAGGTCGATCCGGCCCAGCCAGCCGAGCGTGGTGTTCACGCTGCCCAGGTCGTAGCCGACGACCAGGATGACCGTCTGTGGCGCGCTGGTCTGCTCGGTGTAGAAGTTGGATATCACCGCGTTGTTGAAGACCCTGGTGACGACCCGCCAGTTGTCGTCCCCCGACAGCGCCGGCACCGTCGTCCGCTGTCCGGAGTGGGCGGTGAGCCACGATTTGCTGGTGGGCACATCCGGGCCGCCGGCGGTCAGCGGCGCGCCGGTAAGGGTGGTCGGGGTGAGCACCTGGCCCCGGGCGTTCAGCACCTCGACCAATTCCGGTGGCGGTGTAGCTCCCGACGATGTGCATCTGCGACGGGCCGATCCCGGCGTCAGCGGATGACCCCTGCTGACTGTCTGGTTGTACAGCGTGGTCAGCTGGGTGTCCGCTTGGTTCTGCAGGTAGTTGCGGAACACCGCCAGGCTCACCGTGCTGATGATGGCCAGCGCGATGATGACCAGCGCGAGCAGCGCAGCGATGATCTTGACCCGGATCGGGGTACGCCCGGACAGCCGGCGCAGTTTCCCCTGCGCGCGGTCGAGTCTGGACGCTGTCGTCATCTCCGCAGGCTAGGACGAGGGCAGCCGGAGCACGTAGCCGACCCCGCGCAGGGTATGGATGAGCCGCGGCTCGGCGGTGTCCACCTTGCGCCGCAGCACCGACACGTACGACTCCACGATGCCGGTGTCGCCGCGGAAGTCGTAGTCCCAGACGTGGTCCAGGATCTGCATCTTGGACAGCACCCGGTTGGCGTTGCTCATGAAGTAGCGTAGGAGCTTGAACTCGGTGGGGGAGAGCTGCACATGCTGCCCGGCCCGCCACACCTCGTGGCTCTCCTCGTCCAGTTCCAGGTCGGCGAACTTGAGCCGGGGCGTGGGCTCGGCCCCGTCGCCGTGCGTGCGGCGGAGCACCGCGCGGATCCGCGCGATGACCTCCTCCAGGCTGAACGGCTTGGTCACGTAGTCGTCCCCGCCCAGGGTGAGGCCGCGGACCTTGTCTTCCATCGCGTCCCGCGCGGTCAGGAAGACCACCGGGATGCGTGCCCCGCCGCCTCTCAGCCGCCGGACCACGTCGAAGCCGTCCATGTCGGGCAGCATCACGTCGAGCACGATGAGGTCGGGCCGGTGCCGCTGCGCGGCCTGGACCGCCTCGGTTCCGCCGGTCGCGGTGAGCACGTCAAACCCGGCGTAGCGGAGGCTGGCGGACAAGAGCTCAAGGATGTTGGGCTCGTCCTCGACAACGAGCAGCCTGGCAGCCGGCTGTGTCCGCCCATTCGTTAACGGCATGGTCATGACCTGCATCTTCCGGCCTGAACCTGAGTATTTCCTGAATGCCCCCTGGGGCTGAACTCACTATCAGGCTAGTCCCAGGCTAGCCGGGACGGGAGTTCAGGTGGCCGCACCCCGCGCGTCGTCCCACTGTGAGATGGCCGCCGCCCGGGATTGCGCGCCCATCTTGGCGTAGATCCGGTTCACGTGATTCTTCACGGTCTTCTCGGCCAGCACGAGCTGGGCGGCGATCTCGCCGTTGGAATGACCCTCCGCGATCAGCGTCATGATTTCGGCCTCACGCAGGGACAGGCCGAGCGGCCGGGTCACGCTGGGGATACTGCCGGTCCTCAAAGTTACCTCCGGGCCATAGCCACCAGCGGGGTTGTAATTCGAGGCATGGTACCGAAGGCCACCAGGCTGTGCGCAAGGGGCTGAAATGTCGCAAGTTGACCGCGGCGGATAACGATTGCGGCTCAGGCCGCCGCGGCCAGCTTGGAGCCGGTCAGCAGGCTCTTCGGCACCGGGGTGTCGTTGCGCATCGCGTTGAACAGCTGGGTCGCCTGGGTGTGGTCCCAGATAACCACGTCGCCGACGGCCAGCAGCGGCGTGCTGCCGACGGGCACGGTGGTGGTTTCCGGGTGCCGCAGCGCGAACGCGACCTGGACCAGCTGGTACAGCTGGGTGCCCTTGTCCACGGTGAGCGCGCCCGCCGCGCCGAACGCGGCCGGGAACGTGTGGAACGGATTGGCCAGGGTGCCCGGGCTGGTCATCTTGGTCAGCAGCGCCTTGATGAACACCCGCTGGTCCTGCTCCCGCTGCAGGTCCTGGGTGGCGAACAGGTGCCGGGTGCGGACGAAGCCGAGTGCCTGCGCGCCGTCCAGGTTCTGGCAGCCCTTCTTCAGGTGCAGCCCGGACGCCGGGTCGTTCAGGTTGGACGGGATGCACATGCGCACGCCGCCGACCGCGTTCACCACGTTGACCAGCCCGCCGAAACCGATGCTCATGAAGTGGTTGATGTACAGGCCAGTGGCGTTCTGCACCGTCTTGGCCAGCAGCTTGGGGCCGCCGAAATCGTAGGCCGCGTTGATCTTGTTCATGCCGAAGCCGGGGATGTCCACGTACGAGTCGCGCGGGATGCTGACCAGCACCGCGGGCAAGCCGTTGCCCGGGATGTGCAGGATCATGATGGTGTCCGACCGGTGCCCGCCGATGCCCCGCCCGGTCGCCAGCTGGCGCTCCTGCTTCCTGGTCAGCCCCTGGCGGCTGTCGGATCCGGTGATCAGCCAGTTCTGCCCGGCGGCCGCCACCGGCCGGCCGTTGTAGTTGACCAGCGCGTTGACCCGGGTCAGCTTGGAGTTCAGGTAGAAGTACGTGACCCCGGTGAAGACCAGGATCAGCACCACCAGCAGTGCGACGATGCCCAGGATCCGGCGCGGCCGCAGCCAGCGCCGCCCGCCGCCACCGCCCCGGTAGGCGCGCCCGCCACCCTGGTACTGCGGGGAGGGCCGTCCCGGGCTGTCGCTGCGCGGCGGCGGCTGCGACGGCCAGGCACTCTGGCCCGGCGAGCCGTGGGGCAGGTGCTCGGTCGGGCCGCCGCTGGGGTAGCCGGACCCAGCCGGCCCGGATGAGCGCGGCGACGGGTCGCGAAACCAGTCATCCATGTTGCTCACGCGGAACCCTCCCACCAGATTGTGATTCCGGCCCGTCCGGCCGTCCCCAGGTCGGTGGCCTGGCCGCCGCTGAGCCCGGTGTCCCGGAGCGCGGCTTCCACCTCAGCCGTGCGCTCAGCCGGCAGGCACAGCCGCCGCCTCGTCACTTCGGCTAGCTCGCCAACTGTGGCGTAATCCGCCTCAGCCGGACGATTCCATTTAGTGTGCCCTGCCCGCAGCCCCATTGCGTCCAGGATGGCCAGGACGTGACCTGCGGTGGGCCCGGTTGGCCGCTGCAGCCCGTGGAAGTGCCGCCACAACGGGTTGAGCGAGGTCAGCGGATGGGCCGCGGTCAGCTCGACGACCACCCGGCGCCGCGCATAGGCCGTCAGCGCCTCGATGAACGGGGCCAGGTCCGGCACGTTGTACAGCACGTTATGGCAGGTCACCAGGTCCGCCGGTGCGGTCTGCGCGGCCACCTCCGGCCACCCGCCGGCGCACAGCCGCGCCGTCAGGCCCGCCGCGCGGGCCCGCCCGGCCAGCAGGTCCAGCATGGCCGGATCGGTGTCCACCGCCGTCAGCGCGGTGGTCCGCGGTGCCAGCGGCAGGCAGGCGGCGCCGGCCCCGGCGCCTACGTCCAGCACGCTGCCCGGCGGATCCAGGGTCTGCCACTCCTGCTGGTAGGACGGCCCGGCCGGGGCCTGGCGCAGCCGGTCCGCGCGGCGCGCGAACACCTGGCGGGGCAGCACCCAGGGCGAGTCGGGCACGGCCGCGGTGATGTGCGCCGGAATGGCCCAGGCGGCCAGGTCCTCCTGCCACCGGGCCAGCAACTCGGTCAGCCCTGGCGCGGCATCACTCACGCACCTGAGGATGGCCGGCCCGCCGGGCACGCTAAGCCAAGACACAGCATTCGCCCAGGTCGCCCCGCCAAGCTTCCAGAATTCTGGAAGGCCACCAGGCCATCCGCAGACGAAAAACCCCGAACCCTAACGTAGGTTCGGGGTGATTCCGATGTCTCGCGACATCACATGGGGTGGGCGAGGGGACTCGAACCCCCGGCCCCCAGGACCACAACCTGGTGCTCTAACCAACTGAGCTACGCCCACCATCGCCGACGGCTGCATGAAGCATAGCGGCGCCGCCGGTCTACTTCGAACCGGATACGCGGTAACGTCGGCCAGTCAGCCAGCCGCGGTCACTCGGCCCGCTGCGCCGGCTCGGCGTGCCCGTTGCCGGGCGGCGCGACGCCGTACTTGCCGGCGATCTGCCGGGCCGTGGCCGAGTCCGGCCCGGGTTCCGGGACGAAGATCGCCTCCCGGTAGTAGCGCAGCTCCTGGATGCTCTCCCGGATGTCGGCCAGGGCCCGGTGCCCGCCGTGCTTCTGCGGGCTGGCGAAGTACGCCCGCGGGTACCAGCGCCGGGCGAGTTCCTTGATGCTCGACACGTTGACCATCCGGTAGTGCAGGAACGCGTCGAGTTCGGGCATGTCACGGGCCAGGAAGGCGCGGTCGGTGGCGATGGAGTTACCGCACAGCGGCACCCGCCGCGCGTCGTGCACCAGGCCGCGCACATAGCCGAGCACCTGTTCCTGAGCCTCGGCCAGGGTGACCCCGGACGCCAGCTCGTCGATCAGGCCCGATGTGGTGTGCATATCCCGTACGACCGGCACCATCTGGTCCACCGCCTCCGCCGGAGGCTTGATCACGAGATCCACGCCCTCATCGAGCACGTTCAGGTTGCCGTCGGTTACCAGGCAGGCGATCTCGATAAGGGCATCACGGGCCAGGTCAAGCCCGGTCATCTCACAGTCGATCCAGACGAGCCGGTCAGTCATCCCCCAAGAGTAGAGCCTTGTCAGGGCCACCTTGTCCAGGTCCCCCACCTGGCCACTCGCCAGCGCCACCAGGTGTCAGCCGCGGGGCCGGCCATGGCGCGGATATGCCCGGGCACCGCCGTCCCCGGTGGCAGTTCCTGGTCCGGCTGTGGCTCGCCGAAGGTCAGCGCCGCGGGCAGCACCCCGGCCCACACGTCAAGGTCCAGGTCCTCCCGCTCGTCGGCCGGCGGCCCGGTCCGCACCTTCACCGACGCGTCATCCAGCGGAACGGCCAGCACCGAGGTGGCGGCCATCTCCTTGCGCGACGGCGGCCGGGCCGCGGCCCACCGGCCCGGGATCAGCTGCTCGGTGATCACCCGCAGCGCGGCCAGACGTTCCTGGTCCTCGGTGACCAGCCGGGCCCGGCCGAAGACCACCGCGCAGCGGTAGTTCATCGAGTGGCTGAACACGGCCCGGGCGCAGACGATCCCGTCCAGGTGCGTCACCGTGACGCAGACCTCCTGGCCGTCAGCGGCCAGATTGCTCCGGTTGGCCGACGAGCCGTGCAGGTACAGCACGTCGCCGTCGCGGCCGTAGGCGGTCGGCAGCACTACCGGGAGGCCATCGATGACCACGCCGAGATGGCAGATCAGGCCCGCGTCGAGCACGGCGTACAGGTCGGCGCGGTCGGTCCGGCCACGTTCCTTGTGCCGGTGCAGGGCGGTCCGCGGGGTCGCGGACAGGGTCAGGGTGTCGTCAGGGCTCATGATGGCTTACCGTACCTATCAAGTGGACTGATGAGTGTAGCCACTTTACGGGAAGAGCAGATGACCACTTTTCCGCGCGCCGCCATCGAGCTGCCGCTGGCCGCCGACCGGGCCGGCCCGCTGCCGCTGACCGAGCAGATCTCCGCGCAGCTGCGCGCCGCGCTCACCGACGGGCGGCTGACCGCGGGCGAGCGGCTGCCCTCCACCCGGGCCCTGGCCGGGCTGCTCGGGGTCAGCCGGACCGTGGTGACGGCGGCTTACACCCAGCTGTTCGCCGAGGGCTGGCTGGAGGGACGGCACGGGTCCGGGACCTATGTGGCGCCCGGTGCTCCGGGCGTGCCCGGCGGCGCGCCGCGGGCCGGGTGCGGCCCACTGGACGGCGTGCCGCACTGGCCGGGGCCGACGGCCGCCCGGCCAGCCGCCGCGGGGCCGGGGCCGGCCACACCCGCCGGGCCGCCCCGGGTCAACCTGCGCCCCGGCGTCCCCTGGGTGGCCGGGATCGACCAGGCCGCCTGGCGCCGGGCCTGGCGGCGGGCCGCCGCCCAGCCGCTGTCCAGCGCGCTTGACCCGCTCGGCGTGGCCGCCCTGCGTGAGCAGATCACCGGGTACCTGCGCCGCGGCCGGGGCCTGCGCTGCGCGGCTGACCAGGTCCTGGTTACCCGCGGGGTCGCGGCCGGGCTGGAGCTGATCGCCTGCGCCCTGCTACGGCCGGGCGACCGGGTCGGCGTGGAGGAGCCCGGCTACCAGACGGCCCGGTCGGTGTTCTCCGCGCACGGCGCCCAGCTGGTGCCCTGCCGGGTGGACGCGGACGGCCTGGTGGTGGACGAGCTGCCGGCCGATCTGCGGCTGGTGTACACCACGCCCGCCCATCAGTACCCGCTCGGCGGGCGGCTGCCGGTGCCGCGCCGCCAGGCGCTCGCCGCCTGGGCCCGTGCTACCGGGGCGCTCATCGTGGAGGACGACTACGACGGCGAGTTCCGCTACGACGTCGCCCCGCTGCCGACGCTGTTCGGCCTGGACCCCGAGGTGGTCATCTACCTGGGAACCACGTCGAAGACGCTGACCCCCGCGCTCGGCGCGGGCTGGCTGCTGGCCCGGGCCGGCCTGGTCGCGGTGCTCGCCGGGACCGCCACCGACCTTGGGGTGAAGGTGCCCGAGCCGGTCCAGCACGCGCTGACCGAGCTGCTGGCCCGGGGCGACCTGGACCGGCACGTGCGGCGAATGCGGCATGAGTACGCGCGGCGACGCGGCGCGATGACCGCGGTGCTCGGCCAGGCCCTGGCCGGCCCGCCCTGCCCGCCCGGCTGACCGGAGATACCGCGGGCATGCATATGGTCTGCGAACTGCCGGGCCGCGCACTGCCGGCCGTGCTGGCCGCGGCGGCGGCCAGCGGCGTGGACGTGGCCAGCCTGGACAGGTACTTCGCCGGCCCGGCCAGCTGCCATGGGCTGGTGCTCGGCTACGGCGCGGCCGACCTGGCCGGGGTGAGCCGTGGCTGCCGGGTCCTGGCCGAGATCCTGGCCGGGCTGCCCGCGGGCCGGGCGGACCTGATCCGCGGCTGATCGTGGTCCGGCCGGAACAGGTCGATGTGGCCCGCGCCGGCCGCCGCGCAGCCGGGCACCTGGACGGCGGCGAAATGACCACCCTGGGCCCAGTTGCGGCGTCCGCCCGGACCCGTCCCGGCCGCCTCAGCCTGGCCGGCCATGGCGCGTGGCCCGGCCCGGCGGCCGGCCTCCGCCGGGCCCGTGCCGGGGAACCGGGCCGGCCGCCCGGCCGGCCAGCCCCGGGGTACCTGCCACGAGTCGAGCCAGGTCACGATGTCCTGCAGCCGTTCGGCCGGGCCCTCGGTAAACGGCCACCAGGCCTGGCTCAGCACCGCGATCTGCACGCATAGCCGGCCCTCGGTGTTGATCGCGGCCAGCCCGTCCCGGGCCGGGGGCGCGGTTGGCTCCGCCACCGGGGACGGCGGCATCCGGCAGCAGCCCGGTCCAGCCAGCCAGCCGGGCCCAGCCAGCCAGCCCGGCTTCTCAGGCCAGCCCAGGGCACGGCCCGCCCGGACCGCCGGGATCAGCTGGACCACCTCGCCGGACACCGGGTTCCAGACCAGATGGCTCGGCAGGCCCAGCTGGATGAGCCGCTCGGCCACGGCCCGGGCCTGCCGCACCAGCGGGTTGGCGTACACCGGCAGCCAGACGGCACGCGGCGCGCCGCCCTTCATGCCGCCGCCGTCAGCGGGGGCCACGATTCGCTCGGCACCAGGCATCCACGCGTCAGTCACGGCTGATCCTTCCGAATGGTCTAGACCTGTGGCCGGGGCCGGCCCATGGTAACTACCTATGCCACAGTGCGTGAATAAGTCCATACCCAGAAGTGTCCGGACCCGACGGGCGTCTTGCCCCGGCGCTCAGGCTGGCGGTCCGGGCGGGGCGCGGTCGTCCTGATAGATACTTTCCTGATACGTGCCCGGCCCCACGGCGCGTGGGCCGGAGTGCGCGGACGGGAGTGAGATCCATGCCGGACGGTGCTGACCCCGGAGCTGTGCCCGCGCCCGCCACCGGACCCGGCCCGGTGCCCGGGGTCAACGATCTGCCCCGGCTGGGCCGCTGGCTGCACGACAACGGCATCCTCCCGGTGGCCGCGCCGCCGGCCGTCCGGCTGATCGCGGGCGGCCGGTCCAACCTGACCTACCTGGTGGATGGCCGGGCCGCGGCGGGCCCGGGCGCACCGCTGCTGGTGCTGCGGCGGCCCCCGCTGGGCCACGTCCTGCCTACCGCGCACGACATGGGCCGGGAGTACCAGGTGCTCAGCGCGCTGCGCGGCACCGCCGTCCCGGTGCCCCCGGTGGCCGGGCGGTGCACAGACCCGGAGGTGATCGGCGCCCCGTTCTACGTGATGGCCTACGTGCCCGGGCTGGTGCTGCGCACCGAGGCGGACGGCGAGCAGGTCAGCCCGGAGCAGGCCGGCCTGCTGTCCGTGAGCTTCGCCGACATGCTGGCCGCCATTCACGGCGTGGACCTGGCCGCGGCCGGGCTGAGCGGCTTCGGCCGGCCGGATGGCTATATGGAGCGGCAGCTGGCCCGCTGGCAGCGCCAGTGGGAGCTGTCCAGCACCCGGGAGATGCCTGGCTACACCGAGCTGGTCAGCCGGCTGGCCGCGGCCCTGCCGGCGGTGATCGCGGCCGCGGGTCCCGGGACCCTGGTGCACGGCGACTACCGGCTGGACAACATGCTGGTCACCCTGGGCGCCCGGCCCTCGATCGCGGCCGTGCTGGACTGGGAGATGTCCACCCTGGGCGACCCACTGGCCGACCTCGGCCTGGCCCTCGTCTACTGGGCCGAGCAGGACGACCAGGAGTCCGCCGAGCTCAGCGTGGCGGCCACGGTCACCGCCGGCCCCGGCTTCCTGACCAGGACGCAGGTCGCGGACCGGTATGCGGCGGCGACCGGGCGGGACGTATCCGGCCTCGGCTACTACATGGCGTTCGGCTGCTTCAAGCTCGCCGTGGTGCTGGAAGGCATCCATGCGCGGTTCTTGCAGCACAAGACGGTCGGCGAGGGGTTCGAGCGGGAGGGGGCGGCGGTGCCGTCGCTCATCCAGCGGGCGCACCGGCTGCTGGATGCGGCTGGCTGAGCCGGCGGCTGGAAAACGGGCCAGAAAACGGAAATGAGGCCCGGCACCCCGCTCTTGCCGGACCTCATGTCCCGTTCCCCAGCCAGTGGCCTGGCGAATGCTCGCACCAGGCCGACGCTGCTGGAGAAGCTCTGTAGAGGCCCGACGCCCCGCTCTCGTCGGGCCTCACATAAAAGACGCGCCGCCTCCGAAGCCGGTTGTCATAGAACCGTAAGATTTTTTGGGCCCGCCGCGGCCCGTCACCCGAGCATGTTTCCGCAGCTCAGGCTGCTATCCAGCGACGCTCAGCCGCTGCGCGACGCCGCTGAAGAACGCGCCGTTGACCTGCTTCGGGTTGGTGATGTCGAACGCCACGCCGCCGGTGACCTTGGCGATCTGCTGCAGCGCCTTGAAGTTCCCGGCGGTGCCCAGCATGAGCGGCACGATCTCCACCCGCTTGTTCGGGTTGTACAGCGCGCGCAGCTGGCGGATCAGCGCCGCGGCGCTCATATCGCCCTTGTCGTTGTCGATCCCGGCCGTCATGACCAGCACCGCGTTGACGTACCGGGGCTGGTAGCTGGCCGACAAGGACTTGAACGCGGCCAGGATCGAGCTGTACAGCGCGGCCGGCGCGCCCGCCACCGGCTTGCCCTGCCCGGTGGCCTGGATGATCTGCTGCCGCCGGGTGATCAGGCCCAGCGGCGCGGGCAGCGGCCCGACCGGGACGAGCTGCTTGTAGGGCAGGTTGCCGTCCAGGTGGCTGGCGAACGCCCAGATGCCCATCTGGGTGCTGTCAGGGAAGTGGCTCAGGCCCAGGCTGGATGCCTGCTGCAGGACCTGCTCCAGGGTGGTGCCGGTCGGGGAGACCGGGGTGGCCATCTGCTCCGAGAACGTCCAGCAGCACCAGGTCGCGGGAGCCCAGGCTGAGCTTCTGCCAGGCCTGCAGGCTGGTCTCGGCCTCACCTGGCGCGGTCGCCGCGGTCAGCTTCGGCTGGCCGGTGTCCAGGCCGTACTGGCCGATCCAGTCCGGTGCCGTGCCGGCCCCCGAGCGGAAGCCCAGGTACTGCACGTAGGACGACGCGTAGCTGGACCGCAGCGCCTTCTCGAACTCCAGGCCCACCTTGCGCTCGAGCTGGTTGGCGGAGGTGAGCACATAGGGGTAATTCAGCTCCGGGGTGCCCTCGACCGGGTACCGCCCGGACAGCGCGTCGGCCGCCGGGTGCGCCCGGTCGAACTGCCCGATGGCCTGCTCCGAGGCGATGGTGACCGGCCGCTCGTCGCGCTGGGCCAGGCTGGCCAGCGAGGTCAGCGACCCGGAGCCCGAGGTGACCTGGACGTTGAGGACGAAGTCGGCGAAGCCGGCCTGGGCCGTGCTGCCGGTGCCGAGCAGTTGCTGCAGCGTGATGAGCGTGGCCAGGCCGGCCGAGCTCTGCGCCGGATCGGGGAACTCCACGTGCAGCCCCAGCCCGGTGGCCGGGCCACCGACCCGCTGCGGCAGGAGGAACTGCCAGCCCACCGAGGAGCCGTAGGCGGGCACCTCGGCCGCTACCGACCTGGGCATGACGATCATCAGCGGGGAACGGGCCACCGTGAAACCGGTCTGCTGCACGAGCTGCGCGCCCACCGGGAAGCTGCGCGCGACGTTCACCCACAGCGAGGAGTCCGGGATCCAGGCCTGGAAGGCCGGGCTGGTGGCCGACTTGGTGATCTCGGTGGCGGCCACCGACGACTGCGCGCTGGTGACGTGCACCACGGCGCAGTGCCCCTGCACGTCGTTGTGCTGGGCGTTGAAGTACTTGGCCACGTGGCTGGCCGCGGGCGCGATGTCCGGCGAGGCGGCCAGGTTGACCACCACCGGGTGATCGGTGCAGGAGGCGCGGGATACCACAGCCTCCGCGCCGAAGGCCACCAGCAGCGTGCAGGCGATCACGCCGGCCAGCGCGCTCAGCCCGACCACGATGCTCACCCGGCGCGGCCGCCCGCGCTGGTTACGGCCTTGCCGGCCGGTGCCTACAGCGTTCACGTCATCCCTCGCGTCCCGGGTGCCCCCACGGCCTGGCGTCACGACTTTATCCGGGCAAGTCCGGACACATCAGGCGGTTGTCAGCTTTGTAATGCGTGTGGTTAGTGGTGTCCTCCCGGCCCGCTGGCAGTGGGCAGACTGGAGGGGTGGCTGGCCCCATCGAAGTCCGCGACCCGGCCGATCCGCGGCTCACCGACTACGTCTCGCTGACCGACGCTGACCTGCGCATCAGCCTGGAGGCCCGGCACGGGCTGTTCGTGGCCGAGGGGGACAAGGTGATCCGCCGCGCGGTGGCCGCGGGCTATCCGGTCCGGTCGATGCTGCTGACCGCGGCCGGGCTGGCCCGGCTGGGCGCGCTGGCGGGCGACTGCGCCGCCCCGGTCTATCTGGTCAGCGATGAAGTGGCCCGCCGGCTGACCGGTTACCGGGTGCACCGCGGGGCGCTGGCCGCGGTAGACCGCCCGCCGCTGCCCGAGGTGAGCCAGGTGCTGGCCAGCGCCCGGCGGGTGGTGGTGCTGGAGGACCTGGTCGACCACGGCAACGTGGGGGCGGTGTTCCGCTGCGCGGCCGCGTTCGGCGCGGACGCCGTGATTCTGTCCCCGCGCTGCGCCGACCCGCTCTACCGGCGGGCGGTCAAGGTGTCCATGGGCGCGGTGTTCGCGGTGCCGTACGCCCGGATGGCCGACTGGTACGGCGGGCTCGGCCAGCTCCGGGCGGCCGGTTTCCGGCTGCTGGCGCTCACCCCGGACCAGTCAGCCACCCCGATCGGCGCCGCACTGCCCGCCGGCGCGGGCCGGGCCGATCGGGTCGCGCTGCTGCTCGGCTGTGAGGGGGACGGGCTGTCCGCCCGCTGGCTGCGCGAAGCCGACCAGGCGGTGTGCATCCCGATGAGCCCGTCGGCCATGGCCCTCGGGGTGGATTCGCTCAATGTGGTCGCGGCGGCGGCGGTGGCCTGCCACGCCCTGGCCATGCACTAGCCAGGGCCTGGCCCGCGGCGGTCCTACGTGGGCGTCTTCGACGCGCTGAAGTAGGCGCTCGATTCGCGCTGGTACAGCAGCACGATCGCGCCCAGCCCGATCAGCCAGACCAGGATGGAGATCAGCCGGCTCAGCACCGGCTCCGCCTGCCGGAAGCTGGTCAGCACGGACAGTGTGTCAAGACCGAAGAACACCGTGGCCGTGATCCGGGCCCAGTTCTTCCCGGCCTTGTTGGCGTACGCCATCCACAGCCACAGCCCGATGCCGATCAGGCCGAAAATGATGGCGACCGCCACCGCCGCCACTTCGGCCGAGTGCAGCTTGCTGGCCGACAGCGAGGGATCGGCGTTATGAATAGCGGTTTTCAGGCTGCCCACGGTCACCAGCGTGATGATCAGGCTGACCGCGCTCACGATCGCGCCGGCATACATCAGCTTCACGGCCTGCAGCACGGGGGTGGGCGGCGCCGGGCGCTGCGGCTCGGGCTCCGCGGCTCCACCGGTCGGATACGGCTGATAGGACATTTCTGCTCCCTAGGGGAATTCCAGATAGGCGTGCCGTGCGGCTCACCACGGATCACCGGGCCGGCGGCGCCAAGAGAGCATAGCGGCGCGGTTCACCGTTGCCTAGGCCGAACTGTGCCCGGTTTTAGGCGTCGGGATGCAGCAGCGCCCAGACGACCTTGCCGCCCTCATCGAGCAGGTGCCAGCCCCAGCGGATGCAGCATGACTCGACCACGTTCAGCCCACGGCCGTTCTCGTCGCACAGCTGCGGATCGCGCAGCACCGGGATGCCGCTGCCCGGGTCGGTGACCATACACATCACATACGGCGCCTGGCCGAGCAGCCGTAGCCGGATCGGGCACTCGCTGGGGTGCATCCGGGCCTGCGCCATGCCATGCCGCAGCGCGTTGGTGACCAGTTCCGACACGACCAGACCGGCCATGTCCACCAGGTCGGGCAGCCGCCACTCGAGCAGCACGCTGCGGGCGAAATCCCGGCCCGTCTTGACCGCTTCCGGCACCGCGCGCAGGCCACAGCTAGCCGACGGCTGCGTCGCGGCCAGCTCATCGAGAGCGGGCACTGGCGGGCGCAGCGGGCTCGCGTAACGCATTCCGGCGGGCTCCCCGGGGGACAGGAGCCACTCTTGGCCCACGCTCATGACCTCCGTCGTGACTGGCGAGGCCGCCCGGTGGTTGGTCATCGGGTTCCCGTCTGTCTCCTGGCACTATGTCGTGTGTGTGGCGCGCAAGCGCTATCATCCTCGATATACCTTGCATGCGCAAGGGCGGATGCACGTGCAGATGAAAGTGCCGATGGCACGTGCGGGCCGGTTAGGAGGCCTCAAACGGGAGGAGCTGCTGACGGATTTCTGACGGCTAAGAGCCGGGGGGTTGGAGTGATCTCAGTACAGCCGGGGAGCGGGCCGACGGTCCTGCGGATCCTGCTCGGTTCCCAGCTGCGCCGGCTTCGTGAAGCCCGGGGGATCACACGCGAGGACGCCGGTTACGCCATCCGCGCATCCGGCTCCAAGATCAGCCGTATGGAGCTCGGCAGGGTCAGCTTCAAGGAGCGTGACGTTGTCGACCTGCTGGAGCTGTATGGGGTCACCGATGAGGCCGAGCGGGCCACCCTGGTGGCGCTGGCCCGGGACGCGAACTCGCCGGGCTGGTGGCACAAGTACGGGGATGTGCTCCCGGACTGGTTCCAGGTCTATGTCGGCCTGGAGGAGGCCGCGGCTCTCATCAGGCTCTACGAAGTCCAGTTCGTTCCGGGGCTGCTGCAGACGGCGGACTACGCCAGGGCAGTGGTCCGGCTGGGTCAGCCAGGAGCTTCCACCGAGGAGACCGAGCGCCGGGTAGGCCTGCGCATCGCCCGGCAGGAGCTGCTGAGCAAACCGGATGCACCGCGCTTGTGGGCGGTGGTGGACGAAGCCGCGCTGCGACGGCCGATCGGGGGCAGGGAGGTGATGCGGGCGCAGCTCGAGCGGTTGATCGAGGTGACGAAGGAGCCCAACGTCACGCTCCAGGTGGTCCCGTTCAGCTCGGGCGGTCACGCGGCTGAGGGAGGGGCGTTCACTATCCTTCGGTTCCCTGAGGTCAACCTGCCCGACGTGGTCTACGTCGAGCAGTTGACGAGCTCCCTTTACCTGGATAAGCGCGACGACGTGGAACGTTACACCGAGGTGATGGAACGCCTCAGTGTCGAGAGCGAGTCGCCGGAACACACCACGGAAATCCTGAGCGGGATGCTTGAGGAAGTCGGATAGATGAACACATACAACGGAATGCCAGCCACCGAGTTGGTTGACGCTTGCTGGCGTAAGAGCAGCATCAGCAATTCCCAGGGGACGTGCGTCGAGGTGGCCCGGCTTAACGGGGGCGAGTACGCGGTGCGTAACTCGCGCAATCCTGAGGGCCCGGCCCTTATCTATACCCGGGCAGAAATCGCCGCGCTCATCGAAGGCGTGAAGCTCGGCGAGTTCGACGACCTGCTGGTCTGAGCCAGGTCACTGCCACGAGCTTGCGCGGCCACCCCAGGGCCGCGATCAGCCGCCAATAGCCCGTAGCCCATACCCGCTGGCCGCCGTGTTCCTGCGCGACACGGCGGCCAGTGTGTTATCCCGGGCCGCCGTGGCCCGCCGCGCGAATCATTAACACGAGCCGATGGTCTGCTGATGGCCACCTGGAAGGTTGCTGTGAGTTGGCTGGGGTGGGGTGCGGAGCGGGCCGGGTGGCCGGGCGGCGCGGCTAGAGTCCTGACGTGACCCAGCTGCAGGAAGCCAGCCTCAAGCCGCTGACCAGGCGGCTGATCGGCTGGGAGATCGTCGTCGTGTTCGGGGTGTCGCTGGGCGCGAGCGCGTTGTTCGCCATCATCAACCTGATCGGCTCGCTGACCGCGAAACAGTCGCTGGGCAAGCAGCAGGCCCTGCTGGTCGGCTCGCTCGCCCCCGGCCGGCCCTGGCTCGACCTGGCCCTGCAGCTGGCCAGCATCCTGACCACGCTGGTCCCGGTGGCCCTGGTGTTCTACCTGCTGGCCCGGGAGGGCGAGACGCCATCCTCGGCCATGGGCCTGGACGCCAGCCAGCCCGGGCGGGACCTGGCCAGGGGCGCCATCCTGGCCGCGCTGATCGGCGGCTCCGGGCTGGCCCTGTACCTGGCCGCCTACAATCTCGGCGTCGCGCTGAACGTGGTCCCGGAGAACCTGCCCGCCGTGTGGTGGCGGATCCCGGTGCTGATCCTGGACGCCACGCAGAACGGCATCCTGGAAGAGATCCTGGTCATCGGCTACCTGCTGCGCCGCCTGGACCAGCTCGGCTGGACTCCGGCCAAGGCCATCGCGGTGAGCGCGCTGCTGCGCGGGTCCTACCACCTGTACCAGGGCTTCGGCGGGTTCATCGGGAACGCCGTGATGGGCGTGATCTTCGCCCTGCTGTACCGCCGCTGGGGCCGGGTCACTCCGCTGATCATCGCGCACGCGCTCATCGACACCGGCGCGTTCGTCGGCTACGCCGCCCTGCACGGCCACGTCTCCTGGCTCCCGTAGCGGTCAGGCTGGGTTGGCCAGGTCCTGGATGACGGCCGCGCCGGGCAGCTCACCGAGCGCGGCGCCGGGCAGGACCAGCTTGGACCGGCGCAGCCCGCTGCCGATCACCACTGACGCGGTCGCGGCGACGGCCCCGTCCACCAGGACCGGCCAGCCGGCCGGCAGCCCGATCGGGGTGATGCCGCCGTACTCCATCCCGGTCTCGGCCACGGCCACGTCCCGCGGCGCGAACGACGCCTTGCGCACGTCCAGTTCGCGCCGCACCACGCCGTTCACGTCGGCCCGGGTGGTGGCCAGCACCATGCAGGCGGCGAACCTGGTCTCCCCGCCGCGCCGCCCGCTGATCAGCACGCAGTTGGCCGACTCGGCCAGCCCCACGCCGTACCGCTCGCAGAACGCCGCCGTATCCGCCAGGTCCGGGTCGATCTCGGCCACACTCACCTGGCCGGCCAGGCCATCCAGCGCCGCCAGCGCCCCGGCCACGGCCGGGCGCCAGCAGGTCCGGCCGGTCCAGCGCGGGCACCGTTTCCAGCTCACCCATCTGCATCTGCACCCCGTTATCCTGCCACCATGCCCGCGCCCGCCCCGCCGCCCGCCCGCCCCGGGGACAGCACCCGCGGCGAGCCTGACCCCGGCGAGCCAGCCGCCGGCTCGGTCGCCGCGCTGCACCGGGCCATGGCCGCGGGCACGCTCACCTCGGCCACGCTGACCGCGCGCTGCCTGGACCGGATCGCCGAGCTCAACCCCCGGCTGCGCGCGGTCATCACGGTCAGCCCGGACGCCGCCGCCGAGGCCGCCCGCCGTGATCAGGAGCGCACCGCCCAGAGCGGCCCGCTGCACGGAATCCCGGTCCTGGTCAAGGACAACATCGCGGTGGCCGGGCTGCCCGCCACCGCCGGCTCGCCCGCGCTGCTCGGCGCCGAGACCGGCGACAGTTTCCTGGCTGGCCGGCTGCGCGCGGCCGGCGCGGTGATCCTGGGCAAGGCCAACCTGTCCGAGTGGGCCAACTTCCGCTCCACCCAGTCCAGCAGCGGCTGGAGCACGCTGGGCGGGCAGGCGGCCAACCCGCACGCGCTGGACCGCAACCCGTCCGGGTCGAGTTCTGGCTCCGGCGTGGCCGTGGCGGCCGGCCTGGCGCCGCTCGCGGTGGGCACCGAGACCGACGGCTCCATCGTCTGCCCGGCCAGCGCCTGCGGTGTGGTTGGCATCAAGCCCACCCTCGGCCTGGTCAGCCGGCACGGCATCGTGCCGATATCGGCGGAGCAGGACACCGCGGGCCCGATGGCCCGCACCGTCGCGGACGCGGCCGCGCTGCTCGGCGTGCTGGCCGCGGCCGACCCCGCCGACGCGGCCACCGCCCTGGCCGCGGGCCAGCCCACCGGCTACACCGCGTTCCTCGATCCCGGCGCGCTGGCCGGCGCCCGGCTCGGCGTGTGGCGGGACGGCTGCCGGGCGGCCGGCCAGGCCACGCTGGCCGTGCTGGACGCCGCCGTCGCCGTCCTGCGCCAGCACGGCGCCACCGTGCTCGACCCGGTCGAGCTGCCCGGCGCGGCGTCCCTCGGTGAGCCCGAGTACGCCGCGCTGCTGCACGAGTTCAAGCACGACCTCAACCGGTACCTGTCCAGCCTGCCCGGCCCGCGGCCGCGCTCCCTGGCCGAGCTCATCGACTACAACCAGCGCAACGCTGGCGAGGTGCTGGTGCACTTCGGCCAGGAACTGTTCGAGCAGGCCGCGGCGACCAGCGCGGACCCGGCCGACCCAGCCGCACGGGCGGCCCGGGCCGAGGCGCGGACCCGGGCCCGGGAGGCGCTGGACGGCCCGCTGGCCGTACACCGGCTTGACGCGGTCGTCACGCTCACCGCCAACCCGGCCTGCCTGACCGACCACGTGCTCGGCGACCACGACGTGTTCCACACGTCCAGCCCGTCCGCGGTGGCCGGCTACCCGGCGGTGACCGTCCCGGCGGGCCAGGTGCACGGGCTGCCGGTCGGGCTGTCCTTCCTCGGCCCGGCCTGGAGCGAGCCCCGGCTGATCGCGCTGGCGCACAGCTTCGAGCACGGCCAGCCCAACGCTCAGTTGGCCAGCCCTCGGCCGGCCAAGTCTGACGGCCGACGTTCAGGGGGCGGATGAGGCCGCCGGGGCACAGCGATAACCTGCGCTCATGGACTCCTGGCCTGCCGCGAACGTACCTCAGCTGCCGGGGCGGGGCCCCGCGCCCCGGCTCATCAACACTGCGACCGGTCAGCTGACCGTGGCCGCGGCCGGGCCGGCCGCCAGTTTGTACGCCTGCGGGATCACTCCGTACGACGCCACCCACATCGGGCATGCGGCCACGTTCCTGGCCTGGGACCTGCTGATCCGGGCCTGGCGCGACGCCGGCTACCAGGTGAGTTACGCGCAGAACGTGACCGACGTGGACGACCCGCTGCTGGAGCGCGCGGACCGGGATGGCGAGGACTGGCGGGCACTGGCCGACCGGGAGATCGATTTGTACCGCCACGACATGACCGCGCTCCGGATGCTGCCGCCGGACTGGCTGGTGGGCGCGGTGGAGGCGCTGGACATCATCGAGCCGTTCGCGGGCCTGCTGGCCGACCGGGGCGCGGTGTACCAGGTGGACGCGGACGAGTACTACTCCCGTGCCTTCGACGACCGGTTCGGCTCGGTGTCCGGGCTGGGCCCGGCCGAGATGCTGGAACTGTTCGCCGAGCGCGGCGGCGACCCGGCGCGGCCGGGCAAGAAGGACGCGCTCGACCCGCTGGTCTGGCTGGCCGCCCGGCCCGGCGAGCCGTCCTGGCCGGCCCGGTTCGGCCCGGGACGGCCCGGCTGGCACGTGGAGTGCGCGGCCATCGCCACCCACTACCTGGGCACCGAGTTCGACGTGCAGGCCGGCGGCACCGACCTGATCTTCCCGCACCACGAGATGAGCGCGTCGCACGCCCGGGTGGCGCTGGAGCCGGACGCGTTCGCCCGGGTCTACGCGCACGCCGGCATGGTCCGGCTGGACGGCGAGAAGATGTCCAAGTCCCTGGGCAACCTGGTGTTCGTGTCCGGGCTGCTGGCCGACGGCGCCGACCCGATGGCGATCCGGCTGGCCATCCTGGCCCACCACTACCGGCCGGATTGGGACTGGACCGCGGACGGCCTGGCCGCGGCCACGGCCCGGCTGGACCGCTGGCGCGCCGCGGTGCGCACCGCCGCCGCGGCGGATCAGCCGGTACCGGCCGGCGAGGAGGTGCTGGCCGCGGTGCGCGAGCGGCTGACCGACGACCTGGACGCCCCCGGCGCGCTGGCCGCCGTGGACCGCTGGGCCGATGCCGTGCTGCCGCCTGGCCCGGCCCGGCCGCCGGCCCGCCCGCCGCCGCCCTCGTCCGCGACACGGTAGACGCCCTCCTCGGCATCGCCCTCTAACCAGCCTCCAGTCCGGCCCACCTTCGTGATCATGAAGTTAGTGTGAATCTAGTAGCACCAGAGTCATGATCACGATCCGTGGAGGGCTTGCGGTCGTGGGCAGCGCCGATATCGTGATATCGGAAAGCGATATCGCGGGACCGCGGAGGCGACCATGACCGAGCCCAACGAGCCGACCGAGCCCGCAGCGCCGACCGAGCCCGCAGCGCCGGCCAAGCCGCGGAAAACCGCCCAGCCTGCGACCGCCTACTCGTCGATGGACGCGGCCGGGCTGCTGGTGCGCGCGCTGGCCGAGCTGCCGCCCGCCGACCGGGACAAGGTGTACACCTGGCTGCTCGGCACCAGCCTGCAGCTCCAGCCGGGGCTGGTCAGCTCGCTCAGCGGGCAGCTCACCCGGGCCATGCGGGCCGACGTGCCGGCCGACCGGCAGCAGGAGTTCGCCGAGGCCGAGGCCGAGGTGGTGCACAACCTGTTCCGCAGCCCGGGGTCGGCGGCCCAGCAGATGGTGCCGGTCCGGTTCTCCGCCGAGCAGCACGCGCGGCTGCGCGCCTGGTGCTCCGAGCACGGCTTCTCCATGGCCACCGTGATCCGCGGCCTGGTGGACCGCTTCCTGGACGGCCAGCAGGCCGCGGCGGGCTAGCTGAGCAGCGCGATATCCACCCGGCGCAGCACCTGCTGCGCTCCGTCCAGCTGCACCGCCAGGCTCAGCCGGGCGTGCTCACCGGCCAGCTCGACCGTGACCGACGTGCGTCCATCTCCATTACGCAACGCCACTGCCCGGCACTGACCCGCCCAGGCCGCGGCCGTCCGCAGCCGGCGAACCAGCACGGCGGTGTCGATCAGCTCAGCGACCGGGAGGTCGGCGGGCCAGTCGGGGGCACTGGCGTTGAGCAAAGAAATGAGTGCCTGGGTGCGCTGCCAGAGCGGGCCATCCCAGGCCGGCGGGACAGCCAGCGAGAGGGCCTGGACGCGCGGCGGTTCCTCGGGGGTGAGCTTGATCTCCACGGCCGCGTCGCCGCGCTCGCCAGGCAGCCACCAGCGCAGGTGGGCGGGGGAGTCGGACTCGGCCGGGCGGCCCGCGCCGCCGCCCGGGCGGCCGAGCCGCTGATAGGTCAGCGCGGCTTTCTCCCGGCGGATGGCGTACGGCTCGTCCTGGGCCACGTTCGGCGTGAACAGGCGGTCCGCGGCCGCGTCGTCCCAGGATCTGAGCAGCTCATCCACGGCCTGCTGGGCCGCGATGGTCTCCGGCCACGGGGTGCCGGGCGCGGGCACCGGGCCGCGGGAGCGCGGCTGGCCCGCGGGTGCCGGCGGGGCGGCCCGCAGCAGCGCGTCCAGCAGCTTCCCGGCCAGTGGGTGAGCCGCCGCGTAGGTGCTGTTGGCCAGCACGATCACGGCCAGCCCGGAGGCTGGGTGCCAGCGCATGTGACTGCCGAAACCGGGGTAGCCGCCGCCGTGGAACACCAGCCTGCCCCAGGCCGGGTGTTCCTCGATGAACAGCCCGAAACCGTAGCTGAGCTGGCTGCCCAGGCCGGGCCCGCCGGGCAGCGGCAGCGCCGGGTAGGGCGGGATGGCGACCTGGGGCAGCTGCATCTCGCGCCGGCTGGCCCGGCGCAGCGGATGCGGCCCGCCGTCCGTCTCGGCCCCGGCCGGGAAGCCGGCCGCCAGCCCGTTGGCCCAGGCGGCCAGGTCGCGCACGCAGCTGAACACCCCGCCCATCGGGGCGAACGCGCCGTTGCCGTCGGGGACCAGCTCGGCCCAGCCGGCCGGGCCGCGCTGATACCCGCGGGCCAGCCCGTCGGGCTCCAGGCCGGCCTGCTCGTACCCGGTCCGGTCCAGGCCCAGCGGGCGGAGCAGCCGGGTCGTCACGAACTCCTGGTAGCTGGTCCCGGCGGCCGCGGCCACCACCCGGCCGAGCAGCGCGTAGCCCAGGTTGGAGTACTCGAAACAGGTGCCGGGCGCCCACGCCTGGCGCACGCCGCGCAGCAGCAGGGTGGCGAAGTCGGCCAGCGGCAGGCCCTGCTGCCGGTCCCCCACGGGTCGTCGGTCGGGAAGCCCGCGGTCATGGTCAGCAGGTGGCGCACGGTAATGTCCGGCGCGTCCGCGCTGACCTGGCGCACCCCGCGCAGCTCGGGGACCAGGAAGGCGGCCGGGTCGTCCAGCCGGAGGGCGCCGTCGTCGCGCAGCGCGAGCACCGCCGCGGCGGTGAAGCTCTTGGTCATCGACGCGATGCGGAACACCGTGCCCGCGTCCGGCGCCGGCCCGCCCAGCCAGCGCTGGCCGTACCCGGCGGTGTGTACCAGGGCGCCGCCGGCCACGATCCCGTACGCCACCGCGGGCGCGCCGCCGCCGCGCTGGAAGCCCGCGACCAGCTCATCCGCGGCGCTGACCAGGGCCGGGGGCAGGTGTTCTTCCACACGGCGACGGTAGCGGAATCCGGGCCGGGGCCGTAGGTTCCCACGCATGGGGACAGCGTTGTCCGGCCGCCGGGCCAACTGGGCAGGCAACATCGTGTTCCGGGCCAGCGAGCTGGCCCGCCCCGGCGACCTGGCCGGGCTGCAGGCCGTGGTGGCCGGGCACGGGCAGGTGCGCGCCGTCGGGGCCGGTCATTCGTTCAACCGGATCGCCGACACGCCTGGCGTGCAGATCTCGCTGGACGCCCTCCCCGACGGGATCAGCATCGACCCGGACCGGGCCGCGGTGACCGTGCCCGGCGGGCTGACCTACCAGGAACTGGCCCCGCGGCTGACCGCGGCGGGCTGGGCACTGCCCACGCTGGCCTCGCTGCCCCAGCTGACCGTGGCGGGCGCGTGCGCCACCGCCACGCACGGCTCCGGGGACGGCCACGGCAACCTGGCCACCCAGGTCTCAGGGATGCAGCTGGTCACCGCGGACGGCGGGGTGCGCACGCTGCGCCGTGACACCGACGGCGACCGGTTCCGCGGTGCCGTGGTCGGGCTGGGCGCGCTGGGTGTGGTGGCCACGCTGACCCTGGACCTGGTGCCCGCGTTCGAGGTCCGGCAGTACGTGTACCTGGGGCTGCCGGCCGCGATGCTGCGCAGCCACTTCGACGAGATCTTCGGCAGCGGGTACAGCGTCAGCGTGTTCACCGACTGGCAGGGCAGCCGGCACAGCCAGACCTGGGTCAAGCAGCGCGCGGGCGCGGGCGGCTCGTGGCGGCCTGAGCCGCGGTGGATGGACGCCACGCTGGCCACCCAGCCGGTGCACCCGATCCCCGGGCAGTCCGCTGCCTTCGCGACCGAGCAGCTCGGCGCGTACGGGCCGTGGCATGAGCGGCTGCCGCACTTCCGGGCCGAGGCCACCCCGAGCAGCGGGCAGGAACTGCAGTCTGAGTACCTGCTGCCCCGGCAGCGCGCGGCGGCCGCGTTCGACGCCATGGCCGGCCTGGCCAGCGTGATGGCGCCGGTGCTGCAGATCTGCGAGATCCGCACGGTGGCCCCTGACGACCTGTGGCTCAGCCCCAGCTACCAGCGGGACACGGTGGCGCTGCACTTCACCTGGATCAAGGACACCGCCGCGGTCACGCCGGTCATCGCGGCCATCGAGCACATGCTGGCCCCGCTCGGCGCCCGGCCGCACTGGGCCAAGCTGTTCGCCACCGCGCCGCACGCGGTGCGCGCGCTCTACCCCCGGTCGGCCGACTTCCAGTCGTTGCTGCGCGACATGGACCCGGCCGGGAAGTTCCGCAACAGCTTCGTGGCGAGGTACTTCCCGGTCCGGGACTGACCGGGGTGGCCTCGTTACTGGCTCGGCTCCGGGGTGTGGCAGGCTACCTTGGGGTTAACGCCCACGTAGTTGAGTGGTCCGGCGAGAACCGTCACGGCAATCGTGCTCGCCTTGGTACAGCTGGCAATCGAACCGCTGTAGTAGTGCCGCTGCGCCCCCGCTATAGCGCCAATTATCAGCCAGATCACTAGAATGGCCGACCCTATCCGCACAGTTACCTCCGGGGGACGAGACCGGCTGGAGCGCCCGCTGCGCTGGCCAGCCCGGGTGCCGCGTTAGCTTATCCCGCCATGATGACATTCGGGCATTTCTGTGATCATTCCGTTCCCGTCTAGCGGCCGAGTATGCACTTTGGGCGGCTGTCAAGACCATGATTTCGCGCTGTGCATGCGCCGGCACAAAGCGCTGGTTAGCCCGGCTTAGCCCGGCGCAAACCCCTAGCCATTACCCGCGGGCTGGCAATTTATCCCCAGAACGGAATTCTGGGCTGGCCGCCTTCCCGGCCCCCGGCGACCGTGGGCGGCATGAATAACACTCCGGTCAGCCCCGGCCCTGGTCCGGGCGATGAGTTCGCACAGCCCCGGGTCCGGGTCAGCTCGCCCGGCGACATCCTCGCCGTCGTGCCGCACCTGCTCGGCTTCCACCCGGCCCGCAGCCTGGTGGTGGTCGGCGCCGGGCGGCCGCCGCAGCGGGTCGAGCTCGCCTTCCGCTATGACCTGCCCGACCCGCCCGATGCGGCCGCCGCGGCCGAGCTCGCCGGGCATGCCGCCGCGGTGCTGGCCCAGCGCCGCCTGCACACCGTGATCGGCATCGGCTACGGCCCGGGCGCGCTGGTCACCCCGGTGGCCGACGCGCTGGCCGCCGCGGTGCGCGAGCGCGGGATGCGGCTGCACGAGCTGATGCGGGTCGAGCAGGGCCGTTACTGGTCCTACATCTGCACCAACCCGGACTGCTGCCCGCCCGAGGGAGTGCGCTTCGACGTACGGTCCAGCCCGGCGGCCGCCGCGATGACCGTGGCCGGCCTGGTCGCCTACCCGGACCGGGCGGCGCTGGCGGGCACCCTGGCCCCGGTCACCGGCGCCGCGGCCCGGGCCATGCAGCGGGCCACCACCCGGGCCCGGGCGCGCGCGGCCAAGCTGGTCAGCCTGGGTACCCGCGGCGGGCTGGACCCGGCGACCAGGCTGCTGACCGAGACCGGGCGGCGGGCCGTGCGGGACTTCATCGCCAGCTACCGGGCCGGCCAGCCGATCACCGCGGCCGATCCGGTGGCCTGGCTCTCGGTGACCCTGGCCCACCTGCCGGTCCGTGACGACGCCTGGGCCCGGATGGACCCTGGGCACCGGGACGCCCACCTGCGCATGTGGACCGACGTGGTCCGCCGGGCCCGGCCCGCCTACCTGGCCGCGCCCGCGTCGCTGCTCGCGTTCACCGCCTGGCAGTCCGGCGAGGGGGCGCTGGCCAACATCGCCCTGGACCGCGCGCTGGCCGCGGATCCCCGCTACTCCCTGGCCCACCTGCTGCGGGACATCCTGGACGCGGGGGTGCCGCCGTCCGAGGCGCGGCTGCCGATGACCCCGGAACAGGTCGCGGACAGCTACTCGGTGGCCGCGGCCGCGCCGCCGCTTCGGAACCAACCGCCGGGCCGGCGGGTTCCGAAGCGGCGGGACCTGGGTACATCTGGGGGCAAACCGGGATCTACCGCACGGTAAACTTCCGTGGCCGCCGTCGGCCCGGCCTGGAACTTGCCCTGATGGGCCTGGTGCGTTCATCCTCTCCCCGAGGCCGGACCCGGCCTGGAGCGAACGGAGGGCGGAGTGACACAGCTGGGCGCGACCGAGCAGCAGCCCGCAGCGCGGCAGGCGCATGCCGCCGCGGTGGCCAGCATGCAGCAGGCCTATGCGGCGATTCCCCCCGGGGGCACGATCCGGCTGGCCAAGCGGACGTTGAACCTGTTCCGGTTCCGCGACGCCGGGCCGACGGCCGGGCTGGACGTGTCCGCGTTCGGCCGGGTGATCTGCGTGGACCCGGACACCAGGACGGCCGTGGTGGGCGGCATGACCACCTACGAGCACCTGGCCGACGCCACGCTGCGGCACGGCCTGATGCCGCTCGTGGTGCCCCAGCTCAAGACGATCACGCTGGGCGGCGCGGTGTCCGGCCTGGGCATCGAGTTCGACCTCGCTGCGCAATGGCCTGCCGCACGAGTCGGTGCTGGCCATGGAGATCCTCACCGGCGATGGCCAGGTGGTGACGGCCACCGCGGACAACGCGCACGCCGACCTGTTCCGCGGCTTCCCCGAACTCCTACGGCACGCTGGGCTACGCGCTGTCGCTGACCATCGAGCTGGAGCCGACGGCGCCGTTCGTGCACCTACGGCACTTCCGGTTCGCCGACCCGGAGTCGTGCATGGCCGCGATCGCGCAGATCGCCGCGGACGGCAGCTACCAGGGGCACCGGGCTGACTTCGTGGACGGCGTGATGTTCAGCCTCACCGAGCTGTACCTCACGGTGGGGGCGTTCAGCGAGGTGGCGCCGTGGCACAGCGACTACACCGGCAACCAGATCTTCTACCAGTCGCTGCGCGGGCCGCGGGAGGACTTCCTGACCATCCGCGACTACCTATGGCGCTGGGACACCGACTGGTTCTGGTGCTCCCGGCCGTTCGGCGTGCAGAACCCGGTGGTCCGCCGGCTCTGGCCGCGCCGCTACCGCCGGTCGGACGTGTACCGGTCGCTGGTCGCCTTCGACCGGCGGCACGGCCTGTCGGCCGCGCTGACCGCGCGCCGTAGGCGGCCGCCGCAGGAGTCGGTCATCCAGGACGTAGAGGTCCCGGCCGCCCGCGGCGCCGAGTTCCTCCGCTTCTTCGCCGCTGAGGTGGGCATGAGCCCGGTGTGGCTCTGCCCGCTGCGGCTGCGCAGCGCCGTGGCCTGGCCGCTGTACCCGCTGAACCCGGACGAGGTGTATGTGAACTTCGGCTTCTGGGGCATGGTGGCGCTGCCGCCCGGCCGCGCCGACGGCTACCACAACCGGCTGGTCGAGGACAAGGTGGCGGCCCTGGACGGGTCCAAAGGCCTGTACTCGACCTCGTTCTACCCGGAGGAACAATTCTGGGCCACCTACAACGGGCCCGCCTACACGGCGCTCAAGCGCCGGTACGACGCGGACGGGAGGCTGGCCGGGCTGTATGAGAAGTGCGTACGCGGCAAGTAAGGCATGGGTACGAGGGCAGTAACGCAGTCAGGGGCAGAAGGGAAAGCAGAGATGGCGCTGGCCAACGTCTTCGAGCGGATAGCGGGGCCGGATGCCCCGGTGGAGTTCCGGGCCTACGACGGGAGCAGTGCGGGCATCGCCGACGCTGAGGTACGGATCACCGTGAAGTCCCCGGTGGCCGTGTCCTACCTGGCCCAGGCGCCCGGCACGCTGGGGCTGGCCCGGGCCTATGTGTCCGGGCACCTGGACGTTGACGGTGACATGTACACCGCGCTGCGCCGGATGATCCAGGCCCAGGAGGGCAGCCTGACCACCGGCGAGAAGCTCCAGCTGCTCCGTGATCTGGGCGGGCCCAGGGTGCTGCTGCCCCGGGTCCCGCCGCCGCCGCAGGAGGTCCGGATCAGCCGCCGCTGGCTGGGCGGCAGGCGGCATTCCAAGCCCCGCGACGCCTCGGCCATCTCGCATCACTACGACGTGTCCAACACGTTCTACGAGTGGGTGCTCGGGCCGTCCATGGCCTACACCTGCGCCTGCTACCCGCGGCCGGATGCCACCCTGGAGGAGGCCCAGGCCCACAAGCACGACCTGGTGGCCAGGAAGCTGGGCCTGCGGTCCGGGATGCGGCTGCTCGACGTGGGCTGCGGCTGGGGTGGCATGGTCCGGCACGCGGCCCGGGAGTACGGGGTCAAGGCGCTCGGCGTCACGCTGTCCGCGCAGCAGGCGGCTTGGGCCCAGCAGGCCATCGAGGACCAGGGCCTGGCCGGGCTGGCCGAGGTGCGGCACCTCGACTACCGCGACGTGACCGAGAGCAATTTCGACGCGGTCAGCTCGATCGGCCTGACCGAGCACATCGGCAAGGGCCAGCTGCCCGGGTACTTCGCGTTCCTGTACGGCAAGCTCCGGCCGGAGGGCCGGATGCTCAATCACTGCATCACCCGGCCGGACGACACCAGCCCGGCCCGGCTGGCCGGCGGGTTCATCAACCGGTACGTGTTCCCGGACGGGGAGCTGGAAGGCCCCGGCTTCCTGCTGTCGCTGATGAACAGCACCGGGTTCGAGGTCCGGCACGAGGAGAACCTGCGCGAGCACTACGCGCTGACGCTGGCCGGCTGGTGCGCCAACCTGGACGCGCACTGGGACGAGGCGGTCGCCGAGGTGGGCGAGGGGACCGCGCGGGTCTGGCGGCTGTACATGGCCGGCTCCCGGCTCGGTTTCGAGCGCAACGTGGTCCAGCTGCACCAGATCCTGGGGGTCAGGCTGGGCGCGGACGGGCAGGCCAGCATGCCGCTGCGCCCCGACTGGGAGACCCCGGCCGAGACGGCTGACCGGGCCCTAGCCTGACGCCGGCGTCGGGCCGCGGGCGGCTGCCCGGCCCCTGATGGACCACAATGGGCGGCATGGACGCAGCGCAGCCCGGACCGGGCGGCAGCCGCCGGAACATCGTCGTCCTCGGCTCGACCGGGTCGATCGGCACCCAGGCGGCGGACATCATCCGGCGCAACCCGGGCCGGTTCCGGGTGGCCGGGCTGGCCGCCGGCGGCGGCAACCCGGGCCTGCTGGCCGCCCAGGCCGTCGAGTTCGGCGCCGAGGTGGTCGCGGTGGCCAGCGAGGCCGCCGTGGATGCGGTGCGTGACGCGCTGCGCGCCGCGGCCGCAGCGGCCGGTTCCACCCGGCCGCTGCCCAAGCTGCTGGCCGGCCCGGCCGCGGTGGCCGAGGCCGCCGCCTGGCCGTGCGACGTGGTGCTGAACGGGGTGACCGGCGCGGTCGGCCTGACCGCCACGCTGGCCGCCCTGGAGGCGGGCCGGGTACTCGCCCTGGCCAACAAGGAATCCCTGATCATCGGCGGCCCGCTGGTGGCCGGACGGGCCGCGCCCGGGCAGATCGTGCCGGTCGACTCCGAGCACTCGGCCATCGCCCAGTGCCTGCGCGGCGGCAGCGCCGCCGAGGTGGGCCGGCTGGTGCTGACCGCCAGCGGCGGCCCGTTC
Organism: uncultured Actinomycetes bacterium; assembly: GCA_963747705.1. Classification (GTDB taxonomy): domain Bacteria; phylum Actinomycetota; class Actinomycetes; order Streptosporangiales; family Streptosporangiaceae; genus RYN-230. Next base: position 35,389 of record CAVVGF010000091.1, on the reverse strand, counting down.
CTCGGCCGCAGCCGGGCCGAACTGGCCGACGTCACACCGGCCCAGGCGCTGGCCCACCCGAACTGGAACATGGGCCCGGTCGTCACGATCAACTCGGCCACGCTGGTCAACAAGGGCCTGGAGCTTATCGAGGCGCACCTGCTGTTCGGCATCGGCTTCGACCGGATCGAGGTGGTGGTCCACCGGCAGTCGGTGATCCACTCGATGGTCGAGTTCACCGACGGGGCGACGATCGCCCAGGCCAGCCCGCCGGATATGCGCATACCGATCGCGCTGGGCCTGGCCTGGCCGGACCGGGTGCCGGGGGCAGGCCCGGCCATCGACTGGACCCGCGCGCACAACTGGGCGTTCCAGCCGCTGGACGAGGAGGCGTTCCCGGCCGTGGCGCTGGCCCGCGAGGCGGGCCGTACCGGCGGCACCGCGCCTGCCGTCTACAACGCGGCCAACGAGGTTTGCGTAGATGCGTTCCGGGCAGGCAGGATCGGCTTCTTGCGAATCGTGGACACAGTCGCCCGGGTAGTCTCGGAGCATGAGAGCACGGCCCGGGACGCAGTAACCCTGGACGACGTGCTCGCGGCGGACCGCTGGGCCCGGGTCCGCGCGCAGGAACTGACTGGCGCGGGACTGGACCGTGTGCGTACCGCGGGAAGCGGGGCGCACGGGGAGGGAGAGTCGGCCGGATGACGCTGCTCGGCTGGGTTATCTTCATCTTCGCGCTGCTGTTCTCGATCATGCTGCACGAGTTCGGGCACTTCATCACCGCGAAGAAGTTCCACATGAAGGTGACCCAGTTCTTCGTGGGCTTCGGGCAGACGCTGTGGTCAACGGTCCGGGGTGAGACCGAGTACGGCATCAAGGCGGTGCCGGCCGGTGGCTTCGTCAAGATCGTCGGGATGACGCGGCTGGAGGAAGTGGACGTGGCGGACGAGCCGCGGTCGTTCAGCCACCAGCCCTACTGGCAGCGGATGATCGTGCTGGCCGCCGGGTCGTTCATGCACTTCGTGCTGGCCTTCGTGCTGTTGTTCATCCTGGCCGTGGGCATTGGCCAGGCCATCGACAGCTCGGCGGCCACCGTGGGGTCCATCGAGCCGTGCGTGCCGAAGAGCGAGACCGCGGTCACCTGCGTCAAGTCCGATCCGGCGTCGCCCGCGGTCAAGTCGGGCCTCCACGCCGGCGACAAGATCATCGCGCTGGCGGGCAAGCCGGTGCGCACCTGGGACCAGCTGGGTGCGGCCATCCGCGCCCAGCCCGCGGGCACCCCGGTGACGGTCACCGTGCTGCGCGACGGGCGCCGGCTGACGCTGCATCCCTCGCTGGCCACCGTCCAGGGCCGCAAAGGCTCCTATCTCGGCATCTCGCCCGTGGTTGTGTACCAGACGGTGGGCCCGATCAGCGCGATCCGCTACGCGGGCTCGACTTTCGGCCAGGTGGTGGTCGGCTCGGTGCAGGCCGCGGGCGATATCCCGAAGGCCATCCCGGATCTGTTCGCCAAGGACCGGAGCAGCACCGCCGGCGGCAACGTGACCAGCGTGGTCGGTGCGGGGGAGTACACCGGCGAGGCGTTCTCCGCCCCGGTGGGCTGGCAGACCAAGGTGACGGTGGTGCTGCTCATCGTCATTTCGCTGAACATCTTCGTCGGCCTGTTCAACCTGCTGCCGCTGCTACCGCTGGACGGCGGGCACCTGGCCGTGGTCATCTACGAGAGCATCCGGTCCAAGATCTACCGGCTGCTGCGCCTGCCGGATCCGGGCCTGGTGGACATGCGCAAGCTGCTCCCGCTCAGCGTGGGAGTGTTCGCCCTGGTCGTCGGCTTCGGCCTGCTGCTCATCCTGGCCGACGTTATTAACCCGGTACACATACCTCAATAGGGGACAAAAACCATGACGGTTGATCTTGGCATGCCGCAGCCAGCTGCCGAGCCACTGGCCCCGCGGCGTAAGTCACGTCAGATCATCGTGGGCAAGGGCAAGCACGCGGTGCCGGTCGGCGGCGGCGCGCCGGTGTCGGTGCAGTCGATGACCACCACGGTGACCGCCGACGTTAACGCCACCCTGCAGCAGATCGCCGAGCTGACCGCATCGGGCTGCCAGATCGTCCGGGTGGCGGTGCCGTCACAGGACGACGCCGACGCGCTGCCGGAAATCGCCCGCAAGTCGCAGATCCCGGTCATCGCCGACATCCACTTCCAGCCCAAGTACGTGTTCGCCGCCATCGACGCGGGCTGCGGCGCGGTCCGGGTCAACCCGGGCAACATCAAGGCGTTCGACGGCAAGGTGGCCGAGATCGCCCGGGCGGCCAAGGACGCCGGCACCCCGATCCGGATTGGGGTCAACGCCGGCTCGCTGGACAAGCGGCTGCTGGCCAAGCACGGCCGGGCCACCGCCGCGGCGCTGGTCGAGTCCGCGCTGTGGGAGTGCTCGCTGTTCGAGGAGCACGGCTTTACTGACCTGAAGATCTCGGTCAAGCACCATGACCCGGTGGTGATGATCTCCGCCTACCGCCAGCTGGCCCAGGCCTGTGACTACCCGCTGCACCTGGGGGTCACCGAGGCTGGCCCGGCGTTCCAGGGCACGGTCAAGTCGGCGGCGGCGTTCGGCGCGCTGCTGGCCGAGGGGATCGGGGACACCATCCGGGTGTCGCTGTCCGCGCCGCCGGTCGAGGAGGTCAAGGTGGGCACGGCGATCCTGGAGTCGCTGGGCCTGCGTGACCGCGGCCTGGAGATCGTGTCCTGCCCGTCCTGCGGCCGGGCCCAGGTGGACGTGTACACGCTCGCCGACCAGGTCACCGCGGGCCTGGAGGGCCTGGAGGTGCCGCTGCGGGTGGCCGTGATGGGCTGCGTGGTGAACGGCCCCGGCGAGGCCCGCGAGGCCGACCTGGGCGTGGCCTCCGGCAACGGCAAGGGCCAGATCTTCGTCAAGGGCGAGGTCATCAAGACCGTGCCCGAGTCGCAGATCGTGGAGACCCTGATCGAAGAGGCCATGAAGCTGGCCGAGTCGATGGCGGACGACGTACCCCCGGCCGCCCCCGAAGTCACCGTCGGCTAGCCGAGCCCACCCCGCACCTGGATCGTGATCATGGACCCGCGTGGCCGGCCGTTCGTGGCTGGTGAGGTCTGAGGTGCTGATGTGACTAGTGGTAGTGGTTAGGCGGCCCGGTGGCGCAGTGTCCACCCGGTCCGGTCCGTGGGTGGAGCTCTGCTGTAGTCAGGACTGCACCAAAGTTTCACCGATGTGGTGCCCCGGCTGGGGCGGGCAGCTGGATCAGGTCGGGTGGATGAGGTCGGCGGCGCGCTCGGCGATGGCCAGGACGGTCGCGTTGGGGTGGGCGTTCGGGATCGTGGGCATGACCGACGCGTCGGCCACCCGCAGCCCGGCCAGCCCGTGCACGCGCAGTTCCGGGTCCACCACCGCGGCGGCGTCCCGGCCCATCCGGCAGGTGCCGGCCGGGTGCCAGTAGCTGCCCACACCGCGCCGGATGTAGCCGCGCAGCCCGGCGCCGGCTGCGCACGTCCGGGCCGGGCCACACCTCGGCCTGGGCCAGCCCGGCCAGGCCCGCCTGGGCCGCGGCCTCGCGGACCAGCTGCACGCCCTCCTCCAGCCGGTCCAGGTCCCGGTCGTCGGCCAGCAGGCCCGGGTCGATCAGCGGGCGGGTCTCCGGTGCCGGGCCCGCCAGCCGCACCGAGCCCCGGCTATCCGGCCGGGTGACGGCGGCCACCAGGGCGTACCCGGTGTCCGGCGGCGGGCAGCCGGCCGGGGCCAGCGGCAGCAAGATCGGGAACAGGTGCAGGTCCGGCCAGCCGCCGGCTCAGCTGGCTGCGCAGTGCGGCGTACATCTCGCCGTGGTTGTACCGGCTGGCCGGCAGCGGCGCACGGGCCGCGTAGGACAGCAGGATGATCGGGTGGTCCTGCAGGTTGGCGCCCACCCCGGGCAGGTCGGCTACCGGGTCGATGCCGAGCGCGCGCAGCTGCCCGGCCGGGCCGATGCCGGACAGCAGCAGGAGCTGGGCCGAGCCGATGGCCCCGGCGCACAGGATCACCTCGCTGCCGGCCGCCGCGGTAACGGGCTGCTCACCCCGGACATACCGAACCCCGGTGCACCGGCCGCCGCGCAGCTGCAGCCCGGTGACCAGGCAGTCCGTCTCGACCACCAGGTTGGGCCGGTGCAGCGCCGGCCGCAGGTAGGCGTCGGCCGCGCTGACCCGCTCCCCGCCGGAGATGGCCAGGTCGACCCAGGCCACGCCCTCCGGCCGCGCGCCGCTGAGATCCTCGGTGACCGGGCAGCCCAGCCCGGTCAGCGCGGCGGCGAACGCCGCGGCGACCGGATGCCGCGCCCCTGCCAGAGCCGGGCCAACCGGTAACGGGCCGTCCGTGCCGCGCAGCGCCGGGTCGCGCCCGCGCCAGTGGCCCGCTCGCTGCGCCGGAAGTAGGGCAGCAGGGCGGCGAAATCCCAGCCGTCCGCGCCGTCCGCGGCCCAGCCGTCATAACCGGCCCGGTGCCCGCGGACGTGGGCCATCGCGTTGATGGCGCCGGATCCGCCCAGCGCCCGGCCCCGCGGGTAGCCGACCGGCCCGGCGTCGGCCTGGCTGGTCGTCTGGTCGGCCCAGTCCGCCGCCGAGCCCAGGTTCTCCGGCCAGGCGGCGGGCACGGTCATGGCCCGGGTCCGCGCGGCGCTGCCCGCCTCCAGCAGCAGCACCCGGGCCGCCGGGTCCTGGCTCAGCCGGGCGGCCAGCACACAGCCGGCCGTGCCCGCACCGGCCACGATGTAGTCGTACCCCGGCACCGCGTGCTCCTTCCCGGCGCTGCTCGCGGGTTCCTGGCGCTGCCCGCTATTTTGGCGCAGCACGCGGCCCATGCGGAACTGAGCGTACTGTTCGCTTTCCCGCGCACATTGGTGTGGGCCAGGCAGACTGCGGTCTGCCTGGCCCACACTATCTTTCACCGGGTGCGGTCTTACGGCCATTCAGATATTTATATAGAGGTGTCTATATAGAGGTCCCACACGAGGGAGCCGCTCTCCGTGACTCCCACGCACTTGTAGTCGCCGATACGCAGGCCTTGCAGCTGGCAGGCTTTTAGTGTGGGATAACTGCCGTAAAGCACCCACACGTCGGCTACCGCCTGCGCCGAGGATTGTGCCGTAGTCGTGACTGCCGTGGACGCTGCCGATGCCGGGAGGGCAGCAGACCCTAACAGGGTGAGACCTAAAATCGCTGCCGCGGCGGAGGGAATGATGCGACTCCGCCACATTCCAGATGTCTGGCTGCTTTCCACCGCTTCGAGTTCTCCTAACGTGTATGGTCCTTGCCTTGTTGGCTCGCCCTTGCTGGGCTGCGGACGGGGATGGAGTCAGCCAGTGCAACACCGGTCAACCCCCCTGCACGAGCAGTTGCTCCTACGAAAACAGGTGGAGTTCCCACACGAAGAAGGCACCGTCCGTGACCTCTGTGCAGTAGTAGGTGTCAGCCCCGCCGGAGATAACCTTGTTCAGGCCTGCTTCCTGGCAGGCGAACTTCGTAGGATAAGTGGTGGGGTAAATACTCCACGGGGCGGGTTCCATCCGCACCGAGGAGCGCGCCGTCGCACCGACCGCCGCTGACGCTGGCAGCGCGCTAGCGCCTAGCATGGCGACGCCGAAAAGCCCCGCTGCGATAGCCGGAATGACGCGAGCATACAGCTTGTTACGCATTTTTGCCCTCATCTCATCGTGGTCGTCTTTGCCCTCTCAGGGGCAGCGTGATCACGATGGTCCCAATCGCCAGGCTGTGTCAACGTGCTGGCAATTTCCCTGGCAATTCCTCCGGCAATTTACTGGCAATTCCCTGGCAATTCCAGGCCGCTAACTGCCGTCCGCGGCGGGCCGCGCGGCGGACACCGCCTGGCCGGGTCAACCTACTGGCGATTTTCCCGGCAATTTCCCTGGCAGTTCCAGGCCGCTAGCCGTCGTCCGCGGCCGGCCGGGCCATGGATACCGCCTGGCCGTCCGGGCTGCCGTCGGCCAGGATCAGCTCGCCGACCTGGTCGGTGATCAGGTCCCTGGCCTCCGGGTGCAGCTGGCTGTCGGTGATCAGCGTGTCCACCTCGTCAAGCGCGGCGAACGAGCTGAGCCCGACGATGCCCCATTTGGTGTGGTCGGCCACCACCGTGACCCGCCGGGCGGCCTGCACGAACGCGCGGTTCGTCTCGGCTTCGGCCAGGTTGGGCGTGGTCAGGCCGGCCGTGGCGTCGATGCCGTGACAGCCCAGGAACAGCTGGTCCACGTGCAGCGACCGGATCGCGATGTCGGCGATCGGCCCGACCAGCGCGTCGGACGGGGTGCGCACCCCGCCGGTGAGCACGACCTGGGCGGTGGCGCCGAGCTGACCGGCCGGCCGGGCGGTGCCGAACAGGCTGGCCACCCGTACCGAATTGGTAACGATTGTCAGGCCGGGCACGTCGAGCAACTGCTGCGCCAGCGCGAAGGTGGTGGTGCCGGCCGACAGGGCGATGGCCGTGCCCGGCGCGACCAGGGCCGCGGCCGCCCGGGCGATCGCCTCCTTCTGCGGCTGCTCCAGCACCGACTTGGCCTCGAAGCCGGGCTCGTGACTGCTCGGCGCGCCGGGCAGCACCGCGCCACCGTGCACCTTCTCGATCAGGCCGGCCCGGGCGAGTGCCTCCAGGTCACGCCGGATGGTCATATCCGACACGCCGAGGCGCTGGGTGAGATCACTCACCCGGGCGCTGCCGGCCCGCCGGATGTCCTCCAAGATCAGCGACTGCCGGTGTCTGGCGAGCATCCGGTTACCTTCCTTACCCCCTGGGTAGGCCCGCAGTGCGCGCAGCCGACCTGTGATGACGCCGGAATCGGATCTTTATATCTTGTTCGTTGACGATCGACTCTGTGTGTTTTAGCTTAAGGCTCCAGCAAGGGGTGCACCGCGTCGATCTACCCGATTGATAGCGCTAACTAGGGGGCCTAGCAGCCCTTGTGGGATCTCTGAGTATGGCTGGGCACCGGCGCTCTGCGGTCGCCCAGCCTGGGCACACGACAAGGATTCGAGGGCAGTCGCGATGCAGCGAACGCGGACGAGATCCGCTGTCGGGGCTGCCGCACCTACCGCTGGCCATGGCCGCCAGGCGGATGTCCGACCCTCGCTCACCCCGGCGCGCCGCGCCGTGGCGTCACGCCGAGCACTGTGAAATTCTCCTGGAGGTAGATAGATGAAGAAGATCGACCCGACGGTCGATGAGGCCATCCAGACACTGAACATGAAGGACGGGCCCTCCCGTCGCCGGCTGCTCAGCAGCGCCGGCCTGGTCAGTGCCTCGGCCGCAGCGGCTGGGCTAATCGCGGCCTGCTCATCGAGCACCCCCAGCAGCGGGGCGGCGAAGAATGTGGCGGGCAACTTCCCGAAGACGCCGGCCTGGCAGTTCTGGTACGTGAACCACGTGACCACGAACCCGTTCTTCGTTCCCACCCAGTACGGCTTCCAGGACGCGGCGGCGCTGCTCGGCCTGCCCACCCCGAAGTGGGGCGGCTCGCAGACCTCGCTGGCCTCGGAAATGGTGAGCTACTTCAACACCGCGATCGCGGCCAAGGCGGCCGGTATCGCCTACGCCGGCATCGACGCCACGTCGTTCACCGCCCCGGTGAAGAACGCGATGAACGCGGGCATCCCGGTGCTCAGCTACAACGCCGACGGCCTGATCAAGAAGGGCGTGCCGGACATCGGCACGAACCGGCTGGCCTACGTGGGCCAGGCGCTGTACATCTCCGGCCAGCAGCTGGGCACCCAAATCAAGAGCCTGGTCCCGGGCGGCGGCGACATCGCCATCTTCATCGCCACCCCTGGGTCGGGCAACATCCAGCCCCGCTACGACGGCGCGGTCTCGGTGCTCGGCAGCTCCTACACCGTGCACGAGGTGGCCACCGGCGCGGCCACCGGCCAGGAACTGTCCGCGGAGAAGGCGTTCTTCAGCGGGCACAAGACGCTCAAGGGCGCGTTCGCGGTGGACGCGGGCTCGACCGAGTTGCTCGGCCAGGCCCTGTCCACCAGCGGCCTGACCATCCCGAACGGTGGGTTCGACACCACCCCGACCACGCTGTCCAACATCACGGCCGGGAAGACCAACTTCACCATCTACCAGGACCCGTACCTGCAGGGCTTCCTGCCCACGCTGTACTTCTACCTGTACAACATCTCGGGCGGCACGATCAGCCCGTCGGACACCGACACCGGCCTGACGTTCATCACCAAGTCGAACGCCGCGCCGTACAGCAAGAGCAGCCGGTTCCAGGGCTCCACCGCGGCGCAGAAGTACATCGCGCGCCCGGCCGGCGCGATCAGCAACCCGACTGCCACCACCAGCACGTGACCGACCCGACTAGCAGGTAAGACCGGCGGCGGGGCAGACTGGCATATATCGCCAGCCTGTCCTGCCGCCGCTTGTGTGATGTGGTGAGGGAAGGGAAAGTGGAGTCGACATGAGCGAGATCACTGAGCGCACACCGCAGACCGCGTCGGGCGGTGGCCCCCCCGCGACGCGTGCGCCTAGTCCGCTCCGCACCGGGCTCAACGCGCTGGCCCGGCAGCGCGAGGCGACGGTGTTCGTGGTCGCGTTGGTGCTGCTGCTCTACTTCGGCATCAGGTACAACTCGACGTTCGTCAGCCAGACGAACCTGTCCAACCTGCTGTCGGAGACCGCGGCGCCGATCATCATCATCGCCTGTGGGGAGGTCTTCCTGCTGATCTGCGGGGAGATCGACCTGTCGGTCGGCTTCGTCTATATGTTCACGCCGTTCCTGATGCACTACCTGATCGACTTCTACCACTTCCCGGTGGCGCTGGGGATCATCCTGTCGCTGGCCTTCGGCCTGGTCGCCGGCTGGTGCAACGGCTTCCTCACGGTCACCATGGGCCTGCCCTCGTTCATCACCACGCTGGGCACCGGCTTCATCCTCTGGGGCCTTACCCTGACCACCTCGCACGCCTACCCGGCCAACATCCCCACGTCCACCATCGGCCCCGGCCGGTGGATCGGCGCGGCGCCGTGGTCCCAGTTCATCTGGGCCGTCGCTATCACCGTGTTCTTCTACGTGGTGCTGAACCGGACCAGGTGGGGCCTGTACACCATCGCCACCGGCGGCAACCAGCTCGGAGCCCGGGAGGCGGGCATCAAGACCGGCCGGATCAAGTACGGGGCTTTCATGATGACCGCGGTGCTGGGCGCGCTGGTCGGGCTGCAGAACGCGTTCTACACCAACACCATCGACCCGAGCGCCGGCGGCTACCAGCCGATGTTCTACGCCGTGACGGCCGCGGTCATCGGCGGGACCGCGATGCTCGGCGGGTCCGGCACCATCCTCGGCGCGTTCCTCGGCTCGATCGTGCTGGCCACCCTCATCAACGGCCTCAACGTCGCCGGGATCAGCGCCAACCCGCTGAACATCGTATTCGGCGCGGCCATCCTGCTTTCCATGATCGCCAACGTCCGGCTGGCCCGGCTGCGAGCCTCAGGGAGGAACTAATGTCGGCAGAGCCAACCCCGACCCCGACCCCGGCCACGACCGGCGGGGCGGTGGCCGATGCCCAGGGCGACGTCCTACGGGTCGAGCACATCAGCAAGCGGTTCGGCGCGGTCCGCGCGCTGCACGACGTGAACCTGCACGTGGCCAAGGGCGAGGTGCTCGGGCTGCTGGGCGACAACGGCGCGGGCAAGTCCACCCTGGTCAAGATCATCTGTGGCTTCCAGCCGCCCACCTCCGGCAAGGTCATCCTGGAGGGCAAGGAGGTCTCGTTCAAGACGGTGGACGAGGCCCGCGCGGTCGGCATCGACACCGTGTACCAGGATCTGGCGCTGATCAACGAGCTGACCGTCTACCAGAACATGTTCCTGAACCGGGAGCGGACCAGGTTCCGGCTGCTGTCCAACCGGAGCATGCGGCGCACGGCCAAGGAGCAACTGGACCGGATCGGAGTGGACATCCCGTCGGTGGACGCCGCGGTGGCCAAGCTGTCCGGTGGCCAGCGGCAGGCCATCGCGGTGGCCCGCGCGGTGACGTTGGCGGCCAAGGTGCTGCTGCTGGATGAGCCGCTGGCCGCGATGGGCGCCAAGGAAGGCGCGATGATCCTGGAGCTGGTCAAGGACCTCAAGCAGCAGGGCGAGGTCTCGATGATCCTGATCATGCACAACTATGGCCAGGCCATCGAGGTGTGTGACCGGATCAACCTGCTGCAGCACGGCGAGATCACCTTCGACAAGATGGCCGGCGACACCTCGGTCCAGGAACTGAACGACATCGTGATCGAGGAGTACCGGCGCGCACTGGAAGAGCGCCAGCGGCAGGAAAGCCAGCAGCAGCAGGAAGGCCAGCAGCAGCAGGCGAGCTGACGAGGCCGGCGATCCGGCTCGTGCGGTGCGGTCGATCGGGCAGGATGGCTGGGTGAGAAAGCTGCACCGGGTGTCCCGGTTCACCCGGCTTACCGCCTGCGGAGCGCTGCTGGCGCTGGCCGGCTGCACCGCGACCGCCAGCAGCACCGGCGGCGGCTCGTCCACGGCCAGCCCCGGCGCGGCCCGGGGCGCGGCCCGGTCCGGGCTGAGCTCGCTGCACTGGCACAGCTGCCTGGAAGCCAGCATGCAGTGCGCCAGCCTGCAGGTGCCGCTGAACTACGCCAAGCTGGCCGGCCGGAAGATCACCCTCGCGCTGACCAAGGTCGCGGCCACCGCGCCCGCCCGCCAGCAGCAGGGCGACCTGCTGGTCAACCCGGGCGGCCCGGGCGGCTCCGGCCGCGGCCTGGCCGCCTTCGTGGCCCAGGGGCTCAGCTCCCAGGTGGCCGCGGACTACAACATCATCGGCTTCGACCCGCGCGGGGTGGGTGCCAGCGTCCCCGCGCTGACCTGCGACCCGTCGTTCTTCACCGGCCTGCGACCGAACTACGTTCCACCTAACGCCAGCGCCGAGCAGGTCCTGGTCAACCGGGCGCGCAGTTATGCGGCGGACTGCCAGAAGCGGTACGGCTGGCTGCTGCCGTACCTGACCACCGCGGACTCGGCCCGGGACATGAACTCGATCCGGGCCGCGCTCGGGGTGCCGACGATCAGCTACTTCGCCTACTCCTACGGCACCTACCTGGGCCAGGTCTACGCCACCCTGTTCCCGCACCGGCTGCGCCGGATGGTGCTGGACTCGGTGGTTGACCCCACCGGCGCCTGGTATGCCGACAACATCGGCCAGGATTACGCGTTCCAGGGCCGGTTTGAGGCGTTCTTCGCCTGGGTCGCCGCAAACCACGCCACCTACCGGCTCGGCACCACCCGGGCCCAGGTGCAGTCGGCCTGGTACCGGGCCCGGTCCCGGCTGCAGGCCCACCCGGTGAACGGGACGATCGGCGCGGACGACTTCGACGACACGTTCCTGCAGGGCGGGTACAGCAACGCGCTGTGGCCCGGGCTGGCCGCCGCCCTGGCCACCTACCTGCACAGCGGGTCCACCGCGCAGATCGTGAGCCAGTACCAGGCTGAGGGCGTTCAGAGTGAGAATGAGTTCGCGGTCTACAACGCGGTCGAGTGCAGTGACGTGAACTGGCCGCGGAGCTGGTCGTTCTGGAACTCCGACACGCGCAAGGTGTACCGCACCGCGCCGTTCCAGGCCTGGGACAACGCGTGGTTCAACGCCGCGTGCGCGTTCTGGCCGGTACACGGGCCGGCCAAGCCGATGCAGATCAAGGGGGCCGGGCTGCCCGGCATCCTGATGATCCAGGGCACCCTGGACGCGGCCACGCCGTATGCGGGCGCGCAGAACGCGCACCGGCGGCTGCCGACCGCCCGGATGGTCGTGGTGGAGGGCGGCGGCAACCACGGGCAGTCGCTGGCCCAGCCGCCGAACACCTGCGTGGACGGCTACCTGAACCGGTACCTGGCCACCGGCGCGCTGCCCACCAAACCGGGCCTGGTCAACGCGACCTGCCCGGCGCTGCCGCCGCCGTCCGCGTCCGGCTGACTGGCGGGCAGGAGGCGTTGCGAATGACCGCCCGCTACCCTGGAAGGGTGCTGCGCACCAAGGCGCTGCGGTCGTCATCGCTGCGCCTGCTCAACGACCGCGACCTCGGCGATGTGCTGGAGTTGTGCGACCGCGACCCGGTGGTGAACGTGTTCGTCAGTTCCCGGGTCCGCGAGGCTGGCCTCGACCCGGTCCGGCTGGGCGGCCAGATGTGGGGTTTCCTGCCCGGCGGCAAGCTGACCTCGGCCTGTTACGCGGGCGCCAACCTGGTCCCGGTGGCGGCCACCGAGGCCGCCGCGACCGCGTTCGCCGGCCGGGCCCGGATGCAGGGCCGGCGGTGCTCGTCGATCGTGGGGTCGGCGACGGCGGTCGCGCAGATGTGGCACCTGCTCCGCCCGTACTGGGGCGAGCCGCGGGAGATCCGGGACAGCCAGCCGGTGATGGCCATCTCCGGGCCGCCGCTGACCGCGCCCGACCCGCTGCTGCGCCGGGTCCGGCCGGAGGAGCTGGATGTGCTGCTGCCCGCCTCGGTGGCCATGTTCACCGAGGAGGTCGGGGTGTCACCACTCGGCCTGGACGGCGGCGCCGCCTACCGGGCCCGGGTGGCCGAGCTCATCTCGCTCGGCCGGGCGTTCGCCCGGATCGAGGACGGCCGGGTGATGTTCAAGGCGGAGATCGGCGCGGTCACCCCGCACGCCTGCCAGGTCCAGGGCGTCTGGGTCCGGCCCGACCTGCGTGGGCGCGGCCTCGCGGTGGCCGGGATGGCGGCGGTGGTGCAGGAGGCGCTGCGCTCGGTCGCGCCGGTGGTCTCGCTGTACGTGAACGACTTCAACGCACCCGCCCGGGCGGTCTACCAGAAGGTCGGCTTCACCGAAGTGGCCACGCTGGCGTCAGTGCTGTTCTGAGGGGCCCGCGCGGACGGCGTTGGGGGGGCGGGTCGCCTGCGGCCGCCCGCCCCCCCGGTCCCCCCTGTCGCCGTCTCGCCCGTAGCCCATACCCCCCCGGCGAGATCTGGTCATAGGCTAGAGCGGGTAAGTCGCAGTAAGTTCGCAATGTGTGGATTGGGCCAACTTGTGACTGAGCCGCAGCTCGCTGCCGGACGCCAGGCCGCCGGGGGTTACCTGCGCGAATTACTGCAGCGCCCAGGGCGATACCGGCAATTGTGGGAATCGTGCGCGGAACGCACCCGGCCCGGGTCGATCAACCACCTGGCCGTGGCCAATGTGCTCGCGCATCACCTGTGGAATGCCCCGCGCGCCACGGGCAGTTCGGACGTGCTGGCCCGGCAGCTCAAGGACACCGTGGGCCGGGCCCTGTCCGGGCGGGTGCTGAGCCGTTCCACGCTGGCCCTGTTCGTGGCGGCCTTCGGCCTCACGCCGCAGGAGGAGGACCGGCTGTGGCGGCTGTGGCGGGGCAGTGGCCGGATCACCGTGCTGGCCGGGCCGCGCGCGATGCGCTCCGGCTCGGTGGCCAAGGTGGTCAGCGAGCTTGGCCCGCGCCGGCACCAGACGGTATCCCTGCACGACCACGTCTACGTCGGCGCCGACCGGAGGCTGACCCGGACCCGGACAATGCAAGTGGTCGAGGCCATTGTGGACGGCCTGGACACCATTCCCTATCTGTATGACACCAACGCGGTAAGCCTGGAACTCGGCCAGGGCTGCGCCGGGCCGCCCGGGCCGTTCCGCCAGATCGGTGACCTGCTTTATGCCACCGATATCCCGCTGACCCGCACGCTCAGCCTGGGCGAGACGCTGACCCTGGAGTACTGGACCTGCTACGAGTACGGCGAGGACCCGGCCGGTCCCGACGAGCGACAGTACCGCCGCGCGGTCATGGCCACGCTGGACAACTTCGACATGCGGATCGAGTTCCACGCCGATCAGCTGCCCGCCGCGGTCTGGTGGGCGATGTGGGACGGGATGGAAGGCGGGTGCTGGACCAGGAACTGGTCATCCCGGATACCCAGCATTCGGTGCACCGGTACCTGCGCTCGCTGGAGCGCTCGGTGGTCGGCTTCCACTGGGCCTGGGGTTAGGTAGGCTCGGGGTCGTGTCTGACGTACAGAAAGCCGTGCTCGCCTGCGGCGAGGCGGCGGCCGCCGTCGGCCGCTGCGGCCTCGCCGCCGCCCCGGACGCCGTCATCGACGCCACGCTGCGGGATGGCCGAGCTGCTCACCGAGCGCGCCGAGCCGGTGCTCGCGGCCAACGCGTCCGACCTGGCCGAGGGGGCGAGGCCGGGCTGGGCCGTGGGCTGCTGGACCGGCTGCGCCTCGACCCGGCCCGGATCCTGGACATGGCCCGGCAGCTCGATCTGCTGGCCGAGGCGCCGTTCCCGGCGGACAGCCACCCGGTGCGCGAGCTGCCCGGCGGGCTGCGGCTGACCGAGCGCCGGGTTCCGGTCGGCGTGATCGGCGCGAACTTCGAGGCCCGGCCCAACGTGACCATCGACATCGCCTCGCAGCTGCTCAAGTCGCGCAACGCCGGGGTGCTGCGCACCGGGGGCGCGGCGCTGCGGTCGGCCACCGCGCTGGCCGACGAGGTGATCGCGCCCGCGCTGGCCGCCGCCGGGCTCGACCCCGGCACGGTGCAGCTGGTCCGGTCGGCGGACCGGGAGGCCGCGGTCGAGCTGGTCCGCCAGCCTGAGCTGATCCCGCTGGTCATCCTGCGCGGCAGCGGGGAGACCACGCGCAACCTGGCCGCCGCGGCCGCCGCTGCGGGGTGCGCACGCTGGCCCATGCCGACGGCGGCGGCGTGCTCTACCTGGACCGGGCGGCCGACCCCGCGCTGGCCGCCGAGCTGGTCAGCCGCGAGCCTGGACCGGCTGGGCGTGTGCAACCGGCTGAACCTGCTGCTGATCTGCGCCGGCGTGTGGGACGCAGCGGCTGCCCGGCGCGCTGGACGCGGTCCGCGGCCGGGCGTGACCCCGCCGCTGCCGCCGCACGCCCACCCGCTCGGGCCACGAGTGGGCCCTGGACACCGGGCACGAGGCCACCGTGACCATCGCCCCGGCGGACGGCCCGGCGGCGGCCGCGAGATCGCCAACGCGTGCACTTCCGGGCTGGCCGCCAGCATCGTCACCACCGAACCGGCCGCCGCGGCCGAGTTCCTGGCCGCGTACCGGGGGACCGGCGCGTTCTGGAACGCCAGCACCCGGCTGCTGGACGGCTTCAAGCTGCGCGGCGTCCCGGAGACCGGGATCAACGTGGACCACGTGCCTGGCCCGCGCGGCCCGGTGACCTTCCACGACCTGTGCCTCCGGCAGTACGTGGTCACCCCGGCCTGAGCCCAGTCACGGTCAGCTCTGGCTGAGGCCAGCCAGCGCGGTTAGGCTACGCCGCAGTAATCCCGGCATTCAGGGCAGTGACGGAGACGCTGGTGAGCTGGTCCGGCCGAACAGCGGAGCCCCCCCGCGGCACCGCGCTGCTCGACGTCCGCAAGCTGACCAAGACGTATGGTCCGCTCACCGTGCTGCGTGAGGTCAGCCTGCAGGTCGGTCACGGTGAGATCGTCGCGGTGGCGGGCGGCAACGGGGCCGGCAAGTTGACGCTGATCGGCACCATCGCCGGCGTGCTCGACGCCGACGCGGGCGAGGTCCTGTTCGCTGGGCGGCCGATGCCGGCCCGGCCCGCCCAGGTGCGCCGGGCGGGCGTGGAGACCGTGTGGCAGGAACACGGCCTGTGCGACGACCTCGACGCGGTGGCCAACATCTTCCTCGGCCTGCCCGGCCGCTGGGTGGTGTCCGAGGGCGCGATGCGGGACGAGGCGGCCGCGGTGCTGCGCCGGGTCGGCGCGCACGACCTGCACCTGGATGTGCCGCTGCGGGTGCTGTCCCGTGGGCAGCGGCAGCTGGTCGCGCTGGCCCGGGCGCTGCTCACCCCGCCGCGGCTGCTGGTCATGGACGAGCCGACCGCTTCGCTCGGCGTGGCCGAGACCGCGCTGGTCGAGACGATACTGCGGGAGACCCGCGAGGCGGGCGCGAGCGTGCTGCTCGCCTCGCACGACCTGGAGCAGGTGTTCGCGCTGGCCGACCGGATCATCGTGCTGCGCGACGGCCGCGTGGTGGCCGATGTCTCCACGGTCGAGGTGCAGCGCAGCGACATCGTCGCGCTGATGTCGGGCGTGGAGGCGGACTCCATCGCCAGCCGGCAGATCCGGCGGCTGCAGAGCCTGGCCGATCAGCTGTCCGAAGCCGAGCCGGCCGCCTCGCTGCCGCTGATCGTCTCGGCCATGGCCGGCGCGCTGGACCAGGACATGCTGTGCGTGCACCTGCTGGAGACCAGCGGCGAGCAGTCGGTGCTGCGCCGGATGGCGGCCACCGGGCTGCCCACCGAGCTGCTGACGGTGAACGCGGCGCTGCCGGTCGGCCCGGACGGCGGCCCGGCCGGGCGGGCCGCGGCCGAGGGCGCGGTGGTCGTGGTGGATGACCTGCAGGCCCGGTCGGCCTGGCAGGCCGGCACGGCCGCGGCGGCCGCGGCCGGCATCCGGAGCGCCTGGGCGGCGCCCATCGTGGGCAGCAACGGGGTGCTCGGCACGGTCTCCGGATACGCGGCCTCGCCCGGCAACCCAGCCCCGGAGCGGCTGGAGCTGGCCACCATCTACCTCAGCTACGCGGCGTCGGCGATCGAGCGGGAACGGCTGCTCACCGAGGTATCACGGCGCAACCGGGTGCTCGAGTCGCTGCGCGGGCTGCTGGAGACGCTGGCCTGCCGGGAGCGGGTGCAGGGCGGCCTGGAGATCTCCCTGCTGGCGCTGCTGGCCGGGCTGGGCGCGGACAGCGCGGCGGTGATCGGGACCGACGGTACGGACCTGGAGTGCCGGTGCATCGCGCACCGGCCGGCCGAGGAGAGCCGGCCCGCGGCCGGTGCCCCGGGGCTCACCGCCGAGGTGCTGCCCCGGCTGCACGACGCGGCGGGCGCGGTTCTCGGCGCCGACGGTGACGTGCCGGCCCGGCTGATCGAGCCCGGGCTGGCCGCCCGCTCGCTGCGGCTGCCCGGCCAGCGCGGCGCCCTGGTCGCGTGCTGGCGCCCGGGCAAGGCGGTCACCGCGGACGCCCTGGAACTGCTCGACGACGCGAGCCGGTCGCTGGCCCTGGCCCTGGAGCGGGAGTCGCTGGAGACGGCACAGCGCGAGGCGGCGGCGCTGCGCCGGTCGCAGAGCATCCAGCGGGAGATGCTCTCCTCGCTCAGCCATGAGCTGCGCACCCCGCTGACCGCGATCCACGGCTATGCCTCGACGCTGTGCCAGCCCGACCTGACCTGGAACGCCGAGTCCACCCGGCGCTTCCTGGGCTCGATCGCGGCCGAGTCGGCCCGGATGGAGCGCCTGGTCGGCGACCTGCTCGACTCGACCGCGATCGAGTCGGGCGTGCTGCGGCTGCAGCGCGACTGGTGTGAGCTGCCGCTGGTCGCCGGGGCGGCGGCGAACTGCCTGTCCGGCAAGCGGTCGGCCCGGATCCACCTGGAGACCAGCGTGGAGCCGGTCTGGGCCGACCACGACCGGCTGGAGCAGGTCTTCGTGAACCTGCTGGAGAACGCGGCCAGTCACGGCGGCTCACCCCGCGGCACGGACGTGACGGTGCGGGCGGGCGCGCCGGGGTGGGCCGAGGTCGAGATCCGGGACTACGGCCCGGGCATCCCGCCGGGCCTGGCCGAGAAGATCTTCGAGCCGCGAGTGCGCGGCACCACCGACGTTGCGGGCACCGGGCTCGGCCTGCCGATCGCCCGCGGCATCGTCGAGGCCCATGGCGGCACCCTGGTCGCGGCGCCCGCCCAGCCTGGGGCCTCGTTCCTGGTCTCGCTGCCGGCCGACCCGCCGCCCGGGCCCGCGGCCGAGCCAGCCGGGGCATCCTGGAGCGTGGTGGAGGAACCGGAGGAACACCGTGGTGGCTGACAAGACGGCCGTGCTGATCGTGGAGGACGACCAGAACATCGTTGACCTGGTCCGGTCCAACCTGTCCGCCCGCGGCCATGACGTGATCGTGTCCAAGGACGGCGCCGGGGTCGGCGAGATCATGGCCGAGCGGACGCTCGATGTGGTGCTGCTCGACCTGATGCTGCCCGGCCGGGACGGGTTCGAACTGTGCCGCGAGATCCGCGAGCAGTCCGGGGTGGGCATCATCGTGCTGTCCGCGCGGCGCGCCGAGACGGACAAGGTGCGCGCGCTCAACCTCGGCGCCGACGACTACATGACCAAGCCGTTCGGCATCGAGGAGCTGCTGGCCCGTATCAACGCGACGCTGCGCCGCAGCAAGCCGTCGCCGGACGGCCGCCCCGAGCCGAGCGTGGTGCGGATCGGCGACGTGGAGATCGACCTGGAGCGCCGCCGGGTCACCAAGGACGGCACCCTGGTGCACCTGACCCCCACCGAGTTCGCGCTGCTGCGCCAGTTCGCGATCAGCCCGGGTGAGCTGCTCACGCACGCCACGCTGCTGCGCCGGGTGTGGGGCCCGGGCTACGAGACGCAGACCGAGTACACCCGGGTCTATGTCGGGCGGCTGCGGGCCAAGCTGGAGAAGGCCGGGGAGGAGCCGCTGTTCATCACCGAGCCACGGTCGGGCTACCGGTTCGCCACGGCATGACCGCCCCCCGTCGTTTCGCATCGGGCCGTCTCGCATCGGGGCTGCTGGCCGCGATCGCGGCGGCGGCCGGGCTGACCGCGTGCAGCAAGCCCGTGCAGTCCCGGTCCGCGGCCGCGCTCGGCTCGGTGATCCCGGCCGTGTCCGCCGCGTCGTTCACCAACGAATTCTCGGTGATGCGCAAGCTGGCCGGGCTGAGCCGGATCGGCACCGGCAAGATCGGGGTGCTGCTGCCGGACACCACCACCTCGCCCCGTTACACCGAGTTCGACGCGCCCTACCTGGCCCGCGCGCTGCAGGCGGCCGGGCTGAGCCGCAGCCAGTTCATCATCACCAACGCGCAGGGCAGCGACGCCACCGAGCAGGCCCAGGCCCAGTCGGACATGACCCAGGGCGCCACCGTGCTGCTGCTGGACCCGATCGACTCCGGGGTGGGCGCGTCCATCGAGTCCGCGGCGGCCTCGCTGGGCGTCAAGGTCATCGACTACGACCGGATGACGCTGGGCGGCACCCGGGCCTACTACGTCAGCTTCGACAACGTCGCGGTGGGCGCGCTGATGGCCCGTGGGCTCATCTCCTGCATCCGGGCCTGGCACGTGCGCAAGCCGGACATCCTGGTGATGCGCGGCGCGCCCACGGACAACAACGCCACTTTGTTCGCCCAGGGCTACGACACGGTGCTGCGGCCCGACTTCAGCTCGGGCCGGTACGTCAGCGCCGGGCAGCCGCCCGGGTCCTGGGACCCGACCAGCGCGCAGACCACGTTCGAGGAGCAGTACACCGCGAACAACAAGATCACTGCCGTGCTCACCCCGAACGACGACACCGCCAGCGCGGTCATCTCCTACCTCAAGACGCTGAACACCCCGCCGCGCACGTTCCCGACCACCGGGCAGGACGCCACCCCGTCCGGCCTGCAGAACATCCTGGCCGGGTACCAGTGCGGCACGGTGTACAAGCCGATCTACACCGAGGCACAGGCGGCCGCGGCGCTGGCGCTGTACCTGCGGGCCGGGTTGACCCCGCCCCGCAGCCTGGTCAACACCAGGACCTACGACCCGCAAGATCATGTCGAGGTGCCGTCCGTGCTGCTCAAGCCGGTCTGGGTGACCACCAGCAACATGGCGGCCACCGTGGTCAGGGACGGCTTCGTGCAGGTGTCCCAGTTGTGCGCGGGCGCGCTGCGGGCCGCCTGCCGCCGCGCCGGGATCCGGCAGTGACCCAAATAGAGGTCACCCGCGAGCAGGCCATCTCCCGGCGCAACTTCCGCGCCTACCTGGCCCCGGGCGAGAGTGGCGCGCTGTCCGTGATCATCGGCCTGGCCGTGATCGGGGCCATCTTCCAGTCGCTGAACGGCCACTTCCTGTCCCCGGTGAACCTGACCAACCTGCTCGTCCAGGGGGCCGTGTTCATGCTGCTCGGCATGGGCGAGGTGTTCGCGCTGCTGCTCGGCGACATCGACCTGTCCATCGGCTTCGTGTCCGGCCTGGGCGGCGTGGTGGCCGCGGAACTGCTGGCCGGGCCGCGGGACTGGCCCTGGTGGGCGGCCATCGCGGCGGCGCTGGCCGTGACCACCGCCATCGGCGCGCTGCAGGGCACGCTGATCTCCCGCCTCCGGCTGCCGTCGTTCGTGGTCACGCTGGCCGGCCTGCTCGCCTGCGAGGGCATGCTGCTGTGGATCCTCGGCTCCGGCGGCACGCTGCCGATTCCGAATAACGTCGTCAACGACCTGGCCAACGGCTACCTCACCCCGGTGGCCGCTGGCTGCTCATGGTGGTCTTCGTCGGCCTGTTCGCCGCGCTGACCATCCGCCGCGACGCCGAGCGCCGCCGCGGCGGGCCGACCGGCCCGCCGGTCAGCCTGACCGTGGCCAAGATCGGCGTGGCCGCGGTCGCGGGCGTCGCGGTGGTCACCGTGTGCAGCATCAACCGCGGCGTGCTCAGCCCGGTCCGCGGCGTGCCGTGGGTCATCCTGATCGTGCTGGGCGTGCTGGTCACCTGGTCGTTCCTGCTGAACCGGACCCGGTTCGGACGGGACGTGCACGCGATCGGCAGCAATGCGGAGGCGGCCAGGCGGGCCGGGGTCAGCATCGCCCGGATCAGGACGGTGGCGTTCGCCCTGGCCGGGCTGACCGCCGGGGTGGCCGGCATCATCTACGCCGCCGAACTGCGCTCGGTGTCCTCCAGCTTCGACGGCGCCACCCTGGTGCTGTACGCGGTGGCCGCCGCGGTGATCGGTGGGACCAGCCTGTTCGGCGGCCGGGGCAAGCCACTGGACGGGGTGCTCGGCGGCCTCGTCATCGCCGCCATCTACAACGGCATCTACCTGCTCGGGATGAGCGCGGCGGCCCAGGACCTGATCTTCGCCCTGGTGCTGATGGCGGCGGTGAGCGCGGACGCGCTGGCCCGGCGGGGCCGGACCAGCCGCTGACTACCATCCGCTCCCGCCCGTCGTGGCCCGGTACTTATCGCGCTGATGACCGCGATGGCCCTGGCCGCCATGGACAACACCATCGTGGCCACCGCGATCCCCCAGGTGGTACGGGACATCGGCGGGTTCTCGCTGTTCAGCTGGGTGTTCTCCAGCTACCTGCTGACCCAGACAGTGACCATCCCGCTGCAGGGCCGGCTGGCCGACCAGTGGGGCCGCAAGCCGGTGCTGATCATCGGCACGATCATCTTCCTGGCCGGCTCGGCGCTCTGCGCGTCGTCCTGGAGCATGGTCAGCCTGATCGCGTTCCGCGCCGTGCAGGGCATCGGCGCCGGCGGGGTGCAGGCCACCGTGAACACGCTGGCCGGCGACCTGTACGACCTGGCCGAGCGGGGGCGGGTGCAGGGCTGGCTGTCCAGCGTGTGGGGGATCTCCGCGGTGATCGGCCCGGTGCTGGGCGGCAGCCTGGCCCAGTACGCGTCGTGGCGGTGGATCTTCCTGATCAACCTGCCGGTCGGCGCGGCCGCCGTCGCGCTGCTGGCCCGCTACCTGCACGAGAACGTGCACCGGACCCGGCACCGGATCGACGTGGCCGGTGCCGCGGCCATCTTCGTGGCCGCGGGCGCGCTCATCTTCGGCCTGATCCAGGGCGGGGTGGCCTGGCCCTGGTGGTCCGGGCCGGGCGTCGCCGTGTTCGCGGTCGCGGCGGCCGCAGCCGCGGCCGCGGTGCTGGCCGAGCGGCGTGCTGCGGAGCCCATCATGCCGCCGTGGTTCTGGCGCCGCCGGGTGCTGAGCGGCTCGGCGCTGGCCGCGCTGGGCCTCGGTCTGCTGGTCATCGGCCCGACCACGTTCCTGCCCACCTACGGCCAGACCGTGCTCGGCCTGGGCGCGATCGCGGCCGGCGCGGTGCTGGGCACGATGAGCATCGGCTGGCCCATCGCCTCGGCCCTGTCGGCCAGGCTGTTCCTGCGCGCCGGGTTCCGCGCCACCCAGCTCACCGGCGCGTCCATCTGCCTGGTCGCGGTGGCCGCGTTCGTGCTGGCGCCGGACCCGGCGCCGCTGTGGCAGCCGGTGGCCGAGACGTTCCTGCTCGGCGGCGGCCTGGGCCTGCTCTCGGTGGCCTCGGTCGTCGGCCCGCAGTCCACGGTCGGCTGGGGTGAGCGGGGCGTGGTCACCGGGACGGTAATGTTCTGCCGGTACCTGGGGCAGAGCCTGGGCGCGGCCATCTTCGGCGCCATCTTCAACACCACGCTGGCCAGCCGGCTGCACCACGCGCCCGCCGCGCTGCACACCCGGCTGCCCGGCCAGGTCAGCGGCATCTCCTCGGCCCTGGCCCAGCCCGGGCAGCTCGGCGCGGCCGCAGACAGCTACCTGAAGGCGGCCATCGCCACGGCCACCAACCACGTGTACGCCGCGCTGACCGTGGTGGCCGCGCTGACCATCGGCGCCGTGCGGCTGCTGATGCCCCGGCGCTTCGACACCCGGGCCGGCGCCACCGCGTCCTCCGGCCCGGCGGCCACCGCGCGCCCGGGAAATCCAGGTGACCAGGCTTAGGGCGTTAGGTAGGCTCTTGGCTCTTGTGCCTATCCCATACACCATCGAGGTGATGCGCCATGCCCTCGGCCAGCGGGACGCAGCAGGACCCGTTGCCAGCCGAAACCACTGACCTAGACCCGGTATTGGCCGCCGAGCGGGAGCACCTGGCCGAGGCCAGGGAGTTCCTCCGGCTGATGCGCGAGGACGTGCTCTCGCTCCGCGCGCTGAGCGGCGACCGGGTATCCGAGCAGTACCTCAAGGCCGACCTGTACCGGCGGGCCGAGGCGCTCAGCGACCTGCCGGACACGCCGCTGTTCTTCGGCCGCCTCGACTACGCCGGCGGTGAGTACGCCGGGGACCGGTTCCACGTCGGCCGGCGGCACGTGCACGACCCGGCCGGCCGCCGGTCGTGGTGGACTGGCGGGCCCCGGTCTCCCGGGCGTTCTACCGGGCCAGCCCGGCCGAGCCGATGGGCCTGGCGCTGCGCCGCCGGTTCGGCTTCGCCGGCGGGCAGCTCACCGCGCACGAGGACGAGACGTTTACCGGCCCGCGCCCGGCCGCCGCGGGGCCCGGGGTGAGCCAGATCCTCATCGACGAGATCGAGCGGCCCCGGTCCGGGCCGATGCGCGACATCGTGGCCACCATCCAGCCCGACCAGGACGACATCGTCCGGGCGGACGCGGACCAGACGCTGTGCGTGCAGGGCGCGCCGGGCACCGGCAAGACCGCGGTCGGCCTGCACCGGGTGGCCTACCTGCTGTACGCCTATCCGGGCAAGATGACCCGGGGCGGCGTGCTGGTCATCGGGCCGAACCGGGCCTTCCTGTCCTACATCCGCGACGTGCTGCCCGCGCTGGGCGAACGCAGCGTCAGCCAGACCACGCTGGCCGACCTGCTGGCCCAGGTGCCGGTTCGTGCGGCCGACTCGGCCGCGGCGGCCCAGGTCAAGGGGGATACCCGGCTGGCCGAGGTGCTGCGCCGGGCGCTGTGGGCCGGCCTGCGCACGCCGGCCGAGCCCTTGCTGCTGGCCCGGGGGTCACGGCGCTGGCGGGTGCCCGCCGCCGAGCTCGGCGACCTGGTGGCCGAGCTGCGCGACCGTGGCGTCCGCTACGCGGCCGGCCGGGACATGCTCGGCCACCGGATCGCCCACGTGATCCTGACCCGGATGGAAGCGGCCGGGGAGACCTGCGACGACCGGACGCACGACGCGGTCCGGCGGAGCCGGCCGGTGCGCTCCGCGGTGGACTCCATCTGGCCCAAGGCCGACCCGGTGAAGCTGGTGTTCCGGCTGCTGTCCGACCCGGCGCTGCTGGCCGCGGCGGCCGGCGGGCTGCTGGACCAGGCCGAGCAGGACCTGATCGCCTGGCGCCGCGTGCCGCGCGGCCCGGCCAGCGCGCCGTGGACGCTGGCCGACGCGGTGCTGGTGGACGAGGCCGGCGACCTCATCGAGCGCACCCCCAGCCTGTCCCACGTGGTGCTGGACGAGGCGCAGGACCTGTCGCCGATGGAATGCCGGGCGGTCGGGCGGCGCTGCGCCACCGGCTCGGCCACCGTGCTCGGCGACCTGGCCCAGGGCACCGCGCCCGCCGCCACCAGCAGCTGGCCCACGCTGCTCGGGGACCTGGGCAAGGCCGGCGCGGACCTGCGCGAGCTGCGCACCGGTTACCGGGTGCCGCGGCAGATCCTCGACTACGCCAACCAGCTGCTCGGCGCGCTGGCCCCGGGCCTGGCCCCGGCCAGCTCGCTGCGCCAGGACCCGGCCGCGCTGACCGTGCTGCCGGTCACCGGCCAGGCCCTGCCCGGCGCGCTGGCCACCGCCTGCGCGGCCGCCGGGCAGGCCCCGGGGTCCACCGCGGTGATCGCCGCCGATGACCAGGTCGGCGCGCTGTCCGGGCTGCTCGGCGCGGCCCGGCTGGCGCATCGCGTGCTGGACGGGCAGCATCCGGATCCCGGCACCGGGCTGCTGCTGGTCCCGGTCACGCTGGCCAAGGGCCTGGAGTTCGACCACGTCATCGTCGTCGAGCCGGCCCGCATCGTGGCGGCCGAGTCGCGCGGCCTGCACCGGCTCTACGTCGCGCTGACCCGCGCGGTGTCCCGGCTCACGGTGCTGCACACCGAGCCGCTGCCTCCGGGCCTCTGCTCGCCGGCTACAGCTCTTTCAGCACCGATGTGATCAGCGTGGCGGACTCCTCGAAGGACAGCGCGGTGGCCCGCAGGTGGTTGAAGAACACGTTGTACCGGTCCACCTCGTCCACGTTCTCCACGTACAGCGCGCTGGTCAGGTCCTCCAGGTACACCACGTCCGGGTCGGCCCGCTCCGGGAAGGCCAGGATGACGAACGGCCGCCCCATGGCCGGGTGCGCGCCCGCGCCGAACGGCAGCACCTGGATGGCCACGTTCGGCAGCCGGCTCAGGTCGAGCAGATGGTCGAGCTGCAGGCGCATCAGCCCCGGCCCGCCTACCTGCCGGCGCAGCGCGGCCTCGTCGAGGACGGCCCACAGCTGCGGCGGGTCCGCACTGGTCAGCGCGGGCTGGCGGGCCATACGGAAGGCCACGTTGCGCTCCACCGCCTCCGGGCTGCCGTCCACCGCCCCGGCGGCGATCACCGCCCGCGCGTAGTCCTCGGTCTGCAGCAGCCCGGGAATGAGGGTGACCTCGTAGATCCGGATCTCCGAGGCCGCGCTCTCCAGCCCGATGTAGGTGGCGAACCGCGGCTCGATCGCGTCGCTGTACGCATGCCACCAGCCCTTCTGCCGCGACTCCCGGGCCAGCTGGACCAGGCTGTCCCGTTGTGGCTCAGGCACGCGGTAGAGGTCGAGCATGTCCCGGACGTCCCGGGGTGACACCCGCACCCGCCCGGTCTCGATCCGGCTGATCTTGGAGGTCGAGCACTCCAGGTGCTCGGCAACGTCCTCGCAGGTCATCCGCGCCGCTTCACGGAACCTGCGCAGTTCCAGCGCCAGCCTGCGGCGCCGCACGGTGGGGCTCTGCTGGGTGGACGTTGGTGTTCCCCCGTTCCGTGGTTGCGATCACTGCGCAACTGTACGTGCGAAATACTGAATGCATGTTGCAAACCGCAATCGCAAGCGCCATCCTGGACTCGAAACTCTAAGCTATCGTCCGATTACTAGAGGTGATCTAGATGGTGATGGGCGCCCAGCGGGCCCGCACCCTGTCCCGCCCCGAGGCCTGCGCCGACCTGCTCGACCAGCTCGGCCCCGCACTGGAGGGGTACGGCCTGACCGCGAACCTGGTCACCCCGGCCGGCCGGGTGCCGAGCCTGCGTGTGGTCAACCCGGCCGCCCCGGCGCTGGCCGAGGACGTTTACGCCGGGTGCTGCGAAGACGGCAGCTGGTGGTTCTGGTGGTCCTGGGCTGAGCGGATCGCGGCCGCCAGCGACCTGGGCCAGGCGGCGGCCCGGATCGGGCACGTGCTGGCCGCCCCGCACCACGGCTAGCGGCCGGCCGCCCGCGTACTGAGCCCGGGGAAGGCCACCGTCCGGCCCAGCCAGCCGGTGGCGCGCACCGCGCACGCCTGCGCCTGCCGTGCCCCCCAGGCCCGCAGCGTGGGGTCGTCCAGCGCGACCAGGCCGAGGTACGCGCCGGCCAGCCGGTTCTGCAGGTACCCGGCCAGCGAGACCGCCGTGGCCGGGCTGTGCACCGGGAACGGCAGCTGGTAGGCGTCCCGTGCGGCCGGCGCCGGGGCGCCGCGGGACGCCAGCATGGACACCAGGCCGTCCCGTGCGACCTGCAGCTCGGCCCAGTCCCGCTGGGCCGCCGCCCGGGCCGCCGCGGGCAGGTGCGCACCGGCCACGCCGTAGCCGTAGCTGGCCGCGTCCACCGCGGCCAGCACGGCCTGCAGCGCGCTGCGATCGATGTCGGCCGGCCCGCTCATGGCGTGCTCCGGTGCATCCGCAGCAGCGCGGCGTGGCTGGCCTCCGAGGCCGAGATGCTGGCCAGCAGCTGGGCCAGCGACGGGCTGGCCGTGGCCAGCCGGCTGACCAGCGCGGCCGCCGCGGCCTGTTCCGCGGCGGCCAGCGCGCCGAGCGTGCCGGCCTGACCGGCCGCGGCGGACGCCTCCGGATGCGGCGTGGCGGTCGCGCCGATGAGCCGTGAGCGCAGCGCGGCCAGGTGGGCCAGATGCTGGTCAAGCACCGGATCCAGGGTCGCTTTCAGGCCCGGCGACGCGGCCAGCGCCGACCGGTACCGCGCGATCAGCGCCTGCTCGGTGCCGATCGCGGCGCGCAGCACGGCCACGTCCGGCCGGGGCTGCGGCCGCGTGCCGAGCCCGCCCACACCCTTGCACCCGGCCGCCAGCAACGACACCGCCGCCCCGGCTGCGGCCAGCACGCTGCGCCGCCTCAGATCCGCCCACACCCCGCTGAGCGTAGGGCCACCTCGGCTCAGGCTGGGCAGCGGACCGGCCAAGTCGCCTGCCCGGGCCGGTTAGGCTAGATCACGCCAGACAACAGCACAGGTGGCGGACGAGGAGGTCGTGATGCGTGGTGATACCCGTCACGTACCGTCACGTCCGGCTGACACCGGGCGGCTTACCCGGGTGCTCAGCCCGGTGGTCAGCGCGGCTGGCCTCGACCTGGAGTCGGTCCGGGTTGCCGCGGCTGGCCGGCGCCGCCTGCTGCGCATCGTGGTGGATTCCGACGGCGGGCCCAGCCTGGACGACATCGCGCTGCTCAGCCGGTCGCTGTCGGCGGAACTGGACAGCTCAGGCGTGATGGGTGAGGACGCGTACACGCTGGAGGTGAGCTCGCCCGGGGTGGACCGGCCGCTCACCGAGCCACGGCACTGGCGGCGCGCACGGGGCCGGCTGGTCCGGGTCCCGGTGACAGCCGGCGGCCTGGGCACCGTGACCGGCCGTGTCCTCGACGCCGGGGCGGACGGTGTGACCCTGGACGTTCACGGCAAGCCGCACGACTTCGGCTACCGGGAACTGGGTGCTGGCCAGGTGCAGGTGGAGTTCGGCGGTTCGGCCGGCCCAGGTGCGGCGGCCGGGCCCGTGGTCGAGGGGGAGCCAGATGGACATTGATTTGAGCGTCCTGCGCAGCCTGGAGAGCGAGAAGGACATCTCGATGGACCTGGCTATCAAGGCCATCGAGGATGCGCTGCTGGTCGCCTACCACCGCACGGAGGGCGCCGCCCCCACCGCCCGGGTGGAGATCGACCGGCGGACCGGGCACGTCACGGTGTGGGCCACCGAGCCCGCCCCGGAAGGCACCCCGGCCCGTGAGTACGACGACACGCCGGACGGTTTTGGCCGAATCGCCGCGACCACCGCCCGCCAGGTGATCCTGCAGCGGCTGCGCGACGCCGAGGATGAGCTCACCTTCGGTGAGTACGCCGGCCGGGAGGGCGACATCGTGGCCGGGGTGATCCAGCAGGGCAAGGATCCCAAGGCGGTGCTCGTCGACCTGGGCAAGATCGAGGCGATCCTGCCGCCGACCGAGCAGGTGCCGGGTGAGCGTTACGCGCATGGCGAACGGCTGCGCTGCTATGTGCTGCGCGTGCACAAGGGCTACCGCGGCCCGTCGATCACCCTGTCCCGCACCCATCCCAACCTGGTGAAGAAGCTGTTCGCCCTGGAAGTGCCGGAGATCGCCTCGGGCGCGGTGGACATCGTGGCCATCGCCCGTGAGGCCGGCCACCGGACCAAGATCGCGGTCAGCTCGAACCAGCCCGGGGTGAACGCCAAGGGCGCCTGCATCGGGCCGATGGGCAGCCGGGTGCGGAACGTGATGACCGAGCTGCACGGCGAGAAGATCGACATCGTTGACTTCTCCGAAGAATCGGCGCAGTTCGTGGCGAACGCGCTGTCCCCGGCCCGGGTGCTGCGGGTCAACGTGGTGGATCCGCAGGCCCGGATCGCCCAGGTGATCGTGCCCGACTACCAGCTGTCGCTGGCCATCGGCAAAGAGGGGCAGAACGCCCGGCTGGCCGCCCGGCTGACCGGATGGAAGATCGACATCCAGCCGGACAACCCGGCTGAGGCGCAGGCCCCCGACGACGACCCCGGCGGTGAGCCCGGCTCGGCGGCGGATCCGGAGCGCCCGGCGGGCGCGGCCGGATCTGGGCGCGGTGTCGCCGACGCGCCGACGAGGTAAGCTTACCTAGACCATGGCCAGACGGTCCTTGGGGCCGGTGCGGCCCGCACCCGCGGTTCGCACCTGTGTAGGCTGCAAGACTCGTGCGGCTAAGTCTGATTTGCTGCGGTTGGTCGCGGCCGGGGGCGATATCGTCCCTGACCCGCAAGCGCGGCTGCCCGGCCGGGGCGCGTATCTGCACCCCAGCCAGGAATGCTTCGAGCTGGCACAGCGCCGCAAGGTACTCCCGCGGGCGCTGCGCAGGCCGCCCGCTGGGTACCGGCAGGCTCGCGGACTACCTGGCCAGGCAGGGCGCACCGTCAGTGGGCCGGACAGGCAGGTCAGAAAGAACGGCAGCAGTGCCGGGAAAGCGGGATCAGTTGTGATGAGCGCGCGATGAGAAATCGGCGATGAGAACCCGAAACTGAGGCCGACCGGAGCACGCGCTGCCCCGGATCGGCCACGATGGCCCGGAGGAGCCGGGCCGACAGAGGGAGCGCAGTGGCGAAGGTCCGGGTATACGAACTCGCAAAGGAGTTCGGGGTAGAGAGCAAGGCCGTGATGGCCAAGCTCCAGGAAATGGGCGAGTTCGTCCGTTCGGCGTCCTCCACGATTGAGGCGCCCGTAGTTCGCAGACTTAAAGATGAGTTCGGCGGCCAGGCCGCGAAGCCCCAGGGCAGGCGGCCGCAGGCCCAGCCTGGGCCGGCTCGGCCGGCCAGGCCGCAGACGGCAATGGCGGCCGTCCCGCGCCCCGGCCTGGGCCATCCCGGCCACAGCCGTCGGCGCCGGCCCCGAACGCGGCGGCTGCGCAGGCAGCGGCCCCGCCCGCGGCCAGCCCGTCGGACACCCCGGCTCCCGGCCCATCGGCCGGCGGCCAGGGCCCACGGCCTGGGGCCCCGCGACCGGCTGGCCCGGTGCCGCGCGCCCCGGTTCCGCCGGTGCCCAGCAGCGGAGCGCCGGCCAGCCCGGCCGCGCCGCCGCAGCGTGGCCCGGTGCCCGGCCCGCGCGGCCGGCCCGCGGCCCGGTTCCGGCCAGGGCGGCTCGGGCCAGGGTGGTTCGGGCCAGGGCGGCTCGGGCCAGGGTGGTTCGCGGCCAGCCGGGCCCCGGCCTGGTGACCGGCGCGGCCCCCGTCCCGGGCCCCGCCCGGGCAACAACCCGTTCGCCCCGGTCGCGTCCGGCATGGGCTCCGCGCCGCGCAACGCACCGCGGCCCGGCCAGCCTGGCCCGGGCGGCCCGGGTGCTCCGTCGTCGTCCGGCCCTGGCGGCCCACGGCCCGGTGCGCCGCGGCCGCCCGGCTCGCGCGGTCCTGGCCGTCCGAGCCCGGCTGACATGGCCCGGCCCGGCGGCCCGCGGCCCAGCCCGAGCAGCATGCCGCCGCGGCCCGCCCGTGGCCCGGGTGGCCCTGGCGGCGGTCCCGGCCGCGGTGGTCCTGGCGGCGGCGGCGGTGGCGCGGGCCGTCCCGGCGGTGGCCGTGGTGGCCCCGGCGTGGGCGCGCGTCCCGGCGGCGGTGGCGGCGGCGGGGCTGGTCCCCGTCCCGGCATGGGCGGCGGCGGCGGCCGTCCCGGCGGCGGCGGTGGCCGCGGCCGCAGTGGCACCCAGGGCGCGTTCGGCCGTCCCGGTGGCCGGCCGTCCCAGCGGCGTAAGTCACGCAAGCAGCGCCGCCAGGAGTTCGACAACATGCAGGCGCCGGCCATCGGCGGGGTGCAGATCCCGCGCGGCAACGGCCAGGTGATCCGGCTGTCCCGTGGCGCCTCGCTGAGCGACTTCGCGGACAAGATCGGGGTGAACCCGGCCTCGCTGGTCCAGGTGCTGTTCCACCTGGGCGAGATGGTGACCGCCACCCAGTCGGTGAACGACGAGACGCTGCAGCTGCTCGGCGCCGAGCTCAACTACAACGTCCAGGTGGTCTCCCCGGAGGAAGAGGACCGGGAGCTGCTGGAGTCGTTCGACATCGAGTTCGGCGAGGACGAGGGCGGCGAGGAAGCCCTGGCCCCCAGGCCGCCGGTGGTCACCGTGATGGGTCATGTTGACCACGGCAAGACCAAGCTGCTCGACGCGATCCGGCACACCAACGTGGCCGGCCGCGAGGCCGGCGGCATCACCCAGCACATCGGCGCCTACCAGGTGACCACCGAGGTGGACAGCCAGGAGCGCAAGATCACGTTCATCGACACCCCGGGCCACGAGGCGTTTACCGCGATGCGGGCCCGTGGCGCGGAAACCACCGACCTGGTCGTGCTGGTGGTCGCGGCGGATGACGGCGTGAAGCCGCAGACGACCGAGGCGCTGAACCACGCCCAGGCGGCCGGCGTGCCGATCGTGGTGGCGGTGAACAAGATCGACAAGGAGGGAGCGGACCCGGCCCGGGTGCGCTCCCAGCTCACCGAGTACGGCCTGGTGGCCGAGGAGTTCGGTGGCACCACGCTGTTCGTGGACGTGTCGGCGCGTAACCGCACCGGTATCGAGGACCTGCTCGAGGCGGTCATCCTGACCGCCGACGCCGAGCTCGACCTGCGGGCCAACCCGGAACAGCAGGGCCAGGGCGTGGCCATCGAGGCGCACCTGGACCGCGGCCGCGGCCCGGTGGCGACGGTCCTGGTGCAGCGCGGCACGCTGCACGTCGGCGACTCCATCGTGGCGGGCGAGGCGTTCGGCCGGGTCCGTGCGCTGCTCGACGAGAACGGCGAGCCGGTGCCCGACGCGCCTCCGTCCCGCCCGGTGCTGGTGCTCGGCCTGACCGCGGTCCCGGACGCCGGCGACAGCTTCCTGGTGGTCAGCGACGACCGGGTGGCCCGGCAGATCGCCGAGCGCCGGGAGGCCAGGGAGCGCAACGCCATGTTCGCCCAGCGGCGGCCCCGGGTCAGCCTGGAGGACCTGGAGACCGCGCTCAAGTCCGGCGAGCGGGAAGAGCTGCTGCTCATCATCAAGGGCGACGTGTCCGGGTCGGTGGAGGCCCTGGAGGACGCGCTGCTCAAGATCGATGTCGGCGAGGAGGTCAGCCTGCGGGTCATCGGCCGCGGGGTCGGCGCCATCACCCAGGACGACGTGAACCTGGCCATCGCCTCCGAGGCGGTGATCGTGGGCTTCAACGTCCGCCCGGCTGGCCGGGCCGGCGAGCTGGCCCAGCGCGAGGGTGTGGACATCCGCTACTACTCGGTCATCTACCAGGCGATCGAGGAGATCGAGGCGGCCCTCAAGGGCATGCTCAAGCCCGAGTTCGAGGAGGCCCAGCTCGGTACGGCCGAGGTCCGCGAGGTCTTCCGGGTGCCCCGGGTCGGCAACGTGGCCGGCTGCCTGGTCCGCTCCGGCACGATCAACCGTGCCAGCAAGGCACGGGTGATCCGGGACGGCGTGGTGATCTCGGACAACCTCAGCGTGGATTCGCTGCGCCGGTTCAAGGACGACGTGACCGAGGTCCGCGAGGGCTACGAGTGCGGTATCGGCGTCGGCTACAACGACATCCGTATCGAGGACGTCATCGAGACGTTCGAGATGCGCGAGAAGCCACGGGAGTAGGCGCGGGCTAGCTAACCGAACCGGATGTTTGTGGGTGCACTGACCCTGGATGTGCTGCTGGGCGACGTGCGGTCGCTGAAGCAGAAGAGGACGGCGGTGGCCTCGGTGGTTGCCGAGGTCCGCCGCCGTCATCCGGGCGTCTCCGTCGCCGAGACCGGGTATACCGGCCTGCATCGCCGGGCCGAGATCGGGGTAGCGGTAGTGTCCTCGACGGCCGCGCACGCGGTCGAGATGCTCGAGGCCTGCGAGCGCCTGGTGGCGGCGCGCCCCGACATCGAGTTGCTGTCCGCGCGGCAACGGCTGCTGACCGAGGAGGAGTGAGCCAGCCATGGTGGATCAAGCCCGGGCACGGAAGCTCGCCGACCGGATCGCCCAGATCGTGGCGGAGATGCTGGAGCGGCGGGTCAAGGATCCGCGGCTCGGCTTCGTCACGGTGACCGAGGCCCGGCTCACCGGGGACCTCCGCGAGGCCACCGTGTTCTACACGGTGCTCGGGTCAGCCGAGGAACGCGCGGCCAGCGCGGCGGGGCTGGCCAGCGCGACCGGGGTGATCCGCTCCGAGGTCGGCCGCCAGACCGGGCTCAAGCACACGCCGTCCATCACGTTCGTGCTTGACACCCTCCCGGAGGGCGCCCAGCGGATGGAAGACCTGGTGGCCCAGGCGCGGGCCGCCGACGCCCGGCTGGCCAGCGTGCGTGAGGGCGCGGTGCACGCCGGCGATCCGGACCCGTACCGCGAACCGCCGGAGGATGCGGGATACTCGGCGGGTGACTGAGCTCGCCGCGGCGCAGGCCAAAGTGGCGTCCCTGCTGGCCGGGGCGGATGAGGTCTGCCTGGCCTGCCACGTACGGCCGGACGCGGACGCGCTCGGCTCCATGCTGGCCCTGGCGCACGCGCTGCGGGGGAAACGAGTCGTCGCGTCGTTCGGGGACCAGCCGTTCGAGGTCCCGGAGATCCTCCGCTTCCTGCCCGGCCTCGGCCTGCTCAGCCCGCCGCAGGCCTACCCGGACCGCCCGGAGCTGATGATCACCTTCGACGTGGGCAGCATTGACCGGCTCGGCCTGCTGGCCGGGCCCGCGGCCCGGGCCGGCGAACTGGTGGTCATCGACCACCACGCGTCCAACACCGGGTTCGGCACCATCCACCTGGTCAACCCGGCCGCCGCGGCCACCGCCATCCTGGTCCTCGACCTGATCGACTACATCGGCATCGAGCTGACCGCCGACATCGCGCTCGGACTGTACGCCGGGCTGGTCACCGACACCGGTTCTTTCAAGTTCTCCGCCACCACCCCAGCCGTGCACCTGGTGGCGGCGCGGCTGCTCAGCACCGGCATCGATCCGGCCGCGGTCTCACAGCAGCTATGGGACCGGGCCCCGTTCAGCTATCTGGGCCTGCTCTCCGTAGTGCTGGCCCGGGCCACCCTGGAGCCGGCCGCGGCCGGCGGCCACGGCCTGGTGTGGACCACGGTCAGCTGCGCCGACCGGGCCGCGCACGGGCTGAGCCTGGACGCCGTCGAGTCGGTCATCGACGTAGTCCGCCGCACCGACGAGGCTTGTGTCGCGGTCGTGCTCAAGCAGTCCGACGACGGGCGGTGGCAGGTGTCCGCCCGCTCACGGGGCGCGGTGGACGTGGGCCGGGCCTGCGTCGCGCTGGGCGGCGGCGGCCACAGGAACGCGGCCGGCTTCACCGCCCAGGGCGGCCCGGAAGAAGCGCTGGCCCAGCTCCGCCCGCTGCTGGCCGGGGATAGCTGATGGCCCCAAGCGGGCTACTGGTGGTCGATAAGCCGGCCGGGATGACCTCGCATGACGTGGTGGCGCGGGTGCGCCGCCTGGCTGGCACCCGCCGGGTCGGGCACGCCGGCACGCTGGACCCGATGGCCACCGGGGTGCTGGTCATCGGGCTGGAGAAGGCCACCCGGCTGCTCGGCCACCTCACCCTGAGCGACAAGGAGTACCAGGCCACGGTGCGGCTGGGCGCCAGCAGCGACACCGGCGACGCGGAGGGCACGATCGTGCCCGGCGCCCCGGCGGCCGGCCTGAGCATCGACGCGGTGCGCGCCGCCGCGGCCGCGCTGACCGGGCCGATCCAGCAGGTGCCGCCCGCCGTCAGCGCGATCAAGGTGGGCGGTAAGCGGTCCTACCAGCTGGCCCGGGAGGGCGCGCCACCGGAGCTGCCGCCGCGCCCGGTCACCGTGTGGGCGTTCACCGTGCACGAGGTCCGGCCGGCCGGGGAGCGGCTGGACGCCGAGGTGACCGTGCGCTGCTCCAGCGGGACCTACATCCGGGCGCTGGCCCGGGACATGGGCCAGGCGCTGGGGGTGGGCGGCTACCTCACCATGCTGCGCCGGACCCGGGTCGGCCCGTATGACCTGAGCGAAGCGCACACCCTGGACGAGCTGGAGCAGCGGCAGCGCGGAGCTGCCCGTGCTGCCGCTGGCCGCGGCGGCCGCGGCGACGTTCCCGGCCCGGCAGCTGACCGAGCCGGAGGCGCGCTCGCTGGCGCACGGCGGGCGGCTGGCCGGGCTGGGCCAGCACACGGGCCCGGTCGCGGCGTTCGGCCCGGACGGCACGCTGATCGCGCTCATAGAGGAGCAGGACGGCCAGGCCCGCCCGCTCGCCGTTTTCGTGCCGTGAACGCCGGTCCGGCAGAATGGGGGGCGACTTCCGGAGGAGGGATGATGCCGCACACCAGCGACACCCGGGTCGCCGGCTACGAGCCGCTGCTGTCCCCGGCCGCGCTCCTGGACGAGCTCCCGCTGAGCAGCCCGGCCGCGGGCCTGGTCGAGCAGTCCCGGGCCGAGGTGCGCGCGGTGCTGGATGGCGCGGATGACCGGCTGCTGGTGGTGGCCGGCCCGTGCTCGGTGCATGACCCGGTGGCCGGGCTGGACTACGCGCGCCAGCTGGCCGCCCTGCGCGACTCGCTGGCCGGCGACCTGCTCATCGTGATGCGGGTCTACTTCGAGAAGCCGCGCACGGTGACCGGCTGGAAGGGCCTGATCAACGACCCGCGCATGGACGGCCGCCACGACGTGCACCGCGGCCTGCGGCTGGCCCGGCGCTTCCTGCTCGACGTGACCGGCCTGGGCCTGCCGGTGGGCTGCGAGTGGCTGGACCCGATCACCCCGCAGTACATCGCGGACACCGTGACCTGGGGCGCCATCGGGGCGCGCACCACCGAGAGCCAGGTACACCGGCAGCTCGCCTCCGGGCTGTCCATGCCGGTCGGCTTCAAGAACGGGACCGACGGGGACGTCGGGGT